>CP116226.1:0-609640 GCA_038182865.1 Microbacterium enclense | reverse complement strand
ACCTGACCGAACTCGGCATGATCGCAGCCCAGGAGGCCGAGTGGTGGCTCCGGGTGCGCGGCCTCACCGACGAAGCCGCTCTCGAGCCGGTCGCGCCTCCCGCGGGACTGCGAGCGACCCTCCGGGACTACCAACGGTCGGGCCTGGACTGGCTGCACTTCCTGCGGACGCAGGGACTGGGTGGGATCCTGGCCGACGACATGGGACTGGGCAAGACCGTGCAGACCATCGCGATGATGGAGGTCGCCCGAGCGGCAGACCCCGCGATGGCACCGTTCCTGATCGTCGCGCCGACCAGCGTCGTCGGCAACTGGGCGCGGGAGTGCGCTGCCTTCGCCCCCGGCCTGGAGGTCCGTGTCGTCTCGTCCACGCGGGCGCGGCGGTCCTCGAGCATCGCCGACGTCGCCGCCGGCGCGCACGTGGTCGTCACCAGCTACGCGCTGTTCCGCCTCGAGCAAGAGCAGTACGCAGAGGTCGGGTGGTCGGGTCTGGTGCTCGACGAGGCTCAGCAGATCAAGAACCCGGCGTCGCGCGGGTACCGCGCTGCTCGGTCGCTGTCGGTTCCGTTCACGCTGGTCATCACCGGCACCCCGATGGAGAACAACCTCCTCGAACTGTGGGCGCTGACGTCGCTCGTGGCACCGGGGCTCCTCGGAACGCGCGAGTCCTTCACGACGCTTTACCGCACGCCGATCGAGAAGCACTCCGACGTCGCGCGTCTCGACCTGTTGCGCCGCCGCATCCGCCCGTTCCTCCTGCGGCGCACGAAAGACCTCGTCGCGTCCGAGCTTCCGCCGAAGCAGGAGACGGTCGTCGAGGTCACCCTCCACCCGGTGCACCGCAAGCTCTACGACCGGCGCTTCCACCGGGAACGGCAGCGTCTGCTGGGGCTGCTCGACGACGCCGACGGCAATCGTTTCGCCATCTTCCGTTCCCTGACCATGCTTCGTCAGCTCGCCCTCGACCCCGGATTGGTCGATGAGGGAGAGGCACCGTCGGCGAAGCTCGACGCCCTCGAAGAGCTGCTCGTCGAAGCCGCGGCCGAGGGACACCGCGTCCTCGTGCTGAGCCAGTTCACGCGGTTCCTGCGCGCGGCGCGCCAGCGCTGCACCGACGCCGGACTCGCCTCCGGATACCTCGACGGCTCGACGACGAACCGGCAGGCCGAGATCGACCGCTTCCGCGACGGCGACGACCCCGCGTTCTTCGTGTCGCTCAAGGCGGGAGGCGTGGGTCTGAACCTCGTCGAGGCCGACTACGTGGTGCTGCTCGACCCGTGGTGGAATCCCGCGGTCGAAGACCAGGCGATCGATCGCGCGCACCGCATCGGGCAGACGCGTCCGGTCATCGTCTACCGTCTCGTGGCGGCCGACACCGTCGAGGAGAAGGTGGTCGCGCTGCGCGAGGCCAAAGCCGATCTGTTCTCGCGCGTCCTCGACGGCGGCGCAGACGAGGGCGGTTCGTTCGCGGGCGGACCGCGTCTCACCGCCGATGACATCCGCAGCCTCCTGGACTGAGGCCTCACCGTCCGTCGAGGGTGCGGAAGGTTCCGCACCCGGGGCAGGCGGATACGGGAGAGGACGGTCTCGCGGGGGCGGGGTGGCGGCCCCCTCCACCGCACCCTGGCCGATGTCGGAGGCCGGGTCTACCGTGTGGCTATGTCCGCCGAATCGTCCCCCGACGCCGTCGTCGCCGCCCCGCCGGCAGGCGGGCACCGCACCTTCCTCGCGGTGCTCGTCAACACCGCCGCGGCCAACGTGACCACGAGCTTCCTGTGGTTCGCGCTGACCTTCTGGGTCTACCTCGAGACGCGGTCGGTCCTCGCGACGGGCATCGTCGGCGGCGCGTACATGTTGCTCCTCGCCGTCTTCGCGATGGTTTTCGGCTCGATCGTCGACCGTCATCGCAAGCACCGCGTCATGCTGTTCTCGGGCCTCGTGACCCTCACGGCGTTCCTCGTCTCCGGGGCGCTCTGGCTGGCGTTCCCCGAGGCTGCTCTGCTCGACCTGGGCGGCCCGTGGTTCTGGGTCTTCTCCGGCGTCATCCTCGCCGGTGCCGTCGTCGAGAACATGCGCAACATCGCGCTGTCGACCACGGTGACCCTGCTGGTCCCGGTCGATCGGCACGCCAACGCGAACGGACTGGTGGGCACGGTGCAGGGGCTCGCCTTCGTGGTGACGAGCGTGTTCAGCGGCCTCTCGGTCGGCTACCTCGGCATGGGGTGGACGCTCGCCATCGCGATCGGACTGACTCTCGCCGCCCTGCTGCACCTCCTGACCATCCGCATTCCCGAGGAGCGGCCCGCCGAGGGTGACGAGCGTGGGCCGATGGTCGACCTGGCCGGGGCGGTCCGTGCCGTCCGCGCCGCTCCCGGACTCTTCGCGCTCATCGTCTTCTCGACGTTCAACAACCTCATCGGCGGCGTTTACATGGCGCTGATGGACCCGTACGGCCTCGAGATGTTCACCGTCCAGGTGTGGGGCATCGTCCTCGGCGTCACCGCGACGGGATTCATCATCGGGGGTGGTCTGGTCGCGAAATTCGGTCTCGGGCGAAACCCGATTCGCACCATGCTCTGGATCGTGATCGCGATGGGTGTGCTCGGCGCCCTCTTCACGCTCCGCGACTGGTGGTGGCTCTACGTCGCGGGCATCTGGATCTACATGGCGCTCATCCCTCCCGTCGAAGCCGCCGAGCAGACGGTCATCCAGAAGGTCGTGCCCTTCGCCACGCAGGGACGCGTCTTCGGTTTCGCGGCCGCATTCGAGTCGGCCGCGGCTCCGGTCACGTCGTTCCTCATCGCTCCGATCGCCGAGTTCGCGATCATCCCCTACATGGATGGTGACGAAGGACGCGCGACGTGGGGCTGGCTGCTCGGCGACGGCGACTCTCGCGGGATCGCGCTCGTCTTCGTCTTCGCGGGCCTGTTCATGGTCGTCGCGGCATCGCTCGCGTTCCTCACGCGGTCCTACCGCATCCTCTCGCGGCAGTACCGCACGGCAGAGACCGACGCCGACGTCGGGAAGCGGACCGTCGGCACCGCGTCCGCGGACGCCGGCGATGAGGTGGCAGCGCCGTCGAACGAGACGATCTGAGCGATCCCCGCGCCCGGTGGGCGTGGTCAGGCCTGCTGCAGGCGGATCAGGTTTCCGGCGGGGTCGCGGACGGCGGCATCGCGAACGCCCCAGAACTGGTCGGTGGGTTCCTGCACGACCTCGGCACCGGGCGCCGCGGCGACGGCGTCGAAGAGGGCGCTCAGATCATCGGTGCGAAACTGCACCGGCCCCAGTTCGCCTTTCGCCAAGAGGCGCGCGAGCGCCTCACCGTCTTCCGCGGAGCGGCCCGCTTGCGGTTCGGACAACACGATCTGCGTGCGGGGGTCGGCGGGCGAGGTCAGGGTCACCCAGTGGAAGCCCCCGTTCTCGACCTCGCTTTGCACGACGAGTCCGAGGGCATCGCGGTAGAAGGCCGTCGCCGTGGCCGTGTCATCGACGTAGATGTGGACGAGAGCGAGTGTGGTGGTCATGGCTCGACGTTAGAGCGAGGACGCCGACAGCCGCTTCTCCAAAACTGCTCACGTCGTGCGCGTGTCCTTTCGCGGTCGCGTGAGGATGCGCGCCTCGCACGGCGGGATGGTCCGTAGCGCGTCGTGATCGGCCGATCGATACTCCGAGGGGGTCACCCCGACGATCTGACGGAAGCTCGCCGAGAACGACCCCAAGCTGGTGCAGCCGACGGCGATGCATGTCTCGGTGACCGACAGATCTCCCCGCCGCAACAGCGCTTTCGCTCTCTCGATGCGCCGGGTCATGAGGTAGGAGTACGGCGTCTCGGAGTAGGCCGCCCGGAAAAGACGACTGAAGTGCGCGCTTGACATCAGGGCGGAGCGGGCGAGCTCGCCGACGTCGAGCGGATGTGCGAAGTCGCGGTCCATCCGGTCCCGTGCGCGGCGCAGGCGCGCGAGGTCCTCGAGCGTGATGGTTCTGCCCGGCTCCGTAACCCCCTCGGCCGTCAGCCGGTGCGGCGGCTCGGACGGCGCCGTCATTCCGGCCCCTCGATGGCGATGACCACGTCGTTCCAGGCGACCGCCTCGTCGTCCCAGAGGGCGACGACCGATGCGGCCAGAGCGTCCTCGAGGCCCTCGAGGCTCTTGACCCGGAAGACGACGCCCGCGGCTGTCTGCGCGTGGCCCTCGTCTCGCGCGTGCGTGGCGTATCCCTGACCGACGGCGCGCACCCATGTCTCCGACGCCGCTTTCACGGTGGCGTAGTTCGCACCGCCCGCGAGGGGGCGCGCGACAGCGGTCGACGACACGATCGCGAGGCGGCCGGCATCCGAGGCTCGAAGGTCTTCGTCGAAAGCCCGGCTCACGTGCCGAAGCGCGGTGAGCGAGCGCAGCAGGACCTCGAAGTCCTCATCGCTCTGCCCGGCGAGCCCGCCGCCGCCTCTCCAGCCGCCGACCAGGTGGAGCACGCCGTCGACCGTCCCGTGGGCGGTGTGCACGCGGTCGCGCAGCGCATCGACGGCATCCGCGTCGGTGAGATCGCAGCGCTCGACCGCGACGCCGGGGAGTTCCTCCGCCACGGCGGAGAGCCGCTCATCGTTGCTCCCGACGACCACGACGCGGGCACCCGCGACGAGCAGGGCTCGCGCGGTCGCTCGTCCCGCGGCGCTCGTTCCCCCGGCCAGGAGGACCAGCCGATCCCGTACGCCTTCGTCCGTCGTCATCGCGTCGCTCATCGTCGCCCCCCTCCTCCAGTGTGTCTGCCGACGCGCTCCGCGTCGAGGGGCCACCGGGGTCTCGACTTCTCCACGAAACGCCGGGGAGCGTCGCGCCGTGGCGGCGTTCCGGGAGATGCGGTTGCGGTTTCCCGTGCCGCGAGCTCGCGTCTCAGTTGGAGCCGCGAATGCCCTCGGTCGAGGCGATCACGGGACGCATCTTCTTCTCCAGCGCCTCGAAGAACATCGACAGCGGGAATTCGTCGTCGAGCACGGCGTCGGTGTACCCCTTCGGCAGGCCCGCGAGCACGTCGTCGGGAAGGCCCCGAGCCCACACCGAAGCCGGGTGGGGTGTGACGACAGCGCGCACCAGGTCGTACGCGGCCAGCCAGTGCGCCGTCTTCGGGCGGTCGATGGAGCGCCAATAGAGTTCGTCGATCGCGTCGGCGAGAGCGATGACCGCGGCAGGCACCTCGTCCCAGTCGAACGCGAGCGAGGTGTCGGTCCAGTGCAGCACCCGCCGCTGGTGCAGCCAGGCGAACAGCAACTGTCCGCCGAGACCGTCGTAGTTGCGCACGCGCGATCCGGTGATGGCGAAGCGGAAGATCCGGTCGAAGATCACCGCGTACTGCACGAGACCGGCGTGGTCGCGCATCGCCTGCTCGGCGGCATCCAGGTCGTCACGCGCTGCCAGTCGTGCCTGCAGGGCGACGCACTCGCGGAACGCCGTGAGGTCGCAGCGCAGCTCCTCGAGCGAGTAGAGGAAGAACGGCATCCGCTGCTTGATCATGAAGGGGTCGAACGGCAGGTCGCCGCGCATGTGGGTGCGGTCGTGGATGAGGTCCCACATCACGAACGTCTGCTCGGTCAGGGCTTGGTCATCGAGCATGCGCGCCGCGTCGGCCGGGAGTTCGAGCTTGGTGATGTCCGCGGCCGCGCGGGTCACGCGGCGGTAGCGAGCGGCCTCGCGATCCTGGAAGATCGCACCCCACGTGAACGTCGGGATGTCGCGCATCGCCACGGTCTCGGGGAACAGCACCGCCGAGTTCGTGTCGTACCCCGGAGTGAAGTCGATGAGCCGCAGGGAGACGAACAGGCGGTTGGTGTACTCGGTCTCCAGCCGGGCGATGAACTCGGGCCAGATCGCTTCCACGAGGAGGGCTTCGACGTGTCGGTCGCGGGAGCCGTTCTGGGTGTACATCGGGAAGACGACCAGGTGACGGATGCCGTCGACCCTGTGCTCCTGGGGCTGGAACGCCACGAGAGAGTCGAGGAAGTCGGGAACCCCGAGGCCCTGATCACGCCAGCGGCGGAAGTCGGCGACCGAGGCCTCGAGGTAGGCCGTGTCGTGAGGGAAGAGCGGGGTCAGGATCTCAATGGACTCGACGATGTCGTCGAGGAGCGGACCGGCGGCGACGGCGTCGGCGATCGATCCGTCGGAGGCCTGCAGCTCCTGCAGCGCGACGGTGGCGTCCTTGAGCTGCGCCCAGGCGGGGGTCTGCTCGACGTCATCGACGGACCGACCGTCGAGCAGATCGTGCGCTGCACGGGAAGGCGTCGCGATTGTCATGGCTTCCTCCGACATAGGCGGTAAAAATTACGGTCGATAGACGATGCTAACGGAAAACTTACGGATCATGGAAGAGGCGAGATGCGGGCCCCTGGTACTGTCGACCCCATGACCGAGGCCCCTGCCCGCGCTGCGCGCCTCGAGGACTCCATCGATGCGGCGATCGTCCGCGAGATCTCACTCGACGCACGCGCGACGCTGTCCCACCTGTCGGAGCGCGTGGGCCTGTCGGTCTCGGCCGTGCAGTCGCGGCTCCGTCGCCTTGAAGCGCGCGGCATCGTGCGGGGCTACCGTCCCGTCCTCGACGCGGAGGCGCTCGGGCGGCCTCTCGCCGCCTTCGTCGAGATCACCCCGCTCGATCCGGCGCAGCCCGACAACGCCCCCGAGCTTCTCGCGCATCTCACGGCCATCGAGGCGTGTCATTCCATCGCGGGAGAGGCAGCGTACATGCTGTTCGTCCGCGTCCCCACCCCTCGCGACCTCGAGGCGTTGATCCGCGACATCCGCGCCGCCGCCCACGTGAACACGCGCACCACGATCGTGCTGCAGACGTTCTTCGAGGCGCGTCCCATCGAGCCCGCGGACTTCCCGTCCTGACGCCGGATCACCCGACTCCTCCTTCACACGCCGCGTCATCCGCACGCGGTCCCCGGATACATCGGGAGAGGGATGCCTCGCCCCCCACCGATCTGTAGCGTTGCCGCGATGCTCTCCCTTCGCCCCCTCCGTCGCTATCAGGAGGTCACCGATCTCGTGGTGGCCGGCTTCTTCGGCCTGGTCGCCCTCGCGTTCGAGCTCGCGGTGGACGCCGCCTCCCCGCTCGTGAGCGTGGGGGTGCCGTTGATGGTCGTGGCATTCACCGGCGCGGCGGCGTTGCGTCGTCTGAGCCCGGGCCTGGCCCTCGCCCTCGCCTGGGTCGGTGCGGTGCTGCAGATGGGGCTCGGCCGTCAGCCGTCGCCGACCGACGTGGCGGTGTTCGCCGTGTTGTACACGACCGCGGCATACGGCTCCCGCCGGGTGTTCTGGGCCGGATTCGCCTCGGCGGTCGGCGGTGCCGTCGTGGTGACGCTGTACCTCGTGGTCCGGTCGTTGACAGCCCCGATCCTCGCCAACGACGTCTTCGCGATCGTCGCCGTGCTGCTCGCGGCCGCCTTCGCCCTTCTCCTGGCCTGGGTGACGGGAGCGCTCGTGCGCACGGCGATCCGCGCGAGCGCGAACAGTCGCGCCCAGCGGATCGCGGAGGCCGAGACCATCGCCGAGCAGCAGCGTGTGCGTATCGCCCGCGACATGCACGATGTGGTGGCCCACTCGCTCGCGGTCGTGATCGCCCAGGCCGACGGGGCGCGCTACGCGGCGGCGGCGGATCCGGATGCCGCGACCGCCGCCCTCGCGACGATCTCGACCACCGCGCGGGCGGCGTTGACCGATGTGCGTCAGCTCCTCACCCAGCTACGCCACACGCAGGCGGACGGCCCGCAGCCTCGGCTCACCGACCTCGACGCGCTCTACGCCCACGTGCGCGCCGCCGGGGTCGACCTCGCGGTAGACGTCGACCCGTCCCCGCCGGGAGAACCGCCTGCGGCGATCCAGCTCGCGGTGTACCGCATCCTGCAGGAGGCTCTGACGAATGCGCTCCGCCACGGCGTCGACCGACGCGTCGACGTGCATCTCGGCTGGTTGCCGGACCGCGTCGAGATCCTGGTGCGCAACCGTCGGGCCGTCGATGCGGCGGCGGCGCCCGGCCCCGGCGGACACGGCCTCATCGGAATGCGTGAGCGCGCGCAACTGGTCGGCGGCCAGATGGCGGCGGAGCCGCAGGGAGAGTACTTCGTCGTGCGGGCAAGCCTGCCGGTGGGGGCCCCGCTATGACGCTCACCCGCACGCGGGATACTCGAGAGAGCGACCACCGAGAGGAACCCCCGGCGTGACCACCCCCGTACGCATCGTTCTCGTCGACGATCAGGCGCTGTTCCGCGCCGGCATCCGCATGGTCATCGACTCGCAACCCGACCTCGAGATCGTCGGCGAGGCGTCGGATGGACGCGAGGGGATCGACCTCGTGCGGGCGACCCGGCCCGACCTCGTCCTGATGGATGTGCGGATGCCCGTCATGGACGGCCTGACCGCCACCGCGGAGATCCTCCGCGAGGCGGACCCGCCTCGCGTGGTCGTGCTCACGACGTTCGACCTCGACGAGGCCGCCGCGCGCGCGATCCAACGCGGTGCGAGCGGCTTCCTGCTGAAGGACTCCGAGCCGGAGTTCCTCCTGTCGGCGATCCGCACCGTCCACGCCGGATCCGCCGTCATCGCCGCCGAGGCCACACGTGAGCTTTTCGCGCACATCGCGGAGAACGGCACCACCGATCCCGTGCCGTCGAGCTACGACGAACTCACCGAACGCGAGCGCGAGATCTTCGCCCTGGCGGCCGCGGGACTGAGCAACAGTGAGATCGCCACCCGGGAGTACCTCTCCGAGGCGACGGTGAAGACGCACATCAGTCGCATCCTGTCGAAGCTGTCGCTGCGGGACCGCGTGCAACTCGTCGTCTTCGCGTACCGCCACGGTCTCGTCTGACGCGGCACGCCCGGGCCCTGGGCGCTCACCTGCCGGCGGCACCTCCGCGCATCTGGGCGCGACGCGTGCAGCGCTGACTCTTCGCCGCGCTCCGTGGTAACGCGCAGCGCCTCCCGTGGCCGCGCAGCGCCTCCCGCGGCCTCGCGGCTCGGCTCGTCGGCGCTCGTGCCGTCAGTCGCTGATTCGGTCCTCGGCTTCGGGGTCGTACGCCCACGTCGGCGCGAGAGCGCGGATGCGGACCTCCCGCCACTGCCACATGGCCCAGAGTCCGGGCCACAGCACGGGCGCCGCGGCACCGCCGATGGTGAGGCGTTCACGCCAGAGCGTCTTTCCCGGTTCGCCGGGTGCGTCGGACACCGCCATCTGGTGATCCCACACGTCCAGCGAGGCGAGGGGACCGGTCAGCGGAACGCCCCAGTCGCGGAACACCCGGACGCGACCATGCCCATCGGTCGCCTCGCGGTCGGCGACCGAGATGAGCTGGCGCCCGAGAGGGAGGGCCCCGGCGAGGCTCATCTGCACGGGGACGTCGTCGCCCGATGAGAACGAGGTCGGCATCTCGCCGAGCGCGTCGATGTCGAGAAGCGGCCCGTACAACTCGGCGATCGCGCGTGGCGAGTGCAGCGCACGCCAGGCGGCATCCGGATCGCAGTCGATGACGAACTTCAACAGAATGCGCATGCGGGCATTCTGCCCGACGAGGCCCGTACCGCGCCCGGGTTGACGGCGAACGATCGCGCACCCGCCGTAGGCTCGAGGGATGCCGCACGCCAGCGCCCCGCACGCCCAAGCGACGTATCAGGTCCGTCTCGACTGGGGCCTCGACGGCCTCCGGCGCCTGGCTCCGGCCGATGTGGTCGTCATCGTCCAGACGCTCGGGCTCTCCTCCGACGCGCTGGCGGCCATCGAAACCGGTGAGACCCTCGCGGTGGAGGGCCTCTCGGCCGAGAGCCTCGTCCGCGCGGCGGCCGAGGGCGGGACGCACGTCGTCGTCGGCGGCATCCGCAACGCCGCTGCCGTGGCAGAGCACATCCTCGGCGTCCAGCGGGCTCGCGCGGCGCGCACGAGCGTCGCGCTCATCGCCGTCGGGTATCCCGGAGACACGGATGCCGCGGCCCTCCGTTTCGCCGTCGACGACCTCCTCGGTGCCGGGGCCGTCATCGCCGCGCTCGGCGACCTCGGCATCGACCACGCCTCGCCGGACGCGGCCGTCGCGGGAGAGGGGTATCGCGCTCTCCGCGGAGCCACGCGCCACCTGCTCTCGGCGAGCGGAACCGGCCGAGCCCTGGCCGACGCCGGGCGGTCGCGCGTGGTGCGTGATGCCGCCGCGCGGGATGCGGCATCCGTCGTCCCGGTCCTCGTCGACGCAATCCTCCGCGCCGCCTGACGCGGCGTCGTCCGCGCCGCTCGGCTGCCCGCGTGACCCGCCGGCCCCGCACGGCCCCCATCGCCTCACGTGCCGCCCCACACGGCCCCGCCCCCTCGCGCGCCGACCCACGCGCGGCACCGCGAGCCCGCCCGGTCGCCCGATGGGTCAGCGCGGAGTCGCCGCCGCGACCCGCGCGGCGGGAGTGATCTCGCGACGCTCCCACGAGAGCGCGAAGCGCGGGTCGAAGTGCGGCGCGCACTTCGCGCACGAGGTGGGACGTGTGGCGCGACGGTGCCGATACGCCACGTGGCCCGAGGGGCAGGTGCCGACCCAGGGGGCGAGCTCGTTGGCCGTCTCGCCGGCGTGGGTCGTGCCGCCGATGTAGCCGAGGTCGCGCGCCGTGCGCTTCCACGCGGGTCCGTGTCCGGCTGTCGCCCCCGCCACCGCGTGAGCGACCTCATGCAGGAGCGTCTGGTGGTTGGTGTCGTCGTCGTATCGGGCGGCGAGGTAGCGCGACACGCTGATGCGGCGACGGCTGTAGTCGCACAGCCCCGCGCGACGTTTGGCGTTGTCGAAGGCGAACGACCACGAGTCGTCGAGGTGGAGGGCGATCAGCGCCTCCGCCCACAAACGCACACGCTGCAGATCGGACATGATCGGAAGGTTAGACGGGGGCTCCGACGTCGGTCGGTGCGGTCAGCTCGCGACGACCTCGCGCGAGCGTCGCCGGTCGGCGGCGTCGATGGCGAGCAGGATCGACTCGAGCTGGGCGTCGGTGGCGCCGGCGTTCTGGCGAAGGAAGAGCGCGCGTTTGAAGTCGCGGCGCGCGCTGTCGTAATCGCCTTCGTCGTAGTGGACCTTGCCGCGGTGCTGCAAGGCGAACGCGGCGATGCTCGCCCAGTTCTGTCCCTCGGCCTCTTCGGCGCACATCGTCAGCTCCTGCTCGGCGGCGGCATAGGCGCCACGGCACTGCATGATCGTCGCGTGCAGGATGCGCGCGCGCAGCAGATCGCGGCGCGTGCCGGCCATGCGGGCGACGCGCACCGACTGCTCGGAGATCGAGAGGGCCTCGTCGAAGCGGTCGAGGACCTTCAACAGCCATACGCGTTCGAGGAGGGCCGGAAGGCTGCGCTGGGAGCCGATCTCGTCGAGACGCTCCGCGCACTCACGAGAGTCAGTGATCTCGCGCAACGTGTCGGGGTCGTACCCGCGGATATAGCTCACCGTCGCTCCTCTCGAATGGTCGATGTCCTCCAGTCTGCGTCGCGGAGGCCGATGTGCCCAGTCGCCACGCGGTCAGCGTTCGAACAGGGATGCCGAGGGCTTCGGCGAGGGGGTCGCATCGGCGTCGGTGGCCGGGCGGGCGCCTCTGACGAACTCGACGATCTCTGCGCCCTGCGACACCTTCGCGGGGTGAGGCCCGGCGGCCATGAGGCGCGGGAGCCACTCGACGGGGAGGCGAGCGGCGGAGGCGGCGATGACGAGGTTGCCGAAGCGGCGACCCTTGAGAACCTGCACTTCCGCGAGCACGATCACCTCGGGCAGCACCTCGCGGACGGTCGCCACCTGCTTGCGCGCGAAGGCGAGCCCCGGGCCGTCGGAGACGTTGACCAGGAGTACGCCGTCGGGGGCGAGAAGTCCCGCGGCCTCGCGGTAGAACTCCACCGTGGTCAGGTGCGCGGGCGTCTGGGCACCCGAGTACACGTCGCTGACCAGCAGGTCGACCGCCCCGGTCAACCCGGCGGGGAGGCGGGAGAGCCCGCTGCGGGCATCGCCGATGCGCACGCGGATCGCCGCTCCGCGGGGGAGCGGGAGGTTCTCGCGCACGAGGTCCCAGAGGGCCGGTTCCAGCTCGATCACCTGCTGGCGCGAGCCCGGTCGCGTGACCTCGACGTAACGGGGGAGCGTGAGGGCGCCCGCGCCGAGGTGGACCGCGGTCAGGGGCTGGCCTGGCATCCGGAGTCTGTCGATGACGGCGCCCATGCGGGCGACGTACTCGAAGTGCAGGTGCGTGGGGTCGTCGAGGTCGACGTGGGATTGCGGGGTGCCATCGACGACGAGCTCGAACCCCGAGACGAAGCCCGAGGGGGACACGCGCGCGATCGAGCCGTCCGACAGTCGAGCGGTCGGGGCGTCGTCGGGTTCGATGCGCATGCGAGCCATGCCTCCACGGTAGGCCTATCCGCACCGTTCGAAGGGGCGCCCTCGCACCGAGGAGCGGGAGAGAGGGTCGTCGCGGGGCGGGAGCCGGAGGAGGCGAGTCGGAAAGCACGGGCGGCGCACACGACTCCGCGGTCTGGAGCGACCAGACGCTCAGCGGTAGTGCGTCACCCAGGCCCAGACGGCGCGCCGCCGCCGATAGCCCGACGCGGTCTCGCGGGATTGGTCGATCGCTCGCAGTGCGGCGATCGGCTCGGCCGCCTCCGGCGTTTCCGCGGGAACAGACACCGGCGCGGGGAGCCTCTCCCCGCCGCGCAGTTCAGCCGCGAGGTCGGCCACCTCCGCGGCGGTGGGGCGCTTGTGCGGATCGGGGTCGGTCATGGCCGTGAGCAACAGCTCCCATTCGTACCCGAAGCGCGTGGGGACCTCCGGGTCGTACGACAGCGGGGTGAGGAGGAGCTCCTGCACGGCGCCACCGCTGAGGGTGCGTTCGCCGGTCAAGGCCTCCATCGCGAGGAGTCCGAGGGCGTACACGTCGGATGCCGGCTGGGGTTTTCCGCCGCTGACCTGTTCCGGAGGGAGGTAGTCGTCGAGATCCTCGGGCGACCTCGCCGCGTGCTCCTGGACCGCGTGGCCCAGGAGGTGACTGATGCGGAACTCGGCGAGGACCCCGCGGAAGGGGACCGGGGCGTTGCGAAGGGGACGGAGGAGGACGTTCGACGAGGTCACGTGCTGGTGCACGATCCCCGCGTCGTGGATGGTTGCGAGCCCCTCCGCGATGTTCTGGAGAAGGGAGGCCGCGTGTGCGGGCGTGAGGGGCCCGGTCGTGTCGAGGTGATCGCGGAGGGAAGGACCGGCGATCAACTCCATCACGAGGTAGCCCCGACCCTCCGGCGTGAGGTGGGCGTCGTAGAGGGTCACCAGAGACGGGTGATCCCTCGCCGTGAGCGCGCGCGCTCCCGCCAGGCGGCGGGGGTGGGCCGAGGCGGCTGCGGGGTCGAGGTGGAAGATCTTCAGGGCGACGTCGCGGGCGAGGAGGTCGTCTCGCACCCGGTAGACGTCTCCCTCGCCGTCATGGCGGAGGGCCTGGATCACGCGGTACCGACCCGCGAAGACGTCTCCGAGCCGGGGGAGGACAGAGCCCACGGTGCGACTGCCTCCGTCCTCCGCCCGGGGGCCCTGTTCTCGGTGATCGAGGGTGGGGAGTCTCACGAGGGGATGCCGCCGTCTGCGAACATGACGGCGACGTCCGGGATGTCGCTGTCGATACCCATGAGACACTCCCCGTGGCTCTACCGGTCTGAGAGACCGCAACGGGTGGAGAATTGGGGGGCGCCAGCCCGTTGCGGTCGCTCAAACGCTACTGAGTGAAATTATTCCGGGCCAGCCGATGACAAGGGGACGGAGGGGAGGCATAATGTCTGATCTTCAGCGCCGGGCAGATGCCTTCGCCGCACTCGGGGATCCGGGTCGCCTGCGCATCGTCGATCTGCTCTCGATCGGCGATCTGTCCCCCAGCGAGATCGCCCGCTCGCTCGGAATGAAGTCCAACCTCGTCGCCTTCCACGCGAATGTGCTGCACGATCGCGGGATCGTGCGCCGCGTGCGGTCCGAGTCGGACGGCCGCCGCAGCTATCTCCAGCTCATCCCGGAGGTCTTCTCGACCCTGTCTCTCGCGCCGCGGCGCGTGGAGGGTCGTGTCGTGTTCGTCTGCACGGCGAACTCCGCCCGCTCGCAGCTGGCGCAGGCGATCTGGGGTGCGCACAGTGCGATCCCGGCGGCGTCGGCCGGCACGCACCCCGGTGAGCGCGTGAACCCGGGCGCGATCGAGGCGGCGGGCCGGCACGGCATCCCCCTCGACGGCGATGCGGTGCCGCGTGCGCTCGAAGACGTCGTGCGCCCCGGCGATTTCCTCGTCAGCGTCTGCGATCAGGCCCACGAGCTCATCCGGGGGCGTGACGACGTCCACTGGTCCATCCGCGACCCCGCCCGCAGTGGCAGCGACGCGGCTTTCGATCAGACCGTCGCGGAGCTGCGTTCCCGCATCGCGCGCGTGGCGCCGCAGCTCACCGCCGCCTAGCGGGTCGGCGCAGGAGCGGAACCCGGAGGGGCGTCGATCGGATCGCCGCGACCGGCCCGCAGTCGTCGTCCGCGATGCGCACGAGGGCGTGTTCGACGATCTCGGCGACACCGCCGTGTTGCCGTCGAGAACATCGCTCCTCGCGCGACGACCGCGGTGAGCGAAACGCTTCGCGGCGGGTCGGAGGAGTGCGCGAAGTGGACCGAACGGGCCGTATCGGTGCGACAAGATGCCCGCGAACTCGAAACACGATCGATACACACGGGCAATGGGCAGCGCGCACCGCGACCTGTACGGTCGGTGCAACAGCAAGCGGAGCGCGGCACGACGTCGTGACAGCGCCGTCGTTCTCCTCCTTTCCTCCCCCCGGAAGGCACAAACGAAAAATGCTACGAAACCTCCGTTCCCGTGCGCTCGCGGTCGGTGCGACCGTCGCGATCGGCGCCCTGGCCCTCGCGGGCTGCACGAGCCAACGTGACGACAACGGCGGCGGCGGTGAGGCCGGCGGCGACGTCGACTCCACCTTCGTCTTCGGCGCCTCGGGCGACCCGTCGAGCCTCGACCCCGCCTTCGCGAGCGACGGGGAGTCGTTCCGCATCTCGCGGCAGATCTTCGAGGGCCTCGTCGGCGTCGAATCGGGCACGGCCGATCCCGCCCCGATGCTCGCCGAGAGCTGGACGCAGTCCGACGACGGTCTGTCGTACACGTTCCAGCTCAAAGAGGGTGTGACGTTCCACGACGGCACCGAGTTCAACGGCGACGCCGTGTGCTTCAACTTCGACCGGCAGAACAACTTCACCGGCATCGCCCAGTCGGAAAGTCTCTCCTACTACTGGGGCAAGATCATGCGGGGCTACGCCGACACCGGTACCTCGATCTACGGCGGCTGCACGGCAGCGAGCCCGACCGAGGTCACGATCACCCTCACCGAACCGTTCGCCGGGTTCATCCCCGCGCTCTCGCTCCCCGCCTTCGCGATCCAGAGCCCCACCGCCCTGCAGGAGTACAAAGCCGACGATGTGGGCGGCACCTCCGAGGCACCGACCCTCAGCGAATACGCGCAGGCCCACCCCACCGGTACCGGTCCCTTCAAATTCGACTCGTGGGAGCCCGGGGCCGAAGCCACGGTCTCCGCGTACGACGGCTACTGGGGCGAGCAGGGGCAGGTGCAGCAGGTCATCTTCCGCGTGATCGGCGACACCACCGCCCGCCGTCAGGCCCTCGAGTCGAGCTCGATCGACGGCTACGACCTCGTCGCGCCGGCCGATCTGGGTGCGCTGGAGAGCGCGGGCTACATGCTCACCAACCGCGACCCGTTCAACATCCTGTACCTCGGGATGAACCAGGCGAATCCCGCGCTCGGCGACATCCGCGTCCGCCAGGCCATCGCCCACGCCATCGACAAGGAGCAGCTGGTCACCCAGGTGCTGCCCGAGGGCACGACCGTGGCATCCCAGTTCATGCCCGACAGCGTCATCGGCTTCAACTCCGGCGTGACGACGTACGACTTCGACCAGGAAGCCGCGAAGTCGCTCCTCGCCGAGGCGGGCTTCACCGAGGCCAACCCGCTGACGCTGACCTTCAACTACCCGGTCAACATCTCGCGGCCCTACATGCCGAACCCCGAGCAGATCTTCACCAACCTTCAGTCGCAGCTGCAGGCCGTCGGGATTGTCGTCAACCCGGTCTCGAACGAGTGGGGCGAGTACCTCGACCTCATCCAGGGCGGCAGCGACCACGGCATCCACCTCCTCGGCTGGACCGGCGACTACAACGACCCCGACAACTTCGTGGGGACGTTCTTCGGTGCGTCCTCGAACGAGTGGGGCTTCGACAACGCCGAGCTCTTCTCGGCCCTCACCTCGGCCCGCGGCCTCGCGACCGAGGCCGAGCAGGACCCGGCCTACCAGGCGGTGAACGAGCAGATCGCGACGTTCCTGCCCGGCATCCCGCTCGCGAACCCCGTGCCGACGCTTGCGTTCGCACCGCGCGTGAAGTCGTACCCGGCCAGCCCCGTGCAGGACGAGGTCTACAACGAGATCGAACTCACGGAGTGATCCGGATGCCGTGGGCTCCGCGCCGCCGAGGTGGCGGAGCCCACGGCTCACGGATGCCGCTGACCCCGCGCCGCTTCCGGCGCCGGGGTCTGCGGTCTCCCGCATCCCCCGCTCCCGACACCCTGTGAGAATCCGTGCTCCGCACCATCGGCAGGCGCCTGCTCCTGCTCATCCCCACTCTGTTCGGTCTGTCCATCCTGCTCTTCGCCTGGGTGCGAGCTCTTCCCGGCGGACCCGCTGTCGCTCTCCTCGGTGAGCGCGCGACCCCCGCGGCCGTCGAGCGCATCAATGAGCTCTACGGCTTCAACGAACCGCTCTACGTGCAGTACTTCACGTGGCTCGGTCGTCTGCTCACCGGCGACTTCGGTTCCTCGATCCAGACGGGCCGTCCCGTTCTCGAGGAGTTCGTGCGCCGCTTCCCCGCCACCCTCGAGCTCTCGATCGCCGCCCTCATCGTGGCCGTGGGCATCGGCATCCCGCTCGGCTATTGGGCCGCGCGACGCCACGGCAAGGTGTGGGACCACACGGCCGTGGTGCTCAGCCTCATCGGCATCACGATCCCGGTGTTCTTCCTCGCGTTCATCCTCAAGTACGTCTTCGCGGTGCAGTTGGGCTGGCTGCCCTCCGACGGGCGGCAGAACCCTCGCATCGACGCGACGCACTACACGAACCTGTACGTCTTCGACGGGCTCATCACGGGCGAGTTCGACGCGTCGTGGGATGCCATCCTCCACCTCGTCCTGCCGGCCATCGCCCTCGGCACGATCCCGCTCGCGATCATCGTGCGCATCACACGCGCCTCCGTGCTCGAGGTGCAGAACGCCGACTACGTCCGCACGGGGCGGGCGAAGGGCATCGGGACCGGGACGCTGCGCAACCGCTTCATCCTGCGCAACGCGATGCTTCCCGTCATCACCACGGTGGGCCTGCAGGCGGGCCTGCTCATCTCGGGGGCGGTGCTCACCGAGACGGTGTTCGCCTTCCCGGGCATCGGGCAGTTCCTCGCGAGGGCGATCTTCACGCGCGATTTCCCCGTGCTGCAGGGCTTCATCATCTTCATCGCGATCGCGTACGCGTTCATCAACCTGCTGGTCGACCTGTCGTACAGCCTCATCGACCCGAGAGTGAGAGTCCAGTGAGCTCTTCGATCCTCCCTCCCGCTCCCAGCGGCGGTCCCGTCGATGACAACGCCATCGTCGACGGTCAGCTCCTCGCGGCGCAGTCTCGCGGTGGCGGGTTCTGGCACGACGTCTTCCAGCGCTTGCGCCGGAGTCCCGTCGCCTGGATCGGCGCGATCATCGTGCTGGCGTTCCTGCTGGTGGCGGCCCTCGCGCCTCTGCTGGCGCCCTACCCGGCCGAGTCGCTCCCGGGGCAGCGTTTCATCACCCCGACCGACATCCCCGGCCCGGGCGAGATGGCGGAGTTCCCCCTCGGCCTCGACCGTTTCGGCGGCGACGTGCTGTCCAAGCTCATCTGGGGGGCGCAGGCGTCGCTGCAGATCGGTGTGATCTCCACCGCCATGGGCCTTCTCGGCGGCATGGCGTTGGGACTGCTCGCCGGGATGTTCGGCGGGTGGGTCGACGCGGTCGTCATGCGTTTCGTCGACATCCTGCTGTCGGTGCCGAACCTGCTGCTCGCCGTGTCGATCGCCGCCATCCTCGGGCAGAGCCAGCTCGCGATCATGATCGCCATCGGGGCGTCACAGGTGCCGGTGTTCGCGCGGCTCCTGCGAGCGTCGATGCTCCAGCAACGCGGCGCCGACTACGTGCTGTCGGCGCAGACCCTCGGCCTCAGTCGCCGCACGATCACGATGACCCACGTGCTGCCCAACAGCGTCGGCCCGGTCATCGTGCAGGGAACGCTCACGCTCGCGACCGCCGTGATCGACGCCGCCGCGCTGTCGTTCCTCGGTCTCGGAGGCGGGCTCCCGCAGACCGCCGAGTGGGGCCGCATGCTCACCTATGCCCAGGTCGAGCTCGCGATCGCGCCGTGGCTGGCGTTCCTCCCCGGCATCTGCATCGCGGTCACCGCTTTGGGCTTCACCCTGCTGGGGGAGTCGCTCCGCGAGTCGATGGATCCACGCACCCGCGCGCGCTAGCGCGCGTCGCTCCTCCGGCCCCGCCCGGCTCGCTGGCGCGGGTCGGGGCCGGAACGGGGATGCCGCGGGTGTACGCGATCCCCCCAGAACAGGGGATCCTCCCAGAACAGGCCGGCGGGGGACGCACCGGCCCTGTCCTCGCGCGATCCCCTGTTCTCGAAGGCCGACGGGCCGCCGCCACGGTGGCCCGAACGGCGTCCGCGCGGGACGTCGACCATTGCGCTCGCCCCGCCGTCGTGGTGGCCTGGGGAGATGACCGCCCCGACCCCGCCGGACAGCTCGCCGGTCGACGCCGGCTATCACCCGCCGCTCTTTCCCCTCTTCGAGGCCGTGATCGAGGGTGGCGAGGCCGGCCTCGCGCGCGGACTCCTCGGATGGAACGGTCTCGCCACCGAGCCCGCGACCGACGTCGCCCTCGCCGCGCGGGCTGGCACGGTGTCGGCGGTCGTCGTCTCCGCGCGGTGGCCGACGGAGACGGACGCGCGTGTCTCAGCCCTCTCCGCTCTCTCGGCGCTCGCCGCCCACCCCGTCTTCGTCTCGGCGGCGGAGCTGATCGCCCACGCGGAGGACGACGCGCGGTGGGGTCCGGGCTCTGTCGAGGTCGACGGGGAGGCCCTCCCCACGTCGACCACGGTCGTCGGGGGGATCATCGCCGCGTACTGCCGTCACGACGATGTGCACGTCGCCGTGGCCGCGCGCGACGTCGTGTCCGTCCGCACGGTGCGGCGCGACGCGGTCGACGCGTATCCCCTCGACCCCTTCGCGGCGCGCGCGTACGGCGAACTCGACGGGGTCCCTGTCGCGTCCGCGCTTCTGCACAGCCCCGCGGGAGACGCGCCCTCGAGCCGCCCGTGAGTCCCGCCGACGCCACGGCCGCCGCGCGGGAGCACCGCCGCGTCACGCCGACGCGACGCGCGCCGACGACGGGGATCCGTCGAGAACAGGAGCGCGTGACGCGGGGGCGGCCTGTCTCCGAACGATCCCCTGTTCCGGTGGACCCGCCCCGCCCGTGGCATCCCGGTCCCCGCGGGGTCGCGAGGAAGTCGCCTCACACCGGGAGTCGCCGTGTCAGCCGGCCAACCCCAGCTCGTTCCCGGGGATTGACGACAGCAGACGCCGCGTGTACGGGTCGCGCGGGTTGGTGAAGACCTCTTCGCTGGACGCCGCCTCGACCAGGCGCCCGTCTTTCATCACGCAGACGTAGTCGCTGATCAGGCGCACCACCGCGAGGTCGTGGGAGATGAAGAGGTAGCTGAGGCCGTACTCGCGCTGCAGGTCGCCGAGCAGGTCGAGGATCTGCGCCTGCACGAGCACGTCGAGCGCCGACACCGGCTCGTCGCACACGATGAGTTCCGGGGAGAGCGCGAGAGCGCGGGCGATCGCGACGCGCTGCCGCTGTCCGCCCGAGAGCTCCGAGGGGTAGCGGCGGAGCATGGATGCCGGCAGGGCCACGTCATCCATCAACTGGCGCACCCGCTTCGAGCGGTCGGCCTTGGACCCGCGCTTGTAGAAGGAGAGGGGCTCCTCGACGATCCGCTCGATCGTGAACATCGGGTTCAGGCTCGAGTAGGGATCCTGGAAGATCGGCTGCACTCTCTGCCGGAACTGGCGCAGCGCCTCACCCCTCAGCGCGGCGACGTCCTGACCGTCGAAGGTGATCGATCCGCTCGTCGGCTCGACGACGTTCAGCAGCATGCGGGCGGTCATGGTCTTGCCGGAGCCCGACTCTCCGACGATCGCGACGGTCTGTCCACGCGGAATCGACAGCGACACGTCATCGACCGCGCGGAAGTCCTCGCCGCGGCCGCGCACGGGATACACCTTCGTGAGGTTCTGGATCTCGACGATGTTGTCGCGGGCGACGTCGACCGGGCGGTCGCTACGGAAGTCCTCGGGGCGTAGCCGCACCGCCGCGACCGACGGTGCGGCTGCGACGAGCGATTTCGTGTACGCGTGCTGCGGATCCTCGAGGATCTGCCGCGCCGGCCCCTGCTCGACCACGCGTCCGCGGTGCATCACGACGACTCTCGACGCGCGCTCGGCGGCGAGGCCCAGGTCGTGCGTGATGAGGAGGACGGCCGCGCCGAGCTCGTTCGTCTGCTTGTCGATCTGGTCGAGGATGGTCTGCTGCACGGTCACGTCGAGCGCGCTCGTCGGCTCGTCGGCGATGAGCAGGCGCGGTCGGCACGCGAGCCCGATTGCGATGAGCGCGCGCTGACGCATCCCACCGGAGAACTCGTGCGGGTACTGGGTCGCGCGCTTCTCGGCATCCGGGAGTCCGGCGGCCTCGAGCGCCTCGACGACCTTGCCCTTCACGCTCGAGCGGTCAGCGAGACCGTGCGCGAGGAGGGTCTCGCCGACCTGCGTGCCGATCTTGGCGACGGGGTTGAGATTCGACATCGGGTCTTGCGGGACGAGGCCGATCTGGCGGCCGCGCACCTGGCGCATGCGGGCTTCGCCGAAGGTGGTGAGGTCTTCGCTGTCGAGGAGGATCTGACCGCGCGCGACGCGGCCACCCGACGCGAGCAGGCCGATGATCGCCATGGCGGTCGTCGACTTGCCGGAGCCGGACTCGCCGACGATGGCAATGGTCTCACCCGCGTGGATGTCGAGATTCACCCCATCGACGGCCCGCACGGGACCGTCCATGGTGGCGAAGTCGACCGCGAGATCACGGACCGAGAGCAGGGGCTGGGGGGATGCCGGAGCGGGGGGACCGGCGACATCGGAGGTCATGCCCCCATCCTCACCCGCGGTCCCGGTTCTGCCCACCCCTTCCCTCCGATCGTCACACCCCCGTAACGCGCCGTCTCGGCGTGGGGCTCGCGGTGCACGGCGCGTGGCCGGCGGTTCGCGGCTCGACGCTGCATCTCTCTCGCACCGCGGACGGACCGTTCGCGTTGCGAGTCCCCGGCGCGCGAGAACGACGCGGCGATACGGTGGCAGCATGCGCGTGGATCTGAACGCCGACCTGGGCGAGACCGTCGACGGGATGCCGACCGCCGACGACGAGGCGATGTTCGCCGTCATCTCCAGCGCCAACGTCGCGTGCGGCGGTCACGCGGGCGACGAGGTCTCGATGCGCGGTGCGGTCGAGCGGGCCGCGCGCTTCGGCGTGGCCGTCGGCGCCCACCCCGCCTACGCCGACCGGGCGAACTTCGGTCGCATCCGTCGCCACTCGGCCGTCGCCGACCTCCGCGCGAGCATCGCCGCGCAGCTCGCCGCGCTTGTGGACGCCGGTGCCGACCTGCGGTACGTCAAGCCGCACGGGGCGCTCTACCACGCAGTCCGTGACGACGCCGGGCAGGCGCGAGCGGTGGTCGACGCGGTCGCCGAGCTGTCGTCGAGCCTCGGACGCGCCCTCCCCGTGCTCGGTCTCCCGGGCGTGATCGCCGAGGTCGCGGCATCCGCGGGGCTGCACTTCGTGCACGAGGCGTTTCTCGACCGCGGTTACACGGCTCAGGGGGGTCTCGTCCCGCGTGGAGAACCCGGCGACCTCATCGAGGACCCGGTCCACGTCGCCGAGCGCGCGCTGCGCCTCGTGCGCGACGGCCAGGTCGAGACGGTGGAGGGCGGCCGCATCGCCGTCGAGGCCGCCTCGCTGTGCCTGCACGGCGACACGCCCTCAGCCATCGCGATGGCCCGCGCCGTCCGTACCGCCCTCGACGACGCCGGCGTCGAGGTGCGCGCGCCGTGGTGACGCTGCTCCCGATGGGGGAGCGCGCCGTTCTCGCCGAGGTCGCGGGCCTGGCCGACGTCCTCGCGCTGCACGCGGCGCTCGCCGCGGACCCGCCCGGCGGCATCGACGACCTGGTCCCCGCGGCGCGCACCGTGCTCGTCGTGTTCGACCCCGCGCGCATCACGTTCGAGGCCGTCCGCTCGTGGATCCGCGCCGCCGCCCACGACACCCCGGATGCCGGGACCTCGGGGCCTCTCATCGAGCTCCCGCTGCGCTACGACGGCGCCGACCTCGAGGAGACCGCCGACCTCCTCGGCATCCGGGTCGCGGATCTCATCGCCCGGCATTCCGCCCCGGAGTGGACGGTGGCCTTCACCGGTTTCGCCCCCGGGTTCGGCTACCTGGTGAGCGATGACTGGCCGTTCGACGTGCCGCGTCTCGCCCAGCCGCGCACCCGTGTGCCCGCGGGCGCGGTGGGCGTGGCGGGCGAGTTCAGCGGAGCGTATCCCCGCGAGACCCCGGGTGGTTGGAGGCTGATCGGGACGACCGATGCGGTCCTCTTCGATCCGGATGCCGAAAGCCCGGCGCTGCTCCCGCCCCGCGCTCGCGTGCGGTTCGCGCCGCAGCCCGCCCGTGTCGTGGCCGCCCCGGTCTCCGAGGCCGAGCCTCTCGCGGACGGGGGTTCTGCCGAGGCCCCTGAGCCGGTCGAGAGGTCGGGGCTGCGCACCGGCGCCGAGAGCGGAGGAGATCTGCGCAGCGGAGGACAGGATGCCGCGGACTCCTCCTCCCGTGCCGGAATCTCCTCCCGTCGCGCCACCGTGCCGGCCGGGGTCGCCCCGGCTGCCGCCTCGGCTCCGGCCGCCGCCTCGGCTCCGGCTTCCGCCTCGGCCCCCGCCTTGGCCCCGGCTGCCGCCTCCACGTCGATCCCCGCCTCCACCCCGGCCCTGCACGTGCTCGCCCCCGGCGGCTTCACCACGGTGCAGGACCTCGGCCGCCCCGACCGCGCCGCCCTCGGGGTCGCTCGATCGGGTGCACTGGATCGCGCCGCGCTGCGCATCGCCAACCGTCTGGTCGGCAACGTCGAGGATGCCGCGGGCCTCGAGATCACCCTCGGCGGCTTCCGCGCGCGGGCCGAAACCGACACGTGGGTGTGCGTGACGGGCGCCCTCACCGACCTGCGCGTCGACGGACGGGCGCGCGACCTCTACGCCCCCGTGCGGGTCCCCGCGGGCGCTGAGGTCTCCCTCGGGCCCGTCCTCGCGGGCCTGCGCTCGTACCTCGCGATGCGCGGAGGGATCCTCGCGCCACTCGCGCTGGGGTCGCGAGCGAGCGACGTGCTGGCCGGTCTCGGCCCCGCCCCCGTGCGCGCGGGGGACGTGCTGACCGCCAGGATCCCGGCATCCCCGATCCCCGTCCTCGACGTCTTTCCCTGGTCTGTTCCGTCGTCCCTCATCGAGGTGGGCATCGCCGCGGGCCCCCGCGCCGACTGGTTCGCGCCGGGGGCACTGGCGACGCTGGTCGACACGCTGTGGGAGGTGTCGACGCACGCCGACCGGGTCGGCATCCGGCTCGACGGTCCGGAGCTCCCGCGCACGCGCCCGGGTGAGTTGCCGAGCGAGGGCATGCGTCCCGGGGCGATCCAGGTGCCGCCGCACGGGCGTCCGGTCGTGCTGCTCGCGGACGGGCCGGTCACCGGGGGATACCCCGTGATCGCGGTGGTGACGGATGCCACCCTCGACGCGTGGGGACAGGCTCGGCCGGGCGATCGGGTGCGCTTCCGGCGCGCCTGACGCGGGGTGTGCGAGGGAATGCCCGACGGGCGCACGCGGTTATACCGCAGGTCCGCAAACGCGTCAAGAATTGGACTGGACACGGCGAGTCCTCCCGCGTATGCTTGGACTTTGCGCTCCTCGATTCCCCCTGCCCTCATATGGTGGTCGGCTGAGCCTGTCCGTCCCCGCTTCACCGCGGTGTGTGACGAGCAGGTTATCGGGGCAGGAACGCACTCCACCTGACGACAAGGAATCACGAGCCCCTCGCCCGGGCTTCTGGAGGTTATTCCCTTGGCTGCTGCGAGCAACGCATCCACCACCACCCCGAAGAGCGGACGCGGCGCATCTCGCCTCTCGTTCGCGAAGATCTCCGACAAACTGACCGTTCCCGATCTGCTCGCGCTGCAGACCGAGTCGTTCGATTGGCTCGTCGGTAACGACGCATGGAAGGCCCGCGTCTCCGAGGCGCAGGCCGAAGGCCGCACCGACGTGCCCGAGATCAGCGGTCTGGAGGAGATCTTCGAGGAGATCTCGCCGATCGAAGACCTCAGCGAGACGATGCAGCTCTCGTTCACCAACCCCTATCTCGAGCCCGAGAAGTACTCGATCGAAGAGTGCAAGGAGCGCGGCAAGACCTACGCCGCCCCGCTGTACGTCGAGGCCGAGTTCATGAACCACCAGACCGGTGAGATCAAGACCCAGACGGTCTTCATGGGCGACTTCCCGCTCCAGACCGACAAGGGCACGTTCATCATCAACGGCACCGAGCGTGTCGTGGTGTCGCAGCTCGTGCGTTCGCCCGGTGTCTACTTCGACAAGACCCCCGACAAGACGTCCGACAAGGACATCGTGTCGGCGCGTGTCATCCCCTCGCGCGGTGCCTGGCTCGAGTTCGAGATCGACAAGCGCGACCAGGTCGGTGTCCGCATCGACCGCAAGCGCAAGCAGTCGGTCACCGTCTTCCTCAAGGCCCTCGGCCTGACCAGCGAAGACATCCTCGCCGAGTTCGCCGGCTTCGACTCCATCGAAGAGACGCTGTCCAAGGACACGATCCTCACCAAGGAAGACGCCCTCCGCGACATCTACCGCAAGCTCCGTCCGGGCGAGCAGGTCGCTGCCGAGGCCGCGCGTGCGCTGCTCGACAACTTCTACTTCAACGCCAAGCGCTACGACCTCGCCAAGGTGGGTCGTTACAAGATCAACCAGAAGCTCGGTCTCGACAAGCCGCTCAGCGACTCGGTGCTCACCGTCGACGACATCGTCGCGACGATCAAGTACCTCGTCCGCCTGCACCGCGGCGACGTGTCGTTCGACGGCGTCCGCGGCGGCAAGCCCGCCGAGATCCGTCTCGACACCGACGACATCGACAACTTCGGCAACCGCCGTATCCGCGCCGTCGGCGAGCTCATCCAGAACCAGGTCCGCACGGGTCTGTCCCGCATGGAGCGTGTCGTCCGCGAGCGCATGACCACGCAGGACATCGAGGCCATCACGCCGCAGACCCTGATCAACGTGCGCCCCGTCGTCGCCGCGATCAAGGAGTTCTTCGGAACCTCGCAGCTGTCGCAGTTCATGGACCAGAACAACCCGCTCGCGGGTCTGACCCACAAGCGCCGCCTCTCGGCTCTGGGCCCCGGTGGTCTGTCGCGTGAGCGTGCCGGCGTCGAGGTCCGTGACGTGCACCCCTCGCACTACGGCCGCATGTGCCCGATCGAGACGCCGGAAGGCCCGAACATCGGTCTGATCGGCTCGCTCGCCTCGTTCGCCCGCATCAACGCGTTCGGCTTCATCGAGACGCCGTACCGCCGCGTCGTCGACGGTCGCGTGACCGACCAGATCGACTACCTCACGGCCAGCGAAGAGAGCGACCACATCGTCGCTCAGGCCGGTGTCGCCCTGAAGGCCGACGGCCACTTCGTCGAGGACCGCATCCTGGCCCGCCGCGGCCAGGGTGGCGAGGTCGACCTCTTCCCGAACGAGGAGATCGGCTACATGGACGTCTCGCCGCGCCAGATGGTGTCGGTGGCGACCTCGCTCATCCCGTTCCTCGAGCACGACG
Source organism: Microbacterium enclense (assembly GCA_038182865.1). Taxonomy (NCBI): domain Bacteria; kingdom Bacillati; phylum Actinomycetota; class Actinomycetes; order Micrococcales; family Microbacteriaceae; genus Microbacterium; species Microbacterium enclense. The sequence continues at coordinate 583,502 of CP116226.1, read as the reverse complement.
ACGCCAACCGCGCCCTCATGGGTGCGAACATGCAGCGCCAGGCCGTGCCGCTCGTGCGCAGTGAGTCGCCCGTGGTCGGTACCGGTATGGAGGGCTTCGCCGCGATCGACGCCGGTGACGTCGTGACCGCCGAGAAGGCCGGTGTGGTCCTCGAGGTCTCGGCCGACGTCGTGACCGTGCAGCTCGACGAGGGCGGCACGCAGGACTACTTCCTCCGCAAGTTCGACCGCTCCAACCAGGGCACGTCGTACAACCAGCGCGTCGTCGTCTCCGCCGGCGAGCGCGTCGAGGTCGGCGAGGTCATCGCCGACGGTCCCGCGACCGAGAACGGCGAGCTCGCCCTCGGCAAGAACCTCCTCGTGGCGTTCATGACGTGGGAGGGTCACAACTTCGAAGACGCGATCATCCTCAGCCAGGACCTGGTGAAGGACGACACGCTCTCCTCGATCCACATCGAGGAGTACGAGGTCGACGCCCGCGACACGAAGCTCGGCAAGGAGGAGATCACGCGTGACCTCCCCAACGTCAGCCCCGACCTGCTGAAGGACCTCGACGAGCGCGGCATCGTCCGCATCGGCGCCGAGGTCCGCCCCGGCGACATCCTCGTCGGCAAGGTCACGCCCAAGGGTGAGACCGAGCTCAGCGCCGAAGAGCGTCTGCTCCGCGCCATCTTCAACGAGAAGAGCCGCGAAGTCCGTGACACCTCGCTGAAGGTGCCCCACGGCGAGCAGGGCACGATCATCGCCGTCAAGGAGTTCAACGCCGAAGACGGCGACGACGAGCTCGGCTCGGGCGTCAACCGTCGCGTCGTGGTCTACATCGCCCAGAAGCGCAAGATCACGGAGGGCGACAAGCTCGCCGGCCGCCACGGCAACAAGGGTGTCATCGCCAAGATCCTCCCGATCGAGGACATGCCCTTCCTCGCCGACGGCACCCCCGTCGACGTCGTGCTGAACCCGCTCGGTATCCCCGGTCGAATGAACTTCGGTCAGGTCCTCGAACTCCACCTCGGCTGGATCGCCCAGCAGGGCTGGAAGGTCGAGGGCACGCCCGAGTGGGCGGCGCACCTGCCCGAGGTGGCTCGCGAGGCCGCTCCCGGCACGAAGGTCGCGACGCCCGTGTTCGACGGCGCGTTCGAGGACGAGATCGCGGGTCTGCTCGACTCCACGATCCCGAACCGCGACGGTGACCGTCTGATCGACTCCAGCGGAAAGACGATCCTCTTCGACGGCCGCTACGGGGAGCCCTTCCCGGCGCCCATCTCGGTCGGCTACATGTACATCCTGAAGCTGCACCACCTGGTCGACGACAAGATCCACGCGCGTTCGACGGGCCCGTACTCGATGATCACCCAGCAGCCGCTCGGTGGTAAGGCGCAGTTCGGTGGCCAGCGCTTCGGTGAGATGGAAGTGTGGGCTCTCGAGGCCTACGGTGCCGCGTACGCGCTGCAGGAGCTCCTGACGATCAAGTCCGACGACATCCTCGGCCGCGTGAAGGTCTACGAGGCGATCGTCAAGGGCGAGAACATCCAGGAGCCCGGCATCCCGGAGTCGTTCAAGGTGCTCATGAAGGAGATGCAGTCGCTCTGCCTGAACGTCGAGGTCCTCTCGGCCGACGGCACCGCGGTCAACCTCCGGGACACGGATGACGACGCCTTCCGCGCCGCGGAAGAGCTCGGCATCAACATCTCCAGCCGCTTCGAGTCCTCGTCGATCGACGAGATCTGAGCTCCCAGCTCAGCGACCCAGCTCAGATTTCAGAGAATTCCGACACAGGAGAACCAGTGCTCGAATCAACCACTTTCGATCAGATCCGTATCGGTCTGGCCACCGCCGACGACATCCGTCGTTGGTCCTTCGGTGAGGTCAAGAAGCCCGAGACGATCAACTACCGCACGCTGAAGCCCGAGAAGGACGGCCTCTTCGGCGAGCAGATCTTCGGGCCCTCCCGCGACTGGGAGTGCGCCTGCGGCAAGTACAAGCGTGTGCGCTTCAAGGGCATCGTCTGCGAGCGCTGCGGCGTCGAGGTCACCAAGTCCTCGGTGCGCCGTGAGCGCATGGGCCACATCGAGCTCGCCGCACCCGTCACGCACATCTGGTACTTCAAGGGCGTGCCCTCGCGCCTCGGCTACCTGCTCGACATGGCGCCGAAGGACCTCGAGAAGGTCATCTACTTCGCCGCCTACATGGTGATCTCGGTCGACGAGGATGCTCGTCACCGCGACCTGGCCACGCAGGAGAACAACATCCGTCTCGAGCTGAAGACGCTCGGCGACCGTCGCGATGCCCGCATCGCCGCTCGCCTGGCCAAGCTCGAGGAGGAGCTCGCCGCCCTCGAGGCGGAGGGCGCCAAGGCCGACCAGAAGAAGAAGGTCAAGGACGCCGCCGAGAAGGACATGACGGCCGCCCGCAAGAACGCGGACGAGCAGATCGCGAAGCTCGAGCGCGTGTGGGAGGACTTCCGCACGCTCGAGGTCGGCGCCCTCAAGCCCGAGGACGACGTCTTCCACGAGCTCCAGGACCGCTTCGGTCAGTACTTCGAGGCCCACATGGGTGCGGAGTCGATCAAGCGTCGCCTCGAGACCTTCGACCTGCAGGCCGAGGCCGACAGCCTTCACCTGCAGATCTCCGAGGGCAAGGGGCAGCGCAAGATCCGCGCGATCAAGCGCCTGAAGGTCGTCAACTCGTTCCTGCAGACCGGCATGAGCCCGGCCTCGATGGTGCTCGACGTCGTTCCGGTGATCCCGCCGGAGCTGCGCCCGATGGTCCAGCTCGACGGTGGCCGTTTCGCCACCAGCGACCTGAACGACCTCTACCGTCGCGTGATCAACCGTAACAACCGCCTCCGTCGCTTGATCGACCTCGGTGCCCCCGAGATCATCGTCAACAACGAGAAGCGCATGCTGCAGGAGGCCGTCGACGCGCTGTTCGACAACGGCCGCCGTGGTCGCCCCGTCACCGGTACCGGCAACCGCGCCCTGAAGTCCCTGAGCGACATGCTCAAGGGAAAGCAGGGTCGCTTCCGCCAGAACCTGCTCGGCAAGCGCGTCGACTACTCGGGTCGTTCGGTCATCATCGTCGGACCCCAGCTGAAGCTGCACCAGTGCGGTCTGCCCAAGCAGATGGCGCTCGAGCTCTTCAAGCCGTTCGTCATCAAGCGCCTGATCGACCTCGGTCACTCGCAGAACATCAAGGCCGCCAAGCGCGCCGTCGAGCGCTACCGTCCCGAGGTCTGGGACGTGCTCGAAGAGATCATCCGCGAGCGTCCCGTGCTGCTGAACCGTGCACCCACCCTGCACCGTCTCGGCATCCAGGCGTTCGAGCCCCAGCTCGTCGAGGGCAAGGCGATCCAGCTGCACCCGCTCGTCTGCGCGGCGTTCAACGCCGACTTCGACGGTGACCAGATGGCCGTCCACCTGCCGCTGTCGGTCGAGGCTCAGGCCGAGGCCCGCGTGCTGATGCTCGCGTCGAACAACATCCTGAAGCCGTCGGACGGCCGCCCGGTCACCCTGCCCTCGCAGGACATGATCATCGGCCTCCACCACCTCACCACCCTCAAGGAGGGTGCGGTGGGCGAGGGCCGTGCGTTCGGTTCCGTGGGCGAGGCGATCCTGGCGAAGGACGAGGGCACCCTCGACCTGCAGGCCAAGGCGCGCATCCGCATCCCCGGCCTGACGTTCCTCGAGGGCCAGGCGCCCGAGGGCTACGACAAGCACGGTCTCGTCGACGCCTCGCTCGGCCAGGCGATCTTCAACGACACGCTGCCCAAGGGCTACCCGTTCGTGCGCGAGCAGGCCGACAAGGGCAAGCTGTCGCAGATCGTCAACAAGCTGGCGGAGGAGTACCCCAAGGTCGAGGTCGCGGCATCGCTCGACCGGATCAAGGACGCCGGTTTCTACTGGGCCACCCGTTCGGGTGTCACGGTGGCGCTGAGCGACATCCTCACCCCGCCGAACAAGGCGGAGATCGTCGGCGGCTACGAGAAGCAGGCCGCCAAGGTCCAGGCGCAGTACGAGAAGGGTCTCACCACCGACGCCGAGCGTCGTCAGGAGCTCATCAAGATCTGGACCGAGGCCACTGACGAGGTCCAGAAGGCGATGCGGGACAACTTCCCCGCCGACAACACCATCAACCGCATGGTGTCTTCGGGCGCCCGTGGTAACTGGCTGCAGATCCGCAACATCGCGGGTATGCGAGGCCTGGTGAACAACCCCAAGGGTGAGATCATCCCGCGTCCGATCATCTCCTCGTACCGCGAGGGTCTGTCGGTCGCCGAGTACTTCATCGCGACGCACGGTGCCCGTAAGGGTCTGGCCGACACGGCTCTCCGTACGGCCGACTCGGGGTACCTGACGCGTCGTCTGGTGGACGTCTCGCAGGATGTCATCATCCGCGAAGAGGACTGCGGCACGTCGAAGGGCCTCGAGCTCCCGATCGCTGCGGCCGGCTCCACTGGTGAGCTCGTCAAGGACGCCAACGTCGAGAACTCGGTGTTCGCCCGCACGCTCGCGACCGCCGTCGTCGACGCGCAGGGCACGGTCCTGGCCGAGGCCGGCGACGACGTGGGCGATGTGCTCATCGACAAGCTGGTCGCGGGCGGTATCGAGTCGATCAAGGTCCGCTCCGTGCTGACCTGCGACTCGGCGGTCGGTGTCTGCGCGAAGTGCTACGGCCGTTCGCTCGCCACCGGCAAGATCGTGGACATCGGCGAGGCCGTCGGCATCATCGCGGCCCAGTCGATCGGTGAGCCCGGTACCCAGCTGACGATGCGTACCTTCCACACCGGTGGTTCCGCGTCGGCCGATGACATCACGCAGGGTCTGCCCCGCGTGCAGGAGCTCTTCGAGGCGCGCACTCCCAAGGGCGCGTCGCCGATCGCCGAGGCCGATGGCCGCATCACGATCGACGAGACCGAGAAGGCCAAGAAGGTCATCCTGACCCCCGACAACGGCGACGAGCCGGTGGTCTACCCCGTCCTGAAGCGTGCGACGCTCCTGGTCGAGGACGGCCAGCACGTCACCGTCGGCGAGCCCCTCCAGGTCGGAACGCTCGACCCCAAGGAGGTCATGCGCGTGCAGGGTGCCCGCGAGGTGCAGAAGTACCTCGTGAACGGTGTCCAGGGCGTGTACCGCTCGCAGGGTGTGCCGATCCACGACAAGCACATCGAGGTCATCGTCCGTCAGATGCTCCGCAAGGTCACGGTCGTCGACCACGGCGACACCGACCTGCTCCCGGGCGAGCTCGTCGACTTCAAGCGGTACCAGAACATCAACCGCGAGGCGGTCGGCGAGGGCAAGCGTCCCGCGTCGGGTCGTCCCGAGCTGATGGGTATCACGAAGGCGTCGCTCGCGACGGAGTCGTGGCTGTCCGCCGCGTCGTTCCAGGAGACCACCCGCGTCCTCACGCAGGCGGCCATGGAGGGCAAGAGCGACCCGCTCGTCGGCCTCAAGGAGAACGTCATCATCGGAAAGCTCATCCCCGCGGGGACGGGCCTGTCGAAGTACCGCAACGTCACCGTCGAGGCGACGGAAGAGGCCAAGAGCGAGCGGTACCCCAACCGCATCTTCGCCTCGGACGGTGCGTACTCCGACGCCGACCTGAGCTACGTCGACTTCGACAGCTTCACGACGGACGACTTCACGCCCGGTAGCTACAACTAAGGGACCTGTCCCGCACGGAGGCCCTCGGCTCGCGCCGGGGGCCTTCGTCGTGTCTGCGGCGTTTCGTGCCGGCGACGTCTGGCGTCCGCGGCGTGTCGGGTGTCGGGTGCGGCGGGGGAGTGCGCCTACCGTGGACGGGGAGGAACGGATGGCACGAGTCGGTGGCCGGAACGCCTGGATCGCGTGGCCGGCGGGGATCGTCTGTACCGTCGTGGTCGCCGCTCTCATCGTGCTCGCCCTCCCCGGTGTTCCGGGCGCCGTGACCTTCGTCGGAGACACTCTGCGTGCCGCGGCCTCGAGCCCGACCCCCGCGCCCGAGGAGTCGCCGACGCCGGCCACCACCTGTCGCGAGCTCTACACATCCGAGCTGTGGTCGTCCCTGGTGTGGTCCCGCGACAATCTGCTGTCGCAGCGCCGGACGCCCGCGGCGTCGACGCCGGAGGCCGTGGCTGCGGCAGGAGCCACCGTCGTCGTGACGTGTCACTGGCGCGGGGGCCCCGGCCAGTCGCTCGAGACCACGGTGTCGACCGTCACGCCCGAGGGGGCGTCGGCGGTGCAGGCGACCCTGTCGTCACAGGGCTTCGGATGCCAGGTCTCCGGTGCCACCGTCCACTGCGAGCGCGCCTCGGGTGGCGTGGTCGAGGTGCACGACTTGCGGGGCGATCGCTGGGTGTCCTCGACCCTCACCGACTGGGCGCCTGAGGGCTACGCCGAGGTCGTGGCATCCCGCGCCTTCGGCGAGTAGCCGCGTCAACCGAAGATCGACGAGATGATGCTCGCCGTGTACCCGGTCGGCGCCAGGTTGGAGTACTGCGTGTCGATGAGGACGTCGTCGCGCCAGAACAGCGTGCGACCGTCGTTGACGGGGTACGTGTCGTTGATCCACGTCTTCTCGCAGCGCGTGCCGTCATCGGGCGTGTAGCAGCTGAAGCCCTGGGTGGCGACGAGTTCGTTGAGCATGTCGAGTGCGGGCCCGCGGTCCACGCGAGTGATGCGGGTCTCGAGTCCCGTCGTGTCGGCACCGGGGTCGCGCCAGATGCAGATGAGAGATCCGTCGGGCTGTGGACCGGACGTGCCCACGGCCGGGTCGTTCAGGGGAACGGATGCCAACTGCGAGAGCACATCGTCCGACAGCATCGAGCGGCAGTCGGTGGGGATCTTCGCCGCGACGGCCGTGGGGCTGAGCGTCGGGATGGGCGTGGGACTCGTCGTGCTCGGCCCCGACGCGGCAGGGGAGGTCGGCGCGGAAGAGCCCCCGTCGTCGGGCGCGCACGCGCTCAGAACGAGGATCGCCGCGGCCGCCAACACGGCCGCGCCGGCCGGAGGGAACACACGACGGGACATGCAAGTCACCCTAGATGCCCCCACCGACACGGGCGAGACCGACACACGACGGCACGCCTGCGCCGCGGGACGGGAGGCGCGGGTTAGCCTTGCGCCGCAGATACTTGCGCGCGTGAGGAGACCCCGATGAGCGACCCCCAGTCGTACGGCAACCCCGTCGACGAGCCGAAGGACGAGGCGCACGACGTGGTCGGGCGCGCCCACGAAGGACTCGCCGACGCCGAGGCCGCCCAGCGCGACGCCGTCGACCCCGCCGAGGCGGCGGCCGCGTGGGATGAGCGCGAGCAGCACGACGCATCCGCGTCGTCGCCGGTGACGTCCCCCGCCGCGGAGTCCACCTCGGCTCCCGCGGCGACCGTGCACGACGCGTCCCCGGTCGCCCCGACGGAGGCGACCGATCTCGACGACGAAGACGCCCGCTGGGCCGCCTATGCCGCCTCCGCCGAGCCGGAGGCCACGGCGGTGAGCGACACGCCCACGCAGCGGTACGACGCGCCCGACGCGGCAGCGGCCACCGCCGTCACCGCCACAGGAGCCGCCGCCGGCGCCGCAGCGGGCGGGGCCGCGGCAAGCACTCCGACGGTCGCGTCGACCACGGCTGCCGACACCCGCGTCGCCGACGCGCCGACGACCGTGTCGCCGACCGCGTACAACAACGCCGCGCAGCCGATCTTCGTCCAGGCCCCCGAGGCCCCGCGCCCACGCGGGAACCGCGGTGCCGCCGGGGCGATCGGGCTGCTCGCCGCGCTGTCGTTCGCGGTGCTGTACCTCGCGGCCACCCTGGGCCTGCGCCTGCTCACACGCGAGATCGACGTCGCGGGTCTTCCCGACGCGGCCCTCGGCGTGCTCTCCACGTGGGGTCTGTGGGTGCCGACGGTGGCCTTCTTCCTCGGTTTCTGGTTCTTGGGAGCGATCATCAACCGCGGCCGATGGGGTCACTGGGTCGTGTGGGGACTCATCGTGGGTGTCATCGCGTGGGGCGGTCACCTGCTGGGCGCCCTCTTCGCCGCTCCCTTCTGGATGCTCACCGCACGCCAAGGCGTCGACCTCCTCGGCGAGAACGTGCTCGCCCCGCTCGCGATCGTGGCCTTCGTGCTCGGACGTGAGCTGACGATCTGGTTCGGGGCGTGGGTCGCCCGCCGCGGCCGCCGTGTCACCGAGCTCAACGACGAGGCGCAGCGCGAGTACGAGCGCACCCTCGAGGCGGGACCTCAGTTCTCCAGCTGAGATGGGCTGACATGACCGACGAACCGCGACCGGCAGGGGTGACCCCGCCGGTCGCGGTCGTTTTTGCGACCGTGACGTTCGTCGCCCTGGCCATCGGCGGTCTCGGCGTCGCGAGCCTGCTCCTCGACAGCGACGTCATCCCGGTGACGGGTCTCGGACCGATCCCGGGGGTGCTGGGCATCGTGGTCGCGCTGGCGCTGTTCGGCGGCATCCTGCTCTGGGGTCTCCGCGCCGACCCGCCCGGATATCTCACCGCCGTGCCGTGTGCCCTCGGCGCTTTCGTGGGCGAACTCGCCGGGATCGTGCTCGGCGGTCTCGTCAGTGGCGCTGATCCGGCGCGCGCGATCTCCGCCGCCGGCACGGTCGCCCTCGGGTGGCCGGGCGCCGTGCTGGCGGTCGCTGCGCTGCTGGCGGCGGCGTTCGGGGTGTTCCTCGTACGGGCACGGACGGTACGTCCCCGATGGACCTGGGAGCGCGACGACGACGACGGGGTGTGACGCGCGGGACGTCGGGTCCCCGCTCCCCGGGCGTGTCGGGCTAGCGTAGGGGTGTGCAGCGGTCGCTCGAGACCCAGGTCGGCCAGGCGGTGGACGCCTGGCTGAAATGGCTGCCCCGATGGGAGCCCGCCAACCACCGGGGGCGTATCGCGCCGTGCCGCCGCTGCTTCGGATCGCCCGTGCTGTCGGCGGCCGGCCTCGGATCCGACGTCCCCCACGGCGTCCAGCACGGACTCTCCACCCGGGTGAAGACGATCGTCGATCACTCCGTCGCCGATTACACCGCTCGCAACCTCCCCATGTTGCAGGCCGAGCTGGACCAGCAGGCCGAGCGGAACCGGAGGCGCACCTACCGGCCGTCCGAGGGACTGGAGCCCGAGTTCGAGGGACTGCCGCTCGACCCCGAGCCGGAGCCCGGAGCACCCTTCCTCTTCACTCTGACGGGTCTGGCGGCTGAAGAGGACGCCGTGATTCCGGCGCTTCCGCCGCTCTCGGATGCCGCGAAAGCGGCGCTTCGCCAGGAAGTGGGTCTCGCCGACGACTACGCGAACATGATCGGGCGTGAGGTCTGCACAATCCTCCTGCATCATCGTCTGCGCATTCAGGCCGCCGTCGCGGAGTACGTCGAGCCTCAGGTGGCGGCGATGCTCGACGATCTCACCCGGTCGCTCGACGCGCCGTTCGACCCGCGCGACCCCGGAGCCCCGGCATCCTGAGGCTGTGCACAGACCCCGGCTCGCCGGGTCTGCTTTGTTAGCATTGCCGGGTTGTCCGCCCGCTCAGACGCGGGCGCGTCGTTCGGGAAGGGGCACGATGCCGCAGCGCCTGCCCTCGTCGCCCCCGATCCTTCCGGGTCTCGCCTACATCCGTCCGCTGGGTTCGGGCGGCTTCGCCGACGTCTTCCTCTACGGCCAGGACATGCCCCGCCGCGACGTCGCGGTCAAGGTGCTCCCGAGCGACGTGCGCGATCCCGATCTTCTGCGCATGTTCAACGCCGAGGCCGACGTGCTCGCCCACCTGTCGGCGCACCCGTCGATCGTGACGGTCTATCAGGCGGGAATCTCCGCCGACGGTCGACCCTACATCGTGATGGAGTACTGCCCCGGATCGCTCGCTCAGCGGTATCGCGTCGAGCGGATCCCTCTCGCCGACGTGCTGGCGATCGGCGTCCGCATGGCGGGCGCGCTCGAGTCCGCGCACCACGCCGGTCTCGTGCACCGCGACGTCAAGCCGAGCAACATCCTGGTCACCACCTTCGGTGCCCCGGTGCTGGCCGACTTCGGCATCTCGTCCTCACTGGTGCGGCAGGACGCCGACGAGATGCTCGCGATGTCGGTGCCGTGGAGCGCCCCCGAGGTGATCGCCGAACAGACCGCGGGAACGGTGTCGAGCGAGGTGTGGAGCCTCGGGGCGACGGTCTACTCGCTTCTCGCGGGGCACAGTCCCTTCGAGCGTCGCGAACGCGGGCAGAACTCCCGCGAGCAGCTGCGTCGACGCATCGCCCGCGCGTCGTACACCGACATCGCCCGCGCCGATGTGCCGCCCTCTCTGCAGGCCGTCCTCTCGCGGGCCATGTCGCGCAACCCCCAGGACCGCCATGCCAGCGCCCGGGAGTTCGGAGAAGACCTGCAACGCGTCCAGAGGGAGGTCGGCCTCGCCGCCACCGCTCTGGAGGTTCCGAGCGCCGATTGGTCGCCGACGGCGAACGTCGTCGATTTCTCCGACACCGCGCTTCGCGGACCGGCGCGCTCCCGCATCGAGCGTGAAGGCGGGCGCAAGCTCCGCGACCCCTCCGGCGTACGGGGGCTCGCGCGCGACGAAGACACCGACATCTCCTCACCCGCCCCGGCGTCGCATCGCGTCCTGCCGTGGGCGCTCGCGGGCGCATCGATCGTGGCCGCGGGGGCCGTGGTGGTCGCCGCCCTCTACGCCACGGGAGTGCTCTGATGCGTCGGAGGACGATCGCGGGTCTCTGCGCAGCGCTGGCTGCGACAGCTCTCGTGATCACCGCCAGTGTCGTGTGGCCCGGGCTCGACGCGCAGGAGACGCCCGAGGTCGACACGTCGGTGTGGGCGCTGCAGACCGCCGAGGGGCAGCGCTACGCGCGCGTGAACACCGCCGTCGGCGAACTCGACACCGTGCGCTCGGCGGGCAACCCCAGCGAGGTGGCGCAGAGCGGCGACGGCGCGTATCTGTTCACCGACAGCTACAGCAAGCTGTCGCGCATCGACGAAGCCCAACCCGTCGACCTGCAGGAGGAGCAGCTCGAGTCCGCTCCCGACACACCTCCCGGCACCACCTCGGTCGTCACCGCGGGTGACTACGTGGTCTATCGCACCGACACCGGCACGCTCTTCGCCGGTCGGCTGAGCGAGGCCGGGCAGGCGGCATCCGAACTCGATCCGTTCGACACGGCCGGCGGCGACACTCCGTCCTACACGGCGGATGCCATCGCCCTCGACGACCGCGGAATGCTCTTCGCGTACTCGTCGGCCGATGATTCGGTCATCCGCTACGACATCGCCGCTGACGAGCTGCGTTCTCGGGACGCTCTGGGAGACGACATCGCCGCCCCCCTCATCTCCGCGGCGGGTGACACCTGGGTTCTCGTGGACGCCGAGGCGGGACGCGTCTGGGTGCGTGGCGCCGACCCCGTCGACATCGCCGTCGCCGATCAGTTCGTCATCGCCGCCCCCGACCCCGGTGGCGCCGTGGTGTATGTCGCTGACGAGCAGTCGCTGTGGGCGATCCCGACCGACGGATCGGCACCGCAGCGCGAGGTCGGCGCGGGCGGCACCGTGCTCGGGCAGCCGGCGAAGCCGCTGTCGCGCGGGGGCGTCGCCTACGCGGCGTGGCTGCTTCCCGGCGAGTCCGGCGGGACGCTGTGGCGCTCGGATACCGGGGAGACGCCGCTCGACTACGGCGGCGCCACTCTGCCGGATCAGCGTCGCCCCGTGTTCGTGGCGACCGATCACGCGGTGATCCTCAACGAGACGCGCAGCGGATGGGTGTGGACCGTGCCCGATGGGGCGCTCGTCGCCTCCAGCCAGAGCTGGAGCCTCGACGATCGCACGGAACAGGCCGCGGTGCAGAGCGACGAGCAGCTCAGCGTCGTGCTCGACCCGAAGCCGCCGGTGGCGGAACCCGACGCGTTCGGCGTCCGGGCCGGGAGACTGGTCACCCTCCCTGTCCTGCTGAACGACCACGACCCCAACGAAGATGTGCTCAGCATCGTCGGAGAGAGCGTCACGGGTCTCGACCCCGGCTTCGGCGAGCTCAGCCTCACCGACGACGATCAGCGTCTCGCGGTGCGCGTCCGCCCGGAGGCGACCGGGACGACGACCTTCACGTACTCCGTCACCGACGGCACGACGCCCGACGGGCTGACCTCCGCCCCCGCGACGGTCACGCTGACCGTCGCGCCGGCGGCGACCAACGCCGCCCCGGTCTGGTGCGGCGTCGAGAAGTGTCTGCAGCCCTGGCCCACGCCCGAGGTGGCCCGTGGCGGCACGATCACGGTGCCCGTCCTGCCCGGCTGGGTCGATCCCGACGGCGACCCTCTCCTGCTGCTGTCGGTCGACAACCCGAGCGGTGTCGGCAGCGTGACCTCGACGCCCGCCGGTGAGGTCGTCTACCAGCACGCCGATGACGGCTCCGGCGGGGAGCAGACCGTTCAGCTCGATGTCACCGTGGCCGACACGGCCGGGGCGGTCGCGACCAAACCCCTTCTCATCCGCGTCGCTCCCGATCCGACCCTCGCCGTGCAGTCCTTCGCCGTGGTCGACACGGTGGGCTCCGGCCTCACCGTCGACGTCGGCCCGCACGTGACCGGGACGGCCGGCGACATCGCGCTCAGCTCCGTCCGGGTCCTCGACGACGCGGCGGCGACGGCCGGTGTCATCGGGGGCAGCACGAGCTTCGACCTCGTCGCGTCCCAGCCCGGTGTCTACCGGGTCGATTTCACCGTCACGGGCGGGGGACGCGACGCCACCGGCACCGCGCGCATCACCCTGCTGCCCGTCGACGCGCCGGCTCAGTTGTCGACGTCGCCCGTCGTGGCATTCGTGCGGCCGCAGGAGGACGCCACCCTCGACGTGTTCTCCGCCGTGTCCAATCCCACCGGGCGGGTCCTGCTGCTGAGCGATGTCGCGGCCGTGGCCGAGGACGGCGCCTCGCTCAGCGTCGACACGGTCGGGCAGAACGACCTGCGCGTCTCGGGAAGCACCGCCACGGGGGAGGCAGGGCTGCTGGGCACGGTGACCTATAGCGTGAGCGACGGTACCGACGACGAGGGGGCGCGCGTCGCCGGCGAGGCGACGGTGTACCTGCTGCCGCCGGTTCCCGAGATCGCCCCGATCGCGGTCGACGACACGGTCACGGTTCGTGCCGGGGCGCAGGTCGACATCCCGGTCCTCGACAACGACGTGTCTCCCGCCGGAGGCCGCCCCACCCTCGACCCCGCGAGCGTCAGCGCCCAGCCGGCGAGCGATGCCCTGGCGTTCGCGTCTGGTGGTGTGCTGCGGTACCTCGCGCCGACCACCCCGGGGTCGTACGAGGTCACGTACCGCGTGTACACCACCGGTGCCCCGTCGTTGTGGGACGAGGCGACCGTGCGCATCACCGTCCTGGGCGACGATGCGAACCGCGCACCGGTGCCCGACACCCTCCAGGGGCGCGTCCTCAGCGGCGGAACGACGACGATCCCCTTCGACGGTTTCGGCGTCGACCCCGACGGCGACGCCGTCTCGCTCGATCGCATCGTGAGCCAACCCGATCGGGGGAGCGCGGCGATCTCGCCCGACGGCCTGTCGATCGTCTACTCGTCTCTGCCCGGGGACCGGGGGCAGGTGTCGTTCCGGTATCGCGTGTCCGACACCTCCGGGGCCACGGGCGAGGGGACCGTGCGCATCGGCGTTCTCGACGCGGAGTCGAATCCGAGTCCCATCACCTTCACCGACTACGTGCAGGTGCAGGCGGGGTCCGACAGTCGGTTGCGCGTGAGCCCGCTCGCGAACGACATCGACCCGACGCAGGGGCGGTTGACGCTCACCGATGTGCACCCCGACCTTCCCGAGACCCTCGTCGACGGCGAGGACAACCCCGAATACGCGCGCCTGGCTGAACGCGTCGAGTCGGTGAGCGACACCGGCGTGGTCATCCGCGCGGGCGACGCGCCGGCGACGATGTCGTTCCTCTACGACGTGACATCCGATTCCGGGAACACCGGGCGAGGACTCATCGTCGTCAAGGTCGTCCGCGAGAGCGTGCCCGACTACCCGGTCGTCGCCGACACCGTGCTGACCCTCGAGGACCGCGACGACTTCACGACGGGCGTCGACGTGCTCGAGGGGCGCGCGACCTGGTCGGGCGGCGAGGTGAGCGACCTGCGCGTGTCGCTGTGGGGCCAGCCCACCGACGTGCGTCTCGACGGGCGACGCCTCTCGGGCGACCTGCCCGCCACCCGTCGCATCATCCCCTTCGCCGTCACCGGAACGGTCGGCGGCAACGAGGTCACGACGTACGCCTTCCTCCGCGTCCCCGGCGACGACGACGTGACACTCGCCCTCCGGCCCAACGCCGCGCAACGCGTCGACGAGCTGTCGTCCGTCGAGTTCGACATGGCATCCCTCGTCGCGGTTCCCCGGCGGGCGACGCTCGAGGTCGGAACCGAGGCCACGACGACGGGAGCCCGAGCCGACGCACGCTGCACGATCTCGGGGACCCGCGTGCGCTACGACGCCGGAACCGGCTCCCCGTGGAGCGACGCGTGTACCGTGCCGGTCCGCGTGGCGGGGACGCAGGAGTGGACGCTCCTGTCGGTTCCGGTCGGCGTGGTGGCGAGAGATCCGCAGCCCGAGCTGCGTCCCGGTTCCCTCACCGTGGGACCGGGCGAGACCGCCACCTTCGACCTGCGCAACATGACGTCGTGGCAGCTGGGGCGTGAGGACTGGAACGGCATCCGGTACGCACTCGAGTACTCCGGCTCGGCGTTCTCGTCGGTCACGCTCGATGGATCGACCGTGACCGTCACCGGTGCCGACCGCGCCGTGCCCGGTACCGAGAACGCGGCGGTGATCACGGTCACCAGCCACGACGCCGTCGCGCCGGCGCGTCTCCTGCTCCGCGTGGGCTCGGCTCCCTCCACGCTCCCGCAGGGCGGGACCACCTCGCGCCAATGCTCGCAGGCCGACGGTTCGAGCTGCACGATCCCGGTCGTCGGTGCCGACGGAGAGGTCAACCCGCTGCCGCGGACGCCCCTCGAGGTCGTGGGCGTCCGCCCGACGGGCACCTGCACCGGTGTGACTTTCGCGGTCGCCTCGGGTTCGAGCATCACGGCGTCGTGGGCGGGCGATGCGCCGGGTGCGACGTGCGCGGCCAGCGTGACGCTGCGCGACGCCCAGGGACGCGCCACCGCGGGCTCCCGCGACGCGCGGGTCGTTCTCGATCTGCAGGGGTTCCCCCGCGCCGCCGCGAGCGTGCGCCAGTCGGCCTACGCCGACGGATCGGTCACGCTGCGCGTCGACGCGGGCGAGGCGCGGCGTGCCTACCCGGGGCTCACGGGGTTCGTCGTGCGCTCCCGCGGCGAGGTCGTGGCGCGCTGCGACTCCGACGGCGGGTGTCCCGCGATCGCCGCCCCCAACGGCGATCAGCGCGAGTACGTCGTGACCGCGCTCAACGACGTGGGGGAGTCCCGCGGCTCGGTCCGCACCACCGCGTGGGCGTACGATCCGCCACCCCGCCCGGACAGCGTCGACTGGACGCCCGTGGTGACCGACAGTGGCGAGGGCAACGTCGTCGATCTCATGGTGCGGGGAGTGGATGCCGGCGAAACCGGCTCCCTCGAGATCCGCAGCAGCGCGGGGGAGACGCAGACCGTGTCCGTCGGACGCACGCAGCGCGATGTCACCGTCAAGGGGTTCGGCGTCGGCAGTAACGCTCCGACCGAGATCCGGGTCACGCCCCTGTCGCGTTTCGACGTCCCGCCGGGACTCGGCGGTTCGGTCGAGGGAGGCGTTCTGACGTTCCGTGCGCACGGCGTCGGCAAGCCGACGGGCGTCGACCTCACCCTGACCTCGCGCGCAGCCTCCGACGGTTCGACGACGATCGTGGCGCAGGCCACGGCGACCCCGAACGGTACCGACTCCGAGCTGCGCTACGGCATCGTGGAGGGCGCGACGTGCCGCACCGGCGACGGGGGTCCGCGCCGGGAGTTCGGGGGTAAGAGGGACGGGGAGGAGTACACCTTCACCCTCTGCGTCGACGCGGTGTACGAGGGCAAGACGTTCGGGTCGGTGACCGTGACGGCCTCCCACCGCGTCGACCAGGACCGCGCGGCTCCCCGCGGGTACACGTTCCGTGTCGATGCGAAGCCGACCGTGGAGCGCGTGGACGACGCGCGCACCGAGGCGCGTTGGTTCATCAACCCCAAGATCGGGGCGGGCACGCCGCCGCCGAACAACAACGAAGTTCTCTACACGAGATTCGAAGGGGACAAGACAGACATCTTCGACACCGACCCCGGCATCGGCGTGTACTTCAAGCACCGGCTGTGGGGCACGGAGTCCGAGATCGGCCGCGTCACCCCGGCCGAGGGCAGCGCCCCGTACCAGGTCCAGGCGGCTGCGCGCGTCCGCTCCTGCGTCGCCGGTGAGAACCTCGACGTCTCCTACAGCTCGAGCAACGGCATCGCCGATTTGAAGCCGGACGCCTCGAGGGCGGTGTTCCGCGACGCCAAGGGCAACGTGGTGACGCGGGCCGAGGGGAGCGACCGCGTCCCGGTCGGCGCGACGAGCGTCGAGAACATCACGGTCACCGTCGACTGGTCGGCGCAGGGCTGGGGCCTCGACGGGGCGACCCTCGACGTGTCCGGCACGTGCCAGCCCGGAACCCCCGCGAACCCCTGATCGCGCACCCGCCCCGACCCCCGGCATCCGCCCGTCCCCCAGAGAGAGACCCCACGATATGACGATCACGCAGGAGCAGGCCACCTGGTTCGCGCAGACCTTCGCGCAGATCGCCGACAACGTCGAGCGGGCCGTGCTCGGCAAGCGCCACGTGGTCGAGCTCGTGCTGACCGCGATGCTCAGTGACGGACACGTGCTGCTCGAAGACGTCCCGGGGACGGGCAAGACATCGCTCGCTCGAGCGGTCGCCCAGTCGGTGCAGGGCACGAACACCCGCATCCAGTTCACCCCCGACCTGCTCCCGGGCGACATCACGGGCATCACCGTCTACGACCAGAAGTCCGGGCGATTCGAGTTCCACGCGGGGCCGATCTTCGCCAACATCGTCCTCGCCGACGAGATCAACCGTGCGAGCCCCAAGACGCAGTCCGCGCTCCTCGAGGTCATGGAAGAGGGACGTGTCACCATCGACGGCGTCTCGCGGGAGGTCGGTGTGCCCTTCCTCGTGCTGGCCACCCAGAACCCCGTCGAGCAGGCGGGGACCTACCGCCTCCCCGAGGCGCAGCTCGACCGCTTCCTCCTGCGGACCTCGCTGGGCTACCCCGACCACGCGGCGACCGTGCGGATCCTCGACGGAGCCGCCGTGGCCACCGCCGATCTCCGGCCGATCATCACGCCCCAGGCACTCGTCGGCATGGCGGATCTCGCGGCCACCGTGTACGTGGACGCTCTCGTGCTCGACTACATCGCCCGGCTCGTGGATGCCACCCGCTCGGCCGACGAGGTGCGCCTGGGCGTCAGCATCCGCGGGGCCCTCGCGTTGACCCGCGCGACCCGCACCCGAGCCGCGGCGCAGGGACGAACGTTCGCCACACCGGACGATGTGAAGGCGCTGGCGGTGGCGGTGCTCTCGCACCGACTGATCCTGCACCCCGAGGCCGAGTTCGACGGGATCACCGCCGAGGCCGTGATCGGGCAGGTGCTGCTCGACGTCACGCCCCCGACGCAGCGCGAGAGCGAACGCGCACGATGACGCCCACCGCCCCGCGGAGACCTCGATGCCCGACGTGAGTCTCACCGAGTCGCGGCTGACGCGTACCTCGGCCGGCACCGCCGGAACCGGATCACGGACGTCGATCACCTCGACCTCGACACGACGCCAGAGGCGCCTCGTCGGCGCGGTCGTGCGCGCCGCCGAGCTCTGGCGCGCGACGGGGGAGGCCGCTGCGACGGCTACGCGCTGGGCGGGTCGCACCGTGCGCCCGGCGGGGGCGGTCGTCACGGTCGCCGCGACGGCGGGTCTCGTGCTCGGCCTCGTCTTCGGCTGGGTGGAGTGGATGGTCGCGGGAAGCGCCGCTCTCCTGCTGCTGCTCATGAGCGTTCCGTTCCTCTTCGGCTCCCGCGCCTACGCGGTCGATCTCACGCTCGGCCACGAGCGCGTGGTGGCCGGAAACGGTGTCTCGGGCGAGATCACCGTGCGCAACGACAGCTCACGCCTCGCGCTTCCCGGGCGTCTCGACATCCCCGTGGGGCAGGGACTCGTCGAGTTCGGGGTACCCCTGCTGCGCGCGGGTCAGAGCGTGACCGACGTGCTCGAGATCCCTCCGCTGCCGCGTGGGGTGGTGCGGATCGGGCCCGTCACGACCGTCCGCAGCGATCCCGTGGGTCTTCTCCGCCGCGAACACGAGGTCGACGACGAGCACGAGCTCTTCGTCCACCCGCGCACCGTGCTCCTGCCGTCGACGAGCGCGGGACTCGTCCGCGACCTCGAGGGCAGTGCGACGCGGCGCCTGGTCGACGCCGACATGTCGTTCCACGCGATCCGCGAGTACGCCCCCGGCGACTCCCAGCGACAGGTGCACTGGAAGTCCACGGCGAAGACCGGTCGCCTCATGGTGCGCCAGTACGAGGAGTCGCGCCGTTCCCGCATGGCCGTCGTCCTCGGCGCCGCCGCGCAGGAGTACCTCGACGCCGACGAGTATGAGCTCGCCGTCGCCGCCGCGGCGTCGCTGGGGTTGCGCGCCGTCCGTGACGCGCGCGACATCGACATCGTGACCGGCTCGGAGATCCCGCGCGTGGTCAAGGGTCGCCTCCGGGCGATCCGGCGCGTGCCGACGGTCTCGCCGCGGCAAATGCTCGACGGGTTCAGTGCTCTGCAGTGGTACGAGAACACCATGCCGGTCTCCGACGTCTGCCGACTGGCATCCGAGTCCACCGAGAGACTCTCGATCGCGTTCGTCGTCGTCGGCTCGCGGGTCCCCGTCGCGCGTCTGCGCCACGCGGCGTTGGCCTTCCCCGTCGACACCGCGGTCGCCGCGGTCGTCTGCGACGAACGGGCCCACCCCCGCATGCAGAGCATCGCGGGGCTGACGGTGCTCACGATCGGCACGCTCGACGATCTCTCCGGCCTCCTCGTCCGCGGAGCGACCTCATGAGCAGGACGACGACTCGGGACGCCGCCCGCCCCGCGCGTCTCGTGGCCGGGGCGCTGTACACCGCGGTGACGGTCGCGCTCGCCGCCGTGGCGGCCTGGCCCGTGTACGCGTCGGCGTCGTTCCTCGTTCTCGTGGCGGCAGCGACGGTCGCCGCCGTTCTCGTGGTGAGCCTCGTGGCCTGGCGACGAGGGGGTGCGTGGATGACGACGGCCGCCACGGTCGTCGCCTTCGTCGTCCTGTGCGTTCCGCTCGCCGTGCCGTCGCGACTCGGGGCACCGCTGGAGATCGCACGCGGAGTCGGCGAGGCCGTCATCGGGGCGGTGCTCGGGTGGAAAGACCTCGTCACGGTCGACCTTCCGGTCGGGGCCTATCGCAATCTGCTCGTCCCCGCCCTCGTCGTGTTCCTGGTCGGGACGGTCGTGACGTTGTCGCTCGCGTGGCGAGCGGATCGCCGGTCTTCCGGTGCCGTCGTGAGCGGACTGCTCATGATCGGGTTCGGCCTGTTCTTCGGCCGTACGTCCCCCAGCGCTCCCGTCGTCATCGGACCTCTCACGGTGCCCGCACCCGTGGAGACCGGGGTGGGACTTGCGGCCCTGCTCTCGGCCGTGCTGTGGCTGGCGTGGCGTACTCACGACGAACGCACCCGATCGCTGCGTCGCGCCCGGGCGCTCGCCGGGGTGCAGCCGAGCGCTCGTCGCTCCGTCGCCGACCGACGGCGTACCCTCGCCGGGGCGGGCATGATCCTCGTCGCCGTCGTGGTGACCGTCGCCGTGGTGCCCTGGGCGGCCGCCGACGCCGACCGACGGGTACTCAGGTCGGTGACGGGACCGGAGCGACAGATCGCCGAGGCGATCAGTCCGCTCTCCGCCTACCGGGCGATGTTCTCCGATGCGAGGGCAGACGACGTGCTCTTCCGCGTCAGCGGTGACGGGGCGCTGCCGGAGCGCGTGCGCGTCGCCACCCTCGACGCGTACGACGGCGAGATCTTCCGCGCGTCGGGGGCCGGAGACGGGCGCTTCGTCCGCGTCCCCTCGAGCCTCCCCGCACGCGACGGACGCCCCGTCGACGCCGAGATCGAGATCGACGACCTCGGCGGGATCTGGATGCCGACGGCCGGGAGCCTCGTCCGCGCGACGTTCGAGGGGGATCGGCAGGGGGCGCTCGCCGATCGGTTCTACTACAGCGTGGCCGCGGAGGCGGGTGTGCAGATCGCCGACGGCGGTCTCGCCCCGGGTGATCGCTACCGGCTGACGGCGTCCGAAGAGGTCGCGCCCGATCTCGCGACGATGACCGCCCCGGGCACGTCGGACGCGGTCTCGGGTGGGGAGAACCTCCGCCGCTGGGTCGACGAGCACGCCTCCGGGGAAGGGGGAGCGGCGCTGGCTGCGCTCGTGCAGATGCTTCGCGAGCGCGGATATCTCAGCCACGGACTCGCCCCCGCACCCGGCGCGTCCGCGCCGACGTGGGCGAGCGATCTCCCTGGCTATCAGCTCCAGCCGAGTGCGTCCGGTCACTCCCTGGCTCGCATCGACACGATGTTCCAGCGCCTCCTCGATCGGGAGGACGACCCCCGTGCCGTGGCATCCGGCAACTACGTCGCCGCCGTCGGTGACGATGAGCAGTTCGCCGTCGCCGCCGCCCTCATCGCCGAGGATCTCGGCTTCCCGGCACGTGTCGTGGTCGGGACGCGTCTCACCTCCGCGGAGCCCTCCCTGCTCACCTGCGAGGCGGGCGTGTGTCGCGCGCGCGACCTGAGCGCGTGGACCGAGGTGCAGGGAGCCGACGGCCGGTGGGCGGCGATCGACGTGACACCGCAGTGGGAGCAGTCGCCCAGCCTCGAGGTGACCGAGCAGCGCGACCCGGAGAACGTCACGGAGGTGCGCCCCGACACGGTCGACGACGTCGTGCCACCGGAACCGGTGCAGCAGGACAACACCCCCGACGACGAGGATCGGTCCGCGGACGGCCTCGATCTCGCCTGGCTCTGGCCGATCCTCCGTGTCGCGGGGATCTCGCTGCTGGTCGTGGTGGTGCTCTTCGGCCCGTTCCTCGTCGTCGTGATCGCCAAAGCTGTCCGTCGGCGAGGTCGTCGGCGCGACCCGGATCCGCGTGCCGCGATCGCCGGAGGATGGGACGAGTACGTGGATGCCGGGGTGGATGCGGGCCACGAGCTGCCGCCGTCGCCGACGCGTCGCGAGCTCGCCGCGGCCCTCGGCACGAGCGGCGGTTCGCGTCTGGCCGACGACGCCGACCGCGCCGTGTTCTCCTCGCGCACGGTCACCGCCGAGGACGCCGCGGCCTTCTGGCGGATCGTCGACGCGGAACGCCGCACGCTGGCGCGTCAGCGCGGCGGATGGCGCCGGCTGCGCGCGGCCGTATCGTTGAGATCGTTCCTGCGGTTCCTCGCCCCGCGCCCCACGCGCCGACGGCCGCCGCACCGCGACGAGAGGGGGAAGCGCCCGTCCGCCCGACGGCGGCGCGACACGACATGAACGATTCCACCGGCGCCATCCTCGGTCTCTCGAGCATCGCCCTCTTCGTCGTCCTGTATGTCTGGTACGCCCTCGGACTGTCGGCGATCTTCGCCAAGGCGGAGGAGAAGCCCTGGAAGGCGTGGATTCCCGTCCTCAACGTCGCCACGGTGCTCAAGCTCGGCGGCTTCTCTCCGTGGCTGATCCTGCTGAACCTCGTGCCGCTGTTCGGAGCGATCGCTTTCCTGGTGGTCTTCATCGTCGCGGTGCATCGCATCAGCCTCGGATTCGGGCGCGGCGTCGGAACGACCGTCCTCGGAGTCCTGCTGCAGGTGGTCTGGGCGAGTGTCCTCGGTTTCGGCTCGGCGCGCTGGGAGGGCGCCGCGCCGACGGCGCGGTCCGGCGCGATCAGCGAGGACTCCGCACCCGCTCGTCGCGGTCAGGAGTTCTCCGGTCCCTACGTCCCGCTCGTGGGCGGATGGACGCCCGCCCCGGCTGGCGACAGTGCAGGTCGCGAAGACGGCCCCGTCCGCGCGGACGACGAGGCACCCGCCTCCGCTCCGGTGATCCTCCCGTTCGCGGCTCCGTCCGGCTCCCTCTCCGACGCGGTTCCCTCGGCCGTGGATTGGGCGCCGACCCGCAACGACGACGTCCCTCCGCCCTCTGACGGGGACCGGCCGCCCCGCGCCGAGGACAGAGCACCGGATGCCGCTCCGCCGACGTCCGTGTTCGAGGCGCTCGATGCCCTGCGCCTCGACGAGGAGGAGGCCGCTCCGCGGCGCCGCTCGACGGAGACGGCACCGCCTGCCGCGGACGCTGACGAGAACGGGTTCCAGCCCACCGTCCCGCTGACGCCGGGCCTCCCCGTGCGACGCGCGACGCCTCTGGCCCCGCCCCCGGCGGATACCGACGACGATGGTCCCCGCGAATCGTCGACGCCCGCCTCCGCCGAGACGGCCTCGACGCCGGAACCGTGGGCACCACCGCGGCGTGCGAGTTCCGCCGACGCGGCACCGCCCATCACCGAGGCACCGCTCACCCGACCGGCTGCGGAGCCCGCGCCGGACGCCGACCCCGCGCACGAAGAGGCCGGCGCGAGCGTCGACGAGTTCCCCGAGTTGTCCGAGGCCGTGTCGGCGGTGTCGGGGGCCCCGGATGCCGGTGCCCCGCGCTCCGCGCGAACCTCGGTCGCGGCGCTCTACACGCAGCCGGAGTTCGCACCGGGCGTCGAGGACGACGACGACGACATCGACGCGCTGGACCGCACGGTGGTCGCACGTCGCCGTCGTATCCCGTGGGCGCTCATCCCGCCGGGGGGCGACCCCGTGGATCTGACGTCGCCCGTCGTCATCGTGGGGAGGCGCCCGGCCGCCGACGACGCGTTCCCCGACGCGCAACTCGTCGCGATCTCGGACGAGACACGCACCGTGTCGAAGACCCACGCGCGCCTGCAGCTGCGCGGCGACACCTGGTTCGTCACCGATCTGAACTCCACGAACGGAGTGCTCTTCGCCACTCTGATGGGGACCGAGGTCGAGGCGCCGCCGGGTGAGGAGATCGAGGCGGGCGAGCGCTTCTTCCTCGGTGACGCGGAGGTGCGGCTGTCTCGGAGGGACGCATGAGCGGGCCCTACGACAAGCCCGACGACCCCGACGACGTCACTCTCTGGGCCGGTCGGCTGCGCTCGTGGCCCACGCCGCCCGGAGAGCTCGAGGACGACACGGTTCGCTCGCCCCGCCCCGGAGCGGACGACGACACGATCGTCGTCCGGAGGACGCCCCTCACCGGCCTGATCGAAGACGACACGGTGAGATCCGCCCGGCGAGGGGACGATCCCGCGCCCGACGCCGGTCCGGTGGACGAGGACACCGCTGTCTCCGCCTCCCGCGCGCGTGTGGCTCCGTCTTCTGCCGCCTCCGCGGACGACGAGGCAGCGGCCGGCGACCCGGCGACCGACGGCGATGATGCGAACGGCGACCCGGGGAACGGCGACCCGGGGAACGGCGACCCGGCCGACGACACCGCGACCATTCGCCGCCACACCCGGGTGGACCCGTACGACACGGGGGACACCGAAACGGCCCCTCGTCGCCCCGCGGCGGAGGTGGACGACACGGGCGACACCGCCACCGCGCGTCGACGTCGCCGGGGCGAGGCCCCCGCCACGGCCGGTGCCGACGACACGACAGGGGGGAGCCGAAGGCCGACCGCCGACCCCGCTCTCCCCGACCGCGCGACGGCCGGCCCCGCTCTCCCCGACCGCGCGACGGCCGGCCGCGCGACGGCCGGACACGCCACGCCGCGATCCGAGACGCCGTCGGGGGCGGCCAGAGAGTCCCGCTCTCCCGGCATCGGCGCGACCGAGACCTACGCGCCCCGGCCCGACGGGGTGGTCCGCGTGGCCCGGACACCGCCGCCGCCGTCGCGGTATCCCGAGCGTCCGGATGCCGCTGCCGTCCGACCGCGATCGGGGCGCGGTCACGGACGCCGGCTGCTCGTGGCGGGAATCGTGATCGTCCTGCTCGTCGCCGCCGCGGTCGTCGCGCTCGTCCTGCTCATCGGGTGATCCGCGGGGCCGGCACGGCCTGTCGCAGACGGATCGCCGGCGACGGGTCGCCCCGAGCGTCGTCGCACCCGGGATCTTCTCAGCCCGTGAGGCCCGTGCACGTTTGCCCGCACCCCCGATGAGCGCGTATCATTGAGCGGGTGTGCGTTCACGCGCGCCGTGCGTCATGCCCTCGGGCGGGGCGAACGGATCAACGCTCGCACCATCTCAGGGATTGATCTGCGAACAGGTCACCCCCACGGCATATCCACCACAATCGCGTCTGATCATTCTGACGTGCGGTGGATCACACGTGAGCCCGACACGTCACGAATCGCAAGATGAGGGACGTATCGGGGGAGACACGACCGCTGTCACCGTGCAGCACCTGGGTGAGCCCGCGAGGGAGCGCCCAGCCAAACAAGGAGAGAACGTGCCAACCATTCAGCAGTTGGTTCGCAAGGGCCGCTCGCCGAAGGTCTCGAAGACCAAGGCTCCCGCGCTGAAGTCGAACCCCCAGCAGGCCGGCGTGTGCACCCGCGTGTACACGACGACCCCCAAGAAGCCGAACTCGGCCATGCGCAAGGTCGCCCGCGTGAAGCTGCGCAACGGCACCGAGGTCACCGCCTACATCCCCGGCGAGGGCCACAACCTGCAGGAGCACTCCCTCGTGCTCGTCCGCGGTGGTCGTGTCAAAGACCTCCCCGGTGTCCGTTACAAGATCGTCCGCGGTGCGCTCGACACCCAGGCTGTCAAGAACCGTAAGCAGGCTCGTAGCCGCTACGGCGCGAAGAAGGGCTGAGAACCATGCCTCGTAAAGGTCCCGCCCCGAAGCGCCCCGTCGTCAACGACCCGGTCTACGGCGCTCCCGTCGTCACCCAGCTGGTCAACAAGATCCTCGTCGACGGCAAGAAGTCCATCGCCGAATCGATCGTGTACGACGCCCTCAAGGGCGTCGAGGCGAAGAACAGCCAGGACGCCGTCGCCACCCTCAAGAAGGCGCTCGACAACGTGCGCCCCACCCTCGAGGTCAAGAGCCGCCGCGTCGGTGGCTCGACCTACCAGGTTCCGGTCGAGGTCAAGCCGCACCGTGCGAACACCCTCGCGCTGCGCTGGCTCGTGAGCTACGCCAAGGGTCGTCGTGAGAAGACGATGACCGAGCGTCTGCAGAACGAGATCCTCGACGCCTCGAACGGCCTCGGTGCCGCGGTCAAGCGCCGCGAAGACACCCACAAGATGGCCGAGTCGAACCGCGCCTTCGCACACTACCGCTGGTAAAACCCGCGGCGGGTCCCGGACCGCACCCCGGTCTCGGACCCGCCGATGGGCCCGGCATCAACCTCCCAACAGGTAAGGAAGACACCCGTGGCACAAGACGTGCTCACCGACCTGCATAAGGTCCGCAACATCGGCATCATGGCCCACATCGATGCCGGCAAGACCACGACGACCGAGCGCATCCTGTTCTACACGGGCGTCAACCACAAGATCGGCGAGACGCACGATGGTGCGGCGACCACCGACTGGATGGAGCAGGAGCAGGAGCGTGGCATCACGATCACCTCCGCTGCTGTGACCTGCTTCTGGGACAAGAACCAGATCAACATCATCGACACCCCCGGTCACGTCGACTTCACGGTCGAGGTCGAGCGCTCGCTGCGCGTGCTCGATGGCGCCGTCGCCGTCTTCGACGGCAAGGAGGGCGTCGAGCCCCAGTCCGAGACCGTGTGGCGTCAGGCCGACAAGTACGACGTCCCCCGCATCTGCTTCGTCAACAAGATGGACAAGCTGGGCGCCGACTTCTACTTCACGGTCGACACGATCGTCAACCGCCTGAAGGCCAAGCCGCTCGTCATCCAGCTGCCCATCGGGGCC
The DNA here is from genome assembly GCA_038182865.1 of Microbacterium enclense. NCBI lineage: Bacteria > Bacillati > Actinomycetota > Actinomycetes > Micrococcales > Microbacteriaceae > Microbacterium > Microbacterium enclense. The sequence goes on along the minus strand of CP116226.1, from coordinate 557,545 downwards.
GAGAACGACTTCGTCGGTGTCATCGACCTCGTCGAGATGCGTGCGCTGGTCTGGCCCGGTGACGCCAAGGGTGACGTGACCATGGGCGCGAAGTACGAGATCCAGGAGATCCCGGCCGACCTCGCCGACAAGGCCGCCGAGTACCGTCAGCAGCTCCTCGAGACCGTCGCCGAGTCCGACGACGCCCTCCTCGAGAAGTTCTTCGGTGGCGAAGAGCTCACGGTCGCCGAGATCAAGGGCGCCATCCGCAAGATGACGATCAACTCGGAGCTCTACCCCGTGCTCTGCGGGTCGGCGTTCAAGAACCGCGGCGTGCAGCCCATGCTCGACGCGGTGGTCGACTACCTCCCCTCGCCCCTGGACGTGCCCGCCATCGAGGCGCACGACCCCAAGGACGAAGAGATCGTCATCGAGCGCCACGCCGACCGTGAAGAGCCCTTCGCGGCTCTCGCGTTCAAGATCGTGACGCACCCGTTCTTCGGTCGTCTCACCTACATCCGCGTCTACTCGGGTCACCTCGACTCCGGTGCCCAGGTCGTCAACGCGACCAAGGGCAAGAAGGAGCGCATCGGGAAGATCTTCCAGATGCACGCCAACAAGGAGATGCCGGTCGACTCGGTCACCGCCGGTCACATCTACGCGGTCATCGGCCTGAAGGACACCACCACCGGTGACACCCTGTGCGACCCGGCCAACCAGGTCGTCCTCGAGTCGATGACGTTCCCGGAGCCGGTCATCGAGGTCGCCATCGAGCCCAAGACCAAGGCCGACCAGGAGAAGCTGGGTGTCGCCATCCAGAAGCTCGCGGAGGAAGACCCGACGTTCCGCGTCGAGCAGAACTCCGAGACCGGTCAGACCGTCATCAAGGGCATGGGCGAGCTCCACCTCGACATCCTGGTCGACCGCATGAAGCGCGAGTTCAAGGTCGAGGCCAACGTCGGAAAGCCCCAGGTGGCGTACCGCGAGACCATCCGCAAGGCGGTCGAGCGTCACGACTACACCCACAAGAAGCAGACCGGTGGTTCGGGTCAGTTCGCGAAGATCCAGTTCGCGATCGAGCCCCTCGAGGTCACGGCCGACAAGACCTACGAGTTCGAGAACAAGGTCACCGGTGGTCGTATCCCGCGCGAGTACATCTCGCCGACCGACCAGGGCTTCCAGGACGCCATGAACGTCGGCGTGCTCGCCGGCTACCCCATGGTGGGTGTCAAGGCGATCCTCCTCGACGGTGCCTCGCACGACGTCGACTCCTCGGAAATGGCGTTTAAGATCGCCGGCTCCATGGGCTTCAAGGAGGCGGTCCGCAAGGCCAACCCCACCATCCTCGAGCCGATCATGGCCGTCGAGGTGCGTACTCCCGAGGAGTACATGGGCGACGTCATCGGCGACCTGAACTCGCGTCGTGGCCAGATCCAGTCGATGGAAGACGCCGCCGGTGTCAAGGTCGTCCGGGCCAACGTGCCGCTGTCCGAGATGTTCGGCTACATCGGTGACCTGCGCTCGAAGACCTCGGGCCGTGCGGTCTACTCGATGGAGTTCGACAGCTACGCCGACGTCCCGAAGGCCGTGGCCGACGAGATCGTCCAGAAGAACAAGGGCGAGTAACACCGCCCTCTCGGATGCCGGGAACCCGGGTTCCGCTCGGGTTCCCGGCATCCACTCAAACTCAATACCGACTCTCTAGTAACCTGAGAACCATCCCCGCGGAGAACCGGTCGCAATCCAGCGCCCGAGACTTCGCAACTACGTCCTGAGGAGGACCCAGTGGCTAAGGCCAAGTTCGAGCGGACCAAGCCGCACGTGAACATCGGAACGATCGGTCACGTCGACCACGGCAAGACCACGCTCACCGCTGCCATCTCGAAGGTGCTCGCCGACAAGTTCCCGTCGGCCACCAACGTCCAGCGTGACTTCGCGTCGATCGACTCGGCGCCGGAAGAGCGTCAGCGCGGTATCACCATCAACATCTCGCACGTCGAGTACGAGACCCCCAAGCGTCACTACGCTCACGTCGACGCGCCCGGCCACGCCGACTACATCAAGAACATGATCACCGGTGCCGCTCAGATGGACGGCGCGATCCTCGTGGTCGCCGCTACCGACGGCCCGATGGCTCAGACCCGTGAGCACGTTCTGCTCGCCAAGCAGGTCGGCGTGCCGTACCTGCTCGTCGCGCTGAACAAGAGCGACATGGTCGACGACGAGGAGATCCTGGAGCTCGTCGAGCTCGAGGTTCGCGAACTGCTGTCGTCGCAGGACTTCGATGGCGACAACGCCCCCGTCGTCCGCGTCTCGGGCCTGAAGGCTCTCGAGGGTGACGAGCAGTGGGTCAACTCGATCGTCGAGCTCATGGAAGCCGTCGACGAGTCGATCCCCGACCCGGTGCGTGACAAGGACAAGCCGTTCCTCATGCCCATCGAGGACGTCTTCACCATCACCGGCCGTGGCACGGTCGTCACGGGCCGCGCCGAGCGCGGTACCCTCGCGATCAACTCCGAGGTCGAGATCGTCGGCATCCGCCCGACGCAGAAGACCACGGTCACGGGTATCGAGATGTTCCACAAGCAGCTCGACGAGGCCTGGGCCGGCGAGAACTGTGGTCTGCTCCTCCGCGGCACCAAGCGTGACGACGTCGAGCGCGGCCAGGTCGTCGTGAAGCCCGGTTCGGTCACCCCGCACACCAACTTCGAGGGCACGGCGTACATCCTGTCCAAGGAAGAGGGCGGCCGTCACAACCCGTTCTTCACCAACTACCGCCCGCAGTTCTACTTCCGTACCACGGACGTCACCGGCGTCATCACGCTGCCCGAGGGCACCGAGATGGTCATGCCCGGTGACACCACCGAGATGTCGGTCGAGCTCATCCAGCCGATCGCCATGGAAGAGGGCCTCGGCTACGCGATCCGTGAGGGTGGCCGCACCGTCGGCGCCGGCACGGTCACGAAGATCCTCAAGTAAGTCTCTCCAGACTCCACTCGGCAAGGGCCGGGCCTTCGGGCCCGGCCCTTCGTCGTATCCGCTCGATACGGCGCCGCCCCGAACGGGGCTCGACCCTCCCGTAAACTGGCCGGATGAACACGGCCCCCGTCGAGCCCAGCCGCCGCTCCCGCCGAGAGGCGCGCGAAGCGCAGACGGACGAGGTCGTCGGCGAGCCGGTCTCTCGACGATCCGCGGACTCTGCGTCCGGGTCGGCGCGTCCGGCCGCTCGAAAGGGGTGGTGGATGCCCCTGGCCATCGCCGCGACCGCTCTCGTGGTCGGCGTCGCCGTGGGTCTCCTCGTCTCGGTCGCGTTCGACGGTGCTTCGGGTCGCAGTCTCGGCGGCGTCGTGGCATCCCTCGTCGTGGGCGCCACCGGCATTGCGCTGCTCGCCCGTTTCCGTCTTCCGGGCTTCCTCCGCCTCCGGGGCCTCGACGTCCTCTGGGGCGTGGTGCTCGGGTCGATCCTGCCGTTCATCGCCGGCGTCTTCGCCGGCGGAGGGGGGTGGCCCACCTTCGGCGCTCTGTCGCCGCGCTGGCTCGTCCTCGGGGTCGTCGCGCCCTACGTCCTGCTGGTCATGCTCACGGTCTTCGCGTCCGGACTCGTCTACGCCCTGGCGCGCACGGCCCTCGCCCCGCGCCTCCCGGCGGTGTGGGCGCGTGTCGGGGCCGGGGTCGTCGCGGCCACCGCGTTCGCGATCGTGCCCCTGTTCTTCCGCGGCGATGTCTCCGGGATGCCGGTCGCCCTCCCTGTCGTCTTCGGCGTTGCCGCGGCGATCTTCGCCGCTCTCTCCGAGCGGATCTGGGGGCCGATCATCCTGAGCATCGTGTTCACCACGGTGTGGGTGGGGATGTCCGCGGCCGGATTCGTCCTCGCTTGACCGTGACCGTCGTCGGTCTCAGCGCCCCCGCAGGACGGGCGCCGCAGCGAGCGTGAGCGCCGTGAGGACCGCCAGTTGGACGACGGCGACAGCCCCGGCCGCTCCGGCGACACCGCCGAGCGCGGCACCGACGAGCACCGCGGGTACGACGAGGACGGCTCCGACACCGACCGCGATCAGGTAGGCGCCGTCGCGGCCGGAGGGCAGGACGACGCAGACGCCCAAGGCCGTTCCGACGGTCATCGCGGCGAGAGCGACCCCGCCGAAGAGGGCGGTGAGTCCGCCGATCTCGAATCCCGGTCCGAGCACGATCGGCGTCGCCCACGGGGCGACCGTGGCGAACAGCGTCCCCAGCACGACCCCGAGACCGCCGTGGAGCGTGACGGCGCGGCGCATCCGCGCGAGCCCGGCGGCACCCTGCGCCGACGACACCCAGCCCTGGAACGAGGACGAGATCATATAGACGCCGATGTAGCCGTACTTCAGCACGCGGTCGAAGGGGGCGAACCCGATCGCCGCGGGGGAGCCCGCGACGCCGAGCGTGGACAGCGGTGCCGTCTCGGAGAAGGTCAGCAGGGCGGCGGCGACGGCCGTGCGCCAGCCACCGCGATACGACGCGGCCGCGTCGGCGAGGGCAGCACGCACCGAGAAGCGTTCGCGAAGTCCGATCACCCAGCTGGCGACGAGGAACGCGACCACGGTGCCGGCCAGGAGCACGACGGGGTAGATAAGGGCCTGACCGGTCACGAGAGCGAGGACGGCACCGGCGAGGTTCAGGACGATGCGGGGCAGGGCGTCGAACACGAGCGCGAGCGAGGGGCGCCCGACCCCGACGGCGTACCAGCTGAGTGAGAGACCCTGGAGCGCGAACGCGAGCGCGGAGACGATGGCGAGGGCGTGGTCCTCGGAGTGGCTCGCGAGAGCCGCGATCAGCGCCACCGCGGGCAGGGCGACGAGGCTGTTCGCCCCGCGCACCACCAGGCTCGCGCGGAAGACCCGCGCGGGGTGAGCCGAGCGCGCTGCCTCGACGGGCCCGCGCACCGCCCAGCCGAACGTGATGAGGGTCGCCGCGAGCGTCCCCAGGGCCTGGCCGATCGCGATCTCCGCGAAACCCGAGGGACCGGCTGCGCGGGTGATGAGCGGCAGGGCGATGAGGGGGGAGATCGCTGACAGGGCCGAGACCGCCGTCAGCAGCACCACGCTGCGGGCGCGGTGGGGCCGCGGCGGCTCAGGCGTCGTCGAGGTCACGGTCGGCGGGTGCTTCGGATCGGACGAGCACGGCGACGAGGATCCACGTCACGGCGAACCAGAACATGCTCGTGAGCGTCGCTGACAGCAGGTACGCCGCGAGCAGACCGGCGGCCACTGGTCGCCGCCGACGCGGCACGCACGCGAAGACGGTCACGAAGAACGCCGCGAGGAGTCCGAGACCGACGATGCCGCCGTCGTAGAGCACCTGCACGGGCAGCATGATGATGTGCCCGCTCACACCGGGCGTCCCGGGTTGTTCGTGGCGGATGCCGAAGGTGTTGGTGCCGTTGCCGAACCACAGGTTGACGCCGGTCATGTCTTCCGCGGCGAGTTCGGCGACCGTGATGCGGAACCCGATGGTTCCGCCCTCGAAGTCGATGTCGCCGATCTTGTTCTGCTGCTCGGGATTGGTCGGATCGGGCTCGCGGGTGGCACCGGGCGAGGGGGATGCCGACGCGCTGAGCGTGCGATCGGCGGGCTCCGTGCCACCGGCCGCGGCCATGATCCCGTACGAGACGACGATGGTGCCCGCGACGATCGCGGCGGGGAGCACGCGCGTCCAGCGCTGGCGTGCCGGGCGTCGGTCGGTCACGAGCGCGTAGACGGCGAAGACGACGAGGCCCAGCAGGAGACTGAACACGGCTGTGCGCGTCTGCGAGGCGATGAGGCCGAGCGGGACAGCGATCGCGATGGCCGCCGTTTCCACGCGCCCGATCCCGCGTCGCGTGATGGCGAGCAGGGTCCAGAACACCAGGATCGACGCGTAGATGTTCGCCTCGATCGCGGTCGCACGCGCGACGTAGACCTCGTACAGGTAGTCGAAGTCGGCTCCGATGTCGATGCGACCGCGCGTCAGGTTCGCGACGGCGAAGGCCGCGAAGCCGACGAGGCCCCACGGGACGACCGATGCGCGGCCAAGACGCTCGGCAAGGTTCGCCCCCTCGGTCATCGCCATCAGAGAGACGAGCAGCAGGAGGTCGATCGTCAACCAGACGAGGATCGATGCGCTCCACACCAGGCTCGGCGAGAACACGAGAGTCGACACCACATTCCACGCCACGAACGCGGCGTACACCAGAGGAACGGGATGCCGGACGGCGCGGAGGAACGCACGACGCAGGACGGGGTGCGCCAGCATCCAGGCGACCAGGACGAGGGGAACGACCTGCTCGATACGCACGCGGAAGCCCGCGACAGGGAGGTCGTAACGCCCGAGGAAAGAACTGACCACGACGGCGCCGATCAGGACGTAGGTGATCGTGCGCGTCCGTGCGCTCAGGACGGCGTCGGCGCCGGCGGCGCGGAAAGCGGTCATCGTGCAGACACCTCCGACCAGAGCTCTTCGCCGATGAGACGGTCGAAGGCCGCGCGTGCGAACAAGTGCTCGAAGCGCGGGCGTGCGGCCTCCGCAGCGGCACGGATGACGTCGGGGTCGAGAGCGTCGAGGGCGCGGGCCCAGGCCTCGACGTCGCCGGGGGCGACAAGGAATCTCGCATCGCCGACGATCTCGGGCAGACCGCCGTCGTCGCTGGCGAGGATCGCGCGCCCCGCGCCGAGCGCCTCGATCGCGATCGTGGGCAGCGGGTCGGGCAGCACACTGGGCACGACGACGAGGTGCGCCCGGTCGATGTGGCCCCGCACGTCGTCGGTGCGGCCGACGACGTCGACCTGCGCGCGGCGCGGCGACCGTTCGACGATCGCGGGCACATCAACCGCTTCGCCGCTCGGGGGAGCGTCGCCGAGCACCGTCAGATGCAGATCGTCGCGGTCGGTCCGGTCCCACGCGTCCAGCAGCACGCGGTGGCCCTTCCAGGCGTTCCACCGGCTGGCGATCACGAGCCGGATACCGCCGGCGAACGACGGCAGAGCGACGGGAGGAGACACCTCGAACCCGTTGTGGACCACCCTCGTCCGACCGCGCAGCACCGGGGGCAGCGCGTCCGCCACGGCCGCGCTCACAGCGACGATGCGGTGCGCGAAGCGCAGGAACGGCACGACCGCGCGAGAACGCGCGTCGATGTGCTCGTGCAGGTGCAGGACGACCCGGGCGCCCGACAGTCGCGCGGAGGGCGCGACGAGGGCCGCGGCGGCGGTGTTGAGGTATACCAGGGCGGGGCGCGCGGCCAGCACCCGGACCGCCGTGGTCAGCGTCCGCAGAGCGAGGCCGGGTAGGCGACGGGGCGTGAGGTACGCCCGTCGCATGATCGGCAGGGCGAGATGACGGACACGGATGCCACGATCGGCCAGGGCGCGCGACAGCTGGCGTTCGGGATAGTCGATGTCGGTGGGGAGCCAGACCTCGAGCTCGACGTCGTCGGGCACGGTGCGCAGCACCTCGAGGAGCACACGGTCGGCGCCGTACATCTCGTCCGAGGGATGGACGACGATGCAGCGCGCGGGGCGCGTGGTCACTGCGCGCTCCGCGTTCCGATGGGACGAGCCGGGATCCCGGCGTAGACCGCGCCGGCCGGCACGTCACGCGTCACGACGGCACCCGCGGCGATCACCGCCCCGTCACCGATCGTCACGCCCGACGTGATGGTCACGCCGCTGGCGACCCAGCAGCCGGCGCCGATCGTGATGGGCGACCACTCGACCCCCTGCTCTTTCACGCCGGCGGTGGGATCGCTCATCACGTGGTCTTCGGCGAAGACCCGCACCCCCGGCCCGAGCATGGTCTCCTCGCCGATCGACACGCCGCCCGAACACCCGATGTAGCAGCCGGGGGAGAGACTGCTCCCGTCGCCCATCGTGAGCCCGACGCCGATCGCCCGTGAGTAGTAGCTGCTCGGGCGGATGAGTGTGCCCGTGCCGATCGACACCCCGTCGCCGAAGTGGATACCGTCGCGGCTCAGGCCCTGGATCTCAGCGAAGTCCTCGACGAGGAGATCCGTACCCGCGTGGACCAGGTGGGGATTGCGCACGCGCACACCGCGGCCGATGAGCGGGATGCCGCGAGAGGAGCCGAGACGCGGGGCGAGCAGCGCTCCGCGCACCGCCATCGGTCCGACTTTCGCGGCGAGTTGGGCACTGACGATCCGCCAGCGGTCGCTCCCGGCTTCGCGCAGACGCTCGCGCTGTTCGTGGATGATCTTCGCGGCGATGCCCATGTCGTCTCAGCGTTCCCGGTCGCGTCGTGCTTCTGTCGGCGTGGTCGGGGCGGAACCCCCGGGCAGCTGCGCCCGCAGCAACCGCTCGTAGGACGCGTTGACGCTCTCCCACGAATAGGCCTCTTGGGCCCTCCGCACCGCTGCGGCGCTGAGCTGCTCCTGCCGGGCCGGGTCGGAGAGCAGCCCGCGCAGAGCCGCCTCGATGGCGGCGGGCTGGGCTCCGGTGAACTCTCCTGCGTGGGTGCCGAGCACCTCACGGCTATGAACCGTGTCACGCGCGACGATGGGTGCACCGCACGCCATCGCCTGGACGAGGGCGGGGTTCGTGCCACCGACGCTGTGGCCGTGGAAGTACGCTCCCGCGTGCTGCCACAAGCTGTGCAGACGGTTGTCGTCGTGCACGTGGCCGAGCCAGTGGAATCGGGGGAGCCGTTCATCGAGTTCCCGTGCCCGCTCGTCGAGCTCGCCGCCATACCCGGAGGAGCCCACCACGATGACGTCGTGGTCGACGGCGAGGCGTTCGGTGGCGTCGAAGAACGGGCCCACCGTGTTCTCGGGCACGAAGCGGGCGACCGCCAAGGCGTAGCCGCGATGGGTGAGTCCGGGTTCGATCGGCAGCGGCGGCGGGACGTCGGCACCGTAGGGGATGAAGGTGCCGTCGACCCCGAAACGGGTCTGCCACGCCGCACCGATCGTGCGGGCGTCGACGACGCGTTCGGTCGACAGGCGCGCGGTCACGCGTGCTCCCGCGCGGAAGACCGCCTTCCCCAGCGCGCTCCACTTCTCGCGTTCCCATTCGAGGCCGTCGACGTTGACGACCGTGGGGATGCCGCGGGCACGCAGAAGCGGCAGCCAGAAGCCGTTGGCGACGTTCATGATCAGGGCCACGTCGGGGCGCCGGCGTGCGGCATCCATCGTCGACGTCAGTCCGTACGACAGGGTGCTGAGGGTCCGGGAGTCGATGCCCTTGGTCACCCGCGTGGTGACGCGGTTGTCACGCTCGGGATCGGCGGGGTCGGTCGCGTCGGGGCGACCGTAGACCGTGACGTCCCATCCGTGGTCCACGAGGTACGGCGCGAGGCGTCGGACGGCTGTCTCGAAGCCCCCGTAATAACTGGGGTATCCGCGGGTCCCGATGATGGAGACGGCGGGCGTGCGGCGAGATCCCACGCGTCTCCTCGTCTGTCGGGGGCAGGAAGGTCGAGCGCACAACGGGGTCCGCCGCACCGGAATGTGCCCAGCAGACGTTGCACCCGACTCAGGTAGCATACCCATCTGCGCGGCCGGACCTTGTCGCGCGCTACGCCGGGTGCCCACTCGCGGCGTGAACGGAATGTGATGTCGAGAACTGTCCCGACCCGTCGACTCCGCCCCGCGGTGATCGCCTGGCTCGCCCTCGGAGCCCTGACCGCCGTGCTCGTCGCCCTGGCCGGTGCCGTGGCGATCGGCGGGTTCATCGCCCAGAAGGAGCTGCGCGCCGCCGTCCCGTTGGTGACGAAGATGCAGGGACAGTTCGGTGCCGACGACCGGACGGCACTCGCGTCGTCGATCGAGGAGCTGCAGGGCCACGCCGCCCGCGCACGGAGCGCCGCCGACACGTTGCCGTGGCAGATCGCGGAGCAGGCGCCCTTCATCGGCCCCACGCTGCACGCCGTGCGGGAGTCGACCGTCGCCGTCGACGAACTCGCCCAGGGGGCATTGCCCGCCCTCGCCGACGTCGACCCCGCCTTGCTGCGGCCGAAGGACGGGGCGTTCGACGTCGCGGCGATCTCGCAGCTCTCCGGGCCTCTCTCGACCGCCTCGAGCGCCGCCGATCGCGCCGCCGACGCGGTGCGCGACGTCGACGTCGCCGAGACGCCCGGCGTACTCCAAGGCCCGCTCGGCCAGCTCACCGGTGCGGTGCGCGGTCTCCAGCCGGCGCTGTCCCGCGCCATCGCGCTCATGCCGGTGCTGCCCTCCCTGATGGGCGCCGACGGAGCGAAGAACTACCTGCTGCTGGTCCAGAACAACGCCGAGGCGCGTGGAACCGGGGGCATCCCGGCATCCGTGGTTCTCCTCAAGGTCGAGAACGGCAAGATGGAGATCGCCCAGCAGGCGACGAGCCGCGACTTCACGAACACGCGGAAGGAGTCGATCCTGCCGCTGGATCCCGAGGTCGTGAAGCTGTACGACGACAAGATCGGCCGGTACTCGCAGGACATCACGTCGACGCCCGACTTCGCCATGTCGGCCGATTTCGCCCGGGCGTACTGGACCGAGTCGTTCGGCACGCCCGTCGACGGCGTCATGTCGATCGATCCCGTGACGCTGTCGTACCTCCTCGATGCGACCGGGCCGATCACGCTCGCCACGGGCGACCAATTGACGTCGTCGGATGCCGTGAAGATCCTGCTGAGCGACGTGTACGCGCGCTACCCCGACAACGCGGACCAGGACGCGTTCTTCGCCTCGGCGGCGGTCGAGGTCTTCGATGCGGTGTCGTCGGGAGACTTCGCGCCCGTGTCCTTCGCGACCGCTCTCGTGCGCGCCGTCGATGAGAACCGGGTGTACTTCTACTCGTTCGACGACACCACGCGCGCGGCGTTCGCGGGCTCGCGCCTGCTCGGACCGCTGCCGTCGACCGATGACGACCAGCAGACCACGCTGGGGGTGTTCATCAACGACCTGACCGAGGCGAAGCTGAGCTACTACACGTGGATGTCGGCCGATGTCTCGGTGAACCGTTGTTCGGCCGTCCCCACGTACACGACGACGGTCACGTTCACGAACGCGCTCGACCGCGCGACCTCGGACGGTCTCGTCCGGTACGTCGACGCGGGCAAGCATTTCCCCAAGGGGACGATCGGCACCGACATGCAGTTCTACGGACCCAGCGGGGCGACGTTCGTCAAGGCGAGCTTCGACGGCGTCGACGTGCCGGTCACCACCGGCGAGCACCTCGGTCGGCCCGTCGCTCGTCTGTTCTCCACGAACGACCCGCAGACGACGCACTCGCTGAGCGTGACCTTCGAGGGGGCGCCCGACAACGGCGACGACGTGTCGCTCGTGCACACGCCGATGGTGAACCCCGTCCCCTCGCACATCACCGAGGTGTCCTGCGGCTGAGGCGGCCGACCGTCCCGTCGTCTCCGACACGGGACGGAGGGACGGTCAGAGGATGCTGAAGAGGTAGGCGTACGCAGCGAGAAGCCCGAGGTTCATGAGGCCGGCGATGGCCAGCAGCGGGCCGACCCCGCGACGCAGGATCGCGCCGACGACGGCCAGGGCGAAACCGAGCAGCGCGCCGGCCGTTCCCAGCAGGAGCGTGCTCTGCAGGGGCAGCGGCTGTGTGAAGGCCGCCCACAGCAGACCGACGACGAGAACCTGCACGCCGATCGCCCCGAGAGCCGCGAGCAGGGACAGGATGCCGAGGACGCGGGGGGCGGTTTTCACGGGGCGAGCCTACCCGAGCCCTCGCTCGGCCCCGGAATCGCGGTCGAGCGAGGGAACACGATGTAGTGGTACAGCGCGAAGCGAATTACCGTCACCGCCGCGATCGAGGCGAGGTTCACGAGGTTGAGGCCGACGGGGCCGGCCTCACCGAAGAGCGCCTCGAGGGCGCGTACTCCGAGCCACACCGATCCCGCGCCGATCGCGGTGCAGGCGGCGTTCACGAGGAGGAAGCGGACCATCTGACGCCCGGCGCCGTCGCGGGAGCGTGAGCGGAAGGCCCACTGACGGTTGCCGACGTAGGCGTTCACGAGCGCGATGAGGGAGGCGATGACCTTCGCGGCGACGGGACCGACGCCGGCGAGCATCAGCAGGTTGAACGCCGCGATCTCGATGGCGGTGCTGATCGCGCCCACGATGAGGAACCGTGCCGACAGTGCGCCGGCACGACGAAGATTCCGGCTGCGCCCCACGAGTGTCATACGCTACATGTTCGGGGGAGGCACCGGGCGAATTCAGCTCGGGAGAGAGTGGAGAATCCAGGGTGCGGGAACGAGACCGGGTTGTCGTCGTGATACCGGCCTACAACGAGGCCGAAGCCCTGCCCTCGTTCCTCGCGGAAATCCGGGCCTCGTTCGCCGCGATCGATACGCCCGTGTCGATCGTCGTCCTCGACGATGCGTCGACCGACGAGACGGCGGCCGCAGCCGCTGGACTCGCCGAGGTGGTGCGGGCACCTCAGAACCGCGGCCACGGCCCCACGGCGCTCGCGGCCTACGCCGAGGGGCTTCGCGAGGGCTCGAGCGTGATCGTCCATGTCGACGGCGACGGCCAGTTCTATGGAGATGACATCGCCCGAGTCGCTCTCGCCCTCGACGATGTCGACGCCGATGTCGTGCACGGGGTGCGTCGCGGTCGAACCGATCCATGGTTCCGCCGCGGACTGAGCGGTCTCGTCCGCCTCGCGGTCCTGATGTTGTGCGGACGATCGGTCCCCGACGTGAACACCCCCTTGCGCGCGTATCGCCCCGACACGCTTGCCGAGCTCGTTGCTGCCGTTCCCGCCGACGCGCTCGTCCCGCACGTGCACTTCTCGATCGCCGAGGCCCGGATCGGATTGCGCATGCGCTACGTCGCGGTGGCGAGCATCCCTCGTCGAGCCGCGATGGTGCAAGGCACGATGTGGGGCGAAGGGCGCTCGCGTCACGTGCTGCCTCCGCGGCGGCTCGTGCGCTTCGCGGCGCGCGCGTTCGCCGAGCTGTGGCGCGTCGACATCGTGACGGCGGGCCGGGGGTCCCGTTCGCGCGCCGCCGGGACCGCCCCCGCACGCGGCTGACGTGCGCCTGTCCATCGCCGCCGTCGGGCTCGGGCTGTGCCTGTGCGTCGTCCTGCTCGCGACGCTCTGGCCGACGCCGATCGATCAGGGGTACGAGAGCGCGATCCAGCGCCTGCTGGCCGTGCTCCATCGCAACGGCGTCCCGTCCTGGTACGGCTATCGCTGGTTCGAGGCGACCGCGAACGTCCTGATGTTCCTTCCCCTCGGCTTCTTCCTCGCCCTGGTGTTCCCGACGCGCGTGCTGTGGCTGGCGCTCCCGCTCGTGCCTCTCGTGTCCCTCGGTCTGGAGGGGGCCCAGTTGCTGTTTCTGCCGGCGCGCTTCGCGACTCTCAACGACGTCGTCGCGAACTCGCTCGGGGGGTGGATCGGCGTCGCCGTCGCCGCGCTCATCGTCCTCGCGGTCCATGAGCGCGATCGCCGGGTCCTCGCGCGCTGGCGTGAGCGCCACGTGATCACCCTCGAGGAGGCGCGCCGATGACGGGCCTGCGTTCGACGGCCTCCCTCGCCGCGATCGGTACCTCGGTCCTCGTGGCTCTGGTGACCGCCGTACCGATGATGGTGTCGGGGAACCTCGGTCGAGACTCCGGGGTGTTCCTCTACACCGGCATGGTCGTCTCGCGCGGGGGCATGCCCTACGTCGACTCCTGGGATCACAAGGGCCCGCTGCTCGCCGTGATCGAAGCCGTGGCCTGGCGCGCCGGAGGCGGCATCGTCGGCGCCCCGCTTCTCGAGGGCCTTGCGCTGGCTCTCGGCCTCGCCGTGGCGGGAGTGCTCTGGTCTCGGCGGATCGGCCTGTGGGCGGCGCCGGCGATCGCTCTCACCGGAGTGAGCTACCTCGCCGTGTTCGAGGGCGGGAACTTCACCGAGACCTGGCTCTTCCCCATCCAGCTCGTCGCCTACACCGTCGTCGCCGAAGCTGCCCTTCGGGTGGGACGGGAGCCGTCTGCGCGACTCGCAGCCGGGGTCGGCGCGATCGTCGGACTCGCGCTCGCCGTCGGACTGTTCACGCGGATGAACAACGTGCTCGGTCTCGTCGCCCTCTCGGCCCTGATCCTGGTCGTGAGCCGTCGGCGCGCCGCGTTCGCCCTCGTCGCAGCGGCGGTGGTCGCGGTGATCGGTGGAGGCCTCGTCCTCTGGCTGTGGAGCGGGGACGCCCTCCGTGCCGCCGTCGACCAGTACCTGCGCTACAACCTCTTCTACTCGGGTGGAGCCTCGCTCAGCGAGCGTCTGGAGGGTTTCGCTTCTCTGGCGCAGATCCTCGTCTCGAGCGCTGTCGTGGCCGTGCTCGGACTGGTCGTCGTCGCGTGGGCGGTCCGCCGACGCGCGCAGGATGCCGTGTCGCGCGCGCGGGTCGTCGTCGCGGTGTTCCTCGGCATCGGCGTCATCGATGCGCTGTCGCAGATGGCATCCGGTCGGCCGTATCCGCACTATCTCGTGGTCGCGATCGCCGGCTTCGCGGTGGCCCTCGTCGTCGCGGCGTCGGAGCTGGCCCCGGGGATCCCGCCTCGTGCCCTGTCGCGGGCGTTCTCGCGGCGGAGCGCGCCGGTCACTGTGACCATGACCGCGGTGGTGGCGCTCGCCCTGTCGAGTTCGGTCGCCTCCGCCGCCTTCGGTCTGTGGTTCCGCTCGGACGCGGGTGCCTTCGTCGCCGGGTCGTATCAGCAACAGATCATCGACCGTGTGGTCGCCGAGACCTCACCCGACGATCGTGTCCTCGTGCACGGCGCCGAGACATGGATCCTCGCCGCCGCCGACCGCTTGTCGCCGACGCCCATCACGTACTCGCTGCCGGTGGAGCAGGCGTACGGGGGCCTGCCGCAGCAGTACTTCAACGACATCGCGTCCCGCCCGCCCGCGCTCATCGTCGAATCGCCCACCTCGTGCGGCATCTCGAACTGGTGCCCGCCGGAGAAGGACCACTTCCCGCAACTGGATGCCTTCGTCACCGGGTCGTATCAGCTGGAGGGCGAGATCGTCGGGTTCAAATTCTGGCGCCGCGTCGCCCCGTGAGGATCAGCGTCCGTCGAGAGAGGAGAACGCACGGTCGAGGGGCCAGATGATGGCGAACACCGTGCCCAGCATCTTCTCGCGGGGGACGAAGCGCGCGCAGGTCGCTCCGGTCGCGAGCCCGCG
Organism: Microbacterium enclense; assembly: GCA_038182865.1. Lineage (NCBI taxonomy): Bacteria > Bacillati > Actinomycetota > Actinomycetes > Micrococcales > Microbacteriaceae > Microbacterium > Microbacterium enclense. The sequence goes on along the minus strand of CP116226.1, from coordinate 542,429 downwards.
GCATCCGTAGACCGAGTCGGCGGAATTGGCGCGGTTGTCGCCCATCACCAGGTAGCTGTCGTCCGGAACGACGATCGGGCCGAAACACCGCGACGAGGTCGGCACCGTCGTGCAGTCGAGGACGCCCGGTGTGTAGGGGAGGTCGTTGACCACGTAGCTTTCGTCGAGGGGGACTCCGTCGACGGTCACCGCTCCCTCGGCCGAACAGCACTGCACGGTGGTTCCCGGCTCCCCGATGACGCGTTTGACCAGAGCGTCCAGGTTGCTGGGGCCGAACCCGACGAGGTCGCCCACCCATCCGATCGCGACGCGTAACGGGCTCGGGTCCGCCGAGGACTCCCAGGTGTCGGGGCGGGAGAACACCACGATGTCGCCCTCATGGGGTGGGGAGAGCGTGAGCGCGATGCGGTTGGCGAGCATGCGGTCACCGGTCTCGAGCGTGGGGGACATGGACTCCGACGGCACCTGAAAGGGCTTGACGAAGAACAGCTGCACGAGCGCGAGGATGACGAAGGCGACGACAAGATGGGTGATCGGCGACCGCCGGATGCGGCGGAGCCGCGAGGGGGCGGTCGGTGTCGACGTCGGGGGCTCGCTCACGCCGACTCCAGGAGTCCGTGTCCACGCAGATCCTCAAGGGTCTGCTCGATCAGCGCGAGGGCCGATCCCTCCGGAGGCACCCCGAATTCCCCGACGGCCGCGTCGGCGATCTGCTGCGCCGTGGCGCCCTCGCGCGCCAGACACCAGGCGAGCCGACCCCGCTGGTCGAGAGCGGTGACCACGCCGTCGCGCAGGATGCACGCGCGCCCGTCGACGATGATCGCGTCGTCGACCGGTGCGACCTTCCACGAGTCGTCCCCGTTCGCGGGGGAGGGCACGGTCCACGCCGGCGCGGGGACCGGAGTGGATGCGAACATCTCCTCGACGAGCGCGGGGAGTTCCGTCGCGTCGCGGTACACGAGGCGCGAGGGAGCTCCGACGGCGTCGAACACGCGCGCGAGGTGCTGCAGCGGGGAGGGCATCTCCGCGAGGTAACTGATCTGGGGTGTCATCTCGCAGATCGCGTCGATGGTGTCGACGGGGACGAGGCCGATGGCATCCGTGTCCGGTCGGCGCTCGATCAGCGTCATGCCGACCAGGTGCAGGGGCGCGTCGGGCAGGGGGCGCAGACCGAACTCGCTCGGGGCGATCTGCCTCTTGTGCGCGTGCCCCTCGATGATGACCGAGAGGGGCTTCCGGTACGCCGTCACGGAGAGGTCGTCGCCGACGGCGACCGACTCGTCGCTGACGTACGCGAAGTGTCGGCCGAGGTGACGCGCGGCGGTGGTCTTGCCGCGGCCCGAGGGTCCGATGAAAGCGATGACGCGCCCGTCGGCGGTCGCGACGGCCGCCGCGTGCAGCAGCAGACGAGTCCCGCGGAGCGCCTGGAGAGCCTCGAGGGTGACCTGCGTCGACAGGTCCGAGAGCCCGCGTTCCAGATCGTCGAACATCGAGGCGGGGAGTTCCAGGGTGCGGCGGAGGGGCTCGGTCGTCGACCCACCGCGACAGTCGCGCCAGGCGTCACGGATGAGACGTCGCCCCGACTCCGAGATCTCCGACCTCACGCGGACGTCGATGCGGACACCCAGCGCCTCGACCTCGACCACCGGCGCCGGGGGCGCGGCGAAGTCGGTTGCGGTCATCGGGGCCTCCCGGGCACTGGGGACGGGGTCTGTCGGTCAGCATAGCCAAGCCGGATCGGCCGTCTTCCCGCCCCTCGTGCCCGGCGACACGGCATTCGGCATCGTCACTGCTCGCCTGGGAGGACCGAAGGGGTGAAAAGGAAATGTGGCCCGCGACCGCCCCCTAGAATTGCCCGAAAATGCACCGCGCCTTCTGGGTGGCGTGTTCGTGGCCCCGGCGGGAAATGCAACCGCGCAACGGGCGTGCAAGGGGGAGAGGCATCGCCTGATGGAGCTCAAAACATACTGGCGAGTCATTCGCGTCGGTTGGGTGTGGATCCTTCTGGGGCTCATCCTCGGCGTCCTCGCCGCGGCCGGATGGGCGGCTCTGCAGAAGCCGGTGTACACCGCGGATGCCGGCGGGTTCCTGTCGGCTGCGGGAGCCACATCGGGCGACGACACGGGCTCCGCGCTCATCGCTGACAATCTCGCGAAGTCGAAGGTCAAGTCGTACATCGATGTGGCGACCTGGCGTTCGGTGGCCGACGAGGTGATCGCCGATCTGGGGCTGAACGTGAAGCCCGAGACGTTGGTCCGGTCGGTGTCGGTGACGAACCCGGTCGACACGGTGAACATCATCGTCCAGGCCAATGCCTCGACGCCGGAGGGAGCTCGCGACCTCGCCCAGGCTTGGGTGCGCGCGATGTCCGCGGAGATCCAACGGCTCGAATCCGCGAACGGCGGCCAGTCGATCATTCAGCTCGTTCCCGGGGATTCCGCGCAGCTGCCGCAATCGCCCACGTCTCCGAATTGGCGGATTGCGCTCGCCGTGGGCGCATTCGCGGGATTGGCTCTCGGATTCGGCGTGGCCGCGGTCCGTTATCTGCTCGATCGCCGCATCCGTTCGGCGGATGCCATCGAAAGGGAGACGGGGCAGGTCGTCGTCGGGTCGATCCCGCTGGAGAAGTCGTTCACGTCGTCAGAACGTCTCATCCCGCTGGATGCGGGGCTGTATGACGGAGCGCGCGCGAAGTATTTCCGGGTCGCGGAAGCGCTGCGTGAGCTGCGCACCAACATTCAGTTCATGGACGTCGACAATCCACCGCGCACCATCGTGGTCACGAGTCCCCTCCCGGGCGACGGCAAATCGACGACGAGCGCGAACCTCGCCATCGTGCTCGCCGCGAACGGTCAGCGCGTGGTCCTGATCGATGGAGACTTGCGACGCCCGATGGTGGCGTCGATCTTCGGCCTCGTGGATGGGGTCGGACTCACCGATGTCCTTGCCGGACGGGCGGAGTTCGACGACGTCGCCCAACTCGTGGGAGCCGAGGGGAAGCTGGTCGTCCTGGGCGCCGGAACACTTCCCCCGAACCCCTCGGAGGTGCTCGGGTCGGAGCGCATGCACAAACTCCTGGCCCGGCTCGCCGAAGACGCGACGGTGATCATCGACGCGCCGCCGCTCATCCCGGTGACGGATGCCGCCGTCCTCGCGCACAACGCCGACGGTGCGATCATCGTCGGCAGCGTCGGGAAGACGACGATCGAAACGTTGCAGAAGGCGCTGCAGTCCCTTCAGCGTGCGGGCGGGCGCTGCCTGGGCGTTGTCATCAACCGTGTGCCCATCAAGGGCCGCGGCAAGGGGTACTACGACTACCAATACACCGGCAACTACGCCTCCCAGGGGGCGCCCGCGCCGGCTCCGCGCCCCGTCGAGCGCAGCGAGATGGTGACGGCGGGGAACACCTCGTCCTCGCCGACCGCCTCGTCCTCGCCGGACGCGCCGGTGCCGTCGCGTCGCGCGCGGCGGAGCGCGAAGAACTGAGACCCGGTGCTCAGGCGCGATTCTCGACGGCGTCGGTCGTCGCGAGTCCGCTTTCGCGGAGTCCGCGAAGGAAGTCGGCCACAGCTGTGCCGACGTCGCCGGGGGCGAGTTCGTACTCGAGGGCGATCGAGGTGATCACGTCGCCGAGGGACGGGTCCGCCGCGAGATGCCGCCAGATCGCCGCCGCCGTTCCCTCGAGGGCGAGGACCACGAAAGGATCCTTCCCCTCGGGATCCACGACGTAGACGACGTCGTCGTCGTCCGTCCAGAGGACGGCGGGCGCGCGATGCCATCGTGGCTCTTCGGCGGTCATCGTTTCGATCTCCGTCCTCGCCACAGGATCTCGGCGTACTGCCGGGCGTACCCGGGGGCGGCTGCCAGGCGCCGGAGGTAGAACGCCGCCATCCCTCGCGCCCCCGGGCCCACCGCGTGGAACGCCCGAGCCGAGCGCGGGTGAGGGAAGAGGTGTCGCAGGGTGAGGGCGAGCTTGTCGAAACGGCGGGCTGTCACCAACTGTTCCACGAAGGCCTCGTCTTTCGTCCCCTCGCTGAGTCGGCGTCGCCACGCCTCGAGGAGGGGCGACGCCGCCGCGTCGTCGACCGGGCCGCGCGCTCCCAACTCGGCGAAGACGTCGCGGAGCGGAGCCGAGGCGCGGAGCACCACGGCGCGGTCCCGGACGGATGCCAGGCGGTCGGCGAACGTCTCTCGTGCATGTTCTTGTAGGTCACGGGTCTGCGCCGCGTCCGCCGACCTCGCGGCGTGCAGCGCGGCCAGGATCCAGTGATCCGTCGCCGACGGGACGACGTACTCCAGGTGGTCGCGTGCGATCGTCTCGCGCTCTGCCCACAGCATCTCGAACGTCTCGTCGGCGGGGCCCAAGAAACCGGGGTAGTACCGGTGAAGGTCGAGGTGCGACGGCCAATGCGGATGCTCCAGGGTTCGCGCGTGCGGCATCGTGACCGAACCCGCGGCGGGGAGCGGGGTCAGCACCTGCCGATCACGGTCACGCCACCCGTATGCCCGGAGGATGTCGGAGAACTCCTCGAAGCGGTCGGGATCGACGAGGACGTCCACGTCCCCCGACGCCCGTTGCGTCCGCAGACCCTGCAGCGCGAGCGCATCGCCTTTGATGCAGAGCATCCGTATCCCGCGAGACGTCGCGACCTTCTGGATCAGCGGAGCAAGAAGAGTCACGGCCACCGAGTGCGGAATGGCAATCGATCCGCCGGTCGGGCGTGAACCGCTTGCTCCTTGCTCTCGCTCTGTTCGCGAGCTCATGGAATCTAATCTACGGATCTTCGTGGCGGCTAGGACATTTGTGCCCGCGCCGTTCTGGCTGTCCTCGACGAGACACGATTCGCTCATCGACGCGCCGACGGCGTAAGCGCACGGAGAATGCGGTGGACCGGGGGCGTTGGATGGCAACTGGTAGCATTCGGGAGGGGGAAGCAGCAGGTGGCCTGCGCATCACGCACATTCTTACGCGAACCCTCGCCCGGCCCCGAGGCGAAAGTGGAGAGACTTGTTAGCCATCGTCGCGCTGATCGTGCTGCTGATCGTCGGTCCGTTCATCGCCATCGCATTGAACCGGCGCTACGGTTTCACGGCTAACGCACTGATCGTCGTTCTGTTGGGCGCCGCCCTCTTCCCGCGCACTCTGGTCACGCTGGTGCGGTCGCCAGAATCGACACCGTACGACATCGCCCCCGCGTCGCTGAACATCCAGACGCAGACGATCGCGTTCGTCATCGCCGCCGTTGTCGTTCTCCTCGGCACAGGTCGCGTCAAGCTGCCGATTTCGCTCGTCGTCTTCGTTGTGCTGCTGACTGTCGGCATGTTCACGAGTTGGCAGGGCACCACTCCTCAGTGGGCGGGCTACTCGGCACTCATCGGTGGCGTCCTGGCTTATGGCGTCGGATGGGCCATCGGCCGTGAGTCCTTCAACCGCGTCGACGTCGCCAGACTCGTGTTGCTCTTGATTCTCGGAGTGCTCGCCATTCAACTGGCAGTCGCAGTCCTACAGCTCGCAGGAGTCAGCCTTCCCACGGGTCTCGTCAACTCGGAACGTACCCTCGAGCAGACCGTCGGACGTGTGTCCGGAACCATCGGGCATCCCGCGAACCTGTCCAAGGTCGCCTTTGCCCTGATGTTGATCTCCCTGCCCTTCACGACTGCCGCAGATCGGCGGATTTCGCGCTTGGCCTTCGCGTGCGTCGCGCTTGCCGCTCTCGTCGGCGGCCTGACGGTGAGCAGGGCGAACCTCATCGCGATGGCCATCCTCTTGGCGGCGTGGATCCTGACCTTCCCCGGCCGTGCTCGGGTCGGCACGCGAATCGGCGGTGCAGTGGTGCTCCTCGGAGCCGGCACGATCTTCGCGCCGCTCGTGCTCGAGCGATTTCAAGATGACGCGGAAGGCGGGCTCCGTCCGCTCCTCCTCGCGGCGGCCCTGCGTCAGCTCAACAATGATTTCCTGATCGGCACGGGCCCGAACGCTTACATCGCCGTTGTGGGGCGGACTGACGCGGCTACCGCGTCGGGGTACCCGGTCCATAACTCGTTCCTCCTGCTCACTGCAGAATTGGGCGTCGTGCTCGCGCTGCTGTTCTTCCTCCCGCTGTTCGTGATGCTCGTCTGGGGGCTTTTCCGATTCGGCAAGTCAGATCAGTACATGCACACCCCGCGCGTGTTGGTGTACTCGATCCCGGGACTGGGCGTCATCTTGCTCACGGGCTGGGGCATGATCTCCGTGCTGCTCATCGGTCTGTTCATGTTCACGATCGGCTTCCTCTCATCCGCTCGCGCCGGGGTGTCACTGCAGACGGCGACGGTGAAGGAAAGGGAGAAAGACTCCCGACCGAAGAACACGCCGGCTCTCACGCGATGAGCTATCGCAGAGAGTCGGCGATGTCGAGTCGGGCCCAGCCTGCGTCACTGCGGAGCTCACGTGTCTGACGGCGGCAAAGCGGCGCGCGGGGCCCGCGTCACGCTCGGCGGCCAGGCCGTCAAGTTCGCTCTGCAGCTGACCTCGACGGTCGTGCTGGCACGTCTGCTGTCTCCCGATGACTTCGGGCTGTTCGCCATGGTGTTGGCCGTCACCGGGTTCGCTGCTCTGCTGGGCGACTTCGGCCTCTCCAACGCCGCGGTGCAGGCGAAAGAGATCAGCAGCCAGCAACGCTCCAATCTCTTCTGGATCAGCGCCAGCGTGGGCCTCGTCCTCTACGGCTCCTTCTTCCTGGCCGCGCCTCTGATCGAGTCCTTCTACCAGGTCGACGGTGTGGCGATGGTCGTGCGTGTGATGGCGATCGGATTCGTCCTGTCCGCCCTCGCCTCGCAGTTCACGGCGCACCTCACGCGCGGCCTGAGCTTCGGTCGCCTCGCCCTGATCGACATCGTGGCGCAGGCATCCGGTCTCGCGCTGGCGCTGATCCTGGCACTGAACGGGGCCGGGTACTGGGCTCTGGTCGGTCAGCAGCTCGCCGCCGCGGGCATGCTCCTCCTCCTCACCTTCGTGCTCGCGAAATGGGTGCCCCGCTTGCCGGGGAAGGCTCCGATGCGACCGCTGCTGTCTTTCGCCGCGAACTCCTTCGGTGTCCAGGCGCTGTCGTACGTCAGCGGCAACGTCGACTCGGTGGCCCTCGGCCGCACGTCCGGCCCGGAGGCGTTGGGCCTCTACGACCGCGCGTACCAGTTGTTCAAGATCCCCGTGCAGCAGATCGCGGCTCCCCTCACGCGTGTCGCCCTACCGATCCTTTCGCGCCAGCAGACCGACCGCTCTCGCATGAGCAGGTACGTCGAGCAGGCACAGCTCGGGATGACCTATGTGCTCGGCGCGGCATTCTGCCTGGGCGCGGCGCTGGCGACACCTGTCATCGAGGTGGCGCTGGGCCCGCAATGGACCTCGGCGGCCGGTATCTTCGCCATCCTCGCGTTGGGGGGGATCTTCCAGGTGATGGGGTACGTCTACTACTGGTCGTTCCTCGCGTGTGGGCTCACTGGCCTTCAGCTGCGCTTCTCGATCGTGACGCGCAGCCTCATGGTGGTGCTCATCATCGCCGGCGCCCCGTTCGGCCCGGTGGGCGTGGCCATCGCGGTCGCGGGAAGCCTCGCGCTCAACTGGATCGTCCTGTCGCTGTTCCCGATGCGTCAGACCGGTATGAACGTCGGAGCGATCGTCCGCACCGGGCTTCGCGGCATCGCGATGAATGTGCTCATGGCCGGCGTCGTGTGGTCAGTGGACTTCTTTCTGGCCCACGAGCTGTTCCCGATCGTTCGCATCCTGATCGGCGTCGCGGTCGGTGCCGCGTTCTACGCCCTTGCCGCGCTCGTGGCAAAGCCGATCGCTCGAGACGTGCGAGCGATTCTTCACATGGTTCGAAGGAGTTTTCGTTGACCGGTCGCGTCGAAGCATTCGCGTGGAATCCGCGCACGTCGCTCAAGCTGCCCGTGGTCCGCAGGTTCGCTGTCGGGCCGCGCAAGAACAACTTCGGCGATCTCGTCGGCCCGATGGTCGTGGAGCTGATGCGCGCTCGTCTCGGTCTGTCCGACCAGTCGCGTTCCGGGGCGACGGTCCGTCTCTTCTCGGTGGGGTCTGTCCTGCATTTCGCCTCTGACGGAGATGTGGTGTGGGGGAGCGGCGTCAACGGCAAGATCGGAGCGGACCGTTACGACTGGACGTCTCTCGACGTGCGCGCGGTTCGGGGACCGCTCACGCGGAAGTGGGTCTCGGATCGGACCGGGCAGGAAGCGCCCGGCGTGTATGGCGACCCCGCCCTCCTGCTGTTCGAGCTGGGGTTCGCGCGTCCCGTTCGCGAGGCGACGCGTGAGGTGCTCTACATCCCGAACCTGAACGATCTGGGACGCCCGGTGCCCGCCGGGCACACCGTGTCTCCGAGATCGCCGCTGCGTCAGGTCCTCGAGGAGATCGCGGCGAGCGAGGTCGTGGTCACCTCGTCGCTGCACGCACTGATCTTCGCCGAGATGCTGGGGGTTCCCGTCGCTCTCATCAAGCCGTCGGCGGAGAGTTCGTTCAAGTACGAGGATTACGCCCGGGGCACGGGCCGCGACGAACTACCGATGTTCGAGGACTTCTCCTCCGCCCTGACGCATGCCTCGACCTCGCGTCACCGCGATGAGGACGTCCTCGCCGCCTGGTCGAGCGAGCCACTGATCTCGGCATTCCCCGCCGACGTCTTCGCTCCCGCGGCCGCCGACGAGGGTTCCCGATGAAGGTTCTGCACACGGTTTACCCGCCGAGCAATCAGGGGAATCCGTTCGCCTCCCTTCTCATCGACGCGGTGTCGGACCAGACGGACTCCTCTTACTTCTCGTGGCGTGCCGCTTTCCTGAAGCGGTGGGACGTCGTGCACTTCCAGTGGCCCGAGAAGTACTTCGTCGGCGGTTCTCCCGCGGTGTCGTTGGCCAAACGTCTGCGGTTCCGACTGTGGATGCAGGTGCTCCGGTGGCGTGGCACGGCGATCGTCCAGACGATCCACAACCTTGCGGCTCACGAGGACCCCGGAAAGGCCGCGACCGCGGAACTGGAACGTCTCGACCGGCGTGTGGACCGTTACATCGCGTTGAACCCTGTCGCGAAGATCAAGGGGATCACTGCCCCGGTCGACGTCATTCCGCATGGGCATTACCGGTCGCTCATTCCCGATGCCGCACGCAGGCCGGCATCCGGTCGACGGTTGCTCTACTTCGGGTTCATTCGTGCGTACAAGAACGTTCCCGAACTCATCCGCGCCTTCGACGCTTCCGACTTGAGGGCGGACGGGTACGACCTGCGGGTCGTCGGCAGGCCGCACACTCCTGATCTCTCTTCCGAGGTGCAGACGGCCGCGCAGGGATCGCGGGGCCAGGTCGCAACCCTCCTCGAAGCTGTCAGCGATCGTGTTCTGTACGACGAGATCGCCGCTTCTTCCGTGGTCGTCCTGCCCTATGCGGATCTGTACAACTCCGGGGCCCTTCTCATGGCGCTGAGCATGGAGCGTCCGGTCATCGTGCCCCGTACTGCTGCGACAGAGCACTACCAGTCGCAGTTCGGGGCGGACTGGGTCTCCCTGTACGAGTCCCCCCTCGGTGCCTCGTCCCTCGAGCGCGCGGTGCGCGCCCGACCCGGTACTCTCGATCCCCGCACGCTGGATCTGACGCGCCTGGATTGGTCGGTCCTTGCGACGGATTACGTGCAGACATATCGGAACGCGATCGCGAGCCGCGGTCGACGCCGCGCGTAAACGCGCCACCGTCGCGACAGCGACCGAGAAACCGACATCCCGTCCGCGCGGTGCTGCGCGCGGGATTCGTGCGTCTTCGCTGTGCTCCGTGCCGGAGCGACGTGATCCTGTCCGAGCTGCATCCTGCCTCGATAAATGCATTCTTGTCCTCCATTTGGAGGACTATTGTCCCCCAAATGGGTGACATTCTTGGTCCTGTTCCTGCCGCCTGAACTGCATTGTTTGGGTGACCCTCGCAATTTCGGCATTCCTCGCCTATGTTGGGCCGTGCGACACCGCACAGGGTCGCCGAGAACGCATCGACGCGCACGCGTCGACTCGCGGGAACCTGGAGTCCCAATGCGCGCCAGCACATTGAATACCAGTCACAGAGCGTCAATTGTGATGTCGTCCGTTGTTGCGTCCGCGACAATGATCTTCAGTTTCCTGGTCGCCGTTCCCTCCGCCGAGGCGGCTGTCGTGCGTAGCGCCGTCACCGTGAGTTCCGGACATCCGAGACTTCTGGTGACCAGCGCGAACGACTTCGCGACCATCAAATCGAACGTGTCTACCGACGCTGTGTCCGCGCGTCTGCAGAAAGACGTCATGAACTCCGCCAACTACCAATTGACGCAGCCCGTGGTGACGTACGACCTCCAAGACCCCAGTGCCACTTTGAAAACGGCCAAGGCACTGGTGGATCGCGCGTACACGCTGTCGCTCGCGTGGCGGCTGACGGGTGACGCCAAGTACATGGAAGGGCTCTGGAAGAACCTCGATGCGGCGAGCAAGTTTCCGGACTGGAATCCGAAGAACTTCCTGCAGACAGCGGAAATCGCAAACGCTGTCGCCGTCGCGTACGACTGGGGCTACAGCTACTGGACTGATTCCCGTCGGGCCACATTGCGCAATGCGCTTCTGACCAAGGCGATTCAACCCTCGATTCCGCTGTATGAATCCCCCGAGAGCGACCCCGATTCGTGGGTTCTCGCCACTCACAACCGCAACATCGTGGGCAACAGCGGTATCGGACTCGCCAGCCTTGCGATCGCATCTGAGGATTCCAGCGGCGATGCGCAGAAGGCGCTCAATTACTCCATCGAATCAATCAAGAACGGTCTGAAGGGCTACCTTCCCGACGGGAGCTACCCGGAGGGTCCGATGTACTGGGAGTACGCGACCGACTACGCCACGACATTCTTGAATGCGCTGAAGACGGCGACGGGATCGACGCAGGGCCTGGAGAGTATCGGCGGGATCGCTCGAAGCGGATCGTTCATCCGCGACCTCATGACGCCGTCGGGAGAGTACTTCACTTTTGCGGACAGCGAGACCGCTGTTTATCCGGCGATGGGTCTTTCCGGCCTGTCCCGGTTGACGGGACAAACAGACCTCGAAGCGCTGTCGGCCGGGATGGAGACGAGCAGGAGGGCTGCGCAGCGGCTCGTGTGGCGTAATCCGTCCGTCGCGGCGCTCGCTCCGGCTCAGCAGTCGCGTCCGCGAGTCGCGAACTACGCGGACGGTGGAGTAGCAACGGTGCGTGGTGACGCCACCGATGTCGGCGCGCCGTTCGCCGCGCTGCGCTACGGCGGAGATCCGACGGTCGGTCATCGACACATCGACGCCGGCGACGTGATGGTTTCCGTTGGCGGGGTGACCTGGGCCGAACAGCTGGGGTTGGATCGGGCGACCTACGACGCGCGCGGGAACGGTGAGGCCGTCTCGGCGCGCTGGGGGTATTACCGCAACCGACTCGAGGGACACAACACTCTCTTGCTGAACCGCGACACGACCAACGATTACCGGGACGCACCGGGCGGCAGCCTCTTGTCATCGGGCACCAGCTCGGCTGGCTCGTTCGCGATCGCGGATCTCAGCGTGGCGCAGGGGGCGAGCGAGGGAACGTGGCAGCGGGGAATCCGTGTCGTCCCGACCAGTCGCCAGGTGGTTCTCCAGGATGAGTTCACCGCGCCGTCGGGGGCGATGGCGCGCTGGGGTCTGCACACGTCGGCACAGGTTCAGGTCGCGCAAAACGGTCGAAGCGCCGTGTTCTACAAAGACGGGCAGCGGATGCTGGTCGAACTGTCGGCGGCCGACGGTGTCCGGTTCCGCACGACTCCCGCGGTTCCGTCCGCGATCTCGCCGCGGCCCGAGCAGGATGCGAACGCCGAGTTCACCAAACTCGTCGTCGACGTTCCGGGTGGATCGCGCCAGACGCTCGCCGTGACCATGACTCTCCTCTCACCGGCGGCGACCACGGCATCCCGCGCTTCGGCGACATTGCCGATGAGCAATTGGGGCGCCTCGCCCGAGAGCGCCCTCCAACTCTCCCGTCTCACCGTCGACGGCACGGCGGTCGAAGGATTCAATGCGGCCCGCCGTTCCTACACGGTGCACCGGGATCCCGCGCTGGCAGCCCCCACCATCGTGGCGAAGGACAAGGCGGGGGCTGCCGTGAAAGTCACGGCGAGCACGGCGATGCCCGGGTCGTACATCCTGGGCGCGGATGCGGCGTCGGGCGTCCTGCTGAGTGTGGTGCCGGATCTCACCCAGATCGCGTCATCGACCGCATCCGCCACCTCTCGAGGGACACCGGCCGCCGTTCACGACGGTAACGAGTCGAGCGGATGGGCGACGTCGGGAACCCAGTACGTCGAGCTCACCTTCCGTGGTCAGATCAACCTGAACCGTCTCGACATCCTGTGGACGGCGAACAACTCCCGGCGGATCGACTATCGCGTGCTCGTGCCGCAGGGCACCTCCTGGGTCGCCGCGGCGACAGGGAGTTATCGCTCGGCATCGGGGTGGTCGACGAACACCTTCGACTCGCCGCCCCGCGCGGGGAAGATCCGTATCGAGGTCTCCGGTGATCCGGGGGGCGACAGCACCTCCACCATTCGGGAGGTGGCTGTCTACGGCTTCGGTGGTACCGCCGCGCCGGGCAACCTCGCCCCGGGAGCGTGGGGCGTGGCACTCGCCGACGGCGTGTCGTCTCTGGCGGTCGAGGAATGGGCGCCTCTCACGTTCAGCACGAGCGGTTCCGCTTCCGGCGCCCAGATCGAACTGATCTCCGGCGATCAGGGTGTCGCCCGGATCGAGGGGAAGGGCGTCGTCGGCGTCGCGGCCGGAGCGACCGTGCTGGGCGCCTACGCGCGGATCGGGAGCTGGGAGTTCCCCGCCCAGGCGCGAGCGCTCACCGTCACGGCTTCCCAATTGCTGTCGCTGACGCCCACGCAGGACACGTTCGTCGAGGGCGGTACGAGCGCGTCGAAGAACTTCGCTCGGGCCGATCGCCTCGACGTCAAGCCCACCATCCCCGCGACACCCGCGGACGGGACTCGCGTGCGGACGAGCTTCCTTCGCTTCGACCTCTCGGCGGTCGACACCTCTCGCGTGGCCAGCGCTGTCCTGGTGCTCAACGGGACCATCGCAGACAGCGCCGCAGGAGATGCGGTGCGCGTCGATGCGTACCGGACGTCGGGCAACTGGACCGACACCTCGCTGACATATCAGAACCGTCCCGCGATGGGCTCACCGATCGGGAGCATGGTCGTCACTCGCCAGACGGCTGACTCCCGGCTCGACCTCACCAGCGCGGTGAAGAACGCGTCGAGCAGCGACCGAGCCGCCTTCGCTCTCGCTTTGGGCGGATCTGCCTCCGACAACTCCCCCCTGATGGCCCGTTTCGGCAGCCTGGAGTCTTCTGCACCGCCCCGTCTGGAGATCGTGCTGGCTCCCGCGAAGGCAACGGTGACGAAGTCGTCCGCGACGGCCACTGTGCGGGGCTCGGCCGGTGCGACGCACGACGGGAACACCTCGACGGGGTGGGCAGCGCGTGGAGGAGCGACGATCACGTGGACCCTCGCGCAGCCCACGCTTCTGAGATCCGTGCGCACCGCATGGAGTCCGGACGCCAGCAAGAAGGTGACGTTCAAGCTCCAGACGTCCACCAACGGATCATCGTGGAACGACGAGGGAACGTACACGTACAACGGCACTGCCGGGGTGTCCGACAACGCCTTCAAATTTTCCCGAAAAGTGTCGCAGGTCCGTCTGCAGCTCGTCTCGAGCTCGACCACGTGGCAGGCGATTCTACGCGAGGCCGAGCTGTTCTCGCCCGGATCAGCGCCCGCCGCGGTACCCGATCGGATCTTCTCCGACGCCACTGTCACCACTCCCGCGAAGATTGCTCTGGGGCAGACGGTCGGAGTGGCCGTCAAAGCGACGGATCTCACCGGCGCCACCGTCGACAAGGTCTCGGTCACGCATGTCTCCGATGCGACGTCGATCGTGTCCGTCGGATCCGACGGGCGGCTGACGGGCAAGTCCTCCGGTAGCGCGACGATCACGACGACCGTGTCGCAGGGTCCCCTGTCGCGAACCTTCACCAACGCCGTCACCGTGTATCAGCCTGGGTTGTTCACACTGCTCACGGACGGCGACACGTTCGTTCAGGGCGGGTCGACGGCGTCCACCGCCCTCGGCACACTGACCAGACTCGACGTGAAGCCCCAGTCCCCCGGCTCGGCGGCGGACGGGTCGAACATCCGACACTCGTTCGTCACGTTCGACCTCACGGGCACCACACCCTCCGCGACGAAGTCCGCGAAGCTCTCCCTCAATGGGGGGCTCATCGACGACCCGAGCAAGACACAGGGACGCGTCGACATCTACGCGGTCCCAGGGAACTGGTCGGAAGCCACGACGACGTACTCCAACCGCCCACAACTCGGGGACCGCGTTGCCACCTTCACCGTGACGAGGCAGACGCAAACGTGGGAGATCGACCTCACCGACTACATCAAGAAGCTCCCGGCGGGGACGAAGCGCGTATCGTTCGCGCTCGGCGGCGCGGTTGCGACGACACCGGAGGCTCTGATGTCTCGCTTCAGTTCGCGAGAGGCGGGAGAGGCCACCGCCCCGAAACTCGTGATCCAGGAGACGGTACCGAGCGGCTGATCGACTCACATCGGGTTCGCCACGCACACCGCGCAGCCTGCTCTACCCGTTGTACCGGACCGTCAGTTCCGCCGGAACAGGGGGAGGCGTGGACCCTTTCAGGAACACCGCGGTCGCGGTGAACTGCGCGGTGAACGCCCCCTCCGGCTCTTCGTTGGTGGCTATGAGCACGTCTGTGCCGACGCTGTCGCCCGGCCGAACAGCGCTGCTCTGGGTAAGCCACAACTGCGTCGTCTCCGTCGTCGCCTGCGCCTGCGGGAAGAACGCGCCGTAGTTCTCCCAGGGGCTCGCAGAGAGCGTCGGTCGGGTCCGTGTGATCGTCAGGGCGATCTGCCCGCTCTTGTTGGTGTTGTTGAGGATCGTGACGCCGGTGAACGCACGCCAGATCAGCGTTCCTGGACCATCTACGATGTCGGCGAGGAGCTCGATGTCGGGCCGAGACCACGCGACCGCGAGCTGACCGTCGACGGAGGCCGCATCCGTTGGCACCCCGATGGCCCGCCGGATCGTCGGCTCGGCCCAGGCGAATCCATCGGTGACGGCGAACGCAGCCGCTCCTCCGGCGACCGTCCCGCCGAGAGCGAGCAGGGCTCGCCGGTCGACCGAGCGTTCCCCGGCACCCTCTCGTTCGTGTTCAGGCATAGTATTCCCCCCGGATACGTAGCTGACGTGGACGTCTTGTGAGATTAGCGGGCGCGCAGGGCGGCCGCCAGCATCGGGTCGCTGCGCAGGACCACACACGCACGGGCGCCCCCAGTGTTGGACGCGTGCGGGCGGAGCACTCGGCGACCGCCGCCGAGACCGCCGTCAGCGCAAGATGTCGCTGAGAGCGGCCCCCATGGGCGCTGCCAGGACCGCGCTGAACGTGGCGGTGAGGTGGTGCGCGTCGCGATAGACGAGGGTGTCGCCGATGATCGGCTCGCACACGTCGGAGCACAGATCGTCGGTGAGGTCGATCAACGGCACGCCGCGCGTGGATGCCGCCGTCGCTTCCGCCGTGCGGACGTCGTCGCGAAGGGCGGCGTCGCGGGGCAGGCCGCATGCCGCGGTGTCGTCGAGGTGCGCGGACAGGCAGACCGAGGGGGTCTGCTGCAGGTTGGGTGTGTCGACCACCACGGCGACCGGCGCTGAGATCTTCGAGAGCGTCGACTCGAGGGCGAGACCCCAGGCCTGCGCGTAGGTCTGGTCCGATCCGACGGCGATCGTCGCCGTCCCGTAGTTGGCGATCAGGACGAGTGCCGGCGCCTCCGTCGCGATCCGATCGAGCACTGCTTGGCGCCACTGACGGCACTCCTGGTACGGAACACCGTCGCGGACGACGGTCGTGTCCACGGACGGGCACGAGCTCTTGGTGTGGACCTCGACCGCGTATCCGTTCTGCGAGGCCCACCCCTGCACCGCGGGGAACCACTGCGCGGCGTGCGAATCGCCGAAGAGCACGATCCGCGGTGCCGCTGAGTCGCCGTAGACGCAATCGGCCGGAGTGGTCTGCGAGAAGGACCGATGGCATCCGTCCGCGTAGATGCGAGGCTGGTCGGAGGACGCATCGCGCAGGGTCGGTCGAAGGTTCTCGGGCACGAACGACGTGAATGCGGGAGGGGCGGTCGCGACAGCCGCCTCGGCCGGCTGGGGGATGAAGAGGTCGCGGTTCTCGCTCACGGCGAAAGCGGCGGTCGCGACCAGTGAGGCGGCGACAGAGCTCGCGAGCGCCGCCCAGAGCGTCCGCCGCGGGCGGGCCTTCACCAGCACCGCCCATCCGCGCGCCGGATCCTCGACGAACCGGTACAGCAGCCAGGCCAGCGGCACGCATGCGGCCGCGATGAGGAGCGTCACCCATACGGGGAGCGGGTGCGCGTAGCCCACGGCTGCCTGCGGGATCACCAGGGCGGGCCAATGAACGAGGTACAGGGAGTAAGAGATGGCGCCCACGAACATCATCCCGCGCAGGGAGAGCAGCGCCGTCGGGCCGAATCGTGTCGGCGTCGCCCCGGACAGGATGACGAGCGCGGTCGCCGCGACCGGCAGTGCCGCCCAGTAGCCCGGGAAGGGGGTCTTCGACGTGAACAGGACGATCGTCGCGAGCAGGCCCAGCACCCCGACCCACCCGGCGACGGCCGCGGTCCGCGAGCCGAGCACGCGGCCGCGGTGGTGGAGGGCGAATGCCACCACGCCGCCCACTCCGAGTTCCCAGGCGCGGGTCGGGAGGGAGAAGAACGCCCACGGCTGCAGCTGGAACGTGACGACGACGCAGGCGGCGAATGAGAGGACGACGAGGGCCGCGAGGATCCACCCCAGTGCACGTCGCGAGCGCACGAGGGTCCATCCCCACGTCAGCAGAAGGGGCCAGACCAGGTAGAACTGCTCTTCGATGCCCAGCGACCAGTAGTGCTGGAACAGCGATGGCGTACTCTCCGCCAGATAGTTGGTGCCGTCGAGGGCGAACAGCAGGTTCGGGACGTACAGCGCGGTCGCCACGGCGCCCCGCCACACTTCCTCCATGAGCAGAGGGGGGAACCAGATGAGCGCCGCGGCGACGGACGCGAGGAGCACGAGGAAGGAGGCCGGAAGGATGCGTCGCCCTCTTCGCGTAGAAGCTGGCGAAGGGCACCCGTCCGTGGCGTTCGAGACTCGTCAGCAGGTGCGACGTGATGAGGAAACCGCTGATGACGAAGAAGATGTCGACGCCGACATAGCCTCCGGGCAGGAAAGGAACCCCGGCGTGGTAGAGGACCACGGCGCCGACGGCGATCGCACGCAGGCCCTGGATGTCGCCTCGGAACGTCTTCGCGCCCTCGGCGCTCGCCTTGTCTCCCGGCATTGCACCGAGTCTAGGTGTGCCTCGTTGCGGCGTGATTTCCATCGATCGACATCCTCAGTGAAACAGCGTGGTGCGGTGTGGCGGCGGCCCCGAGCCGGCGTCAGCGTGCCCGTCGAGATCCGATCCGCTCCAGCACGGCCATGCTCGCGGCGCTCACCGCGTCGACCGCCGAAGCGATGGTGAGCGACTCGGCGTTCTCCTGCACGTGGGCGGAGGCCGTCGCGTGGAAGCCGTCGTCGGCGGCGAGCCGCGAGATCGCCGCCTTCCAGCTCTCGACGTCCGCGGGGTCGAGAACCAGCTGACGGCGCAACGCATCGTCGGTGTACAGCATGTCCGCGCACCCGAACGCTTCGGACAGGACGACGGGGATGCCGAGCATCGCCGCCTCCACCGCACTGCGGCCGAAGGCTTCCCGCGTGGATGTGCCGACGTACGCGCGAGCCGCGCCCCAGATCTCGTCTCGCGCGCGCCATCCCCGCACGTCGACGTTGTGCGGGGCCTTCTCGCGCGTCCGCTCTTCGAGGGGGCCGGTGCCGTACATGACGCCCTCCGCCGGGGTGCCCGTGAGCGCGTCGAGGAAGAGGTCGGGGTCCTTGTCGGCGGAGAACCGCGCGGCCCAGACGAACTCGTTCCGCAGGGCTGCCCGCTCGGACGGCACGGTGGGCGGGACGAGTCCTGGCGGGACGAGCCGGTCGACATCCCCTCCGACGTCAGCCGCGAGCACGCGCGTCGTCGACCAGACTTCCTTCGCCCGCGAGAGAGCCAGCTTCTCCAGGGACCGCCAGAGGAGAGTTTTCGCCCTCGAGCTCTCGCCGGGCGCGGGCCACGGCAGACCGCGGAGATAGGCGACCCACGGGCGCGCGGAAAGGGCCATCGCCATGTCGCTCTGCGGAACCATGCTCACCACGAGATCGGCGTCGGCGAACTCCGGGAGTCCACGGAGATGCCTCCCCAGCCCCACCACACCGGCCAGGCCCGACGGCTCCATCTCGACTTCGCGGATGCCGTCCCTCACCGTGGCCGAGCCGCCGGCGTTTCGGGAGACACCGATCACAGCGCTCCAGTCGAGCCCCGCGGCGCGCGCCGCCGTGACGAGTTCGATCGTCGAGTTGTAGACGCCGCTCCGGGCGATGAGGGGAGCGGCGACGAAACACAGTCGTGCGGTCATCGGGCGACGACCTTTCGAAGCACCTCGATGACCTCGTCGCCGACCTGCTCGTCGGTGCGGAGTCCGGGCGTGCGGACGGCATTCGTCGCCAGCTTCCGGCGCAGCTCGTCGTCGGTGATCAGGGTGGTCAGCGCCGCGGCCAACGACGCCTGGTCGCGGGGAGCGAAGACGAGTCCGTTCTCACCGTCCGACACCCACTCGACGGGCCCGCCCTCGCCCGACACGACGGTCGGCTTGCCGGCGCTGAGGTACTGCAGCACGTTCTGTCCGAGAGGCTCCGGGCGCGTCGAGGCCTGCACACAGATGTCGAGGGTCCCGATGGCCGCGGCGACGTCGGTGACGTGACCGGCGAACTTGACACGGTCGGCGATGCCCAGCTCGCGAGCGAGCCGCCGGAGGGCGTGATCGAATTCCTCGTGACCGAAGGCCGGTCCGCCGTACAGGACGAGTGTCTGATCGCCCTCGGAGCAGGCCTGCGCGAACGCCCGGACGAGTTGCTCCTGACCCTTCCACGGGTCGATACGGGCGACCATGCCGATCCGCCGCACCTCGGGTGCGACGTCGACCTCCTCGGCGGACACGGGCTGCAGGCCCGCGGGACTGGGGATGACGGGGGTGTTGTCGGTGTGGACGAAGGCCTTCACGGTGTCCAAGGACGCCTTCGAGTTCGCGATGATCCCCGCGGCCCGGGGCAGGACCAGCTTGCGCATGAGCATCGTGGCCGCGGAGCCGATCGACTCTCGGTCGATGAGGTCGCGGATGTGCACGACGAACGGCGTGCGTAGCGCCGTTGCGGCGACGGCCACGTAGACACTGGAGCGGGTGGTGTTGGCGACCAGGACGTCCGCGCGCCGCACCTCGGGGTGGGCGGCGAGAGCCAGGCCCGAGCGGAGGATGCGCGCGGCGAGGCGGATGTTGGCACCGAGGCCGGTCCCGCTGTCCTTGCGCGCCGCGTGTCGAGGGCCGCTGCGGATCACCGGTACATCCGGCGGCAGACCCGTCGTGAACACATCGGATCCCTCCGACGACGACGGGGGCAGGGCGACCGTGACCTCCCACGCGCGCGGCGCCTTCACCAGACGCAGCAGAGCGAACTCCGCCCCGCCCGGCTCATCGGAATGGTCAGCGAAGACGACCTTCAACGGTGCTGTCGGGGAGGACGTCATGACGCGTGACGCTCGCGGGGCGACGGGTTCTGGGCATCCAGTCGGGCGATCTCCTCGCGGAGGCGGCGCGCGAAGTGCTCCTCGGTGAAGAGGTCGGCGTGGGCGCGGATCGCGGCCTCGTCCCATTCCGTTTCGCGCGAAGTCCGTACGGCCGCGGCGACGGCGGACGGCGTCGGTTCGTCGAAGTAGACCCCCGTGCGACCCTCCGCGATGGTGTCGAGGAATCCGCCCCAGCGAAGCACGACCGACGGTTTACCGTGTGTGGCCCCCTCGATCGGGGTGAGCCCGAAGTCTTCGTAGCTCGACGAGACGACCGCCGTGGAGTGCGCGTAGAGCCACTGGATCTGGCCGTCGGTGAGGTTCTTCACCATCACGACCGAGTCGCCGGCGAGACCGGCGAGTCGGCGCTCCTCGGGACCGGTGCCGACGACGACGAGAGGGAGCTTCAGCTCGTTGAACGCGTTGATCACGACATCGACGTTCTTGTACGGCAAGAGGCGCGAGATGCAGAGGTAGAACCCGTCGCTCGCGGAGAGGCGGCCCAGGTCGACGGGCTCGTGCGGGATGCTCTTGTCGACCGTATGCGGAGCGGGGAGCACCTCGGAATCCAGACCGTAGGTGTCCTTGATGCGCTGCTGAACGACCGTCGAGATCGCGAAGTACTTCGTCGCCGAGTGAGCGGCACGCCGATCCCAGCGCTTCAGGAACGGTGACAGCGCCCGCAGGACGACCGCCGCGGGGGTCAGTTTCGTCGACCCGAGATAGGCATCGCGTTGATAGAGCCACCGTGCGGGGGAGTAGCAGTAGACGATCTTCGAGCCGCGCGTGCGGAACCCGTGGGCCCACCCGCTCGAACTGACGATCGTGTGGTCGGCATCCACCTTCACCCGTCCCGACGCCCACGCGAGGAACGGAAGGGCGAGACGGTGCGAGCGGCGCAGGAAACCCACCGCGTTCAGCGGTGACGTGATGATCTCGGATGCCGAGAACTCGGGGTACGTGGTCGCCTGTTCGTACAGGGTCGTATAGATGGGTGCCGTCGGGAACGCCCGCTGCAGGGCGAGCACGACCTTCTCAGCCCCACCGCGCTGGGTGAGGTAGTCGTGGGCGATGGCGACGTGGTCGGTGCGCTCGGGGGAATCAGTCATAGTCGCGCCCTTCCTGCTCGGGGGACGTGCCGGGGTCGTCGGACGAAGGGGCGGCGGAGACGTAGTCCCGGATGGACTGGTCCCACGCGACCGTGGGGGCCCAGCCGAACTCCTCCTGCAGGCGCGACGAGTCGCCGGCGATCCTCGGGGGGTCGTTCGGACGGACGCGGGCGGGGTCGACGACTGTCGCCGTTCCGGATCGTCCCAGCGCGTCGGAGACGACCGCGAGGATCTCTTCTCCGCTGTGAGGGACGCCGGTGGAGATGTTGTACGTGTCGTGCTGATGCGTGGGGGCCGTCGCCAGTGTGAGGTAGGCCCGGGCCACGTCGCGGACGTCGGTGTAATCGCGCTGGGCCTTGAGGTTTCCCGTCCGGATGGGGGATCCGGGTGAGGCCGCGCGGACGGCGGCGGTCAAGTCGGGGACGATGAAGCCCCGGCCCTGCCCGGGGCCGATGTGGTTGAGCGGGCGAGCCACCACGGTGTCCAGTCCTCGCTGGGCGTAATAGTGCGCCTGCTGCTCCACGAGGAGCTTCGCGACGACGTACGGACTGGTCGGCGAGGTCTCGCTGTCCTCGTCGACGGTCCCGGATGCCGAGTGCGCGTAGACCGCCCCCGAACTCACCACGACCGTCCGCGGGTGGGTTCCCGCGCCGAGGTAGTACTCCCCGAGGTTCGTCATGATGCGGCTGTTGACCTCGAGGTAGCGCTGAGGCTGTGTGAACGACGGGCCCACGGCGGCCAGGCCGGCGAGATGCACGATGGCATCCACCTCGTCATGGACGGGCCATTCCTCGGCGAGATCCGCGGAGAAGTAGCGCTCGATGTGCGGCGCGACAGCCGCCGACGCTGCGGGCTCCCGACCGATGGCCCACACGGTGTGGCCCGCCTGGGCCGCGAGGGCGACCACATGCGAGCCGACGAACCCGTTCGCGCCGGCGACGGCGAGCACCCGGCTCATCGTGCTGCCCGGGCCTGCTCCTCGAGGTCATGCGCAACCATGCGCGCCACCAGCCCCGGGAAGTCGACCTGACGGCGCCAGCCCAGCTCGGACTCGGCCTTGGCCGGGTCCCCGAGGAGGATGTCGACCTCGGCGGGCCGCATGAAGGCGGGGTTCTGCACGACGTAGGGCTTCCAGTCGTCGATGCCGATCTCGGCGAACGCCAGCGTGAGGAACTCTTCGATGGAGTGGGTCTCACCGGTGGCGAGGACGAAGTCGTCGGGGGTCTCGTGCTGCAGCATGCGCCACATGCCCTCGACGTAGTCGCCGGCGTAGCCCCAGTCGCGCTTGGGCCACAGGTCGCCGAGCTCGATGTGGGTCTGCAGCCCGAGCTTGATGCGGGCGACGGCGTGCGTGATCTTACGGGTGACGAATTCGACGCCTCGACGCTCGCCCTCGTGGTTGAAGAGGATGCCGCACGCGACGTACATGTCGTAGCTCTCGCGGTAGTTCTTCGCGATCCAGTGACCGTAGAGCTTCGCCACGCCGTAGGGGCTGCGGGGGTGGAAGAGCGAGTTCTCGTTGTAGCCGGCCCCGGGGCGGTTGTAGTCGAGTCCGCCGAACATCTCCGACGTCGACGCCTGGTAGAAGCGCGTCTTCTGTGCGCGCCCGGTGATGCGGACGGCCTCGAGAGCGTTCAGGACACCCTTGGCGGTGACGTCGGCCGTGAGCGTGGGGTTCTTGAAGGAGTAGCCGACGTGGCTGATCGCGGCCAGGTTGTAGAACTCGTCGGGATCGCTGGTCTCGACGGCACGTACGAGCGACGTCGGGTCGGTGAGGTCACCCTCGATCAGGGTGACGTACGGGAACTCGGCCTGCGTGGCCTCTCGACGCGGGTTGTTCTGCCCGCGGATGAGGCCGAAGACCTCATATCCCTTGGAATGAAGAAGGCTCGCGATGTGGCCGCCATCTTGGCCGGTGATACCGGTGACCAACGCGCGACGAGGGGTAGTCATGAGGATTCTCCAGAATTGTGGAACCGGGCGAAGTCAGAGGGATGATGCGGGGGCATCGGCGGGCATTGTCGAGAAGAAAACGCCACGCTCGTCGGTCGCGTCCTCCTGTTTCGAGCCCATCCCGCTCGAACGATAACAGCCTCGCTCATTCGCAGGATCACCGGCAGGTGTGCAACGTGTTTCGTCAGACCCGGGCTGCGCGGGCGAGGTATCCGCTGACGGTCCGCACGGCCGGCTCGAGTTGGGAATAGGACAGCTGATACGTGTCGTCGGAGCGCCGGTACGGGTCGATGACGTCGAGGTCGATCGCATCGGCGGGCTGGGGCACGAGGCCACGGCGACCCGCGGCATACAGGACCGCGGCGCGCATGCGCTCGCTCGCGTCGGCGTACTCGCCCTCGGGGACGAAGTCACCGACGTGCTCGACCACACGGGCGAGCTCGCGCACCGTGAACGTGCGCCGCGTGGCCGCGGGGACGGTCTCGACGATCGTGCGCCGATGCTCACGGGCCATCGCGAGAATGAGGTCGGACTCACGGATGAGCGCGGGCGTGAGCTGACGCGCGTGGTGCGTGGTGCCGTCGATCCCCGCGGCGGTGAGCAGACGCAGACCGGGTTCGGGGATGCCGTCGCCCACGAGGGCACCGGTACCCGCGCTCGACACCTCGACACCCTCCAACGCGGAGAGCTCGTGCGCGAGCAGAAGCTCCGCCGAGGGGGAGCGGCAGACATTGCCGGTGCACACCGTGAGGACCCGGAAGGTCACGCCTTCTTCTCCTTCTTGTCCTTGCGGCGCGAGCGGGTCTGGGCGGAGGCGTCTGCACTCGCCGCCTCGGCGTACGCGTAGGAACCGTAGGAGTAGCTGTCGGGGCCCTTGGTCGGCAGCATCGTCACGATCACGCCGAACAAACGGCTGCCGATGGCCCCCAGCTTGTCGACCGCGGCCGTGAGCTGCGGCTTCTTGGTGGTGCCGGAGGCGGCGATCATGAGCACGCCGCTGGTGAAGCGCGAGACGACGGCGGCGTCGGTGACGACGAGGATCGGCGGCGCATCGATGAGGACGTAGTCGAACGCACCCTCGAGCGCCTGCAGCGTCCGCTGCATCGCCTGGCTGCCCAGCAGCTCGGAGGGGTTGGGGGGCGTCCGGCCGGAGGGGAGGACGAACAACTTGCCCGTTCCCCACTGCTGGAGGACGTCCACCAGCTCCGCGCGACCGATCAGCACGTCCGTGAGGCCGACGCCGCCCTCGATGCCCATGTAGTCCGCCACGCGCGGCAGGCGCAGGTCGCCGTCGACGAGCGCGACGCGTGCGCCCGTCTCGGCCAGGGCGATGGCGAGGTTCGCGGTCGTCGTCGACTTTCCTTCGCCGGGTCCCGAGCTGGACACCACGAACGACCGCGACGATCCGTCGACGTCGACGAACTGCAGGTTCGTGCGGAGGCTGCGGAACGACTCCGCACGCGGGTTCTTGGGGTCGGCGTGCACGATGAGCGGGCGCTTCTTGGCATCCGGGTCCAGGGCGATCCCACCGAGGACGGGCGCGTCGGTGGCCATCTCGATGTCGTGCAGCGAGTGGATTCGCGTGTCGAGGATCGAGCGCAGGACCGATACCGCCAGACCGATGGCCAGGCCGAGCGCGATGCCGAGGGCGACGTTGAGGGGCGTGCGCGGCGACGCGGGGGTGACGGGGACGAGAGCGGGCTCGATGGTCTCGACGCGCACGAGGCTCGCCGTCTCGCCCTCGGGCTTCTCGAGCTGGTTCACCACGACGTCGGCGAAGTTGCTTCCGACGGAGTTGGCGATGGATGCCGCGAGCTCGGCGTCGGGATTCGACACCTTCACGGTGATGATCACCGAGTTCTGCGGCGACGATGCATCGATGGAGGAGGCGAGCTGCTGCGCGGTGGTGTTGAGGTTGAGATCGTCGATCACGCGGTCGAGGACGATCGCGCTGTCGACGACGTCGACGAAGCTGACGACGGCCTGACGAGCGAAGCTCGTGCCCTGGGCCAGTTCGCTCACACCGGAGCTGTCGGACCGCACCGAGACGTAGAGCTGCGTGCTCGCTTCATAACTCGGTGCCTGGAGAAGGGACCACCCGTAGGCGCCGGCTCCGCCCAGGACCGTCAACGCGAGGATGAGTATCCAGTTGCGGTGCAGAATCCGAAGATAGTCGCGCAGTTCCAAGCTCTGTCCATTCGCTGATCAAAAAGCACAGGAAGCCGCAAGAATACGCAATTCGATACCCGGGGTAGTCTTCCCTGGGTGGTCGTGTCGCGCAGGCGCCCCATGAACCACCCTACGACATCAGTTGATATGCGCTTTAATGCGCCGGAGACCTCATGAACGACCTCAGCACGTTGTTTGCGCCGAACGCGCAATCCGATGCGCCCGTGCCGTCCGGAGACCCCGGTCGCGATCTGCGTCAGCTCGTCGGTGAGCCCGAAACGCAACAGAAGAATGCGGCACCGTCATTGGACGCGCTCACGGGCCTCGTGGGCGCTTCTTCCGAGACCGAGGCGGAGCAGCCGGCAGACCTCCGCGCCCTCGTCGGCGGCGACGAGCCGGGCCGGCGCACGCGCCGCGGGTCGAGCTCGCAATCCCTGAATGCTCTCGTCGCCAGCGGAGGCACGGATGCCGGCTGGCAGGCGCCCGAGCTCTCCCAGCCGGGCCGCCGCCCGATCTTCAACGGGCGTCGTCGCGCGGGCGCCGTCAACCTCGTCAGCGTCGCCATCGCGGTCCTCGCAGTGGTCCTCCTGTCGGGGACGGCGACGTTCGCGGTCATCCAACGCGCGACGACCAACCCCGCCGACGACGCGATGATCAGCCTTCGCGAGCGCGAGGCGGAACTGCGTAACGAGACGCAGGTCCTCCAGACCGCCGCTGACCTCTACGCGGCCACGATCACGGAGTCCACCGCGATCGCCGCGTCGAGCGAGGGTGTGCTGGCCGGTCTCCGCGGGCGTGTGGATCAGGCGGTCCTCGACGCCGCCGACCGTGCGCGCACCTCCCTGGTCAGTGCCGCGGGTGCGGCGCAGACCTTCCGCATCCCGGAATATGCGAGGGCGTCGGTGGACGAGCAGTCGGTGGCGCAGGTCGCCGAGGCGATCGACGACGTGCGCGTGGCCCGCGAGGCCCTGCCGCCCATGGTGTCGCAGGTGCGCGAGGCGCGCGCCACCGTCGTGGCGGCCCTGGACGGGTTCCGCAATGAGCTGCGCTCCGTCGGTTCGGCGATCGAGGCGGGCGCAGCCGCCGAGGTCGCGAAGAACGACTCCGCAGCCGAGAGCTTCCGCACCGCGGTGACGGATGCGGCAGCTCGTGTCCGCACCTCGCAGCTGGCCGGTGGTGACGGCCTCTCCGACATGGTCGGCTACGCCGCCGCCCTCGACGCGCTGCGCACGGAGAACCAGCGGGTGCTCGACCTCGAGGCATCCATCGAGGAAGACGTGCCCGTGCGCACCCCCGACCGCGGCGGCAACAACCCGCAGCCGCAGCCGACCGAGCCGCAGCCGGAGCCCACGCAGCCGCAGCCGGAACCCACGCAGCCGCAGCCCGAGCCGACGCCGGAGCCGACGGAGCCGCAGCCGGAGCCGACCGAGCCGCAGCCGGAGCCGACCGAGCCGCAGCAGCCCGAGTTGCCTATCGAGGGAGGCGGCCAGACCGCATGAGCGACCACCGCGACGACGTCCAGCCGACGGAGCACGTGCGTCGACGGCGCCAGCCGGTGGCGGAGGCGCCCGCGCGGCCCGCGCGAGGCCGACGAGTGGGCGCCGTCATCGGCTGGACGGTGGGTGTGATCGGCTTCGCGGCCTGCGTCATCGCCGCCGTCGGGCTGGCTTTCCTCCAGCAGGCGGGCGTCGTGCGAACGGACCTGCTCGGAGCCCAGACGAAGCTGACGTTCGTGCCCGAGATCGTGGCGGGAGGAGACGTCAACGGTCTCAACCAGGTCTCCGGTGAAGTCCTCGAGCTCACCGAGAGAGCGGATGCCGGATCCTCCGGGCCCCTCTGGGACCTGGCCTCCTCGATCCCCCTGGTGAAGGAGAACACCCAGGCGGTGCAGGAGCTCACCGCCATGACGCGCGAACTGACGCAGCGCGCGCTGCCACCCACGGTCGCCCTGCTCACGGCATCCGACTTCTCCTCGCTCGCGGTCGAAGGCGGGGGAATCAACCTCGAGCCGTTCCGACAGGCGCAGGGAGCGCTGCCCGAGATCACTTCGGCGTTCGCCGACGCGAAGGTCGTGACGGACGGCATCAACCGCGACGGTCTGCTGCCGATCATCACCGAGCCGCTCGATCAGGTCGCACAGATCGTCGACCAGGCGGCGCCCTCGTTGGCGATCGTGCAGAAGTATCTGCCCTCGCTGCTCGGTGCAGCCGGTGCGGATGGTCCGCGCACGTACCTCGTGTTGTTCCAGAACAACGCCGAGATCCGCGCGACGGGTGGCAATCCCGCGGCATCCAGTGTCCTCGTCGTCGACAACGGCAGGATGGAGCTGAAGGAGCAGGCCGACTCGATGGCGTTCTACGCCGCCGGCCTCGCGGGGGACTCGTTCGTCGACCTGCCCGAAAGCACGCTCTCGTTGTACCCCGACACCTTCACGCGTTACTCGCAGGACTACACGTTCACGCCCGACTTCCCCACGACCGCGGGGCTGTTCGAGGCCCTGTGGGACCGCACGGACGGTTCCCGCTTCGACGGAGTGATCTCCATCGACCCGGTCGTGCTCTCGCACATGCTCGAGGTGACCGGCCCGGTCGATCTGCCCGACGGGGAGCAGATCACGGCGGAGAACGCGGTGAAGCTCGTGCTGAGCGACGCGTACCAGCGCTTCGGCGACCTGGGCGACAACGGGCGCTCGTCCGACGAGTTCTTCGCCATGGTGTCGTCGTCGGTGTTCTCGCGCCTCACCAGCGGTCAGTGGAACCCGATCGCGATGTTCGACCAGTTGACGCGCAGCGCGCAGGAACAGCGGATCAACATGTGGTTCGCCGACGACCAGGCGCAGGCTCTCGTGACGGAGACCGGGCTGGACGGTGGACTCCGCGCCGACAACACCACGTCGACGCAGCTCGGGATCTACCTGAACGACTTCAGCGTCAGCAAGCTCGAGTACCACCTGACGACCGACGTGGCCGCGACGTGCAACGTCGAGGCGCGGACGGTCTCGGTCACGATGAACATGCACAACGGCATCACCGACGACATCACCAACGCGTACACGCTCGGTGCGCGCAACCCGACATGGGGTCTGCCGAGAACCACGATGATGCTCGACACCCTGTTCTTCGCGCCTCCGGGAGCGACGATCACCGCGCTCGATCCCTCGGACGGTGACATCCCCTCGCTCTCGCGCAGCGGCAATGAGAACGGCAACACCGGGGAGAGCCGCATGATCACCGTGGGGCAGAACGAGTCGCGCACGGTCTCGTACACGGTCCAGCTTCCGGGCGGCGCGCTGGGGCCGCTCGACCTGCGCCACACCCCGACGGCATCCGCCACTCCGGTGAACATCGACGCTTCGTGTGCTCCGCTGATGGCCGGCCTGCCCGGCTGAGCCCGCACGTCACGCCCCCGCCCCGGCCCGAAGAGGGTCCGGGGCGGGGGCGTTTTCTGTCGCGAGCGTGCGGGTGATCCGGGGGGTGAAGTTGAGGTCGACGCGCCGCGGATCGGCTTCGATGAGCATTGCCGGCGACCCGACGTCGGCTGCGTAGCGCGGGGACCCGACCCCTCGCTGCGTCCCTCGGCGGCTGTAGGAGCCCTGCGTTGACGATTGCCTGGCACGACTCCGTCGATACGGCGGTCGTGTTCGGCAGCGTCCGCGTGTCTGCGCGATCCGACGCGCACCCCGTCGTGCCGCACCCCGACGCACGCCCGGGAGAGGCGTGGATATCGGTGTCTCTGGATCGGCCCCCCACCGCGCATGGAGGGGTGCATGAGCGACGCGGGTGCTCCGCGATCCTGGTCATGGATGCCGCCGACCCGGTACCCGTCCCACCCACGCGCAGCCATCTCTTCGTCGTCCTCCCCGAACAGGTCCTCCACGGAATCGGACTCGATGGGGCCGACGTCTTCTCCCTGAACACGCGGTCGGCGCTGTTCTGGCCCTTCCTCACGTTCGCGTGGGTCTGTGCCACGGCGGGCGATCGACAGAGCGGACTCACCCTCTACTACGTGGAGCGTCTTCTCCAGGAGATGGTGACGGGCATCGTGGTGGCATCCCTGCAGTCGACGTCGATCCATGCGCCGTCGCAGTCGTACGCCGCGGCGTTGGCGGTCATCTCGGCGCGCGTGGGGGATCCGTCGCTCACTCCGCGATCGATCGCGCAGGAACTGAACACATCGCTTCGGACGCTGCAACGCCAATTCTCCGCGAAGGGCACCACCGTCGACCGCAGCATCCGTCGCGCGCGCGTGGACCACGCGATCGGCCTCCTTCAGGACCCCGTCTACGACAGCCTCACGATCGACCGTGTCGCTCAGGCGTGCGGACTCTCCAACGGGTCCAGCCTCGCGCGCGCGTTCGCCGCGGAAGGGCAACCGTCGCCGTCTGCGGTGCGCACCGCCGATCGAGGCTGAATCGAACACCGGGCGCGCCACATTGCATACGCGACGCGTCAGATTGCTTCCCTTCTCTCGGATTCACCCGTGCGGATCGCAAATATCACCTCCAGGACGAGACGTCCCGACGCTTCACCCGAATGTCGCGAAACGTCGAACCACAACAACCAACCCCTGGGGGGCGTAATGAGCACGGAATTTGTCGAACCCACGAAGAGCGGGGCGGTCAGCCGCCGAGCGGTGATCAAGTCGGCGGCCTGGGCGGCGCCGGTCGTCGCCGTGGCCGTCGCCGCGCCGCTGGCGTCCGCGAGCGCGGGCCAGGCGCGGAC
Source organism: Microbacterium enclense (assembly GCA_038182865.1). Taxonomy (NCBI): domain Bacteria; kingdom Bacillati; phylum Actinomycetota; class Actinomycetes; order Micrococcales; family Microbacteriaceae; genus Microbacterium; species Microbacterium enclense. The sequence goes on along the minus strand of CP116226.1, from coordinate 512,626 downwards.
GAACGCGTTCGTCGGCAGCAACATCTCCGCGAACCGCGACGCGGGAACCGCGAGCGGAACCTTCGCGGGCTCCGGTGGAACCATCACCAACGTCGTCGGCTCGTGGGACACCGGCAAGTTCACCGGTGTGCTCCGCCTCCGCGGACCGTGGACCTCCGCCACGCTGACGAAGGCCGACGGCTCCGCCTTCACCCTCGGCGAGATCATCACCTACCAGGGCACGGTCTGGACCGTCACCGACCTCAACATCTCCAACGACGACGAGGAGTGGTTCGTCCAGTTCGAGTCGCCGTCGCGCACGGTGACCCAGGACACTTCCGTGCTTCTGCCCGAGGCGATCTACTCCGGCACCTTCGTGCCGGGTGCCACGGGCCCCGGCCGCCCGACGCGGTCGAACCCGATCTCTGCCTCGGTCGCCTTCGGCGCCGAGAACGTCAACGGCGGCGCCCTCGTCGGTTCGTCCTCGAACTTCCCCGCCGGCTGAGTCGTTTCGCCGCGGTACGACTGCGCCCCTTCTTCTCGAGAAGGGGCGCAGTCAGTTCGTCCAGCCTCTTCCCTGAGCGTGCGACCGTCATGAGAATGATCGAATGGACGGCATCGGTGCCGACCCGAACACAGCGAGGGAGATGCGCATGGGCGTGGACGACATCATCAACAAGGGCAAGAAGCTCCTGGACGAGAACCGGGACAAGATCGAAGAGGCCCTGAAGAGCGAAAAGGCCGAGGAAGTCAGCGACAAGATCCTCGGGGGCGCGGCCGACGCGATCAAGAAGGTCGTTCCGACCGAACAGCACGCAAAGGTCGATGAGGTGCGCGACAAGATCGACAAGAACATCGGCAACGCCTGAGCGAAGCGGATTCACGGCGCCGCCCCCGGAGATCCGGGGGCGGCGCCGCCGCATGAGCGGCGCCTTTTCTGAGCATCCCCCTGCGCGCGACACGCCCGGGTTTGCGACACGCCCGAGAGGTCCGTAGACTAGCCCAGTTCCACATTCCGGCGTGCGCTCGGCGCGCGCCAGGATCACTGTCAGGGCAGTGCACAGGCGGCGCGGAAGCGCAGGGTCCTGGGCCGCGGGCAGCAGAACACCACACCGAACCCCTCATCCTTCGCAGGATTCGCACGCGTGCGTGGGGCGGGCCGGATGCGGAAGCTTCCGGTTTGACAGCTGAACAGCGGTGCAGCATCTCTCGCGTGAGCGAGGGGAAGTGCCAGGGTGCGTCAGCACCACCGTGCGTCCAATGCCCCAGGTCGGGTAAGACGCGAGAAAGAGAGAGAGCAGACAATGGCGGGACAGAAGATCCGCATTCGCCTGAAGTCGTACGACCACGCCGGGCTCGACTCGTCGGCGCGCAAGATCGTCGACACCGTGACCCGTGCCGGCGCCACCGTGGTGGGCCCGGTTCCCCTGCCGACCGAGAAGAACGTCGTGTGCGTCATCCGGTCGCCCCACAAGTACAAGGACAGCCGCGAGCACTTCGAGATGCGCACCCACAAGCGCCTCATCGACATCATCGACCCGACGCCCAAGGCCGTCGACTCGCTGATGCGCCTCGACCTTCCTGCCGATGTCAACATCGAGATCAAGCTCTGAGGCTCGACATGGCTGACATCAACTCCAAGATCTCCAAGGGCCTCCTCGGCACCAAGCTCGGCATGACCCAGGTGTGGGACGAGAACGGCAAGCTCGTTCCCGTCACCGTCATCGAGGTCGCTCCGAACGTCGTGACCCAGCTCCGTTCGATCGAGAAGGACGGTTACAACGCCGTTCAGATCGGCTACGGCCAGATCGACCCCCGCAAGGTGAACAAGCCCCTCACGGCTCACTTCGACGCCGCGGGTGTCACTCCTCGCCGTCACCTCACCGAGGTTCGTACCGCGGATGCCGCGGACTACGCGCTCGGTCAGGAGCTCACCGTCGACGGCCTCTTCGAGGCCGGCCAGCTGGTCGACGTCGTCGGCACCAGCAAGGGCAAGGGCACCGCGGGTGTCATGAAGCGCCACAACTTCAAGGGCGTCTCCGCCTCGCACGGTGCGCACCGCAACCACCGCAAGCCCGGCTCGATCGGCGCCTCGTCGACCCCGAGCCGCGTGTTCAAGGGCATGCGCATGGCCGGCCGTATGGGTGGCGAGCGCGTGACCGTCCTCAACCTCACGGTGCACGCCGTCGACGCCGAGAAGGGTCTGCTGCTCGTCAAGGGCGCCGTCCCCGGTGCTCGTGGCCGCATCGTCTACGTCCGCAACGCAGTGAAGGGTGCCTGATCATGGCTGACTCGACTCTCGCGCTCGACGTCGTGAAGGCAGACGGCAAGAAGGCCGGCTCCGTGGAGCTGCCCGCCGACATCTTCGACGTCAAGACGAACATCCCCCTCATCCACCAGGTCGTCGTGGCGCAGCGCGCCGCGGCTCGCCAGGGCACGCACTCGACCAAGCGTCGTGGCGAGGTCTCGGGTGCCGGTCGCAAGCCCTTCAAGCAGAAGGGCACCGGTAACGCCCGTCAGGGCTCGATCCGCGCGCCGCACATGACCGGTGGTGGCATCGTCCACGGCCCCAAGCCCCGCGACTACAGCCAGCGCACCCCCAAGAAGATGATCGCGGCCGCCCTCCTGGGCGCGCTCAGCGACCGTGCTCGTGGGCAGCGTCTGCACATCGTCGACAGCTTCGCCATCGAGGGCGCGCCCTCGACCAAGGCTGCTGCCGCCGCGCTGAAGGCTTTCGGTGCCGTCAAGAACGTCCTCGTGGTCATCGACCGCGACGACGAACTGACGATCAAGAGCGTGCGCAACCTCGCGTACGTCCACGTGCTGACCGTCGGCCAGCTGAACACCTACGACGTCATCGTCTCCGACGACATCGTCTTCACCAAGGCCGCTTACGACGCTTTCGTCGCGTCGAAGTCGAGCGCCACCGAGGAGGTCTCGGCATGACCACCGTCAACAAGGACCCGCGCGACATCATCCTGAAGCCGGTCGTCTCCGAGAAGAGCTACTCGCTCATCGACGAGGGCAAGTACACCTTCCTGGTGGACCCGCGCTCCTCGAAGACCGAGATCAAGCTCGCGATCGAGAAGATCTTCGGCGTCAAGGTCGCTTCGGTGAACACGCTGAACCGTCAGGGCAAGGCCCGTCGGACCCGCTTCGGCATCGGCAAGCGCAAGGACACCAAGCGTGCCATCGTCACGCTGAAGTCCGGCACCATCGACATCTTCACGTCTGTCGGCTGACGGTCGGGATAGAGGACAAGAACAATGGCTATTCGCAAGTACAAGCCCACGACCCCCGGTCGCCGCGGCTCGTCGGTGGCCGACTTCGCCGAGATCACCCGATCGACGCCCGAGAAGTCGCTGCTGCGCCCGCTGTCGAAGACCGGTGGCCGCAACAACCAGGGCCGCATCACCACGCGTCACATCGGTGGTGGCCACAAGCGTCAGTACCGTCTGATCGACTTCCGTCGTAACGACAAGGACGGCATCGACGCCAAGGTCGCGCACATCGAGTACGACCCCAACCGCACCGCGCGCATCGCGCTGCTGCACTACGCGGACGGCGAGAAGCGCTACATCCTCGCCCCCGCGAAGCTGTCGCAGGGCGACGTCGTCGAGTCGGGTGCCGGCGCTGACATCAAGCCCGGCAACAACCTGCCGCTGCGCAACATCCCCACCGGTACCGTGATCCACGCGATCGAGCTGCGCCCCGGTGGCGGCGCGAAGATGGCCCGTTCGGCCGGCGCCTCCGTGCGTCTGGTCGCGAAGGACGGCCCCTACGCGCAGCTGCGTCTGCCCTCCGGCGAGATCCGCAACGTCGACGTCCGCTGCCGCGCGACGATCGGTGAGGTCGGCAACGCCGAGCAGTCGAACATCAACTGGGGTAAGGCCGGCCGCATGCGCTGGAAGGGCGTCCGCCCGACCGTGCGTGGTGTCGCCATGAACCCGGTCGACCACCCGCACGGTGGTGGTGAGGGTAAGACCTCCGGTGGTCGTCACCCTGTTTCGCCGTGGGGTAAGGCCGAAGGCCGCACCCGCCACGCGAACAAGGAGAGCGACAAGCTCATCGTCCGCCGTCGCACCGCCGGCAAGAAGCGCAAGTAGGAGTAGAGGAAGATGCCTCGCAGCCTTAAGAAGGGCCCCTTCGTCGACGAGCACCTGCTTCGCAAGGTCGTCTCGCAGAACGAAGCCGGTTCGAAGAACGTCATCAAGACCTGGTCGCGCCGTTCGATGATCATCCCCGCCATGCTGGGACACACCATCGCCGTGCACGACGGTCGCAAGCACATCCCCGTGTTCGTGACCGAGACCATGGTCGGCCACAAGCTGGGCGAGTTCTCGCCCACCCGCACCTTCCGCGGCCACGTGAAGGACGACAAGAAGGGCCGCCGCCGCTGACGCGGGGGCGCAAGAGGAGAGAGAAATGGTGGAGTCCATCGCACGCGTGCGACACATCCGCGTGACCCCTCAGAAGGCTCGTCGTGTCGTCGCGCTCATCAAGGGAAAGCAGGCCGAAGAGGCCCTCGCGATCCTGAAGTTCGCGCCCCAGGGCGCGAGCGAGCCGATCTACAAGCTCGTCGCTTCGGCCGTCGCGAACGCTCGCGTCACGGCTGACAAGACGAACGAGTACCTGGATGACGCTGACCTGTACGTGAAGAACGCGTACGTCGACGAGGGCACGACGCTCAAGCGTTTCCAGCCCCGCGCTCAAGGTCGCGCCTTCCAGATCAAGAAGCGCACGAGCCACATCACGGTCGTGCTCGCGACGCCGGAAGACGCTGCGGCGGCCCCGGCCCGCGCCAACAAGAAGGCGAGCAAGTAATGGGACAGAAGGTCAACCCGTACGGCTTCCGCCTCGGCATCACCACCGACCACGTGTCGCGGTGGTTCTCGGACTCGACGAAGGCCGGTCAGCGTTACGCCGACTACCTCGCCGAGGACATCAAGATCCGTCGCCTGCTGACCACGTCGCTCGACCGCGCCGGCGTCAGCAACATCGAGATCGAGCGCACGCGTGACCGCGTCCGCGTCGACATCCACACCGCCCGTCCGGGCATCGTGATCGGTCGCCGCGGCGCCGAGGCCGAGCGCATCCGCGCCGACCTCGAGAAGCTCACCGGTAAGCAGATCCAGCTGAACATCCTCGAGGTCAAGAACCCCGAGGCTGACGCTCAGCTGGTCGCACAGGGCGTCGCCGAGCAGCTCACCGCACGTGTGGCGTTCCGCCGCGCGATGCGCAAGGGTCTGCAGGGCGCGCAGCGTGCCGGCGCCAAGGGCGTCCGCATCCAGGTGTCGGGCCGCCTCGGCGGCGCCGAGATGAGCCGCTCGGAGTTCTACCGCGAAGGCCGTGTGCCCCTGCACACGCTCCGCGCGAACATCGACTACGGCTTCTACGAGGCCAAGACGACCTTCGGCCGTATCGGCGTGAAGGTCTGGATCTACAAGGGCGACCTCACCAACAAGGAGCTCGCCCGCGAGCAGGCCAACGCGCCCAAGTCGCGCGGTCGTGACGACCGCGGTGGCGACCGTCGTCGTGGCCCGCGCAACGAGGCCCCCGTGGCAGAAGGAGCGTCGGCGTAATGCTCATCCCCCGCAAGGTCAAGTACCGCAAGCAGCACCACCCGGGCCGTTCGGGCCAGGCCACCGGTGGCACCACGGTGTCGTTCGGTGAGTTCGGGATCCAGGCGCTGACCCCCGCTTACGTGACCAACCGTCAGATCGAGTCCGCTCGTATCGCCATGACGCGTCACATCAAGCGTGGTGGAAAGGTGTGGATCAACATCTACCCCGACCGCCCCCTCACCAAGAAGCCGGCCGAAACCCGCATGGGTTCCGGTAAGGGTTCCCCCGAGTGGTGGGTTGCCAACGTCAAGCCGGGCCGCGTCCTCTTCGAGGTCGCGGGTGTGAACGAGGAACTCGCTCGTGAAGCACTGACCCGTGCCATCCACAAGCTGCCCCTGAAGGCACGCATCATCAAGCGCGAGGAGGGCGACGCGTAATGGCGATCGGCACCAAGCAGCTCGCCCCGAGCGAGCTCGACACGTTCGAAGACCAGCGCCTCGTCGAGGAGCTGCGCAAGGCCAAGGAAGAGCTGTTCAACCTGCGCTTCCAGTCGGCCACCGGCCAGCTCGAGAGCCACGGCCGCATCCGTGCAGTCAAGCGCGACATCGCGCGTCTGTACACGGTGATCCGTGAGCGCGAGCTCGGCATCCGCGCCACCCCGGCCCCGGTCGAGGCGACGAAGGCGAAGAAGAGCAAGGCGAAGAAGGCGGACGCCGCCGACGACGCCACGAAGGAAGAGGCGGAGTAATGGCTACCGCGAAGAAGGCAGAGGCCGAGGCGCAGGTCGTCGGTCACGAGCACGCCGCGAACGACGTCCGCGACGAGGACGCCCGCGGTTACCGCAAGGCGCGTCGTGGCTACGTCGTCAGCGACAAGATGGACAAGACCATCGTCGTCGAGGTCGAGGACCGCGTGAAGCACCCGCTCTACGGCAAGGTCATCCGTCGCACCTCGAAGGTCAAGGCGCACGACGAGACCAACTCGGCGGGCATCGGCGACCTCGTCGTCATCAACGAGACCCGTCCGCTGAGCGCCACCAAGCGCTGGCGCCTGGTCGAGATCCTCGAGAAGGCCAAGTAAGCCTCGCGGCCTACTTGGAACCCAAGGAGTAAAAAGTGATTCAGAACGAATCCCGGCTGAAGGTCGCCGACAACACCGGCGCCAAGGAGCTGCTCACCATCCGCGTGCTCGGCGGCTCCAACCGGCGTTACGCCGGCCTGGGCGACGTCATCGTCGCCACGGTCAAGGACGCGATCCCGGGCGGAAACGTCAAGAAGGGCGACGTGGTCAAGGCCGTCGTCGTCCGCGTCGTGAAGCAGACCCGCCGTCCCGACGGCTCGTACATCAAGTTCGACGAGAACGCCGCCGTGATCCTGAAGAACGACGGGGAGCCCCGCGGCACCCGCATCTTCGGGCCGGTCGGTCGTGAGCTTCGTGACAAGAAGTTCATGAAGATCGTCTCGCTCGCCCCGGAGGTCATCTGATCATGGCGAAAATCAAAAAGGGCGACCTGGTTCAGGTCATCTCGGGCGCCAAGCCCGAGCGCGGCGGCGACCGCGGCAAGCAGGGTAAGGTCCTTGAGGTCCTCACCGAGCAGAACCGCGTGATCGTCGAGGGCGTGAACTACGTCACCAAGCACAACCGCGTGGGTCAGTCCCAGCGCGGCACCAAGACCGGTGGCATCGAGACGTTCGAGGCCCCGATCCACATCTCCAACGTCGCGCTCGTCGACCCCTCGACCAAGAAGCCGACCCGTGTCGGCCACCGGGTCGAGGAGCAGGTGAAGGACGGCGTCAAGCGCACCGTCCGCGTGCGCTTCGCGAAGAAGAGCGGCAAGGACCTCTGAGCATGAGCACCGACACTGCCGCGGTGGCTGGCAAGATCCAGCCCCGCCTGAAGCAGAAGTACAACAACGAGATCAAGAAGGCCCTGCAGGACGAGTTCGGCTACGAGAACGTCATGCAGATCCCCGGCCTGGTCAAGGTCGTCGTGAACACCGGTGTCGGCGAGGCAGCTCGTGACAGCAAGGTGATCGATGGCGCGGTCGAGGACCTCACCAAGATCACCGGCCAGAAGCCGATCGTCACGAAGGCCCGCAAGTCCATCGCGCAGTTCAAGCTGCGTGAGGGACAGGCCATCGGCGCGCACGTCACCCTCCGCGGTGACCGCGCGTGGGAGTTCGTCGACCGTCTCGTGAACCTCGCGCTGCCCCGCATCCGCGACTTCCGTGGTCTGTCGGCCAAGCAGTTCGACGGCAACGGCAACTACACCTTCGGTCTCCAGGAGCAGTCCGTGTTCCACGAGATCGATCAGGACCGCATCGACCGCGTGCGTGGTTTCGACATCACCATCGTCACCACCGCGAAGACCGACGACGAGGGCCGCTCGCTGCTTCGCCAGCTCGGCTTCCCGTTCCAGGCGGCTGACGCTCAGGCCTGACCCTTCGGGCCCCCGGGTTTCCGGGGGCCCGTCATCGAAGGTCGCCTGTCGTGTAACGGCAGGCGAAACCTCATGAAAGAAAGAAGCATCACATGACGATGACAGACCCGGTCGCAGACATGCTGACCCGTCTGCGCAACGCGAACTCGGCGCACCACGACTCCGTGTCGATGCCGAGCTCGAAGCTCAAGACCAACATCGCCGCCATCCTCAAGCAGGAGGGTTACATCGCCGACTGGAGCGTCGAAGACGCCCGTGTCGGCCAGACCCTCAACATGACGCTGAAGTACGGCCCGAACCGTGAGCGGTCGATCGCCGGCATCAAGCGCGTCTCCAAGCCCGGCCTCCGCGTGTACGCGAAGTCGACCGAGGTCCCCACGGTCCTCGGCGGTCTCGGCGTGGCCATCCTGTCCACCTCCTCCGGTCTCCTCACGGACCGTCAGGCCGAGCAGAAGGGCGTCGGCGGGGAAGTCCTCGCCTACGTGTGGTGATCTGACATGTCGCGTATTGGACGTCTTCCCATCGACATCCCCGCAGGCGTCACCGTTTCGGTGAACGGCCGGGAGGTCAACGTCAAGGGCCCCAAGGGCGAGCTCGCGCTCACCGTGGCACAGCCCCTCGAGGTCTCGGTCGAGGAGAACCAGGTTCTCGTCACCCGCCCCGACGACGAGCGTGAGTCGCGGTCGCTCCACGGCCTGACCCGCACGCTCATCAACAACAACATCATCGGTGTCACCCAGGGCTACACCAAGGGCCTCGAGGTCGTCGGCACGGGTTACCGCGTGGCGCAGAAGGGCAGCTCGGTCGAGTTCGCCCTCGGCTTCTCGCACCCCGTGCTCATCGACCCGCCCGCGGGCATCACCCTCACGGTCGAAGGCAACAACAAGCTCACCGTGAGCGGCATCGACAAGCAGGCCGTCGGCGAGGCCGCTGCCAACATCCGCAAGATCCGCAAGCCCGAGCCCTACAAGGGCAAGGGCGTGCGGTACGCGGGCGAGGTCGTCCGCCGCAAGGCCGGAAAGAGTGGTAAGTGACCATGGCTGTCAAGACAAAGTCCGTCGCTCGTGCTCGTCGCCACGCGCGTCTTCGCAAGAAGGTCGTGGGCACCGAGCTCCGCCCCCGTCTGGTCGTGACGCGCTCGGCGCGCCACGTGTTCGTCCAGGTCGTGGACGACAGCAAGGGCCACACCGTGGCCTCCGCCTCCACCCTCGAGACCGACCTGCGCGGCTTCGACGGTGACAAGACCGCCAAGGCCCGCAAGGTCGGCGAGCTCGTCGCCGAGCGTGCCAAGGCCGTCGGCGTGTCCGACGTCGTGTTCGACCGTGGCGGTAACCGGTACGCCGGTCGCGTCGCCGCGATCGCCGACGGTGCCCGCGAAGGAGGGCTGAACCTGTGAGTGACAACAAGGAGACCGAAGTGACCGAGCAGACTGCACCGGCTGAGGGTGCGGCTGCGGCCACGGCCCCCGCCGAGCGCGAGCGCGAGCCCCGTCGCGGTGGTCGCGAGCGCAACACCAACCAGCGCGACCGTGGTTCGCGCGACCGCAACGAGAGCCAGTTCCTCGAGCGCGTCGTGACGATCAACCGCGTGTCGAAGGTGGTCAAGGGTGGTCGCCGCTTCAGCTTCACGGCGCTCGTCGTCGTGGGCGATGGCAACGGCGTCGTGGGTGTCGGCTACGGCAAGGCCCGCGAAGTCCCCCTCGCCATCTCGAAGGGTGTCGAAGAGGCCAAGCGCAACTTCTTCCGCGTTCCCCGCTCGGGCTCGACCATCCCGCACCCCGTCCAGGGTGAGGCCGCTGCCGGTGTGGTGCTTCTGCGCCCCGCCGCCGCCGGTACCGGTGTTATCGCCGGTGGTCCCGTCCGCGCTGTCCTCGAGTGCGCCGGCATCCACGATGTCCTCTCGAAGTCGCTCGGTTCGTCGAACACGATCAACATCGTGCACGCCACCGTCGAGGCGCTGAAGTCGCTCGAGGAGCCCCGTGCCGTGGCCGCCCGCCGTGGCCTGGAGTTCGACCAGGTCGCCCCGGCCCGCCTCGTGCGCGCCGAGGCCGCTGCTCAGAAGGTAGGTGCCTGATGGCCGAGCGTCTGAAGGTCACGCAGATCAAGTCCAAGGTGAGCGAGAAGCAGAACCAGCGTGACACGCTGCGTTCACTCGGTCTCAAGCGGATCGGCGACTCGGTCGTCCGTCCCGACGACGCGCAGACGCGCGGCTACGTCAAGACCGTCGCCCACCTCGTCAAGGTTGAGGAGATCGACTAATGGCTGACAAGAAGGACGAGACCGCTACGGTCGCCGCCCCGAAGAAGGCCTCGGCCCGTAAGACGGCTGAGAAGAAGGAAGCCCCCGCGGCGCGCCCCGGCGTGCTGAAGGTCCACCACCTGCGTCCCGTCCCGGGTGCCCGTACCGCCAAGACCCGCGTGGGTCGCGGTGAGGGCTCGAAGGGTAAGACGGCCGGTCGCGGTACCAAGGGAACCAAGGCCCGTTACCAGGTCAAGGTCGGCTTCGAGGGTGGGCAGATGCCGCTGCACATGCGCACCCCGAAGCTCCGCGGCTTCAAGAACCCGTTCCGCGTCGAGTACCAGGTCGTGAACCTGGACAAGCTCGCCGAGCTCTACCCGCAGGGTGGCGACGTGACCGTCGCCGGCCTCGTGGCCAAGGGCGCCGTGCGCAAGAACGAGAAGGTCAAGGTGCTCGGCACCGGCGACATCTCGGTCGCGCTCACCGTCTCGGTCGATAAGGTCTCCGGCTCCGCCGAGCAGAAGATCGTCGCCGCCGGCGGCACCGTCAACTGACGCCCGAACCCCGAAGGGGCCGGCGGCCTTACGGCCGTCGGCCCCTTCTGGGTTAGTCTGATTTGGTTGCGCCCTGCGGCGCGCCGAGATCGTTCTGGAGGAACCTCCTTGTTCAGCGCCATCGCGCGGGTTTTCCGCACGCCCGACCTGAGGCGGAAGATCGCCTTCACGCTGGGCATCATCGCCATCTATCGGCTCGGTGCCCACGTCCCGACGCCGTTCGTCGACTTCCCCAACGTGCAGCAATGTCTGAGCGACTCGGGGAGCACCGAGGGACTGCTGTCGCTGGTCAACCTCTTCTCGGGCGGCGCTCTGCTGCAGCTGTCGATCTTCGCGCTCGGCGTGATGCCGTACATCACGGCCACGATCATCGTGCAGCTGCTGCGCGTCGTGATCCCGCACTTCGAGACCCTCTACAAGGAGGGCCAGGCGGGCCAGGCGAAGCTGACGCAGTACACGCGCTACCTGACGATCGCTCTCGCCCTGCTGCAGTCCACCACTCTGGTCACCGTTGCGCGGTCCGGTCAGCTGTTCGGCTCCGCCGGCATCCCCGAGTGCCAGCAGCTGCTCACGAACGACATCTGGTGGGCTCAGCTGCTGATGATCATCACGCTCACCGCCGGAACGGGCCTCGTGATGTGGTTCGCCGAGCTGGTCACCGAGCGAGGTGTCGGCAACGGCATGTCCATCCTCATCTTCACCTCGATCGCCGCGACCTTCCCCGGCGCGATGATCTCCATCCTCAACTCGCGCGGCGTCGAGGTCTTCCTCCTGGTCCTGGCCGTCGGCATCCTCGTCGTCGCTCTGGTGGTCTTCGTCGAGCAGTCGCAGCGTCGCATCCCGGTGCAGTACGCGAAGCGCATGGTGGGGCGTCGCACCTACGGCGGCACGAACACCTACATCCCGATCAAGGTCAACATGGCGGGCGTGGTGCCGGTCATCTTCGCCTCGTCGCTGCTGTACATCCCGGCGCTCATCGCGCAGTTCAATCAGCCGCAGGCGGGCCAGGAGCCCGCCCCGTGGGTGACGTGGATCTCGCAGTACCTGACGCGTGGCGATCACCCGCTGTACATGCTGATCTACTTCCTGCTGATCGTGGGCTTCACGTACTTCTACGTGGCGATCACCTTCAACCCGGTCGACGTGGCCGACAACATGAAGAAGTACGGCGGGTTCATCCCCGGTATCCGCGCGGGTCGACCGACCGCCGAGTACCTCGACTACGTGTTGACGCGCATCACTCTGCCCGGATCCATCTACCTGGGTCTGATCGCTCTGCTGCCGCTCGTCGCGCTCGCGACGGTTGGCGCGAACCAGAACTTCCCGTTCGGCGGCGCCTCGATCCTCATCATCGTGGGTGTCGGTCTCGAGACGGTGAAGCAGATCGACGCGCAGCTCCAGCAGCGCCACTACGAAGGGCTCCTCCGATGACGGCGCGTCTGTTGATCGTCGGCCCGCAAGGGTCGGGCAAGGGGACGCAGGGCGTCCGCATCGCCGAGGCGTTCGGCATCCCCGTCGTCTCGACCGGTGATGTCTTCCGCGCGAACGTCGCGCAGGGCACCGAGCTCGGCAAGCAGGTGACGTCGATCATCGACGCCGGCGACCTCGTCCCCGACGAGCTCACCAGCGCGGTGGTCCGTGACCGCCTGTCGCAGGACGATGCGAGCGAGGGCTTCCTGCTCGACGGCTACCCGCGCAACCTCGCGCAGGTCATGCATCTCGACGAGTTCCTCGGCGGACGCGACGAGTCCCTCGACGCGGTCATCGCGCTGATGGTCCCGCGCGACGAGTCGCTCGCCCGGCTCACGGCTCGCGCCGCGGAACAGGGGCGTGCCGACGACACCGCCGAGGCCATCGAGACGCGCCTGAGCATCTACGAGCGGGAGACCGCACCGATCCTCGGCGTGTACGGCACCCGCGGCGTCGTCGACGAGATCGACGGCGTGGGCGGTCTGGATGAGGTGACGGCGCGCATCTTCGCGGCGCTCGACGCCCGCGGCCTTCGCCGTCGTGCGGCTGACTGACAGTGGTCTTCCGCACGTCGATCTACAAGAAGCCCGCGCACCTGCGCGCGATGGTCGAACCCGGACTCATCACCGCGGCGGCCCTCGATGCCGTCCGTGAGCTCATCGAGCCCGGTGCGACCACCCTCGCCCTCGACGAGGCGGCCGCGCGCGTGATCTCCGCGCGTGGCGCGGAGTCCAATTTCCAGATGGTGCGGGGATACCGTCACACGATCTGCGCTTCGGTCAATGAGCAGGTGGTGCACGGCATCCCGAACGATCGTCCGCTGCAGGCCGGCGACATCCTGTCGATCGACGCCGGGGCGCAGTTCCGCGGCTGGAACGGCGATTCCGCCTTCACCGTGATCGTGCCCGGGGACGCCCCCGAAGATCTCGTGGCGCCGCGGCGACGTCTGTCCGAGGTCACCGAGGGGTCGCTGTGGGCGGGGATCGCGGCCTTGAGCCGCGCCACGCACCTCGCCGAGGTCGGCGCGGCCATCGAGGAGTACATCGACCAGAACGCGCCGAGCGGCGGCTATGGCATCCTCCGGGACTACGTCGGACACGGCATCGGTCGCAAGATGCACGAGTCGCCCAGTGTCTTCAATTACGCCGTCGCCGATCGCGGACCGGAGGTCAGGCCGGGTCTCGCCGTCGCGATCGAGCCCATGGTGGTCATCGGCGATCAGGCCACCCAGGTCGAAGACGACGGCTGGACCGTGTCCACGATCGATGGCACAGCCGGCTCCCACTGGGAACATAGCGTGGCCGTGCACGATGGAGGCATCTGGGTTCTCACCGCTCCCGACGGCGGTGCAGAGAAACTGGCGCCCTTCGGTGTGGTGCCGAAGGAGATCGATTCATGATGATGGCGGCTGCACGTAAGGCCACGAACTGGTTCGCTATCGGCATCACCGCCGCGGCGGTCGTGATCGTCCTGGTGATCGGCGGTGTGGTGTGGTTCGCCAACAGTCAGGCGACCTCGGCCGGCACCCTGCCGGAGTCGTCCGCCGTCAACACCGACACGGGCGCGATCGCCGTCGGCTCAGGGCCGAAGAGCGTGGACACCTACGTCGACTTCATGTGCCCGATCTGCAACTCGTTCGAGCAGGTGTACGGCTCCACGCTCCAGCAGCTGGCCGACGACGGCACGATCACCCTGAACATCCACCCGATCTCGATCCTGGATGGGCAGTCGCAGGGCACGATGTACTCCACGCGGGCCGCGAGCGCCGCGTACTGCGTCGCCGTCGACGACCCGGCCAACGTGCCCGCCTTCGTGACGGCGCTCTACGCCCAGCAGCCGAAGGAGCAGACGGCCGGCCTCGACGACGCGACACTCGCGTCGATCGCCACCACCGCCGGCGCCTCGGATGCCGTGACCTCCTGCATCCAGGACGGCACGTACACGAAGTACGTCACGGCGATGACGCGGAAGACCCCGCTCCAGTCGGGAGCCAGTGGTGTCTCGACTCCCACGATCGTCGTCGACGGCACGGTCCTGACGAACCAGACCGATCTGACCGGTGACCCGCAGAAGGACATCGTCGCCCGCCTGAACGGCTGACCCCTCCTCCGGCGAGTTGCCGGGTCGAGCATTACCACGTATGCTTGATCTTTGGTGCGTTGCGCCTTCATAGGCGTGTCGAAGCACCGAATCCCCATCCACCGCAGACCGGCCGGTCTGCAACTGAGCGTGAGCGAGTTTATGGCGAAGAAAGACGGTGTCATCGAGATCGAGGGCACGGTGTCCGAAGCACTGCCCAACGCGATGTTCCGTGTCGAACTGACCAACGGTCACAAGGTGCTCGCCACCATCTCGGGCAAGATGCGACAGAACTACATCCGCATCATCCCCGAGGATCGTGTCGTCGTCGAGCTGAGCCCCTACGACCTCACCCGTGGTCGTATCGTCTACCGCTACCGCTGAGTCCGGCCGAGAAGTAACGAGCCGCGCCGCGGTCTCGAAGACAGCGAAACAGGAACATCATGAAGGTCAACCCCTCCGTCAAGCCCATCTGCGACCACTGCAAGGTGATCCGTCGCCACGGGCGCGTGATGGTGATCTGCAAGAGCAACCCGCGCCACAAGCAGCGCCAGGGCTGAGCTCTTCTCCCTTTCCAACTGAATACACACCGGCAGGATCAGATCCCGCCCGCGCGAGCGGGTGGGGGACACCTCGGGGCGGAGGCCCGAGCACCGATCCTGCTCCACACCTCCACGACACTCTGAGGAGAGCCGCATGGCACGTCTCGCCGGCGTCGACATCCCGCGCGACAAGCGCGTGGTGATCGCACTTACTTACATCTACGGCGTGGGTCGCACCCGCTCCGTCGAGATCCTGAACGCCACTGGCATCAGCCAGGACGTCCGCGTCAAGGACCTCACCGACGACCAGCTGGTTGCGCTTCGCGACCACATCGAAGGCACCTACAAGGTGGAGGGTGACCTCCGTCGCGAGGTCGCCGCCGACATCCGCCGCAAGGTCGAGATCGGTTCCTACGAGGGCCTGCGCCACCGCCGCGGCCTCCCGGTGCGCGGTCAGCGCACGAAGACGAACGCTCGTACCCGCAAGGGTCCCAAGCGCACCGTCGCCGGCAAGAAGAAGGCGCGCTAGGCCTCCGCCGGCGCAGGATTCAGGAGAACCGCACATGGCACAGGCCAAGTCTGCCGCGCGCAAGCCGCGCCGCAAGGAGAAGAAGAACATCGCCGTGGGTCAGGCCCACATCAAGTCGACGTTCAACAACACCATCGTTTCGATCACCGACCCCTCGGGTGCCGTCATCAGCTGGGCTTCGTCCGGCGGTGTCGGGTTCAAGGGCTCGCGCAAGTCGACGCCGTACGCCGCCGGCATGGCCGCCGAGTCGGCCGCTCGCCAGGCGCAGGAGCACGGGGTCAAGAAGGTCGACGTCTTCGTGAAGGGTCCGGGTTCGGGTCGTGAGACCGCGATCCGCTCGCTCACCGCGGCCGGCCTCGAGGTCGGCTCGATCCAGGACGTGACGCCGCAGGCCCACAACGGCTGCCGTCCGCCCAAGCGTCGCCGCGTCTGACGTCTGACGTTCCCGGGGGGTGCGAGTCACCTCCCGGGAACGATGCGTCCGAGGCCCGTTCTGCCCGGTCGGCGTGCGCGGCCTCTCGCGAGCAAAACTCAATATCTCACCCCATTACACGTGTCATATAGCGGGCACGTGATCGAAAGGAACACATAGTGCTCATCGCACAGCGTCCCACTCTGACCGAGGAGAAGGTCGGGGAGTTCCGCAGCCGTTTCGTCATCGAGCCCCTCGAGCCCGGTTTCGGGTACACCATCGGCAACGCCCTGCGTCGCAGCCTGCTGTCGTCGATCCCCGGTGCGGCCGTCACGAGCATCCGCATCGACGGCGTCCTGCACGAGTTCAGCACGATCCCGGGCGTGAAGGAAGACGTCACCGAGATCATCCTGAACATCAAGCAGCTCGTGGTCTCGAGCGAGCGCGACGAGCCGATCACGGCGTACCTGCGCAAGACGGGGTCGGGCGAGGTCACGGCTGCAGACATCTCGGCTCCGGCCGGTGTCGAGGTCCACAACCCCGAGCTGGTCATCGCGACCCTCAACGACACCGCGAAGTTCGAGCTCGAGCTCACGATCGAGCGTGGCCGTGGCTACGTGTCGGCGACGCAGAACCGCAACGAGTACGCCGAGGCGGGCCAGATCCCGATCGACTCGATCTACTCGCCCGTCCTCAAGGTGAGCTACCGCGTCGAGGCCACCCGTGCCGGCGAGCGTACCGACTTCGACAAGCTCGTCCTCGATGTCGAGTCGAAGCCCTCCATCGCCCCGCGTGACGCCGTCGCGTCGGCCGGTCGCACCCTCACGGAGCTGTTCGGCCTCGCTCGCGAGCTGAACGTCGAGGCCGAGGGCATCGAGATCGGCCCCGCGCCGGTCGAGACCGTCCTTTCGAACGAGCTGTCGATGCCGATCGAAGACCTCGATCTGTCGGTCCGGTCGTACAACTGCCTCAAGCGCGAGGGCATCAACACGGTGTCCGAGCTCGTCGCACTGTCCGAGACCCAGCTGATGAACATCCGCAACTTCGGCCAGAAGTCGGTCGACGAGGTGCGCGACAAGCTCGTCTCGCTCGGACTGTCGCTCAAGGACTCGGTGCCCGGCTTCGACGGCGCTCAGTTCTTCGGCGGCTACGACGAAGAGACCGTCTGACCCCCGTCGGACCCGACCGAACCTTCCTACTGGAGTAACACGAAATGCCTAAGCCCACGAAGGGTCCCCGCCTCGGAGGCGGCCCGGCCCACGAGCGTCTGCTTCTCGCGAACCTCGCGGCAGCGCTGTACACGCACAAGTCCATCAAGACGACCGAGACGAAGGCCAAGCGCCTGCGTCCCCTCGCCGAGCGCCTCATCACCTTCGCCAAGCGCGGCGACCTGCACGCGCGTCGTCGCGTGCTGAGCGTAATCGGCGACAAGGAGGTCGTGCACACCCTCTTCACCGAGATCGCACCCCTGGTGGCCGAGCGCGATGGCGGCTACACCCGCATCACCAAGGTCGGCAACCGCAAGGGTGACAACGCGCCCATGGCCGTGATCGAGCTCGTGCTCGAGCCCGTCACCAAGAAGCCCGCGTCGTCGAAGGCCGCCGCGGCTCCTGCCGCGGCCGCCCCCGCTGAGGAGCCGGTCGCCGACGAGGCCTCCGCCGAGGAGACCCCGGTCGTCGACGAGGCCGCAGACGCCGGTGCCGAGTCCCCCGAAGAGGGTGCTGCGGCCGAGGCCGCTGCCGAGGACGCCGTCGAGGACGACGCCAAGGCCTGAGCCCCGCTCCGTCATGACGAAGCCCTCACCCCTCGCGGGTGGGGGCTTCGTCATGCATCCGGCGCCCGTAGGCTGGGGGAGTGCGTCTGCGACTCGACATCTCCTACGACGGAACGCACTTTCGGGGGTGGGCTCGGCAGCCGGGTCTTCGCACGGTGCAGGGTGTTCTCGAGGACGCGCTGTCTCGCATCCTCGGCGGCGACCCCCGGCTCGTGGTCGCGGGACGAACCGATGCCGGCGTTCACGCATCCGGCCAGGTCGCGCACCTCGATCTCGACGACGGTCAACAGTCGCGTCTTCCGCGGCGACGCCGCGACGATGACGAGACCGACGCGGTCGCCGCTCTGGCGGGCCGCCTGCGGGGCGTCTTGGGGGCCTATCCTGACGTGACGGTCCGGCGGACGTCCGCCGCTTCTGAGGGCTTCGACGCGCGATTCTCGGCCGTGTGGCGTCGCTACTCCTATCGGGTGGCCGACGCGCACGCGGGCTATTCGCCGTTGGAGCGTCATCGCACGACGTCGGTCAGGGGTGCGCTCGATGCGGATGCCATGCAGGAGGCCGCGCAGAGCCTGATCGGTCTGCACGATTTCGCGGCCTATTGCAAGGCGCGCGAGGAAGCGACGACGATCCGCACCCTCCTCGAGTACGACTGGCGTCGCGACGCCGACGGCATCCTGGTGGCGAACGTGCGCGCGGATGCCTTCTGCCACAGCATGGTGCGCGCCCTGGTCGGCGCCTGCGTGGCCGTCGGGGAGGGGCGCCTCCCGGTCGGCGATGTCGTCGCCATCCGCGACGCGGGAGAACGCACTCCGAATACCAAGGTGCTCGCGGCCCGCGGACTCGTTCTGACCGAGGTCGGATACCCCGCGAACGAGCTGCTCGCCTCACGTGCGGAGCAGACGCGCAACCGCCGAGACGCGGACGACATCGGGTCGTGAACCGGCCGATGCAGGTCACCGCAACCCCCGGCACGCGATATACGACCGCTCTAGGCTGAGTTCGTCATGAAGGTCATCTCGTACAACCTCCGTAAGCACCGCGCCGCCGGCGAGCTCTCGAGCCTCGTCGACGAGCACGCGGTCGACGTCCTGTGCCTCCAGGAGTGCGACACCCGCGACATCCCCGCCGAGATCTCCGGACTCCGCCTCGCCGAGGCGACCCAGCGCAATCGCCTGGGTCTCGCGGTCTACTACCGCGAGAACACCTTCCGCGCGGTGGAGGTGCGGGCGATCGCGCTGAAGAAGTCGCTGCACGACTACGTCCTCAAACCCGCCGAGGAGCGCATGCTCGGTGTTCGGTTGCGCGATATCGACGAGGGACGTGAGGTCATCGTGGCGTCGTTCCACGCCGCGCCCCTCACCGCCCTGAATTCTCTGCGGCGGCACCAGATCCGCACTGCTCTCACCGAGTTGCAGAACCTGGGTCCAGGGCTCCCCGCGCTGATGGTGGGCGACTACAACTACCCGGTCTTCAAGGAGAATCTCGGCCAGAAGGTCCGCGATCAGGGTTACGAGCTGACTCTGAGCGATGCGCGGACCTACACGCGATACCGCTTCTTCCGTGGGCATTACGACTTCGCCACGTCGGTGGGGTTCGACATCGCGCATATCCGCACGTTGCCGCAGGGACTCAGCGATCACCTGCCGATCCTCATCACCGCCGAGGTGTCGTCGGCTCCGTCGGCCGCGGGCGTCTGAGCCTCTCACGGCATCTCGTGGAGTCGGGCCGCGTTTGTCGCCGTGCGGGGGATGCGGATGCCGGGCGGCAGGCTTCCGCGGACGGTCACCCCGACGCCTGCCGGGGTCCATCACACGGGGCGTCGGCAGGGCGCGCGGGCCGAGCCGGTTGCGCTCACCCTAGACTTGACCAGAAATCGGGAGGACCCATGGGGTACGGGGTGCGTGGTCGTCGTGTCGCGCTCGGCGTGATCAGCGTCGTCGGCATGACATTTGCGATCGCGGGCTGCGGGTCTCCGCCGTGGGCACAGGGAGGGGGCGCAGCGCCGTCGTCTCCCGCGCCGACGCAGTCGTCGGCCCCCGCGCCGCAGCCGGTCCCCAATGACCTCTCGAGCGGATCGACGCAGAAGACGGTCACCGCCGGAGCCGTCTCCGCGACAGTCAATTACTGGTCGACGTTGTCCATGGACAAGTGGACGCCGACGGCGCTGAAACCCGTGAGCCTGTCGATGGTCACGACCGTCACCCCGGACGACGGGCAGAAGGTGTACCTGCAGAGGGCGACGATGACCGCGGTCCCCGGCAACGATGCGCAGTCCTTCGCTCCTCTCGCCGCGCAGACCGACCAGTCGAACGCCCCGGGGTATCTGGTGCTCGCACCGTACAGCTACTCGCAGACTTTCAACGTCGGTGAAGTGCCGGCGGATGCCACCTTCGTCACTCTGCAGTTCACCTACGAGTTCCTCGTGCAAGCCACGCCGACCTCGGAGGAGTATGCCAAACAGACAGCCAGCGACACGCTGACCGTGGCGATCGCCGGCGGCGGCGCGGCCGGCTGAGTCAGGACCGCACTCGTTCCCAGCGGTCGCCGCCGAGCCTCTGAGCGTCGGCCGCCGCCGAATCGGCACGGTCGACGAGGGTTGCGAAGTCGTAATCGGCTGCTTTCGCCGGGACCCAGCCGACGCTCGCGGAGAGCTGCACAGCCACCCACGTGTTGGCATCCATCTCGGTGAACACGCGCAGGACGGTTCGGACATGCTCGCGCAGCACCGCGTCAGGACGGGCGATGAGGACCACGAGATGGCCGCTGCTCTTGCGGCCGATGTCGGCGTCGGTGGGGAACACGTCGGTGACGGTCGTCTCGAAAGCCGAGATGATGTGCGCCCACCCGTTCTCTCCCGCGGCGCTGCGGAGGTGGGCCGGGTCATCCACCTGGATGGACAGCATGACCCATGCCATCTCGCCTCTCTGGCGTGCGCGTCGAAGGCGATCCGTCGCCGTGACGGCGAACTGCGGCCAGGCGGTTGCGGTGAGGGCGTACCCCGGCGAGACCGACGTGAAGTACAGCAAGCTCACGGTGGCGCAGACGAGGTAGACGAGCATCGCGAGCCCGTTCAGCATCCGAGACAGCTGGAGGTCGCCGACAGAGGCAGGAGCAGCGATGACGGCGATGATGCTGGCGATGGCGAGGGCGACGAAGCCGGCCGACACGACGAGGAGCGGGAGCATCAGACGCTCGCGCCAATCGCCCACCCGCCTCAGCTCGAGGATCGTCAACCCGGCGAACACCGCGGAAGCGAAGAACGCCAGGCGGAACGCGAGACCGTATGCGCTCAGGTCGGAGGCGACAGCGAAGAGCGCTGCGGAGCACGCCGATTGGAGGGCGCCGATCCACGGGAGGGCTCGGACGCCGCGGCGCGCGCGGAACCCCGACCAGATGAGCGCGGGAGCACCGAGCATCAGTCCGAGTCCCGCCCGGCGGACCGACTCGTCCTCGATCGCGACACCCACCACGGAGGCCCAGGTGCTGCTCATCGCGAGCAGGAACGCGAGTGACCACAACAGCGCGGCGCGCGAGGGCCGGGGGAGGAACCCGAGGCTGACGATCATGATCACGGCGAGCGTGGAGACCGTCGCCTGGGCGAGGCTGAGATCGGTCAGGACGTCGGCGGGTGTCATGCCTCCTGGTCCTTCGACGGAGCAGGGAGGGTGACGGTGACGGTGGTGCCGATGCCCACCTCGCTCTCCAGCGTCACCGAGCCTCCGTTCTCTTCGACGATGCCGCGGACGATGCCCATGCCCAGACCCGTGCCGGGTGTGGAGCTCTCGCGCGCGGCACGCGAGCGGAAGTAGGGGTCGAAGATCAGGGGGAGGTCGTCGTTCGGGATGCCGATCCCGGTGTCGGAGAATCGCAACTCGACGCTGTCGCCCTCGACGTCCGCCGTGAGCTGCACCGACCCGCCCGCGGGCGTGTACTTGATCGCGTTGCTCAGGATGTTGTCGAACGCCTGCCGCAAGCGGAAGGCGTCGCCCACCACCTCGGCGACCTCGGGCAGATCATCGACGATGGCGACGCCCCGGGCCGCCGCAGCGGGACGGAACGACTCCAGAGACGAGGCGATGATGCGCATGGCATCAGCGGTCTTCGGGGTGTCCTTCTCTCGGAAGACTCCGCGCGAGTTCGCGAGGATCTCGGAGATCAGCTTCTGCATCCGCTCGCCGGCTCCGGCGATGACCTCGAGCTGTTCCCGCACCTTCGGGGAGAGATTCGGGTCGTCCAGAGCCAGATCTGCGTGTCCGATGATCGCGGTGAGGGGGTTTCGGAGCTCGTGCGACACCGTCGCCGCAAGACGTTCGCGGGCGCGCTCCGCCTCGATGAGGGCGGTGATGTCGTGCACGATGAGGAGCGTGCTCTCCGGCTCGTCTGAAGAGACGAGGCGCCTCGTCGAGGCCGACAGGGCATGCCAGTTCCCCTCGGTGTCGAAGAGCCACACACGCTCGTCGTCGAACTGCTCCCCGCGCGCCGCTCGCGCGAAAGGGCGTTCCGACTCGCTCAAGGGCTCGCCGCGCAGGGTCGCGTACTCGACGGCACCGCCGAGCCGCTGCGGCTCATCGCGCTCGATCCCGTAGAGCGAGAGGTACGTGTCGTTCAGCGCGAGGACTTCTCCGTCGACGGACATCCGGGCGATGCCGGTGTCCAGGCCGTTCAGTACCTGCGACACCCGCCGTTCCTGCCCTGTGACCCGTTGCAGGGTGCCCTGAAGGCGCGCGGCCTGTCTTCGCAGCAGCTGCTTGAACGCGCGGGTCTGCCGCGACGACAGGTATGTGGTGATGCCGATGAACGTCAAGGACAGGAGGACGACGATGAGCCGGAGCGCCGTGGCCGGACCCGAGCCGTTGATGGCGGCGTCGACGACGATGATGACGCCCACGGTCGCGAGAGTGGCGATGAGCAGACTCACCGCGAAGTGCGTGGCGATCCACGTGATCGGGAAGACCCAGAAGAACCCGAAGCGCAGGTCGGTTCCGAAGCTCAGCAGGCCGATGCCGATGATGTCGCCGAACGGGATGAAGG
Organism: Microbacterium enclense; assembly: GCA_038182865.1. Taxonomy (NCBI): domain Bacteria; kingdom Bacillati; phylum Actinomycetota; class Actinomycetes; order Micrococcales; family Microbacteriaceae; genus Microbacterium; species Microbacterium enclense. The sequence goes on along the minus strand of CP116226.1, from coordinate 490,016 downwards.
CGACCGCGTTGCGGGGGAGACGGTGCCAGGGAACGATGATCGCGACGGCGGTCAGAGCGATGACGATGCCCACCCCGGTCGAGAACGTCCAGACGGCGAACAGGCGCGGGTCGAGGGCCTGGGTGAGGAGCACGGTGATCACCACGCTGGCACCCAGGACGAGCTGTAGGAGCCAGACGGACCGCGTCCGACTGCTGGGACTGGATACCTCGTCACCCTCCAGCACCCGGGTCGGCGCTGCCGACGAAACGCTCCTCGCGGCTGCCATGTCATTGAGTGTATCCACGGTGGTGTAGTCTTCTGCGCGCCATCCTGTCTCTGCTCGCCGTTTGCGCCCACCGTGGCGCGTCGTCCGGTCAGACTCCCCCTGAGGCCTGCATCCCGCAGTGTGATGGTCGTTCATCGACCTCGGCGCGCCCGCGCCCCCCTCCTCAGGAGCTACCCGTGACCACCCCGTCTCGCCCCCGTGCGGTCCGCGCGATCGCGCTCGCCGCCGCCCTCGTCTTGAGCCCGATCGCCCTCAGCGGGTGCACGCAGGTGATCGACGCCTTCAACGCGTTCCAGGGACAGAAGTCGGGCGACCAGTCCGTCGTCGTCGCGACGCCGGCCCCGCAGGTCGCCTCGTCGAGCATGCCCTTCGACTCGCAGTTCACCTACGACGGCTCCGTGACGCTGTCGTCGGAGGTGGCCGACGGGCTCGAGGTCCGCCTCGACGTGTGGGCCGTCAACCCCAAGCGCACCATGGAATGGACGCCGACGAACGAGAAGCAGTTCGGGTTCGCCGTGAACGTCTTCGACCACCGGGTCGATGAGAAGGCCGTGCTCAGCCAGAAGCGTCGCGTCTATCTGTCATCGGTGTCGATCACCTCCCAGACAGCTCAGACCGGCGGGCAGGTGTCGAACCCCTTCCAGTTCAGCGCCGACCCGCGCACGCTCGTGCCCTCCGACACGCTGCGTTCCGATCGCGGCCTGCTGCTCAACAGCTTCCAGGGTGGTCTGCTGGTCCCGACGACCTCGATCCGGCAGCTGCCGAACGACACCTACGGCATCACGCTGGAGTTCGCGCTGAACGTCGCCGTCGAAGGAACCGCCAACACCGACTCGTCTTTCAGTCAGCAGACGGTCTACCAGTACCTCCCCGTCGCGATCTTCACGGGCGACGGACAGTCGACGGCCTCGCAGACGACGACCACGGACAGCACCGGACGGGCTCCGGGGTGGGGCGAGAGCTCCACGGGCCAGGGCTGAGCCCGCACGCCCCTCAGTGGGGCAGCGACTGACGCGGCCGGAGACGTTTGGTGTCCATGAGGAGCGACACGGCGTCGACGTCGTCCACCGCGTGGTGCTCGAACGACAGCTCCGGGGTGTCGTCGTAGCCGATCGTGGGCATCACCGCCGCGAACGCCTCCCTCACGGATCGCTCGACGTCGTCGACATCGGCGTCGGCGGGCAGGAGGAGGAAGACCGTGTCGCGCGCCGGTACTCCGGCGGCGACGCCGGGAACCGCGGTGCGGGCGGCATCCACCACCGCGGACAGCATCTGCTCGGCGCGCCCCGCGCTGTGGGCTGCCCGGATGAGATCCAGCTCGTCGACCCGGACCACGACCGCGTCCAGCCCGGGGCGTCCCTGCAACAGTCCGAGGGCGTCGCGCCGCAAGGCGCCGCGATCGTGTGCCCGTGTGCCGGGGGCCGGGTCGTCGTCGAGCTGTCGACCCATGTGGACGGCGCACGCGGCCACGATCACGATGGTCACGGCGCTGACGATCGAGGTGATCTCGGCCGATGCCAGCTTCTGCCAGAGGGGCGAGTACATCCCCGCGAGGGCGGCGATGACCAGGCGGCCGAAGTTGTATGCCGCGAACAGCCCCATCGCCCAGGCCATGAGGCGAGTCCCCTCGATGGCGCCGACCGGTCGACGCCTCAGTTCCACGGCTGCCAGGAGCGCGAAGGCCGCGATCCCCGCGGTCTTCAGCAGGGTGGCGTCGTCGAGGGGGAGGACGAAGGTCACCCCGAGCATCAGGATGCCGCCGGCTCCGGCGCTGACGGCTCCGATCGCCGGGCGCGCGTTCAACCGGCGGACGCCCGCCCACACCAGTCCGGGCGCGAAGACGTTGGTCGCGTTGCCCACGGCCGCCGCGAACGTGCCCCCACCCGTCTCTTCGAGGATGTTGAGGAGGGCGCAGGCGAGAGCGGCGAGTGAGGCGACGCCGAAGTAGCGGACGAGTTCGGCCCGCGGACCCCCGCGGTCGTCGCCGTGGCGCCCGTGGGCGAGGAACAAGACCGTGACGGCGACGGCGGCGGCGGCGATGGCGGCGATGAGATCGAGGACGGCCATCGGCGGGCGCTTTCTGCTCCTGCTCGCCTGAGCAGATCTTGCGGAAATCTTGCGGGGACGATGCCGGATCCCGGCACGCGTCTTGCGGCGAACCTACCAGAGTGGGACGTGGCCGACACGCCACCCCTCCGAACAGGAAGACACCCCGCCATGACCGATGCGCGCAACTTCGCCCCCCACTCCCAGGCGCTCGCCTACCCTGCGGTGGAGGCGACGGCGTCGGCGGCCTCGGAGCACGGATTCGCCGACGACTTCGCCGCTGTGCTGGAGAACACGTCGGTCCACCGCTCGACGATCGGGTGCGTCATTCCCGCCTACAACGAGGAAGAGTCGATCGCCGACGTGATCGAGGCGCTGCTCGGTCAGACCCGCGTGCCGGATGTCATCCACGTGGTCGTGAACAACACGTCGGACAACACCGTGAAGATCGCCTCCGAGTACAGCGGGCCTCACGAGATCTCGACCGACCTGGGCGAGCAGTTCACCGAGGTCTTCGTCCACGACATCGGCAAGAACCCCGACAAGAAGGTCGGTGCTCTCAACTACGGCTACTCGCTCGTCGAGGGCTACGACTACCTCCTGGGCGTCGACGGCGACACGATCGCGGATTCCCAGGCCGTGGAGTACCTCGAGACCGAGGCCGTGTCGGACTCCCGCATCGGCGGCATCTCCGCGATCTACACGATCGACGACCGGCCCATCAAGGGAGTGATCGCGAAGTTCCTCACCGCTGGGCAGCGCACGCAGTTCGCGGCCTTCAACCTTCAGAACATGCTGCGCGGACGCAACATGGCGGTGCTCGGCGGGCAGTTCTCGATCTTCTCGACCAACGCCCTGCGCGACGCCATGAAGCAGAACCACCAGAACACCCCGTGGGTCAAGGACTCCGAGGTGGAGGACTCGCTTCTGTCGCTGCAGATCAAGAGCGCCGGCTACCTGACCAAGATCAGCCCCTACGCGCGCGCCGACGTGGGTGGCATGACGACGCTCTCCGGATACGACGCGCAGCAGGTGAAGTGGACCTATGGCGCCATCGAGCTGATGTGGCCCGGCCAGCGCGGCGACACGAAGGGTCAGCCCTTCCACCCCAACCTGCGTCTGCGCTGGTTCGAGAACTTCGGCATGCTGACGAACCTGTTCGTCCGCGTGGCCTTCCTCACGCTGCTCGCAGGCTCCCTCTCCATCGGCGCCTTCGTCTTCTCGCCGCTGTGGCTCATCCCGCCGGTCATCGCGATGCTGCTCAACCTGCGCATCGCGCGCACCATGAAGGCCGTCAACCGTCGCGACGTCCTCTTCGCGGTGCTGTTCTTCCCGGCCGAGCTGTTCATGTGGATCCGCATCAGCCACTTCGTCCGCTCGTGGACGCGCTTCCTCTCGCGTAAGAAGGTCGACAACTGGGCCATGCAGGCCAAGGCCGAGCGCGGTGGCGGGCTGGGTCACTGGGCCCCGATGGTGGTGCTCCTCGCCGTCGCGATCGCCCTCGCGGTGATCTGGGTGATGGTCGGCCCGATGGTGCAGTCCTCGATCCTGTGGATCGGCTGGCCGATCGTCGGTGTCGTCACCGTCCTGCAGACCCTCCTGATGTTCTCCAAGCTCGTCCGTCGGCACCACGGCTTCAAGGTGTGACGGACTCCCGATCTGATCGCGACCCGAACGCGTCAGAAACACGAATGCCTCGGCCCTGGGGAGGGCCGAGGCATTCGTCGTATGCGGGCACCATGTCTGCGCGCCGCGTCGCCGCGTCGCGGTGGCTCAGGGCGCAGCCATCAACTCCGACGTGAGGCGGTAGCCCACCCCCCGGACGGTCTCGATGTATCGCGGGTTCGCCGGGTTGTCGCCGAGCTTGCGGCGGAGGTTCGTCATGTGCGCCTCGATCGCCCGCTTGTCGGCTTCGCCGACGAAGTAGCTGGTGACGTAGGACTCCCCGCGCAGCACCAGGGTCAGATCGGCCTTGCTACGGACGCGACGCTTCGACTCCATGAGAGTGGCCAGGAGGTCGAACTCCGTCCGGGTGAGATCGAGCTCCTCGCCACCGACGAGCACGATCCTGCTGTCCGGGTCGAGCTGCAGGTCGCGATGCACGACCCAGGGGCCGCCGGTCGGGGTGACCGCCCCGTGCGCGCGGACGGCCGCGTCGGTCCCGGGGCGCGAGACCAGATCGCTGCCCGCGCCGCCTCGGGGCTCAGGGCCCTGGGACGATGGCACGACGACGGGGACGCCCGGCGCGGACGCAGGGGGAGCGGTGGGCGGGGTGGCGGCGGGCGGCTGCGCCTCCGCCGGACGCGCGGCCGGGAATGAGGGTCCCACGCTGTCTTGGCGGGGAGCTGCGGTGGACGAGCCGCCGGCGCGTGGCCGACGCAACAGCGCCTCGATGCGGGCACGCAGCTCGCGCGGGCGGAAGGGCTTCACGACGTACTCGTCCGCGCCGGCCCCCAAGCCCAGCACGACGTCCGCCTCCTCCTCGAGGCCGGTGAGCATGATGATGTAGGTGTCGCTCTGCTGACGGATGCGGCGCGCGGCTTCGAAGCCGTCGATACCGGGCATGTTGACATCGAGCGTCGTGATCAGCGGTTGGTACGCGATCACGGCGCGGACGCCGTCGATCCCGTTCCCGACCGAGACGGTCGAGAAGCCGGCTGCTTCCAAGACCTCGACGAGGAGATGGCGGATGTCAGGATCGTCTTCGACGATCACCGCCGTCTTCAACATCTCCGTGCTGTCGCTCATCACACCCACTCTTCTGGTTCGCACGAAGATCGTGCCCGCGTTCTCCCCCGAGACGCGGCGGCCACACGGACCGTGCCACATCCTTACACACTTTGATGACGCCTCGGGCGGTCCCCGGAGGGCGTACGTGCTCGTGCTAGCGGCTCTCCCGCGTGAGTTCCACCGCGGCCTGGGGCCACCAGGTTCCCGCCGCAGGGCCTCCGTTGCACTCGCCGTCGCTCTCGCCGGGAGGCTTGATCCAGAGCGTGGTGTCGACCACGCCGTCTCCGAAGGAGCCCCCGGGATCGCCCACCAGGCGCCCCGACGGATTGCACCACTGCGAGCCCGCGGGACCTGCGCCGTTGCGTGAGGTGTCGATGACGGCATGGGTTCCGCCCAGCCGCTCCGAGAGCGCGTGGGCGTAGGCGAACTCCGCCGCCGTGTCCTGATAGTTCGACACGTTCAGTGCGACGCCGCGGACGTCGCCGATGAGGCCCGTCGCGGTGATGAGATCGGCCATCTCGTCGACGGGATGCCAGGCGGAATGGCCGCCGTCGAGGTAGATCCAGGTATTGGTTCCGCGGATGTTGTCGACGGCCGTTCTCAGGGCGGTCACGCGATCTGCGGGGGAGCCGCAGGAAGAGGACAGGGCGATGCTGTCGGGTTCGAGGATCACGATCTTCTGGACGTCAGGGGCATTGCGCAGCGCATCGCCGATCCGGCCGGTCCAGTCGCGGTACGAATCGGGGTCGAGCCCGCCGGCGGAGTGATTGCCGCAGTCGCGATCGGGGAGCCCGTAGACGGCGACGGAGAGGGCGGCATCCTGATCCCGCGCTTCGGATGCCAGATGCGCGACGCGGTCCCACACCTCGTCGACGGGGTCGATCTCGGGCGTCAGCCAATAGGTGGTGGGCTGCGCGGCGAGCCAGGCTGCGGCCGCGGTCTCGTCGGCGGTGGCGGAGGAATCCTTCGCCGCGCGCGCGGCTTTCGACTCGTCCGGTGCGACGATGCGCGTGTCAACGGCGGGAGGGCGCGCGCCGAGCGTCTGGAAGAGGGCGGAGACCAGGCTCCCCACGACGGCGATCACCGCGATGAGAGCGCCGATCACGATCACGGCGGCCACCACGAGGAGGGCGCGGGGAATTCGGCGTCTCTGCCGGACCGGGCGGTGTGCTCTCCCCACGCACTGGACTCTAGTCGAGCTCGCGTCCTACGGGGGCGGCCCGTGAACGGATGATTAGCTGCGAGAGCCGGGTAGTCTCTCTCTGTGGGAAAACTGGTTTACAACGCGTTGGGTCATTCCTTCGATATCGAAGACCGCACGTTGTCTCACCTGCGCGTGGTGTTCATGAACAAACTCCGCCGCGGCGAGCCCTTCATGTTCCACTTCCCCGTCGGTGACGGCAGCGGGACGCGGACGCTGTGGATCCACCCGTCGATCCCGCTGGTGTTCCACTTCTACGGCAGCCGCGCTCCGCAGCTGAACCGACGGTGGATCGACCAGTTGATGCACGAGGCGAGCTCGGCGAACGGTCTGACCATCATCGCCGAGCCGGAGCCCGACGCCGCCGAGGCCCGCGCGACGTAGGGCGTCAGTCGCACTCCGCGTCGACGACCTCGCGCACCCGGTCGAGGAACGCCGCCACCTGGTCTGCGGTGCCCGGGGGCAGGGCGAGAGCGAACTCTCTGATGCGGGCTGTCACCGGATCGATGGCGTCGGCGTCGGTCGAGCGATCGAAGGGGACGACGAACTTGCTCCGGCGGTCGTCGGGGTTCGCGACGAAGCCGATCAGGCCGCCCGCGTGCAGGCGGTCGAGCATCCCCGTCACCGACGCCGTCGAGACGCCGAGGGCCTGTGCGATCTCGGTCGGGGTGACGTTCTGCCCGTCGTCGGCCCGTTCGAGGATCAGCCGCATGGCCGCCCTCGCGTTCTCACTCGGTCCGCACCCGGTCTGGCGCCGGCGAGCCAGTCGCGCTTCTGCCAATCGCAGCCGCTCGACGGCGCGGGCGGCAACCGTCGAGGGGTCTTCGTTCTCCACGATTGTCATCGTTCTCCCGTCGCCCTGCCGCCCGATCGCACAGTCTAGTTAGGCGGACGAGATTCACGCATGCCTATGGACTTCAGGCGCTGACACGGTAGTTCAGCCCTGGTCGAGGCGAAGGCCATCTTTTCGTTCGCGATAGTTAGGCGAGCGCCGGGAAGGATTTCTGTCACGATCTCCGGAACGGCCCGCGAAAGAGTCCTGCGGGTCTCCGCGGGAACTGAGTGAGATGCCGGACCGGTGGTCCAGCACGTCAAAATGGTCGTGGCGACATCGGCGCGGCGGCCGCATCCCCCGCTGCATCCCGCTGGGCGCGGCATCTCAACCTCGGCCGGAGACGTGGCGGCGGGCCATGAGGGCCAACCATTCCCAGGCCGGGCAGGGCGGAACCCCACGCGACGTCGTCCGCTCCCAGGCTTCGACGTAGATCTCCTCGAGCAGGGATTCCGACCGGCGCGGGTCGTGGACGCGAAGCAGCATGGCGTAGATCCGTGGAGCGGTCTGGTCGTAGAACGACCCGAAGGCGTCGCGGTCTCCGGCGGCGGCTCGAGCGAGGAGCGCGGTGACGTCAGCGTCGTCGACTCTCGCCTCCGCCATGTCCGTGATGGTCATGCGCTCCTCCTCCCCGGTGCGGTCACAGTCAATCCGCGCGCTGCGGACGTCGTCCGGGGGTTGCGCGAAACGACCCCCTCGCGTAAGCACCCGATTCGTTGTCGGGAAGTCGATGTCGGTGTCGTCAAGCCCGCGGGAGCGGGGGAGTCGGCGACCTACGGTGGGACCATGAAATCGGTCGTACGGTGGGCGCTCGCGGCGGCCATGATCTTCGCAGGTGTCTCGCACCTCACCTTCGCGCGGCGCGACTTCCAGGCACAAGTGCCGGACGTCCTCGTCGAGCAGCTGCCTCTGGATCGCGACCTGGTGGTCGTGGCATCCGGTGTCGTCGAAGCCGGCTTCGGTCTCGCTCTCATCGCCCTGCCCCGGGAGCGCCGACGCATCGGAGCCGCCCTGGCCGCGTTCTACGTCGCGATCTTCCCCGGAAACATCGATCAGTGGAGGAAGCGCCGCTCGGCGTTCGGGCTCGACACCGATCGCAAGCGGTTCGTCCGGCTCTTCTTCCAGCCGGCGCTGGTGGCGGCGGCGTGGTGGTCGACGCACTGACGCGATCATGACGACGCTCGTCAGCCTGGAACTCACGTTCGACGAGGCGTCCGACGGGGCCGTCCGGCAAGAATGGGAGGCGCTTCGCCTCGCCGGACTGCCGAGTCAGGCAGATCACACCGGGGCCAGCAATCGGCCGCATGTGACCCTGCTCGTCCGCTCGTCTCTCGAGCGCTTCGACGGTGCGTCCGTGGAGGGCTACCTGCCCATGCCGCTCACTCTGGGGGCGCCCATCCTGTTCGGCACGCGGCGCACCCGGGTCCTCGCCCGCTCGATCGTCCCCTCCGCGGCCCTGCTTCATTTCCACGCTGCGGTGCACCAGCAGGCCGGTTCCCGGGACGAGGGCGATCACACCGCGCCCGGTGCGTGGACACCCCACGTCACCCTGGCCCGGCGCATCCCGATCGACCGGCTGGGGGCGGCGCTGGAAGCGGTCGCGGCGGTCGGCGGCGGAGAGCTCGAGGTGCGCGCCGTGCAGCTGCGACGCTGGGACGCCGCCGACAGGCGCGTCACGCGTGTCGCCGGACGTGGCACGCTGGACCAGTGCTGACCGACGACGCCCTCGCCTTCCTCGGCGAGTACCATCTGGCAACTCTCTCCACGGTGGGGCGTCAGGGACGCGTCCACTCCGTTCCGGTGGGATTCACCTACGACGACGGGGTCGTGCGGGTCATCGGCTCTCGCGGAACGCAGAAGTTCCTCAACGCCGAACGCAGCGGGCGCGCTTCCATCTGCTCCGTCGACGGGGCTCGATGGATCAGCTTCGAGGGCACGGCCCACGTCACGGACGATCCGACCGCGGTCGCGCGCGCGGTCGAGCTGTACGCCACGCGGTACCGTCAGCCGCGGGTGAACCCCGAGCGCGTCGTGCTCGAGATGGCCGTCGAGCGCGTGCTCGGGTCTCCGTCATTCCGGGTGTGAGCGGCGTACGCTGAGGGGTATGTCCCCCATCACCTCGTCGATGCCCTCCGGGCGTGAGGGGGTCGTCGGCGCGCAGAGCGCCGGCGGCAGAGGCACCGATCGCGCTGTTCCCCTCGCCGGCTGACCGGTGCGGGCGCGCCCGATTCTCCGGGCGATGCCCTTCACGACCCCTCGCCGTGCGCGGCTGAGCCGGTGTCGTCCGCCCGCGCGCGGAACTCCGCGCGCGACCCCCTTCGTCGTGCGATCGACGATCGCGCGACCCATCGACGGGATTCTCCTCGTGCACGCTCTCACTCCTTCCACCGTCCGTTCCTCCTTCGTCAACGTCTCGACCCGCGAGCGCAGCGCGCTGGTCGTCCCGACCGACCTCGCGGCGAACGATTGGGACCGCCTCGACTACGTCGGGTGGCGCGACCCCAAGACGCCCCTCCTCGGATTCATCGTCGCCGAGGTCGACGGCACCCCCGTCGGGCTGCAATTGCGTCAGGCCGAGCAACCCACGCGCTCTCGACCGCAGTGCTCGTGGTGCTCGGACGTGACGCTGCCCAACGACGTCGTGTTCTTCTCGGCACGCCGCGGAGGAAAGGCCGGTCGCGCGGGCAACACCGTGGGCACCCTGCTCTGTTCCCGCTTCGAGTGCTCGAGGAACGTGCGGCGCCTCGACCCTCCCGCATATCTCGGGCACGATGCCGGTGCCGCACGCGACCGCCGCATCGAGGCCCTCCGTGCGCACATCGACACCTTCTTCCGTGACGTGCGCGACGGCGCGTGAGCGCACCGGCGGCGGTCTCGGGCCGCGCGGGCTCGCCCGCGGGTGGCCCCGCGGCCCGAACCGTCGCCGATGCGGCTGTCATACTCGACGCGATGTCCCGCGCAGCCCGCTTCCCGTTCGCGTTCGTCGTCGTCGTCGTCTGCGGGGGCGCGGCACTGACGGCCTGCGCGCCCGTGGTGTCGTCGCCCGTCTCGCCGGCCCCGTCCCCGTGCGCGCCCGGGGCTGTCGAGATCCCGCCGGGCGGTGATGCGCTGCAGAGTGCCCTGGATGCCGCGAGGCCCGGTGATGTCCTGCAGCTGTCGCCGGTGACCTACGACGGGCGTTTCCGTATCTCGGTCGACGGTGGTGCGGACCGCCCGATCGTGCTGTGCGGAGTGCCCGGTTCGGCGATCGACGCGGGGGGAACGGGCGATGGCTACGGGCTGCACGTCGATGGTGCCTCGTATTGGCAGGTGCAGGACCTCGAGGTACGCGGGGGGCAGAAAGGGATCGTGCTGGACGGCGCGTCCCACGTTCAGCTCTCACGCCTGCACATCTCCGACGTGGGGCAGGAGGGCCTGCACCTGCGCACCGCGAGCACCGACAATCTGGTGACCGACGTCTCGGTCGTGCGAACGGGACTCGACGATCCGACGTACGGCGAGGGAGTGTACGTCGGATCCGCCGAGTCGAACTGGTGCCGCTACACCGCGTGCGAGCCCGATCGAAGTGACCGCAACGTGTTCGAGCGACTCGAGGTCAGCGACACCACCGCGGAAGCCCTCGACGTCAAGGAGGGGACGACGGGCGGAGTCGTCCGCGCGTCGACCCTCTCGGTGGGGCCGGATGCCGTGGTCGACAGCACCGTCGACCTGAAGGGCGCCGGATGGACGCTCCAGGACAGCACGATCACCGGTCCGGTCGACGCGGTGTCGGTCCACGTCATCCTGGCACCGTGGGGGTCGGACAACACCATCGCCACGAGCACGCTGCGGCCGGGGCCTGGGGGAGTGGGCGTGAATCTCGTGGGCGCCGCGCGCACGGCGGGAAACGTCGTGTCGTGCGACAACGCGGGGGATGCGGGCGTGTCCCTCGGAAACGTTCCCTGCCGGTAACACGGGCGCGGTACCCTTCAGTGTCTCCCCCGGGCATCGAATCGCGTTACCCGACGCGCGAGGGAGAGAGTCATGGCGAACGCGTCCTTCGGCGAGCAGCTGATGTGGGTGCTGCCGTTCGGCTACCTCGGCATCGTGTCGTGGGGGTTCTGGCTGATCCGCAAGATCCTCGCCGCGACGGCGCGGCCGGTGAAGAACCTGTACCGGACCACCGCGACCGTCGTCGTCCCCTCGTACCGCGAGGATCCCGACGTGCTCGTCCGATGCCTCCACACCTGGGTTCGACAGGGGCCGTCCCGCATCATCATCGTGCTCGACGTGGCCGACGTCGAGGCGCAGCGCCGCATCGAAGCGCTGGGGTTACCCACCGTCGACGTGGTGATGTTCCGGCACCGGGGAAAGCGCTCGGCGCTCGGGGTCGGCATCCGGATGGTCGACACCGAGCTCGTCGTCTTCGTGGACTCCGACACGGCGTGGGAGGACGGGATGTTCGACGCGATCCAGATGCCGTTCATCGACCCGGCGGTGGGGGCGGTGAGCACGCGGCAGAACGTCTACCTTCCGAAGTCGAGCGTGTGGCGGCGTGTGGCCGACTGGATCATCGACCTCCGGTACACCGACTACGCGCCCGCGATGGGGCGCTTCGGGGGCATCATCTGCGCCTCCGGGCGCACCGCGGCCTACCGGACGTCGGTGATCCAACCGCGCGTCGAAGACCTCGAGCACGAGATCTTCTTCGGCAAAGAGTGCGTGGCGGGCGATGACGGGCGGATGACGTGGCTCGTGCTCTCGCAGGGGTTCCGCGTCGCGCACCAAGACAGCGCACGCGCCCTCTCGATGTTCCCGGGCACCTTCCGCGCCTTCGTGAAGCAACGGGTGCGCTGGAGCCGTAACTCCTTCCGCTGCTACCTCACGGCTCTTCGTCACGGCTGGGTCTTCAAGGTTCCGGTCATCTCGCAGATCACGATGATGCAGATCCTGCTCACGCCCTTCACGATGTTCGTCGCGCTGTCGTACATCGTCCTGTCGATGCGCTCGGATCATCCGTGGCTCGCCCTCGGGCTGGCGATCGTGTGGCTCTTCGTCGGGCGTGGCATCCGCGGCCTGAGTCACCTCTGGCGGCGTCCCGAGGACATCGTGCTGCTGCCGCTGGTGACCCTCGTCATCATCATGGTCGCGCTGCCCATCAAGCTCTACGCCCTGTTCACGATGAACAAGCAGGGGTGGCTCACCCGCTCGGCCGACATGCAGGGGGGCGAGGGGCAGAGCGAAGCGAGTCTGCGCGATCCGCAACAGGAACCTCCCTCCTCGGAGGCGACCGGCCGCGACGAGACGGTGACCGGGGTGGAGATCACGCGTGGATGAGAACCACGGCGCACTCACCGCGCACGAGCGTGGGGACACCCACGCCGGCTTCCGCGGCGTCGGGCGGGTGATCCTGCTGGTCGCGGTGATCGTCATCGTGGTCGCGGTGATCCTGGTGGGGAACATCGTCCACACCGGAACGCTGCTGCCCTGGCTGAAGAACGACGGGCGCTCCGACACCGCCGTCGTCGGCGCCGCGCCCGCGGATCCCGCGGGCGACGCGGCGCCTCCGCTGACGCCCGCTGAGCGCGTCGCGGCGGAGGACACCCGGCTCTCGACCGTCGCGGGACTCTCGCGCGACGACCCGGCGCTGTCCGCGACCTGGAACACGGTCGTGCTCGCGCCGGATGGAGATCAAGGGACGGTGTACGTGCTGGACCAGCTCGTCGCGATGGGCGCGGTGCGCAAGGACGACAACGCCACGTTCACCCTCGTCCGAAACGTCGTGGTGCGTCCGGGGGTGCAGCTCGACATCATCGCTCCCGGCTCGACGCTGCGATTGGCGAGCTCGTCGGCCGGGGCCACGAGCATCGTGGCGTGGGGAGGGCGCCTGCAGCTCGCCGGGGCCGAGGGAGCGCCGATCCGCATCACCTCGTGGGATGAGGGCGCCGGTGCGGCCGACGTCGACGAGACGGACGGGCGCGCCTACATCCGCGTGCGCGACGGGGCACTGCTGACCAACTACGCCGACATCGAGCAGCTCGGGTACTGGAGCGGGCGGACCGGTGGTCTCGCGATCACCGGGACGGGGTTCGGCGACGCCGAAGTGCACCTCACGAGCTCCCGTCTCACCGGCCTGCACTACGGTGTGTTCGCCTCCGACACGTCGACCGTGGAGATCGTCGACACCACGGTCGATCAGTCGACGCTCACGGGCGTCGAAGTGACCAACGGCGGGACGGACACCCGCATCGAGAACTCCACGATCACCGCCTCCGGGGCGGACGGGATCGCGGTATCGCGCCAGAGCCCGAATCTCTCCGTCACGGGTACCGTCGTCACGGACTCGGCGGGGTGGGGTATCCGCGTCGACGGCGCGGCGCTCGCCGACGGGCCGACGACGGGCGGATACGGAACGACTCCGTCGCAGGGGTTCACGCTGACCGAGTCGCGCGTGCACGGCAACACCGAGGGCGGTGTGCGGGTGATCTCGACCGACACGACCGAGATCCGGCAGGCGACGGTCGACGAGGAGCGCACCGCGGTCCTTCTCGAGGGTCCGCTCAGCGGGCTCACGGTCGCGAGCGCCGACCTGTCGTCGACGGAACTGCGCGGACTCGACATCAGCGGTCGGATCACGGATGCCACGGTGTCGGACTCGCGCATCGCGGGACGCCGCATCGCCGTGGAGCTGACGGGTGCGGCCGTCGTGATGAGCGGGAACGATCTCTCCGTCAGTACCGGCTCGGCGATCGAGCTCGCCGAGGGCGCCCGTGCGGATATCACCGGGAGCACGTTCCATGGTGTCGGCGAGGATGCCGTGGCCATCTGGTCGGGCGCGCGAACGATGCAAGCCGGCAACGACGAGAGCGACTGGCGCTTCCAGTGGGCCTGGGTCGGGTGGATGAACGAGCATCCGATGATGTGGCTGTGGGCGCTCGTGCTCTTGATCCCCGCCATCGGACTGCCGCTGCTCTGGCGGCGCCGACGGGAACACCAGCGATTGCGCGAACTCCTCCGCGAGGCTCTGCTGCGTCACGGGGAGGAACAGGTGGCGACGTACCGCGCACTGCCCGCCGACGGCGGTGGCGGTCTCGATGCGCCGGCCGCGGTTCCGGTCTTCGCCGCGGCGGCGGACGCGCCGGCGCCGGCCGCAGCGGCGACCGAGGCTCCGCCGGCGTCGTGGGGCGCTGCGTCGCGCGACGCGACGCGACCGGTGACGCCGCGCCCCGGTCCTTCTCGTGCTCCCGCGACGTCGCGGCCGCGGTCGTTCGCCGATCTGCGCACGGGCGCTCTGGAGGGGCGCACTTTTCCGTCACTGCGCGAGTTCGCCGTGGCGGCCGTCGTCGAGGGAGGATACTCGGTGTCGACGATCTCGCGGCTGTTCCGTATCCAGCAGTGGCGATTGCAGCAGTGGGTGGATGACGCGGTCCTCGCGGACGCAGCCCCCTCGAAGGAGCGCCGATGAGCGATTTCGAATCCGACGACCGGCTCGACGATGTCCTGCGCGCGCTCGCGGATCGGGTACGCGATCTGCGCCGAGGCCGGCAGCTCTCGATCAGCGACCTCTCCTTCGAGTCGGGACTGTCGGAAGCGCGGTTGCGCGGAGTCGAGGCGGGGAGGAGTACCGCGTCGCTCGCGACGCTCGTGGCTCTCGCCGAGACCTTCGAGATCTCGCTCGCCGACCTCTTCCGCGACGCCTCGGCGACACAGGCCGCGGACGAGCGGGTCGAACCGTCGAGCCCCTACGTCGTGCCGAGTGAGGTCGTGTGGGGCGGGGAGCTTCCCCCGGCGCCCTGGGCGCATGTCGACGTCGCTGAGGTCGCCGCCGAGATCCCCGCAGCGGCGACATCGCCCAGCGAATCGGCGCGGGCGGTCGGCGCCCGCACGTTCGCGCCGACCGAGAAGGTCTGGGGCGGCCCTCTGCCTCCGGCACCCTGGATGCCGCAGACTCCGCCGATCGTCGAGCACGTGGCCCCGTCGCCGGCGCCGAACGCGGTGTCCTCCCCGACGCGGGTCGACACGGCCGTGCCCGCAGCCGGCCGGGGAGTCCCCGCAACTCCGGCCGCGCACCGGGAGCAGACGGCGGCCGTCGCGCGCGCTCACGACTATGCCCTCTCCCACGGTATGAGGGAGAACTCTGCCTATGTGTTCGTCGCGCCGGGCGGTGCGACCACGCCCGTTCCCCGGACGTTCGCCGACCTGCGCACGGGCGCGTTGGCCGGCCGCGCCTTCCGCTCGCTGCAGGAGTTCGCGGTGGCATCCATCGTCGAAGGCGGATTCGCGCTCACCGACGTCGCCCGCGTGTTCCGGATTCCCGCCTGGCGGCTCGAGAAGTGGGTCGTCGAGACCGGGCACGTCGCGCGCTGAGCCTGCCCGGTCTCGAGGGCGTTCACAGCGCGCGGAGCTTTTCGAGCAGGGGCTCAGCGATCTCGTCGACGAAGCGCTGCTGCTGCGCGTCGCCGACCTGCACGATCGCGACGTCGGTGAATCCCGCGTCGATGAACGGCCGCACGCTCTCGGCGAGCTCGTCCAGATCGGGCCCGCACGCGATGGACTCCCCAACATCCTCGGGGCGGACGAACTGCGAGGCGCCGGCGAAGCCCGCGGGAGTCGGCAGGTCGGCATTGACGGCCCACCCTCCGGCGAACCACCGGAACTGATCGTGAGCGCGCGCGATGGCGGCATCCTTGTCGGGGTCCCAGCTGATGGGGATCTGGCCGATCTTGCGGGAGTCGCCGTCGTGGTGCTCGTTCCACCCCTGCACCACCTCGGCGTCGGGTTCGGTGGTGATCAGGTGGTCGCCGAGCGGAGCGAAGCGCTCGATCGAGTGCTCCCCGGAAACGGCGACGCCGATGGGGACGCCACCCTCGGGCGCGTCCCAGACGCGGGCCGAGTCGACGCGGAAGTACTCGCCGTCGTACGTGACGAGATCGCCCGTGTGCAGGGCTCGGATGATCTCGATGGCCTCCACGAGCATGTCCTGACGGGCGTGGACGGCCGGCCAGCCCTCGCCGACGACGTGCTCGTTCAGGTTCTCGCCCGAGCCGAGACCGAGGGTGAAACGCCCCTCCGACAGCAGCTGCAACGTCGCCGCCTTCTGTGCGACCACGGCGGGGTGGTACCGCACCGTGGGGCAGGTGACATACGTCATCAGCTCCGCGGTGGAGGTGGCGTGCGCGACGGCGCCGAGGACCGTCCACGCGTAGGGTGCGTGTCCCTGGCTCGTGAGCCAGGGGGAGTAGTGGTCGCTGGAGACCAGGAAGTCGTACCCGGCGCGCTCGGCGCCGACGGCGTAGTCGACGAGGGCCCGGGGGCCGCTCTGCTCGGTCATGAGGGTGTAGCCGAATCGCGTCATGTCGGCCACGGTAGGCGGGGCCGGCGCGGGGCTCGCCGGGGTTGCGCGTCGGCGCCGGATACGGCAGCGGGCCCGCGGCGTGTGCCGCGGGCCCGCTGATCAGGGTCAGTCCTCCGGTGCGTGGACGACCTTCTCGCCGTCGAAGGTCTCGCGTTGCTTCTTCTGCGCGTCGTTGCGGGTCTTGCGCAGACTCAGCCAGGTCGCGACCGCGACGGTCGCGGCGATGAACAGCAGCGAGAACCAGATGGGGATCTCGGGCACCCACAGCAGCGGCTCGCCGCCGTTGATGAAGGGCAGCTCGTTGACGTGCAGAGCGTGGAAGACGAGCTTCACACCGATGAACGCGAGGATGACGGCGAGTCCCTGGGCGAGGTAGACCAGGCGCTCCAGCAGTCCGCCGATGAGGAAGTACAGCTGGCGCAGGCCCATGAGGGCGAAGGCGTTCGCGGTGAACACGATGTAGGCCTCCTGCGTCAGACCGTAGATCGCGGGGATCGAGTCGACCGCGAAGACGAGGTCGATGAAGCCGATCGCGATGATCACCAGCAGCATCGGCGTGACGAAGCGCTTGCCGTTCTTGCGGACGGTGAGCTTGTCGTCGTTGTACTCCTCGCTCACGGGGAGGATGCGCCGCACGAACTTCATGAATTTGCCGTTGGCCGGGTCGCTGTCTCCGTGCGAGAACGCCTGCTTGTACGCCAGGAAGAGCAGGAGGGCGCCGAAGATGTAGAAGATCCACGAGAAGTTCTCGATCAGCGCCGCACCGACGGCGATGAAGGCGCCGCGCATGATGAGGGCGATGACGATGCCGATCATCAGGACCTTCTGCTGATACTTCTTCGGCACCGCGAACCCGGTCATGATGATGAGGAACACGAACAGGTTGTCGATCGACAACGCCTTCTCGGTCAGGTAGCCGGCGAAGTACTCCCCGCCGTAGGTCCAGCCCGAGACGATGCCGACACCGACACCGAAAAGCAGAGCGAGCCCGATGTAGAACGCCGACCAGCGGGCGGATTCGCCGATGGTGGGTTCGTGCGGTTTCCGCACGTGTGCGAAGAACTCGAAGACGAAGAACGCGATCGTGACCGCGATGGTGATGATCCAGACCAGGGGTGTGATGCCCAAGACGGCCTCCAAGGGAAACAGGTGTACGACAAGACACCAAGGTCTCCTCCACCCGGTGAACTGGGCCGACGTCCCGGGTCCACGATGGCGTGGCCGTATTGACGAGAACGTCGCGGTGGGAGTACTCCCCTTGCTGATCGAGATTCTACCCGACGAGGAGGCGCCCACAGGGCCTGGACGTCGGGATTCGCGGTGTGCTACCCGGTCGACAACGTGGTCGATCGGATGCCGCGCAGCCCCACGGTCAGTTCCGGCGAACCCGGCGTCGGGTCCAGGCCCAGAGCGGAGAGGGCCTCGAAGCGGGCGTCCGCGGGGGGAGCGCTGACCCGGAACTGCGTGAGTTCGAGCTGCGGCAGGTCGCCGAGGCCGGGGTGAGGGCTGTCCTGCCAGTCGATGAGGAAGGGCAGACCGTCCCACGCGTTGCCGGCACGCCGGGTCAGGCGCCACGAGAGCTGAACGCCGTCAGGGCGCACGCGCCCGAGCGGCTCGATGTCGCCCGGGTCGGCTCCGAGGGTACGCAGCCGCGCGACCGTGGCATCCAGGTCTTGCGGGTGCAGGGCGAAGCCCACCAGCCGCGGGGCGGCGAGGCTGTCGATACCGAAGGTCGGGATCTCGGATGCCGCTCGGCCGGCGTCGGCATCGGGCCCGATGATCTCCAGGTACTGGGGGCCGGGCTCACCGTCGATCGTGAGGGCGATCAGCGCATTGGCCGTGCCGGTGGTGGTGTGTCGTCCGCCCGGGGCGGCGCGGACGCCGGTCAGGCTTTCGATCTCGTCGACCGCATCGGCGAGCGAGGGTCCGGCGAAGACGAGGTGGTCGAGGTCGGTCGACATGAGGCTCCATTCGGTCGGTGCCTCGACTCTGCCGTCGAGCGGGACTGCCGCACAGCCGCGCTGTCACACGGCGTCACCGACCCGGTGCATCCGTTCCGCCCGGGGGGCGGGTGATCGTGTCGACGAGCGTTCTCATGTCGTCGGCGCCGAAGCGCTCTCTGCTCAGCGCGCGAAGGATCGTCGCCCCGAGAAGAGCATCGGCGGCCGCCTCGAGGCGGGCGCCGCGTGCTCCTCCCATCGCTTGCGACAGGCGCTCCATGAGCGGTGCCGCCAGGATCTCGGCGCGCAGGCGTCGCCCGATCTCCGCGCTCTCGGCGGCCGCGGCGACGAACGAGCGCATCAGGCTCTCACCGTCGGGGCTCGCGCGCAGGGTGAAGAGGTCCGTCAGCCAGGCGGCGAGATCGGCGCGTGCGTCTCCGGTGTCGGGCGGCCGGCGGCGGCTGTCGAGGAGTCGCCCCTCGAGGATCGCCTCGGCGAGGACGTCGCCTTTGCCCGGCCACCAGCGATAGATGGTCTGCTTGCCGACTCCCGCGCGTCGGGCGATCCCCTCGATCGTCAGGTGGTCGTACCCGTCCTCGGCGAAGAGCGCGGCCGCCGCGTCGAGGATCGCCAGGCGCGCGGCTTCGCTTCGAACGGGGCCACTGCGCGGAAGAGCCATGACACACATTCTGGATGATCGACTCGAAGATCAAGACGAGACGGTCCGTGTTATCTTTGCGCGGACTGGTCGGAGCCGACGGTGCTCCCGCGCGGGCGCCGCATGAGAGGAACCCGCATGGCTGAACTGCTGCATCGTCTCGGAACGTTCGCGGCGCGCCGCGCGTGGACGGTGATCGTGGCGTGGGCCGTGATCCTGGGTGTGGTGGTCGCGGGCTTTCTCGTCGGGTTCAAGGGGCTGAGTTCGAGCTTCGACATCCCCGGCACGGCATCCGGGAACGTCGTGGCGAAGCTGCAGGAGGAGCTGCCCGATTTCAGCGGGGCCTCTGGGGGCGTCCTGTTCCGTACGACCGACGGGTCGGCGCTCACCGACGATCAGAAGAGCGAGATCAGCTCCCTCGTCGGTTCGGCGGGCGACCTCCCCGACGTCGCGCGCGTCACCGACCCTTTCGCCACGCAGCAGCAGCTCGACGCTCAGCGTCAGCAGGTCGTCGACGGTCGTCAGCAGCTCGCCGACGCTCGCGCCCAGGCCGAGTCGGGACAGCAGCAGCTCACCGCGGGCGAAGTGCAGCTCGATGCGGGACAGCAGCAGCTGGATGCCGGGCGCGCGCAGATCGAGGCGGCGCCCCTGCCGGAGTCGCAGAAACAGGCCCAGCTCGAGGCGCTCGACGCCCAACAGGCCCAGCTCGACCAGCAACGCTCTGCCCTCGACCAGCAGCAGACGCAGGTGACCGACGGTCTCGCGCAGATCGACGCGCAGCAGACCCAACTCGACGATGGCGCTGAGCTCCTCTCCTTCGCGGATGCCATCCGCCTCGTCTCCGACGACGGTTCCACCGCGATCGTCAACGTGTCCTTCGACAAGCCCCGCCTCGAACTCGCGGAGTCCTCGAAAGAGGCCGTCGTCGAGCACTTCTCCGAGTCGGTGCCGGGTGTGGACGTGGCCTTCAACACCGAGATCTCGCAGGGCGTGCCCGAGATCTTCGGCGTTGGTGAGGTCGTCGGCGTCGCCGTCGCCGGGATCGTCCTCGTGGTCGTCCTCGGATCGTTGCTCGCCGCATCGTTCCCGATCGTGACCGCGATCATCGGCGTCGCGATCGGTGCCATGGCCACTCTGTCGTTCTCCGGCGTCATCCAGATGGCATCCGTCACTCCGTTCCTCGGCGTGATGCTGGGTCTCGCGGTGGGGATCGACTACGCGCTGTTCATCCTGTATCGCCATCGCCGTCAGCTGATGCAGGGCGCCGACGTCGTGGAGTCGATCGGGCTCGCGAACGGCACCGCGGGCAACGCCGTCGTGTTCGCCGGTACCACGGTGATCGTCGCCCTCCTCGCGCTCAACATCACCGGCATCCCGTTCCTGGGCCTGATGGGGACCGCCGGTGCCGTGAGCGTGCTCGTGGCCGTGCTCATCGCTGTGTCGCTCACCCCCGCGCTGCTGGGGTTGGCGGGCATGCGGGTCCTCAGCCGCAGAGCACGTGCGCGCGCCGAGATCGCGGCGGATGCCGCGGAGCATCCGCGCCGTGTCGCCCGCACCGCGCCCGTCGACGCGGAGGAACACCCTCGCCGCGTCGTCCGTGCGCAGACGGGTCCCGTCGCCACGTCGGGTCGCGCCGTGCGACCCATGTCGACGATGCGCGCCGTCGTGACGATGGTGGTCGCGATCGCGGCGCTCCTGGTGATCGCCGTGCCCGCCCTGTCGATGCGTCTCGGACTCCCCGACGGGGGTTCCGAGGCGGAGGACTCCACCGGATACCGAGCCTTCGCCTGGACCGAGCAGGCCTTCGGTGCCGGGGCGAACGCGCCGCTCCTGGTCACCGCAGCCCTGCCCGCGGGGACGGCCGAGGCCGACGTGCAGGGCCTGCAGCTCGATGTCGCCCGTGAGCTCTTCGCCCAGGACGACGTCGCCGCCGTCGCGCCCGTCGCCGTGTCGGACGATCGGACGCTCGCCGCCTTCCAGGTGATCCCGCGGGAAGGACCGAACGCGGTGTCGACCGAGCAGCTCGTGCGCGATCTGCGCACGCTGCCGCCGGTCGACGGTGACATCGACCTCGGGGTCGCGGGGGCGGCCGCCATCAACATCGACATCTCCGAGGGGCTCGCCGACGTGCTCCCGATCTACCTGCTCGTGGTCGTCGGGTTGTCCTTCGTCATCATGGTGATGGTGTTCCGCTCGCTCCTGGTTCCGCTCATCGCCACGGGCGGGTTCGTGCTGTCGTTGTTCGCGACCTTCGGAGCCGTGACGGCCGTGTTCCAGTGGGGATGGCTCGGGGCGCTGTTCGGGGTGCACAACCCGGGCCCGATCCTCAGCTTCCTGCCGGTCATCCTGGTCGGCATCCTCTTCGGTCTCGCGATGGACTACCAACTGTTCTTGACGACCGGCATGCGCGAGGCGTGGGCGCACGGAGCACCCCCACGGCTGGCCGTCGCGCAGGGATTCCGGGCGGGGCGCACGGTCGTGACGGCGGCGGCGATCATCATGATCGCCGTGTTCTCCGGGTTCATCACGTCCGAAGCGGTGATCATCAAGTCCTTCGGCCTCGGTCTCGCCCTCGGCGTCCTTCTCGACGCGTTCCTCGTGCGGATGCTCCTCGTGCCCGCGATCATGCACGTGCTCGGGGGCTCTGCGTGGTGGCTCCCGCGCTGGCTCGACCGGATCATCCCCAACGTCGACGTCGAGGGATCCGCGCTGGAGCGTCGCCACCCCACGCATCACGGTGTCTGAGCATCCCCGGCTGCTCGACGCAAGCCCCGGCTGTCGCGTACGCGGCGGCGTCAGGATGCCGGTGACCGACCGTTACCGAGGAGGACGACGATGACCGACCGTGAAGAGACCCAGGACGCGCCTGTCATGGACGGAGCGACCGACGCCGCGCCCGCCGAGAAGAACGCGGGTGCGCGGGAGCAGCGATCGGCGGACGCCGCCGTGGACGACGACGACGATCTTCCTCGGGAAGATCTGAAGGACGACCTGCGCAGCATTCGCGCCTACGGCGAAGACAGCTGAGGCAAAGGCGGCGGCCCCCGTCCGGAGCCAGGTGGGGGAGAGGCTCGACGGACGAGGGTCGTCGCGCGCCGGTGAAAAGGCGCCATCCGCGCCGGCACTGCCGGGGCTGGGTGAGAAAAAGGCTACGCTCCCCGGGCTCGATCCGGGCGGGATTCAGCGAACTCCAAGACGGCGCCGCAGGACCTCACGGAATCGCCACGTGGCGCGACGGGCGCGCTGCCGTCGGGCGGCGCGGCGGAGCGTGCTATCCCACATCGCCAGCACCTCTTCTTCCCCGTAGCGGCGGGCGCGGGCGACGGCCGCGGCGCGCATCCGGGCGAGCGATTCGTCGTCCATGGCATCCGCGCGTGCGATGGTCTCGGAAAGAGCGCGTGTGTCGCCGGGGGGAACGAGCCAGCCGGTCCGTCCGTGGGCGATGAGTTCGCGCGGGCCGTAAGGCACGTCGTAGGCGATGGGAAGACAGCCGGATGCCATCGCCTCGGCCACGACCAAGGAGAACGCCTCGGAGCGACTCGTCATCAAGAGGGTGGACGCCGTGCGCAGCGCTTCGGTCGCTGCCGGATCGAATCCGTGGAAGCGGATCGACGGATCGGAATCGGCGCGGTGCTCGAGGGCGGATCGCTCGGGGCCGTCGCCGTAGACGTCGAGCGTCAGCTCGCTTCGTGCGCGCCGTGCGGTGCGTAGAGCGTCGACGGCGTCTTCGACGCGCTTGATGGCCGCCAGGCGAGCGAGGACGACCGTGCCCCGGCGCGGCGACGTGATGTCGACGTCGTCTGCGACGCGGACCGGATGCGGGACAGCGAGGAGGAGGGGGAGAGGGCCCGCCTGCCGTCGCGCGTCGCTCGCTTGCCGGCGGGTGCAGAACACCACCGCGTCGAACGCGCCGAGGCGACGGAACACCTCGGCGCGCGATGCGCGGATCGCGCTGCCGTCGTCGGTGAGGTGCGAGCCGTGGACCACGTGGACGACCACGACGTGGGGGCGGCGGTAGTCGGCGGCGAAGCGCGCCATCGCCTTGCTGTCGACGAGAAGGAACGACGGTTCGCCGTCGGTGAGGCGGTCGAGCCACGCGCGGTACAGCTCACGGACACCGTGCCACGCGGCTGTCGGCGTGCCCTCCCGGTCGCAGGTGACGACGACGCGTCGCGTCTTCCCCGAGGCGCGGGGGACGTCGCGACGATCGCTCGCGGCCAGCGTGCCGTCCGCGCGCAGGTGGTCGATCTGCTGGACGGCCCCGGTGGTGTCCGTGCGGACACGACGACGCGTCACGCCGCCCGAACGCTCTTCGACGGCGGTCGCCGGAAGAGGAGCGAATCCGTCGGCCGCGCGCACGGCGCGGCCGGCCAGGTCGTGCTCGCGCAGCCACTCCCAGAGGTTCGTCACCTCGACGCGCTCGGACAGGGCACGGCGCCGCTCGAGTTCGTCTGCGACGACGGCGACGTCTTCGCGGTCGTCGCAGGTCAGCACGTGGACGGCGCGGCCGCCCCGGAGGTCGAACAGGCGGGAGCGCTGGAGCATCGCGGCCGTGAGCCCGCCGAAGTCCCGAGGGATACCCCACGTGAGGGCGAACTGCCGCCCGTCGGTGAAGGCGGTCATGCGGCGTCTTCGGCGGCGATCTCTTCCCTCGCGAGGGCATCGGTGCACGGGCGAATATCGGAGATGTCCATCCCGCGACTTTACGTGCGCTCCGCATCTTCGCGCGCATGCGGGTGCGGCGCACCTCGTGGGCGGCGAATGGCAACCCGCATGCCCCACCGGGGTCGATGACGCAGGATGGGCGCATGCCGAGCATCGCCCCGCGGGCCGCCGCCCTGTTTCGCAACGGCCTGTGGTGGGCGAGGGACTACGCCTACGCGGTCACCGCTCAAGCACGTGCCGTGATCGGGCGCGGGGCCGCTGACGACCTCGCCGAGGGGTCGGGGGTGCCGATTCTGCTGCTGCCGGGTATCTACGAGACGTGGCGGTTTCTCGAGCCCCTGGCACGGGCCCTGCACGACCGCGGGCACCCGGTCCACGTTGTCGACGAACTCGGCGGTAATCGACGACCCATCGCGGCGTCGGCGGAGCGCGTCGGGAGGATCATGGTCGCCCGCGACCTGCGTGACGTGGTCGTGGTCGCGCACAGCAAGGGCGGTCTGATCGGCAAGCACCTCATGGCCTTCGACCCCGCCGGGTCCCGCGTCCGTGCGATGGTTGCGGTGGCGACGCCGTTCGGGGGCTCCCGCTACAGCCGGCTCATGCCCACCCCGTCGCTTCGCGCCTTCCGTTCAGGGGATGCGACGATGCGGGCGCTCGCCGCCGCCGCCGAGGTGAACACGCGCATCGTCTCGGTGTACGGCGACTTCGATCCGCACATCCCCGAGGGCAGTGACCTGGCCGGGGCCCGGAACGTGCGCCTCGCGACCGGTGGGCACTTCCGCGTCCTCGCCGACCCGCGGGTCATCGCCGAGGTCGTCCGCCTGGCGGAGTGAGGTCGGTGTTCTCCCGCCGGCGTCGCGTCGTCATCGCCCTCCGACGCTTCCGCCGCCCATGCCGCCCCCCGAGAAGCCGCCCCCAAACGATCCGCCCGAAAAGCTCCCCGAGCCGCTCGTCGTCACCGGACTGCTCGCGGTCCGCAACGAGCTGAAGGTCGTCGCGAACGCGGCGGTGGAGAAGCCGTTCGTCCCGGCGTACCAGTGCAGATCGCCTCCGGTCTCGCGAACGCGGGTGTCGAGGGCTTCGGCCCACTCACGTTCCACACCCCAGACCACAGCCCACGGGAGCAGGCGTTCATAGAGGTGGAGCACCTGCGTCGGGTCGCCCACGTCCACCGGCCGGCGTTCCGCCCCTTCGGGGCTCTGCAGGATGCGCAGGCGGTCGGCCTCCGCGAGCGCGAGATAGTCACGCAGTCCCAGGAGATGGTCACGTGCGGAAGTTCCGGCATCCACCACCCGGTCGCGGTAGCGAAGCAGGGCGAAGCTCAGGATGCCGGTCACCACGGTCGCGGGAATCGCGGCGACCTGCCACCAGGCGGGAGCCGTGCCGGCCGAGGCGAGGATGAGCGCGACGATCGAAAGGACGAAGGCGCTGACCGCCACCACAGCGGCCATGACGGAGCTTCTGCGGCGAGGCGGTTCTGTCCAGCCGCGGCGCCGCAGTTCCTTCGCGGCCTTCGGGGGAAGAGCCTGAAGCGCGGTGGCGACGTCCTGACGGTCGGGGCCCAGGGTCACGCGGGCTCCGGGGCGCCCTCCGACACCGAAGATCGCGGCCAGGACGCCGGCGTGCAGCGGTGTCGCCCCTTCGGGGCGCACCAGTTCGAGCGTCAACGTCTTCGCACCCGCGGGATCGTCGAGGATGCGGAGGTGTCCGGCGATCGCGGTGTCGAGGACGGCGGCGGGAACAGCTGCCCTCTGCCTGTGGACGAGTTCGGCTCCCTCGAGCACATCGACGTCGTCGGGGGGACCGTACTCGGGGACGATCACGCCGCGGCCCGGTGCGTCCTTTCCCCGCCGACGCGCGACGAGCGCGGTTGCGGCGCCGACCAGGCCCAGCACGACCGCGCCGATCGAGAGAGCGGCGAGGGCCGGGGCCGCGTCGACCGAGAACTGCTCGAGGGGGGAGCGGACCACCGCGCCCGGAACGAACGTGCCGCGCGCGAATCCGACCGCGATGGTCATGTTCTCTCGCGGACCGAGCCCCGTCGTCGAGGCGGACCAGGCCACCTCTTCGCCGGGGTCGCCCGCACGCGTGATCTCGCACGGGGTCCGTGAGCCCTCGGGGCCGGTGTAGCAGGCGGCGGCCCCGTCGAGCGCGGCCTGCGACAGCGAGCCGTCCACACGGAGCTCGGCGGTCACCTCGGCGAAGGGTTGACGACTGTCCGTGCCGTTGATGTCACGGTAGAACTCGTCGGCGTCGGTGTCGGCGAAAGAGCGGATCGTGTCACGCTGCGTGTAGGAGATGACGTAGGTCTGCACGCCTCGAACGAAGGTGTCGTCCCCGGTGAGAACGCGCACCTCACCTCTGCTCGTCTCGATCTCGTAGGGGATCGCGGCCCCGTTGCCGTCCGTCACCGAGACGACCTGGGTGCGCAGGGGGACACCGTCGTAGTCATCGGGGATGGCGCGGACGATCCCCTTGTTCTGATCCTCGTCCGGAAAGCGCGCGACGATCGTCTCGGTCACCTGCAGTGCCGCGTGCCCATCGGCGGAGCGTGACAAGAGCATGTCGGCATGGAAGGCGTCGAAGGTGAAATCATCCACATCGGCTCGCGCGGGGCTCGCGCCCGCAACGGCCACGAAGAGAAAAACGAGCGCCAGCACCGCGGAGAGGGGCGCACGACGGCGTCGGACAGGTAGGGCCACGGCATCCATCCCTCGACGGTAACGAGATCCGAGCCCGAACGACTCCACCGCGCGGGGGAGTCAGGGCAGGAGGACGCTCGCCGACGGATCGTCGGGGGAGAGATCGTTCCCGGCGACGGCCGTCACCTCGATGTCCTCGAGCGAGACCGCGCCCGACAGCGTGGTCAGGAACGCGGTGTCCGCGGCATCCCGGCCCGTCGCGATGCGGACGTACTCGGCGCGCGGGGCCAGTCGCGTGGCATCCACGACCTCCCACCGCCCGTCGACGAACGCCTCGACGACCGCGTGGAAATCCATCGGGCTCAGGCCCGGCGCGTACACGGACGTGAGTCGTGCGGGCACACCGACGGCGCGGAGGAGCCCGGCCGTCAGGTGAGCGTAGTCACGACAGACCCCCTGTCGGAGAAGGAGAGTGTGGATGGCCGTGTCGGTCGGCCCGCTCGACCCCGGCGTGTACGACAGGTGGGTGGACACCCACTCGGGGATCGCGCGCACGCTGTCGCGGGGCTCGGCTCCTCCGAACCACGACAGTGCGGTCGCGGCGAGTTCGTCCGAGGGGATGAACCGACTCGGACGCAGGTATCTCAGCGTGTCGGCGACGGTGGACGCCGCGGGGTCCCCGGGGCGCTCGACCTCGGCTCGGTATGACACGACGACGTCTCCGACAGGCAGTGTCGCCCGGTGCAAGCGACCCCCGTGGGCGTCGGCGATCTCTTCGACCGGGATGCCGCGGCCATCGATGCTCACCGACAACTCCTCGGTGCGCGCCCATCCCTGTGCGACAGCGATCGAAAGGATCGCGTCGGCTTCGCTGTCCACGTGCAGCGCGAGGTGCGCTCCGACCGTGCCGCTCATGCCGCGAGGCCCGGGGTGTCGGAGCCGGAGGCGGGAGGAAGATCGCCGGTCACCCCGTCGACCGCTCCACGCATGCGCTCGAGGAAGGCGGTGACCGCGACGGTCTCGGCCTCGGTCATGCCGCGCGTCGCGCTCATCATCTGGGCGTGCATCGCGCCCAGGAGGTGCCGCATGTCGTCTTCGGCGTGCGCGGTGACGACCACGAGCACCTTGCGACGATCGCGCGGGTGTGGCCGACGTTCGAGATGGCCCGTCTTCTCCAGTCGATCGAGCAGAGCCGTCATCGAAGCCGTCGAGACCCCGAGGTAACGCGAGAGCTCGATCGGAGTGACATCGTGGCGACGGCGCGCTCGCCGGGTCAGGAACCGGAGGACGAGGAGCTCGTTCTCGCCCATCGACATGGAGGCCTGCGTGCGCCGCCGCATGGACATCTCGGCGGCCCGGTACGCGCGGAGCGCCTCCATGACGCGGGCGCCGCGCTTGTCGTCGGTGCTGTCGCTGTACCAGTACGACGGGGCTCCCGTGTTGATGTCGGTCATCGGATCCCCTCGAAATGAAACTGATATCTCGCTTGCCTATTCGCTAGTCTACCTAGTAAGTTCCTAAGCAAGCAACGAGGAAAGGGAAACATCATGGCGAAGCTCTTCTACGGCACCACTCCCGAGCCGATCGTGGTCGACGACCGCATGCTGGCCCACGTGAAAGTGGTCGCCGCGACCAAGCTTCGCCGGGGCGAGAGCTTCACCCTGTCCTGGACGCACCGTGCCGACGAGCCCGGTGGTCGTTCGACCATCTGGTTGCAGCCGGCCATTCCTCTGCGGTTCGTCTTCGACTCCGAGGTTCCCGAGTCTCTCGACCAAGACCTCCTCAAGCGTCTCGCCAACGATGCGAACTCGTCCCGCGGGCTCAGCCTGGACATCTCGACGGATGCCAAAACCGCGGCCGCCCCGACGAAGGCTCCGGCGCGCTCCTCCGCGCAGCGTTCCCTGGTGCGCGCCGCGTGAATCCCACCGCGGAGTGGGACGTACCCACCGAGCCCATCTCCGTCATCACCGCGGCGGAGCTCGACGCCATCAGCCCCGCGTAAGCGGGTTGCTCTCGCTCGGTTCCGAAGCTGGGGGTGCAGCGCCTTCGGCGCGCACACGCAGGACGCCGACCGCGAACAGGATCGAACCGGCGACGATGAACACGAGCTTCACCGAGACGTGGACATCGGCCGGGAGGAACAGCGTCGGGGCCGCGAACACGAGGGCGGCGACAGCGCTGAGAGCCGCTCCGAGCGGAATCGAACGTCCGGTCTTCATGGCGGCTCCTTTCTCGTCGTGACCTCAGCCTAGGGTGGCGTCGACAGCTTTCCTGCGTGGTTTCGGTGTCGCGTCGCCCAGAGGTCGTCCCGGTGCCTCGGCGCCTTCGTCCTCGGCGAGGCGACCGGACCTCGCCTCCGACGCTCAGTCCCTCCGCGAGGTGTCGCTCTCGCTGAGGGACTCGCCTTCTTCGCCGCCCGCGTCGTCGGTGTCCTCATCGCCGAGATACTCGCCCGTCGAGCCGCCGCGCGGCGTGGCGCGCAGGAGCTCGTTCATCTCCGCCATGAAGCTGCCGAGCTGTTGCTGCTGCCAGCGGAGGTCGCGCGTGCGGTCTTCCGCATCGCGGAGAACGGATGCCGCGTGCTCGGTGATCTTGTCGGCGATGCGCTGTGCACGGTCGCGGGATCCGTCGAGGATCTCCCTGGCGCGGACGTGCGCGTCCGCCTCGGCCTGCTGCGCCTGGGCGCGCGCGAGACGCTCGTAGTCATCGGCACGGGCCGAGATGCGGCGCGCGTGTTCGAGGGCCGCGGCCACCTGGTCGCTCGCGTCGCCCGTGATGCGTTCCGCATGGGCGACGGCTTGGTTGTGCAGGACGAGGAACTCCTGCTGTGCTTCGTCCTGTCGGCGGGTCAGCGATTCTTCGAACTCCAGAACCCGCGCGGTCATCTCACGAACGTCACGCTCCGCCTTGGCGCGGAGTTCGCCGGTCTCTCGCGAGACCATCGACCGCAGAGCTGCAGCGCCCTTCTCCGCCTCGGTGCGGATCGCGACGGCCTCGCGCTCGGCCTGTGCGACCTTCTCTGCAGCGTGTGCTCCCTCGCGCTCGAGCCGCGCAGAGTGGGCCGTCGACTCGGTCTCGATGCGCAGTCGCACCTGATCGGCATCGTGCTGGGCCTCGGCGCGGAGCCTGTTCTGATCGTTGACGGCTTCTTCGCGGATCGCGGCGGCCTCGTCGTGGGCGCTCGCCAAAAGCCGCTCGGCTTGGGCGACGGCGTTCTGGACGAGGACGCCCGCCTGTTCCTCGGCGACGCGGAGGATGGCGTCGAAGTGCTCGCGCCCCCGTTGCGGGTCTTCGTCGTCACGGCTCGCGAAATCGTCGGACAGCGCGTGGACCTGCGACTCCGCATCGGCGGCGCGCGCCGACGCGGCGCGAAGCTGCTCCTGAAGGGTGCCCACCTCCTCGGCATAGCGTCGCGCCGACTCGGCGAGCTCGGCATCGTGCTCGGCGCGCTGCTCGGCGAACATCGCCTCGGCGCGACGCTTGGCATCCTGGGTATCCTCGGTGGCCTTGCGCACGCGCTCGGCCAGCTGGCGGACCGCCTCATCGACGGCGTCGCGGTCGTAGCCGCGGAATCCGACGGGGAAGACCGTCGTCCCCTCGGCGTCCGAGGAATCGGAGAGCAACTCGTCGAGGAGGGCATCTGTCGCGGCATCACCGGCGTCCTCGGGTCGAGAGTCGGCGCGGTGGTCGGGGGCGGTCTCGCGGTCGTCGGTCACGGGTAGTCCTCCTCGCGGTGTCGCGTCTGATCGGACGCCCTTCGATTCAACCGCACACGCACGGCGCTGTCGGGTGCTCGCGGGAGGTTCCAAGGGGATGCGCGGTCTCGACAGACGGGTGCCGTGGCGCCGAGACCGCGCATCCATGGGAGCGATCGCCATGGGAGAGGGTGCTTGGGGGAGAACCACTCGGCGATCGCTCCCGTCGAGAATCGCACGTCGGAATGCGCTCCGTTCGCGAACTGCGGTTTCCTCACCCTGAGAATCGCCCCGTGACCGATGGCGGTTCGTGACCTCGTCGTCGAGTCGATGCCCGGGGCACGCGCCGATCGAGGGCCGCCGGTCGAGGCGGGCAGGGCCCGGATCGCGATACGGCCCCCCGGCACGCATACGATCCCAGGCCCTGCCCAGATGACCAGGATCCGATACCTGTCCGGGTCCGTCCTCCCGGTGGGGGTCGAAATCACCCCTCGTTCGGCGGCACCTCATCATGGTCGCGGCAGAGGCGGGCCGGGGCTGCGCGGTAGTGTGGCCAGGCCCCTGACGACGCGCGGAGACCACATGAGCCAGACCACCGAACGGGCGGTCGAGCCGATCGCGACCAGGCGACGAAGCCCGGCCGTCGTCCTCGCGACCA
This sequence comes from Microbacterium enclense, assembly GCA_038182865.1. Taxonomy (NCBI): domain Bacteria; kingdom Bacillati; phylum Actinomycetota; class Actinomycetes; order Micrococcales; family Microbacteriaceae; genus Microbacterium; species Microbacterium enclense. The sequence goes on along the minus strand of CP116226.1, from coordinate 459,347 downwards.
CCGGCTCCATCGCCGCCTTCGCGAGCGCGGGCTTGATCTGGGTCAGCCGCTCGTGGGAACCGTCGGTGCACTACGTCAGCCAACTGGGCGCGACAGGCATGTCGACCGCCCCCGTCTTCAACCTGGCGCTGCTGCTTCTCGCGGTCGCCACGGTGCTCGTCGATCGAGCTGTCGTCGGTCATGCCCGCACCTACCGTGTCGGGTGGCCCGTCGCGACCACACTGGTCGCGTGTGGGCTGTGTTTCGCGCTCGCGTCCGTCGTGACGTGCTCGCCCGGCTGTCCCGTCCCCTTCACTCCGGGGGCCCTCCCGCAAGACCTCATCCACATCTCGTCGGCCGTCCTGGGATTCGTTCTGGCGATCGTGGCCATGGGGCAGGTCGCCGCGTTGCGCCGACGCCCATGGATGCGCGCGGCGAGCATCGGCACGCTGGTCGCCGTCGGGGCGACGTCCTTCACGGGCGCCATGATCTCGGTCTTCCGCGGTGACACCGTGCTCGGCGGAAATCTCGAGTTCACCGCGGCAACCCTCGCGATCGCGTGGTTCGGCGTTTTCGGTCTCCAGGTGGCGGCCGACGAGCGCGCCACCTCATCGAGGGGGCGCGCTCGCGTCGTCGTCGGGTCAGCCCTGCGCGGCCAGTGAACGCACCGGGCTGAGGCGTGTCGCCGTCCGGGCCGGGACAACGGAGGCGGCGATCGTGAGCGCCGCGGTCGCCAGGGTGATGATCACCACGGCGGTCACGGGGATCGCGGGCGCGACATACACCGGACCATCGGCGACGCCGGCGACCGCCGGCATCCATCCCAGGAGCGATTGCGCGCCCGCCCACCCGTAGAGCGTCCCCAGGGCGAAGCCGATCACCACCGACGTCACCACGACGTGTGCGGCCTCGAAGACGACCATCGTGCGCACCTGACGGACCGACAGCCCGAGCGCGCGGAGGAGGCCCAGTTCGCGCTGGCGCTGCAGGATGCCGAGGACGAGGAGGTTGATGACACCGACGGCGGCGATGACCGCCGACACGCCGACGAGGCCGATCATCAACCCGGTGAAGATATCGACGGCCACACGCATGAATTCCGGGATCTCGTCCCCCAGGACGACGTGGACGAATTGCACCGATGTCTCGGCGGCGACGGCGAACATCGTCACGAGGGTGACGCCCATGACGACACCGATGGCCGTGCGCGATGAGCGCTCCGAATGGCGGAGCGCGTTGGAGGCCGCCATGCGGGCGACGACGCCGCGGCCGAAGAGCACGCCCGCCGCGCGCAGCACGGGCGGCAAGAACAGGGCGGAGCCGAGGATGACGCCGGTGAACGACAGTGCACCGCCGGCGAACGCGATCAGAACCGCTCCCTGCGACACCCCGCCCGCGATGACACCGAGGGTGAGCAGACCCGCACCGACGAGGACCAGGACGGTCGCGACGACGTGCCGACCTCGACGGGCGACGACGCGGTCGCGCGCGGGTTCGACCGCGTTGGACAACGCCTGGAGGGGAGTGACGACGCCGACGCGGCGGGACCCGACCCACGCCGCGGCCCAGGTGACCAGGATGACGGCGATCGCGGGCGCGACCAGATCGGGGCGCAGCACGGACCACTCGACGTTCAGGTGCCACAGGTCGGACGCGAGGTTGAGGCCGACGATCGAGGCGACCAGGCCGACGGTGCTGCCGATGACGGCACCGAGGGTTCCGAGGATGAGTCCCTGTCGAGCGAGCACGCCGCGCTCTCGCCGGGCGGAGGACCCCAGGAGCCGGAGCAGGGCGATCCGACGCGTCCGGCCGGCCACGACGGTCGCGAAGGTGTTCGTCGTGACGATGGCGCCGACGTAGATCGACAGGCCGACGAGGAGCGAGGTGGCGATCGCCAAGGTGATCTGCACGTCTTCGCGGTCGCCCAGGATCGGCTGGGCGCGAATGTTCGCGGCCAGGTACTCCGTGACGGAGAGCAGGATCACCCCGAATGCCGTCGAGATCGCTCCGACGAGGATGGTGGCGCCCATGCCGGGTTCGCGCAGCCACGCCCACGTCGACGAACGAGATGTGCCGGTCGCCGGGGACGCCGTGCGTCCGGTGCGCGCGGCCACCGACGCGCTCACGCGACCGCTCCCTCTGTGCGCAGCATGAACGCCGAGATCTCCTCCGCGCTCTGGGCGGGCTTGTCGGCGACGACACGACCGTCGGCGACGAACACGACGCGGTCCGCGCGACTCGCTGCGACGGCGTCGTGGGTCACCATGGCGATCGACTGACCGAACTCGCGCGCCGCCGTGCGCAGCAGCGCAAGGACTTCCCGGCCCGACCGCGAGTCAAGATTCCCGGTCGGCTCGTCCGCGAAGACGAGATCGGGGGCGGTGCCGAGTGCGCGCGCGATCGCGACGCGCTGCTGCTGTCCGCCGCTGAGTTCGTCGGGACGGTGGGTCAGGCGCGCGGTGAGTCCGAGCGAGTCGACGAGGTGCGCGATTCGCGCCTCCTCCGCCGCTGTCGGACGCCGCGCGTCGAGGTCGAAGGGCAGACGGATGTTCTCCGCGGCAGTCAGCGTGGGCACGAGGTTGAAGGACTGGAAGACGAATCCGACGCGGCGTCGACGCAGGACCGTCAGATCGGCGTCGGAGAGGCCGGTGATCTCCTGGCCGCCCAGCCATGCTCGCCCGCTGGTCGGAGCGTCGAGTCCGGCCATGACGTGCATGAGAGTCGACTTGCCCGAGCCGGACGGACCCATGATCGCGACGAACTCGCCGCGACCGACGGTGAGGGAGACGCCGTCGAGGGCACGGACGACGTTCGCGCCGTCACCGTAGGTTTTCGTGAGGTTCTCGACGCGGGCCGCGAAGCCGGCGTCTGTGGAGGAAGTGGTCATGACTTCACGCTAGGGAGAGGCGGATCCGCGATCATCGGCGTCGGGTACGACTTCGCCGTGACGACGTCATCCTGAAGATTGACTCTGCGTATCGCGTAGCCGTTAGCGTGGGGGTGTGAATCGACGTCAGCTGTGGCGGATCGTGGTCTGGATCGCGCCGATCCTCGCGGTGGTCGTCGTGCTCGCCGTCCTGCGCGGTGCCGGTGTTCCTTTCACGATCCCCGGCGTCATCGTCGTGCTCGTCCTCCTCCTCGTCGCCCGCATCGTCGTGGGGCGAGGGCGCCGTCGCGCCGCGCGTCGCGCCGGTCGTCGGTGACGAGCCGACGCGACGCGACGTCTCACTGCTCGTGGTCGTTCTCGATGAGACCCCAGGCGTGCGCCGCGCGGATGGCGCTCGCCCTGTCGGAGACCTCGAGCTTGCGGTAGAGGCTCTGCAGTTGCGTCTTGACCGTGTTCGGTGACACGACCAGAGTGCGCGCGATGTCCGCGATCGTGGAGGCGGGCGTCAAGTGCGTCAGGACGACCTGTTCGCGCTTGGTGAGGTGCGGGACGCTGACGGAAGACGCGAAGAACGAGTGCCGGGCCGCGATCTTCTCGCGCGCCCCGCTCGACAACGCGCGCAAGACCATGGCGCGATCCTCCGGCGCCACCGCGCTCCAGGGGCTCCAGAGGTCATACCGACTGCTGATCGCTTCGGCGCGCTGCGCGGTGCTGCGTTGAGCCGTGGAGCCGTTCAGTCGGATATCCGCCACGATGCTCACCACCATGCTCTCGAGGGAGGCCCGCGGGGACGTCTCGTGGTGGATGCCCCACTTCACACTCATCACGTAGGCCTCGTGGGCGCGACCCGCGTACAACTGGGAGAGAGCGATGGCCGGCGCGGTCGCCGACGAGAGGCCGAACGGCTCCTCGAACAGGGCCAGCGCCTTGCGCGCCTGACGCAGGGCGATCAGGACCTTCGCTCGTGCCGTGTACATCTGCGTGGACTGGAAGTGCGAAGGAGGGGTGCTGCGTGCCCGCGCGCTCCACGAGCGCAACATGCCGAGCGCATCTGGAGCCACCCCGGACAGGAGGAAGGCGAGCGCCTGCGCGGACGCGGCATACGGCCACAACTCTCGCGCCGATGCGGTCGCCGGTATCGCGTCCAGCAGACTGCGGGCGTGGACCGCGTCGCCGCGCTCGAGCACTGACCACGCGGCCGCCAGGCGGGCCGTCTCTCCCCACGGGGAGTCGAGCCAGGCATCGCCCCTGGTGCTGTCGATGATCGAATCGGCGGCGCGCACGTCACCCTCGAGCAGCGCGATCACGGCGAGCACTCCCCGTGCACGAACCCGTTGGGCCGGTGGAGCCATTCGCTCGACGTGACTGATCGCCAGAGACGCGTCGCGAAGCTTGCCCATCGCGAAGTGGGTCATCCCGACCTGGTACCACCCCTCGACCGTCACATCGGGGGTGAGGTCATGGCGGCGGCGAAGAGCATCGATCAGCAGTGACGCGGACTCGGTCGCCAGGGCGAAGCGTCCCGCGGCGCGCAGCAGGCTCACCCGCATCGTGAGACCTTCGAGGTTCCCGTTCGCCGAGGCTTTGGCCTCCGGGAGTTTGCCGAGTGCGCTGACGACGGCGACGGGGGTCTCCGAGGACGACGCGGTGTCCGGATCGAGCGCCAGGAGGGTGTCGACCGCGAGGGGTTCGGAGCTCGCGTGCGAGCGCAGAGTCGCGATCAACGAGCGGAAGACGTCGGCATCCCGGCCCCAGATCTCGGCGCCCGACGAGCGCAACACCGATGCAAGTGTCATCCACTTCCCGGCGTCGGCGGCGAGCTGTGCCGCGCGCAGAGGCTCTCCCGAGGACACGAGGTGCTCGAGCAGGCGAACCCGGGCGCGCTCCACCACCTCGGGCTCCCGTGCCTCGATCTCCCGCAGCCACTGCGCGCGCACCGGCTCGGCGAGGACGAGCCGAGTCGAACTCGGCCAGACGAAACCCGCATCCTGCAACTCACCCAGAAGATGCTGCGTGGAACCCGCGGTCGGATCGACCCCGATGGCGTCCGCGAGATCGACGGTCACGAAGGGGGCGACGGACAAGAGGCGCACCTCATCGCTCACCCGCATCGTCAGGTGCTTCTCCATGTCCTCGGTGAGGGAACGACTCGCGTACTCGGCGATCGCCTCGGCCTCGTCGGGCGTGCGGAGGGGGAGCCCCTCGAGGCGGAGACGGGAGCTCACGAGCTGGGCCAGAGCCGGCCATCCGTGGGTCCGCTTCATCAGGACGTCGAGAGCGGCATCCGTGGCCTCGACGCCGTTCAGGTCCAGGACGAGCGCGAGCTCGTTGCGTGACATCAGCAGATCCTGCGGGGGCAGGACATGGACGTCGAACTCGAGCGCGACCAGGGGGCTCTCCAGGCGTGTGACGTGACGGGTCGCGACGACCACGCGCAGGTCGGCGTCGGTGCGAAGGAGATCGAGGATCTGTTCCGAGGTGATCCCGGACTCGTCGGCGAGATCATCGACGAGCAGGACGTGTTGCGACGGACCTTCGCGGAAGGCGGCCACCACCCGCTCGAGGTGATCGGGCGAGGTGTGATGCGCGTCGATGAGTTGCACTCCCGTATCGGGATCGTCGGTGAGGGTCGTGGCGAACTGGCGAAGCAGCGCCGACTTACCGACTCCCGCGGGTCCGCGCAGCAGCACCACGTCGCTCCTGACGGCGTCGCGGAGTTTCGTGACGGTGTCGCAGCGAGGTGTCCAGAAGCGGCTCGGTCGGCGAGAGGCTCGCGCGAGGGAGGGTGAGGTATCCAGGTCGATCAGCATCGGTATCTCCAACTCAGTGCCGTCGCCCCGTGCCTCGGGAGAGGGCGGGACGAATCGGTGTTTCGCATGATGGGGCGCGCAGTGCCGATCATTGAGCGCATTCGGGCCGAACTCGGGCTCGCGAGGGGGTCTTTCATCCTCGCCGTCATCCCCTCATCACCCTCTCGGGATCACACCCTCCGAACCGGCGGGTGCCCCGCATGACCTCCTCGAGGGGCGGAACGTGCGCCCCGACCAGACCGGACCCTCTGCTCGTGCATCCCCTGCTCGGTCTCTCGTCGGCCCGTCGCCAGCGGGTCATTCGTCCGCGCGGCGGCGCTCCGGCCGGTCGACGTCGGCGGGCTCGAGAGCTCGCGCTCGGGAGGACCGTCGATGGTGAGCCTGGTGACCTGGCAGGTGAAGCAACGACGGATGCCACGGCACCGACGGCTCCGGCACAGGGCGATCCCGCCGTCATCCCGCGGCGAGCAGGTGGTGATCCGACACGGACACCGTCGTCCGGTGGTGGGCCAGGTGTTTGTGTCCGCGGTGCCGAGGCCACCGAGACTGGTCAGGGCGCCGTGCATGACGATGACGGCGCCACGATGCGAACGAACGGGAGATCGACGACGGCGTCAGCAACGGTGTCTGCGGGGTCCCGCAGCTTTCCTCCTCTCTTCACTCACCCGGCTCGCGGATCTATTCACCCTTGCCGTGCGACGGCCGCGTGCGATTCCGGCCTGAGCTATCCACATGTAAACATGTTCATGTGCGCGTTGCTCCCGGATCAAGCTGGGAGCATGACTGATGCGCCCGACCCGTGGAACGAGTTCGCGAAAGAACTGGGCAGGCGGCTCCTCCGCGCTCGTGCGGAAAGGGGACTGTCGCAAGAACACGTCGCTCATGCCGCCGGTCTCGCAACTTTCACGTATCGGAAGCTCGAGAAGGGCGAGTCCAACCCGGGCACGCCCGCGAACCCCCGGCTGAAGACGCTCGTCGTGCTCGCCGAAGTCCTCGGCATGCCACTGGAAGAACTGATTCCGGCGCGCCCGGAAGGTGTGGCACCCGGGCGCTGATCTCGATGTCGGAGGGTCGTGGTTAGCTCTGGTCGTGCCCACCGATGATCGGGTCGTCGTCGTCCGACGGCCCCGCGAGAGAGGTGTCAGGCATGAATCCATTTCCCGGGGAACTCCCGTCGCAGACGGCACCGTGTCCGTTCCCGTGGTGCACGACCGACCACGGGAAGACGGTGCATCCCGACGACGAGACGCACCGGAGCGTGGGGGCCGGATTCGTCGCGCGGGTGCGTGACGGTCTGGTCGGCGGGCCCGGCATACTGACCGACGTCGAGGTCGGCATCCTGCGCCGCGACGACGACGAGGAGTCCTGGGTGTCTCTCGAGTTCGGGGGTGGTCACGGCGTCTCCATCGACCTGGGCGCGGCGCGCACGCTGGGACGACTCCTGAGAGATGATCCGGATCTGGCCGCCGCCCTCCACGACGCAGACGGCGTGCGGTGGCGTGCCGCTCCGAATCACCCGCACCCGCGCGACGAAGACTGAGCGCTCTCTCGCGCGCGGTGACGGCTCGGTCGGGCCGAGGAGTTTCGTTCCCCGGCCTCGAATCGACGGTCGCCGTGTGGGGGAGCCCGGCCGACGAAGGCCACCTCCATTCGATCGGCTCGCGACCTCGGTCTCTGAGGAGACCGCGAACACCGGCGCCCGGATGCGTGGCGCCGGGTGAGCTCAGAGACTCGCGACCGTGTTCTTCGCGTTGCCGCTCACGAGGGAGGGAACGCGACCATCTTCGCTCTCGGAGCGTGCCATGATGCGACCGAGACCGATACCGGCCGCAAGGGCCGCAACGATCCAGGTGACGACGGCGATCAGTGTGACGGTGATAGCGACGACCATGGGACTTCTCCTTCGGAGTCCGGGTGGTGCAACGACGAGGTTACTGCTGCTCACAGTAGCGGTGCGCGCGGTCCGCGCGGCGCACGTGCGCGGTGAAAGATCGGCGTTTCTTCAGCCCCGCCGACCGAATGTCCGTCGGACGATGCGCAGGAGACCGAGGAAGCCGAAAAGACCGATCACCGCGCCGAGGACCGCGAAGAGCGTGACGGACCCGCCGAGCACGGGGCCTCCGCCCGAGATGATCAGGACGACCGCGATCACCACGGCCGCGATCGACACGAGCGTCGACGCCGCTTCTGCGGCGATCCGGCTCAGCACCCCACCCGCGTCCGTGCCGTCTTCGGAGCGCAGAGTGACTCCGATCGAGCCTTTCTCGATCCCCGTCAGGAGCGCCTCGAGGCGCCGCGGAATGCGTTGGATACGGGCCAGTGAGATGACCGCGCTGGCCTGCAGATCGGTGGCGAGCCGCTTCATCGAGACGGTGCGCCGGAGAAGCGTCGGCATGAGCGGCAGCGCGCGACCCACCATGTCGAAGTCGTCGACGATCACCCGGAGGCATCCCTCCAGCGTGGCGAAGCTGCGGAAGGCTGACGCCAGCTCGCCGGGGAGCGCGATGCGGTGCTGACGGATCACGTCGACCATGCGGGTGAAGATGGACCCCTGGCCGCCGGTGCGCAGATGCTCGGTCGTGAGGACGATGCCGACGTCATGGCGGAACGCCTCGAGATCGACATCGTCGGGGGCGTCGACGATGAGCAGGAGCGCATCGGTGGCGGCCACGTCGTTCTCGCTCAGCGCGGCCAGGAGCAGGGCTGTCATGTGCTCTCGACGACTCCGCTCGATGATCCCCACGGCACCGAAGTCGATGAGGCCGAGTGTGCCGTCGTTCTTCAGCAGGACGTTGCCGGGGTGGAGGTCCGCATGGAAGACGCCGTAGACGAGGATCTGTTCGATGACCGTGGACATCAGCACCTGTGCGAGTCGGTCGCGCTCGGCGGGATCGAGGGAGGCGAGGCGGTCCGTCGAGTCGGTCAGCGCGGCACCGTCGACCAACTCCATCGTGAGGACGCGGAGGCCGGAGGCCTCGGGGAAGACACGCGGCACCGAGACGAGCCCTCGACGCTCGGGTTCGGCGCGATCGATGCGCTCGAGCGTGGAGCGGATCATCTCGGTGTTGCGTGCCTCGATCCGGTAGTCGAGCTCCTCGAGCAGAGTGGCGGTGAAGCCGCGTGCGACGGATTCGATGCGGAGGTCTCTGCCGACGCGCGTGCGCGCTTCGGCGCGGTGCGCCAGGCGGCCGATGATGTCGGCATCCGCTTCGACCTGCGCGCGGGCGGCCGGGCGCTGCACCTTGATGACCACGGAGGTGCCGTCGAGCAGTTGCGCCCGATGCACCTGGGCCACCGATGCAGCCGCCAACGGCACGCGGTCGACGTCGGCGTAGACCTCGTCGATCGGAACGCCCAGGTCGCTCTCGATGACGTCGCGGACCGTCTCCCACGGCAGCGTCGTCGCCTTGGTCTGCAGGGTCGAGAGGGCGCTCAGATACGGTTCCGGAATGAGGTCGCGTCGGGTGGACAGAACCTGACCGAGCTTGACGAAGCTGACCCCGGCGTCATTGATGGTGGCGACGATCGCGTTCGCGCGTTCTTCGGCCGTGCTCAGCTCTTGCTCGACGCGGGCATGGCCTCCGTGGAAGAGCCACCCGACGCCGTGGCGTGACGCGATCGCGAGGATCTCGAGGTACCGCCGCGTGCGCTTGCGTTGGCGGAGGGCGGCGCGCACCAGATCGATGGGATTCGGGAGAGGCCGCGTCGGGAAGATGGCCTCGATCGCCACCAGCGTCGCCACTCCGAGAGCGAACACCCACGCGATCGCGAGGGCGACCAGCGCGAGCCACAGCCCGACGTCGCTGGCCGGCTGCGGCGACGTCCCCGTCTGGCGGAGGACCCAATCGGCGAAGGGCACGCCGAGGAAGAAGACCAGGAGGCCGACGACGATGCTGCGTGGCCACCCCACGGCCGTGCCGAGGATGCGGCGGGCGACGAACCCCACGAGCACCGCCGAGACCACGGCGGAGACGGAGATGAGGAGGCTGACGACCACGGGGTCAGCGTAGCCGTCGGATCACGAGACGCGGAGTCGTCCGCATTCCGCGCATCTCCAGGACGGGAAGCGGGCATCGCCGTTCTCGACCATCAGCGTCAGGCACCTCGTGCAGCGCGGAGCGAAACCGGTTGTGCCGTCGTCGTCGCCCGGGAACGTGTCGACCGGGAACGCGCCCCTCGGGAAGACGAGGAGGGGGACGGGAAGAAGCGTGGGGAGCATGGCGGTCCTTCGGAAGCGATAGGGCATTCTCACATGCGCACGCGATGTGGCGGACATTGTCCACAGGGGCCGCCGATCGCCTTTCCCGACGACGATGCCCCGGTCGGAGCCGGGGCATCGTCGGGAAGGACAGCCGTCAGGGGCGACCCATGCCGTGATAGGTCCACCCGGCCGCACGCCATGCAGCGGCATCGAGGCAGTTGCGTCCGTCGACGACGACGTGTCCGCGCGTCAGCGTGGCCGCGTGCGCAGGGTCGAGCTGGTGGCGGTACTCGTCCCACTCGGTCACGACGATGACGGCATCCGCGTCTCTCAGGGCCTCGTCGCGGTCGTGAACGTACGTGAGCTGCGGGTGAACGCGCTGGGCGTTCTCGATCGCCGCGGGGTCGGTGAGCGTGACGTGCGCGCCGAGTCCGTGCAGGCGGACGGCGACGTCGAGGGCGGGGGAGTCCCGGATGTCGTCGCTGTGGGGCTTGAAGGCCGCCCCGAGCACGGTGACGTTCTTCTGGAACACCGATCCGCCGAGCGCCTCGCTGGTCAGTTCGACGGCGCGGTCGCGGCGACGCAGGTTGATCGCGTCGATCTCGCGGAGGAACGCGACGGACTCGCCGCGCCCGAGCTCTTCGGCGCGAGCCGAGAAGGCGCGGATGTCCTTCGGCAGGCATCCGCCGCCGAACCCGATGCCCGCGCCGAGGAAGCGCCGGCCGATGCGGGCGTCATGGCCGATCGCATCGGCGAGAGTGGTGACGTCCGCGCCGGTGACCTCGGCGATCTCTGCGATCGCGTTGATGAAGCTGATCTTCGTCGCCAGGAACGCATTGGCCGAGACCTTGACGAGTTCTGCGGTGGCGTAGTCGGTGACGATGAAAGGCGTGCCCTTGGCGATCGAGGGGTGATAGACCTCGCGCAGGATCTGCGCGGCGCGCTCGCCCTCGGCGGTCGCGACGCCCTCGGCGAAGGGGACGCCGGCGACCAGGCGGTCAGGGTCGATCGTGTCCTGGACGGCCCAGCCCTCGCGGAGGAACTCCGGGTTCCACACCAGCGTCGCACCGCTCTCGGAGACGCGGGGCGCCAGCGTCGCGGCGGTTCCCACGGGAACGGTGGACTTGCCGGCGACCAGATCTCCCTCGGACAGGTACGGAAGCAGACCGTCGACCGCAGCGTTGACGTAGGTGAGGTCGGCAGCGTACCCGCCGGCCTGTTGCGGGGTGCCGACGCCGATGAAGTGCACCTTGGCGCCTTGGGCGGCCGACATGTCGGTCGTGAACGACAGGCGACCGGAGGCGATGCCCTCGGTGAGGATCTCCTGCAGACCGGGTTCGAAGAACGGCGCATCGCCCTTGCTCAGGGCGGCGATCTTGCGTTCGTCGACGTCGATTCCGACCACCTCGTGGCCGATGGAGGCCATCGCGGCCGCGTGAACGGCACCCAGGTAACCGCACCCCACTACAGACAAACGCACGATCAGACCCTTTCAGATTTCTGTCGACGCGACACGGAGACACCCTGTCGCGGACCCGCGGACATGCGCGGGGATTTCACGCGGCAGTATCGCCCGGCGCCAGGGCGGCGCGGGCGGTCCTGCCAAGGATGACGAAGTCGCCCAGCAGAGTCCAGTTCTCCACGTACGACAGGTCGAGACGGACCGATTCCTCCCATGACAGCGACGAGCGGCCGCTGACCTGCCACAGCCCGGTGATACCGGGCTTGGCGAGGAACCGACGGTGGACGTGGTCGGCATACTGCGCGACCTCGGACGGCAGCGGCGGGCGAGGGCCCACCAGCGACATCGAGCCGCCGATGACGTTGAACAGCTGCGGCAGCTCATCCAGGCTGAACTTGCGCATGATCCGGCCGATGGGCGTCACCCGCGGGTCGTTCTTCATCTTGAACAACACCTCGTTGCCGGAGTCCCTCTGCTGCTCCGCGAGTTCTTCGAGGAGTTCTTCGGCATTCACGACCATCGAGCGGAACTTGATCATCGTGAACTCGTTGCCGTGGAAGCCGACGCGCGTCTGCCGGAAGAACACGGGCCCACTGCTGGACAGCCGCACGGTGATCGCGAGGAACGCCAGGAGCGGGCTGAGCAGCACGACGCCGGTGATGCTCGCGACGAGATCGACGGTGCGCTTGAGGAAGACCTGGCCGCGCGAGAACCGGGGGGTCTCGACGTGGATGAGGGGGAGGCCGGCGACCGGACGGGTGTGCAGGCGGGGCCCGGCGATGTCGATGATGCTGGGGGCGAGCACGAGGTGCTGGCGGCCGGCTTCCAGGCTCCACGAGATCTGCTTCACCTTGTCGGCAGGCAGCTCGTCGGCGCTCGTGATGGCGACGGTGTCGGCCCCCGTCGCCGACAGGGCCCGGGAGATGTCGCCGACGTGGCCCATGACGGGGATGTCGGTTCCCGGGATGACGTCGGCGATCTTGCCGTTGGGGACGCAGGCCCCGACGACCCGGTACCCGGCGCTCGGGGTGCGGGCGAATTCGCGGGCGAGTTGCGTCACGGACGGGAGCGAGCCCACGAGGAGGACGTTGGCCGAGTACTTGCCGTGCGAACGCTGAACGATGAGCCACTGCCGCCACAACCAGCGGGTGAAGACGAGGACGGCGATGCCCGCGGGAAGCGAGATGAGCAGATACCCGCGTGCGACGTCGGTCTGCGTGAGGAACGCGACGATCGCGACCGCGCCGAACAGCCGGAAGCTCGAATCCACGATCCGCACGTACTCCTGGGAGCCGGTGCCGATGACGCGGTCGCTCCGGGAATCGACGAACGACAGTGACCACATCCACGCGATGATGAGGATGGCCGAGAAGATCCAGTACGACAGGTCGGTGATGCGGCTGTCGCGGCTGGCGGCGACGGCGACGTTGCCGGTGCCGAACCAGACCAACTGCGTGCCGTAGACGACCCAGACGAGGGCGGCCAGGTCGGTGAGGAAGAGGTTGCGGCGGTAGCGCAGACGCCATCGGTCGCGCGGATGCCGCGTCACGCCGGGGCTGGCCAAGCGCGCGAGATCGCGGGCCGGGTCCAGATCATCGCCCCCGACGAAGGTGTTCTGCGACGTCGATGTCGCGTCGACTCTAAGGTCAGACGTCACAGTGTGTAGGCCTTTCCCCCAGGTGCCTGAATCCGTTTTCTCCCCGCTGAACGATAACAGGCGGATCTCACCCAGTGAATCACCCCCGGGTGAACGCGATGTTTCCGTGACAGCCCCCGTTGCGTGTTCTGTCACGAAGAGGAGGGGCGCGGGGACCGCGGGCGCGACGCGCCGGTCACTACACTCGGGCAGCGGACGACCGGGCGATGTGGCTGGCGGCGCCCCACCCGGAAGGACCCCTCGATGTCGCGCTCGCACACGCGTTCCTCTCGAGTACGAAGGCGCAGACGCGCCGCCCTCGTCGTCGCGATCGTCGCGGTGGTGCTCGTCGGCGGCGCAGCCGTCGCCGTGCCCTTCGCGCTTCGTGGCGTGGGCGACACCGATGCTCCCACGGCGGCGACGCCCACGCCGGGTGACGAGGGTGCGGAGAAGACCCCCACCCCGCCCCCCTCTCCCGCGCCGACGCCGCCCCCCACGTCCCCCGCAGCGCAGCCGTGCCCCGGCGAAGACACCCTCTTGACGGTGTGGGCGCACCCGGACGACGACATCATCTTCGCCAACCCGACGATCTCGGCCGCCATCGCCGCGGGTGAGTGCGTGCGCACGCTCTTCGTCACGGCGGGCGACGCGGGGCGCGGTCTGGACTACACGCACTCTCGAGAGCTCGGCATCCTGCGCGCTTACAACGCGATGCGAGGCAGCGGCGCGTTCTGGGACGAGAGCGAGATCACCCTCGATAGCGGGATGCGTGTCGATCGATTGACCCCTCAGGACGACGACCGGGTGTCCGTGCTGTTCGCCCGACTTCCCGACGGCAACATCACCGACGGCGGCTTCCCGGCGACCGGCTACGCCACGCTGAGCAAGCTTCTCGACGGAGCGATCCCGTCCCTCGAGCCGATCGACCAGGGGCCGGCGGTCAGCTCCGCCCAGCTCTCGGCGAGCCTGGTCGAGCTCGCTGAGGCGCTGCGGCCCGCGCAGACGCTCACGCACATCCCGCGGGGCAGCGCGTTCGCCCCGGGTGACCACCCCGACCATTCCGCCGTCGGCACACTGGTGCGCGACGCGGTCGGCCACGTCGAGGGTGTCGGGCCCGGCCTGCGCTACTTCGTGGGTTATCCGTCCGGAGACCTCCCGCGGAACGTCGACGGCGAAGCTCTCGACAAGAAGGTGGAGACGTACCGCGTCTACAGCCAGCAGGATGACGTCATCCGGTGCGCAGACCGCGCTGCGTGCCTCGGTACCCGCAAGTTCGGGGAATGGCTCCAGCGGTCGTACCCGAAGACCGAGGCCGAGCTGCAGATGCCCTGACCGCCTCCCCGCGGCCCCTCAGCCGCGCAGGCGCAGGAGAGAGACCGCGACCGCATGGCATCCATCCGGTGCAGGCAGCCCGTAGTCGATCTCGATCACCGAGCTCAGATCCGCGGCCAGGTCGTCGGGGGAGGGATCGGATGCCAAGGCGTCGAGGATCGGCACGATGAGGTCGTCGTATTCGTCATCTGGCCATCCGTCGCCGATCGAGCGCACCCCGATCGGGTCCCACTCCCAGAGGACGGCGCGTACACGCAAGGCGGCGGGGGACAGAGACCGCGGCGGTGAGGACGTCTGCATGACGCGAGTGTGGCCACCCTCTCTCGGTGCGCGCTGAGCGTTTCCGATGCACGGGATGGGCGGGCGGGTCGAGTCGGAGGAGAGGGCCCCTCTCCGCCTCCGCACGGATCGCGCGGCGGTGCCGGAGAATTCCCTGGTTGCCGCGATAGCGTCGTGGCCGAGGACGTGCGGTCGGATCCGGCGGGGCGTCCACCCGACGAACCCGCGTGGCGGAGAAGAACAGGACGTGACCGCGGTGCACCACGACGACGACCTCGCACCCGAGGATCCCCCCGAACGCTCTGCAGCAGACCGGGCCCGCCGAGCCAGGGTGACCCGGAGGGGATTGCTCATCGGCGGTCTGGCCGTCGTCGGCCTCGGCGGCGGCGCCCTGGTCTACCGCAACATCCGGCGCAGCGCCGGACCGGTGGGCACCTGGGTGTCTCTCGCGCCGGTGCTGCCCGTCTCCGTCGCCTCGCCGCTGCCCGTATCCCCGGCGGCCGAGACTCCCGGCGCCGTGACCGTCGCGGCCGTGTGGGCGCACGCCGACGACGACATCATCTTCGCCAACCCCGGCCTGGCCGACGAGATCGCAGCGGGGAACACCGTCCGCGCCGTCTTCGTCACCGCCGGTGATGCCGGCAAGGGGCTGGACTACGCGCTCGGTCGCGAAGCGGGACTGCGCGCGGCCTACGACGAGATGCGCGGCAGCACTGCTCCCTGGCAGGAACACCAGATCACCCTCCTCAGCGGCGCGCGAGTGACGCGCTTCGTCCCCTCTGACGATCCGCGACTGTCCATCACCTTCATGCGCCTCCCCGACGGAGGCTTGGATGCGGACGGTTTCGCCGAGACCGGCCACGTCTGCGTGACGCGCCTGATCAACGGTTCCACCTCGACGGTGGCCACTCTGGACGGTTCGCCGGACTATGATCGCGAACGGCTCTCGGCCACGCTCGTCGAGCTGATGGGGGCGGCGCAGCCCTCCCGCGTGACGACGAACATTCCGCACGAGAGCGCCTTCGCGCGCGGCGATCATCCCGATCACTCGGCGGTCGGGTCCCTCGTGCGTGCCCTCGCCCCGACGGCCGGCATCGACCCCGAGGCCGTGTCGTACTTCATCGGGTATCCCTCGCGGAACGAGCCCGCCAACGTCTCAGGGGCGGCGCTCGACGCCAAGGTGCACATCTACCAGACCTACGCCGCGGACGACTCGGTGGTGACGTGCGCCGATGCGGCGGCCTGCCTCGGCCAGCGCGGCTTCGGCGAGTGGTTGCAGCGGTCGTATCCCAAGGACGAATCCGAACTCCGCCTGACCTGAGTCGCGGCGTACCCCGCGCGGCGGTGCTCAGTGCTCGCTGTCGCGGCGCGGGATCGTGACGCGAAGTCGATAGCCGCCATCGCTGCGGGCCGCGGCGTCGAGGTGGCCGCCGAGCAGCTCGGCGCGCTCCCGGAGTCCACGTAGCCCCGTGCCGCTCGAGGGGAGGAACAGCCCGCGCTCGGCGGAGGAGTCGTTCTGGACGACGACGTCGATCGCCGCGGTGGTGGCCACCGCAGTGACGCTGACGCGAGCACCGGGCGCGTGCTTGCGCGCGTTGGTCAGCCCCTCCTGCACGGTGCGGTAAACGGCGCGCTGGAGCGCGGGCGCGAGGTCTGCCGGGAGGGAGACGTCGAGGTCGGCCTCCAGGCCGCTCTCGCCCACGAGCCGGGGAAGATCGCCCAGGGTGGGCTGCGGTTCGGCGGTGTCGGTCCGGGCTCCGTCGGCGCGGAGGACACCCACCATCTGGCGCAGCTCGTCGAGGGTGCGCACGGCGAGGGAACGGATGACACCCGCGATGCGCTGCGCGTCGGGGTCCGACGACGACACCTGCAGCGCTCCCGCCTGTATCGCCACGAGGCTGACCTGGTGCGAGACGACGTCGTGCATCTCGCGCGAGATCCGCGCGCGCTCGCGACGGAGGACGTCCTGTTCCTCGCGGAGTCGTTCGGCCGCCCGAGCCGCGGACAGATCGGCGACCCGGTCGGACAGCTCGCGATGCGTCCGGACGAGCGCCCCCAGTGCGATCGGGGTCGCGGCGTACATCAGCGCGTACAGCAGCGAGGGAGCGAGGAAGTCGATCGAGGGCAGCTGCCAGTCGGGAAGGAGGAAGCACGCGAAGGTCAGTGCGCCTGCCCCCACCAGAAGCGGGATGCGCCGCGTGCGGACAGCGACCGAGTACAGCGCGATGGGAGCGGCGATCGTCATGGCGTCGACGACGAGCCCCGGCAGCACGAGGGCGAACGACACCCACGGGAGCCGACGGCGGACCAGCAGACCCACGACGGCGATGAGGGCGACGGCTGTCTCGACGGTCGTCCACGAGGGGATCGAGACCGCGACGTCGACGAAGGCCGCCGCAGCCAGAGCGAGGTCGACGACGACAGCGAACCATCTCTTCCCCGTGATGCGCGTGAGCGCAGCCGGGAGGGCTTTCGTCACGTCCGGTGCCCTCCGGATCGTGCCCGTTCCGAGATCAGGGCGGCCTCGAGACGGGTCGACACGGAGAGCTTCGACAGGATCGCGCTGACGTGATCCTTCACGGTGGCGCCGCTGAGGTGCAGGCGACGGCCGATCTCGGCGTTGGACTCTCCCGACGGGAGGTGCGAGAGCACATCGCGCTCGCGGTCGGTCAACAGGGCCACGCGCCGCACGGCGTCGCGGTCGGGGCCGCCCGCGTAGCCCTCCACCAGGGTGCGTGACACCTGCGGTGAGAGGACCACCCCTCCGGCCGCGAGGGTCCGGACCATCGCGGCGAGGTTCTCGGGCGCCGTGTCCTTGACGAGGAACCCGGATGCTCCGTCCTGCAGCGCCCGCGCGATGTACTCGTCGGTGTCGAAGGTCGTCAGGATGCCGATCACGGGACGCGGGTCATCGTGCCGCAGATCGGCGAGCACGTCGAGGCCGCTCCGTCCCGGCATCCGGATGTCGAGAAGGACGACGTCGGGACGCTCGCGTCGGATGACGTCTACCGCGACGTCGCCGTCGACGGCGGCGACCACCTCGATGTCGGCCGCCGCTCCGAGGATGAGCTCGAAGCCCGAGCGGACGAGGGCCTCATCATCGACGACTACGACCCGGATCACGACTCACACCCTACGTCTCGGGGCCCTCACGCGGTACGCCACGGCGTGCGTGGGAAGGCATGCGGCGAGGGAGCGGGTCGGCTGCTCCGCGTCGCCGGGCGCGTGGGAACGCGAGAGGCGGGGACGGGGGCCGTCCCCGCCTCTCGCTGGGCGTCAGTCGTCCGAGACGGTGACCGTGACCTCGATGTTGCCGCGCGTGGCGTTCGAGTACGGGCAGACCTGGTGTGCCGCGTCGGCGAGCTGCTGCGCCTGCTCGTGCTCGATGCCGGGGAGCACGACCTCGAGGAGCACGGCGAGCTGGTAGCCGCCCTGGCCGTTCGGGCCGATCTGCACACGGCCGCCGACGGAGGAGTCTTCGATCTTCACCTTCTGAGCGCGCGCGACCGAGTGGAGGGCACTGTGGAAACAGGCCGCATACCCCGCGGCGAAGAGCTGCTCGGGGTTCGTTCCCTGGCCGGAGCCGCCGAGCTCCTTCGGGGGCGCGACCTCGAGGTCGATGTACTCGCCGGCGGAGACGTGGCCGAGGCGACCCTGTCCGGTCGACAGGGCTTCTGCGGTGTAGAGGACGTCCATGGGTGTTCCTTTCTGGGGACGGTCAGGGGGTGTCGCGCGCGATCAGGGAGCGTCGCGCGTCGCGCGCTCCGCGGCAACGGCATCGGCGGGGTGATCGCGGAGGTCGCGCATCGCGGCGGTCAGCTGATGCAGGGCGTCGATGAGCTCTCGGGCGCTGTCGGCGTCGGAGAAACCCGCTCCCTGGGCGATGCATCTCGGTATGTGGGCGAGTTCGGTGCGCAACTCGCGCCCGCGCTCGGTCAGCGAGACGGTGACCACGCGCTCGTCTCTCGTGTCCCGCTCGCGGGTCACGTATCCCGCGGCCTGCAGGCGGGTGAGCATCGGTGACAGGGTGCCGGAGTCGAGCTGAAGCGCCTCGCCCAGGCTGCCCACCGTCTGGTCGCCGTCGTTCCAGAGAGTCACGAGGGCGATGTACTGCGGATAGGTCAGGTTCCACGGGTCGAGCAGGACACGGTACGCCTGCGTCGTCGTGCGGTTCGCGGCGTAGAGCGCGAAACAGACGAGGGCGTCGACGGCAGGCATGACGAAAGGATTGCACACAACTAAGTTGTGCACAACTTAAATATGGTTCCTGAGTGAACGGTCACGGGGAGGGGGATGCCACGCTGCCGTCCGCGAGTGAGACGGACGTCTCGCTTCCGTCCGCGAAAGAGACCAGCCACACCGTCGCGCCACCCGCGCGATCGAGGTCGACCTCGTCCACGCCGACCCCGCCGCGCGCGGCGACCGCGATCCGGACGGCGTCCGCCATCGTGGTCGCGGCCGTGTCGAGAGCGGCGCGGTCGTCCGCGCCTGCCGCGTCGCCATCCTCGCGGGACAGCACGCGTGCTCCATCGGGGCTGACGCGTACCTCGTGGATCGAGCCGTTCGAGAGGACGTGCACCTCCCACGCGCCGTCGTCCTCACGGTCGAGCTCGAGGGCGCGCCCACCCGCGTCGGACTCGGCGCGGACGACGGCGGACACGACCGTCTCCGAGGTGGCTGAGTCGGGTGTCGGAGACGCGCACGCGGCGAGGGGGAGCGCCAGGGCTCCGGCGGCGAGGATGCCGAGGGGGACGCGGAGGGATGCCATGCCCGGAGGCTAGTGAGTCGAAAAGGCGTGCGAACGGTGGTTGCGCGCACCCCTGCTCTTGTGGTGCCGGGCGTCTTAGCAACCCCTCCACGATGCGTCAAGCGTCCCCGAACGTTCAGGGATGGGTCGAACCATGATCGTCATGAGCGAAATCACTGCGCACCACGGACTTCTGACCGACATCCACCTGCATGTCGACGACACCGGCGGCACGGGCCGCCCGGTCGTCCTCATTCACGGCTGGCCCCTCTCCGGCGAGTCGTGGGCACACCAGGTTCCGGCCCTCGAAGCCGCGGGGTACCGGGTCGTGACGTACGACCGCCGCGGTTTCGGCCGCAGTGACAAGCCGCGCGGAGGCTACGACTACGACACGTTCTCCGACGACCTCGAGGCCGTCCTCGCCGCGCTCGACCTGCGCGACGTGACGCTGGTCGGGTTCTCGATGGGTGGCGGGGAAGTGGCGCGCTACCTCACGCGTCACGGCTCCGACCGTGTCCACAGCGTGGTCTTCGCCGCGGCCGTCCCGCCGTACCTGGCCAAGACCGACGACAACCCCGAGGGTCCGCTGGACGACGAGACCGCCGACGGGATGAAGCAGGGGCTCGAAGATGACGAGAAGTCGTTCTACCACCAGTTCACGACGGACTTCTTCTCCGTCGACGGCACGCTGGCCGTCTCCGAAGAGGATCGAGCCGAGGCGGAGCGCCTTGCGAACCAGGCCGACCACCACGCGGCGGTGAAGGCGATGGAGGCATTCGGCACCACCGACTTCCGTGCCGATCTGCCGAATGTCACGGTGCCGACGCTCGTGATCCACGGCGACAGCGACGCGACGGTTCCCTTCGAGGGGTCGGGCAAGCGCACCCACGAGGCGATCGCGGGCAGCGAACTCCACGTCGTGGCAGGGGCCCCGCACGGCGTCAACGTCAGCCACGCCGACGAGTTCAACCGGGTTCTGATCGATTTCCTCGCCCGCTGAGATTCACCTCAGCGCGCGGCGGCGACCCGCGAAGCGGGCAGACCCGTGCACGATGCCCCGTCACCCTCTCGGTGGCGGGGCATCGTCGTTTCCCGCGGCGCGTCTCGAGGACTCGTTTGGTCCTGGCATCTGGATGCCGTAGTGTTGCTCTTTGGTGCCCGCCTCTCTGCGAGCGGGTCGCCCGAACGTGAGCCCTCCACCGGCCCTGTTCCTGCGTCTTCGATGCGGCAACGGACCACCGGAGCGGGATTCACGAACTCCTCCGTTCGATCAAGAAAGCAGCACTACTGTGACGCGCACTTTCACCCCCAAGGCCGCTGAGGTCACGCGCGAGTGGGTCGTTATCGACGCCACCGACGTCGTTCTCGGCCGCCTGGCCTCGCACGCGGCGGTCCTCCTCCGCGGCAAGCACAAGCCGACCTTCGCCAACCACATCGACTCCGGCGACTTCGTCATCGTGATCAACGCCGAGAAGGTGGCGCTCACGGGTCAGAAGCTCCAGAACAAGAAGGCGTACCGCCACTCGGGTTACCCGGGCGGGCTCAAGTCGGTCACGTACGACGAACTCCTCGAGAAGAACCCCGTCCGCGCGGTCGAGAAGGCCATCCGCGGCATGCTGCCCAAGAACAGCCTCGGCGCGGCGCAGCTCAAGAAGCTCAAGGTCTACCGCGGCGCGGAGCACCCCCACGGTGCCCAGCAGCCCACGGCATACACCTTCGACCAGGTCGCCCAGTAAGCGCCGCCGGATAAGGACGAAACAGTGTCGAACATCGACTCCAGCAACTACAGCACCGAGACGCCGGCCGAGCAGTCGGTCGTCGCCGCCGAGCGCCCCGTTCTCTCGGTCCCCGGCGCAGCCGTGGGCCGTCGCAAGCAGGCCATCGCCCGCGTGCGCCTGGTCCCCGGCTCGGGCTCTATCACGGTCAACGGCCGCACGATCGAGGACTACTTCCCGAACAAGCTCCACCAGCAGCTGATCAACGACCCGTTCACGGTTCTCGAGCTCGCGGGCTCGTACGACGTGATCGCGCGCATCTCCGGTGGTGGCCCCTCGGGCCAGGCCGGCGCCCTGCGCCTCGGCATCGCTCGTGCCCTCAACGAGATCGACGCCGAAAACAACCGCCCGACCCTGAAGAAGGCCGGCTTCCTCTCGCGCGACGCTCGCGTCAAGGAGCGCAAGAAGGCCGGTCTCAAGAAGGCCCGCAAGGCGCCTCAGTACTCCAAGCGCTGAGTTCGACACTCCGGATGCCTCTTTTCGGCACGGACGGAGTGCGGGGGCTGGCCAACGGCCTCCTCACCGCCGAACTTGCGCTGCACCTGGCCCAGGCGACTGCCGTCGTCCTGGGCCAGGGCCGTTCTGCGGAGGCGCGGAAGGCCGAAGGCCGCCGCCTCACCGCTGTCGTGGCGCGCGATCCGCGCGTCTCCGGGGAGTTCCTCGCGGCAGCGGTCTCCGCGGGCCTGGCCTCCTCGGGCGTCGACGTCCTCGACGCCGGAGTGATCCCCACCCCCGCCACCGCTTTCCTCATCGCCGACCGTGACGCCGACTTCGGTGTGATGGTCTCGGCGTCGCACAACCCCGCACCCGACAACGGGATCAAGATCTTCGCCCGCGGCGGCACGAAGCTGCCCGACATCGTCGAGCAACGCATCGAGAGCGCTCTCGAAGGCGATCGTCTGCAGCCCACCGGAGCCGGTGTCGGGCGCATCCGGCGTTTCGCCGACGCCGAAGACCGGTACGTGCTGCACCTTCTCGGCTCGCTCCCGCATCGGCTCGACGGCATCCATGTGGTCTTGGACTGCGCGCACGGCGCCGCCGCCGGAGTCTCGCCCGAGACCTTCAAAGACGCGGGAGCGACGGTCACCGTCATCGGTGCCGACCCCGACGGCTTGAACATCAACGACGGTGTCGGCTCGACCCACCTCGACGTCCTCGCGGAGACGGTCGTACGCCTGGGCGCCGACGTCGGCATCGCCCACGACGGCGACGCCGACCGCTGCCTCGCCGTGGACGCGCAGGGCAATGTCGTCGACGGCGACCAGATCATGGCCATCCTCGCCGTGGCCATGAAGGAGCGCGGCGCGCTCGTCGATGACACGCTGGTGGCGACGGTCATGAGCAACCTCGGCCTTCATCGGGCGATGGATGCTCACGGCATCCGGGTCCTGCAGACCGGCGTCGGAGACCGCTACGTGCTCGAGGCCATGAACGAGGGCGGCTACTCCCTCGGCGGCGAGCAGTCGGGACACGTCATCATGAGCGAGTTCGCCACCACCGGCGACGGACTGCTGACCGGTCTGCATGTGGTGGCCGAGATGGCCCGTCAGAACAAGACGTTGGCGGAGCTGGCATCGATCATGACGGTGTACCCGCAGGTGCTCGTGAACGTGCGCGGCGTCGACCGCGACGGCGTGACCGACGAGGTCGTGCAGGAGGCCGTGGCCGCGTCGACCGCGGAGCTGGGCAATTCCGGCCGCGTCCTGCTGCGTGCGTCGGGGACCGAGCCGCTCGTGCGGGTGATGGTCGAGGCGGCATCCGAAGAGGTCGCTCGTGCCCACGCCGACCGGCTGTCCGAGGTCGTGCGGGAGCGACTGGCACTCTGACCCTGCCGTGGGGCCTCGGCGCTGCCGCGGACGTCGGGCAGGTGAACGCCTGAGAGCGCGTGGCGCGTGCGTTCGTCCGAAGGCGCCGAGGGTGGGAGTGGCGGATGCCGCTGACGACGGGAACGTGCACGCCTGAGGCTGCGCGGCGCGCTCGTTCAGGCGTCGATGCAGGGGTCAGTACTCCAGCGACTCGATGTAGCGCAGGAGGACGCCCTCGCGCAGTGCCCAGGGAGAGACCTCGAGCTCTTCCACGTCCATCGCCTTCATCGCCCGTTCCACCACGATCGCGGCGGCCACGATCTGGAATGTGCGGTCGGCGGTGATGCCGGGGAGCGCTTCGCGCGCATCGGCGGGGATCTGTGCCAGCCGCGGGATCCAGTCTTTGAGCTGCTTGCGGGGGAGGACCATGCGGTCGATCCCCGACCAGCCCGGGACGGGGTAGCCGGCGAGCTTCGCGAGCGATCGGATCGCCTTCGACGACCCCACCACGTGATCGGGACGGGGGAGGACGGAGAAGCGTTCGGCCACCGGGGCCAGGACGGATGCCGCGTGCTGGCGCAGAGCGTCGATCTCGTCGGCGCTCGGAGGATCGTGGGGGAGGAACTGTACCGTCGAGCGGCCCGCACCCAGGGGAACGGACTCGGCGAGATCGGGGAGCTCGTCGGCTCCTCCGGCGATCTCGAGCGAGCCGCCTCCGATGTCGAACAACAGGATCTGGCCGGCCGACCAGCCGAACCACCGCCGCACCGCGAGATAGGTGAACCGGGCCTCGGTCTCGCCCCCGAGGACCTGCAGGGGCTGTCCGAGGGCCTCCTCGATCAGCGCGATGACCTGCTCGCCGTTGGTGGCCTCGCGTACCGCCGAGGTCGCCGTGGCGAGGAGTTCGTCGACCCCCTCGGCCTTCGCCGTGGCGCACGCCGCGGTCACGGCATCCACGAGTCCCTTCACTCCCTCGGGCGAGATCGACCCGTCGGGCTCCAAGTAGCGCATGAGGCGCAGGACCGAGCGGTGTGAGGTCGTGGCGGTGGGGCGACCGCCCGCCCGTGCGTTCGCGACGAGCAGATGGACGGTGTTCGAGCCGATGTCGAGGACTCCCAGACGCACGCTCCGAGCGTAGTGGCACGCACCCCGGCCCGGACGCCGGGAAAGAATCCCGCCCCGAGTAGCATTGCCGCGTGTCCGAGACCGCTGCTGCACCGTCGCTGAGTCCGTATCGTCAGATCGACCGAGCCGACTGGGCGCGGATGGCCGGCGGGATCGAGCAGCCGCTGACCGAGACCGAGGTCGTGCAGTTGCGCGGCATCGGCGATCGCCTCGATCAGCGCGAGGTGGCGGAGGTGTACCTGCCGCTCAGCCGCCTGCTGAGTCTGTACGCGCGGGCCACTCGTCGCCTGGGCGCCGACACCAGTGCCTTCCTGGGCGAGCCGGATGCCACGACCCCGTTCGTCATCGGCGTCGCGGGTTCCGTCGCGGTCGGCAAGTCGACGATCGCCCGTCTCCTGCGCGAGCTCATGAGCCGTTGGCCCGACACCCCGCGCGTCGAGCTGGTGACCACTGACGGCTTCCTCTATCCCAACGCCGAGCTCGAGCGCCGCGGCCTCATGGATCGCAAGGGCTTCCCCGAGTCGTACGACCGGCGCGCTCTTGTGGAGTTCCTCAGCGAAGTCAAGTCCGGCGCCGAGGAGGCGCGGGCCCCCTTCTACTCGCACGTGCGGTACGACATCATGCCCGACGCCCACGTCACCGTTCATCGGCCCGACGTGGTGATCGTCGAGGGACTCAACGTGCTCCAGCCGCCGCCCTCGCCGAACGAGGTCGCGGTGAGCGACCTGTTCGACTTCTCGATCTACGTCGACGCCGACGCCGCGCACATCGAGCGCTGGTACGTCGACCGCTTCCTCGCGCTGCGCGACAACGCGTTCACGAACCCCTCGTCGTTCTTCCGGGTCTTCGCCGACATCAGCGACGAGGAGGCCGTGGAGCGTGCGCTCGGGTTCTGGCGCGAGATCAACCTCCCGAACCTCGAGGAGAACGTGCTGCCCACGCGGCACCGCGCCAAGCTCGTGCTGCAGAAGGGCGCCGACCACACCGTCGAGTCGGTGCTGTTGCGCAAGCTGTAGCGCCCGGGCGCGGGGTTCGCCCAGCCGCCGCCCGTAGACTCGGAAGCTATGTGCGGAATCATCGGTTACGTGGGTCCCCGGCAGAGCCAGGACATTCTTCTGGCGGGTCTGTCGCGGCTGGAATACCGGGGCTACGACTCCGCGGGCATCGCCGTGATCGACGGCGACGGCGGACTCGGCATGCGCAAGCGCGCGGGCAAACTCGCGGTGCTGCGCGACGACCTCGAAGCCTTCCCGATGCCCAACGGCACGACCGGCATCGGACACACGCGGTGGGCCACTCACGGTGGGCCGACGGATGCCAACGCGCACCCGCACCTGGCCGACGACGACAAGCTCGCCGTCATCCACAACGGCATCATCGAGAACTTCGCCGAACTCAAGAGCGAGCTGGTGGGTGAGGGCTTCGCCTTCCGCAGTGAGACCGACACCGAGGTCGCCGCCGTGATGATCGGTCGCGAGTACGCCCGCACCAAGGATCTCGTGCAGGCCTTCCGCTCGGTCGTCTCGCGCCTGGAGGGTGCGTACACGCTCCTCGCGATGCACGAGGACCACCCGGGCCTCGTCGTCGGCGCGCGCCGCAACTCGCCGCTCGTGATCGGCCTGGGCGAGGGCGAGAACTTCCTCGGCTCCGACGTCGCCGCCTTCGTCGAGCACACGCGCAACGCGCTGGCGATCGGTCAGGACGAGATCGTCGCGATCACCCCCGACGGCGTCGAGGTCACCGACTTCTCGGGCGCGCCCGTCGAGGTCGAGGCCTTCGAGGTCACCTGGGACGCCTCGGCGGCCGAGAAGGGCGGCTGGTCGTCGTTCATGGCCAAGGAGGTCTCGGAGGAGCCCGAGGCCGTCGCGAACACCCTCCGTGGTCGCATTCACGAGGGTCGGGTCGAGATCCCTGAACTCGAGGGGCTCGACGAGTTCCTCGCCGACATCGACCGCATCCTCGTCATCGCGTGCGGCACCGCCGCCTACGCCGGCATGGTCGGCAAGTATGCGCTCGAGACGTGGACCCGCGTCCCCGTCGACGTGGAGCTCGCGCACGAGTTCCGCTACCGCGACCCGGTGCTCACCCCGCGCACGCTCGTCGTCTCGATCAGCCAGTCGGGCGAGACGATGGACACGCTCATGGCCGTGAAGTACGCCCGTTCGCGCGGCGCCAAGACCCTCTCGATCTGCAACACGCAGGGTGCGACCATCCCGCGCGAGTCGGATGCGATCGTCTATACGCACGCCGGTCCCGAGGTCGCCGTGGCCTCGACCAAGGCCTTCGTCGCGCAGATCACCGCGCTGTACCTGCTCGCGCTGCACGTCGGTCGCGTCCGCGGCGCCGTCGACGCGATGGTCGCCGTCGAGGCGGTGACCGAGCTCGAAGCCGTCCCCGGCAAGATCGCCCGCGTGCTCGAGAGCGAGCAGGCGCGCATCGAGCAGCTCGCGCACTGGATGGCCGACACCCGCTCGGTGCTGTTCCTCGGCCGCAACGTCGGCTACCCCATCTCGCTCGAGGGCGCACTCAAGCTCAAGGAGCTCGCGTACATCCACGCCGAGGGCTTCGCGGCGGGCGAGCTCAAGCACGGCCCCATCGCGCTCATCGAGCCCGGCCAGCCGGTCTTCGTGGTCGTGCCGTCGCCGCGCGGATCGGGGGAGATGCACCGCAAGGTCGTCTCGAACATCGAGGAGATCCGCGCGCGCGGTGCGCGCGTCATCGCCATCGCCGAAGAGGGCGACGTCGCGGTGCTGCCCGCCGCCGACGAGGTTCTGCGCATCCCTCTCGCCGCTCCGCTCTTCGAGCCGCTGCTGGCCGTCGTGCCGCTGCACATCTTCGCGATGGGTCTCGCCGAGGCGAAGGGCCTCGACGTCGACCAGCCGCGCAACCTGGCGAAGTCGGTCACGGTCGAGTAACGCCGACGTCGCGAGGGGCCGGAAGCCATGGCATCCGGCCCCTCCTCCGTTCGCCCGGCCCGCCGTCGCGCGCGACGCGACGTGACGTGACGCAAGAGATCGGAGAGGTCGGGCCGGCTCACCCGGCAGAATGGAACGGATGCCACGAGGGGAGGGCGCATGATCGTCGGTATCGGCGTCGACCTGGTCGACGTTCCCCGCTTCGAAGCGCATCTCGCCCGGACGCCCCGCCTCGTGACCAGGCTCTTTGCCCCCGCCGAACGCGTGCTCAAGCCACGCTCACTCGCTGCGCGGTATGCCGCGAAAGAGGCGCTGATCAAGGCTCTGGGCGGGTCGGACGGGGTGCACTGGACCGACATCGAGGTCACGTCCGAGCCCTCCGGACGCCCGGGGTTCTCGCTGAGCGGCGAGACCGCCGCGACGGTCGCCGCGCGCGGCATCACCGCTCTCCACCTGTCGATGTCGCACGACGCAGGTCTCGCGACCGCCTACGTCATCGCCGAGGCGGGCGGGCCCGCGCCGGTCGCGGTGCCCGAGCACGTGGCATCCGGATTCGCGTCCACCCGAGAGGACACCGCATGAGAATGGCACCGGGAGTGCTCCGCGAAGCGCTCGTCGACGTCGACGCGATCGCCGAGAACGTCCGTCATCTCCGTCGCCTCACCGGCGTCGAGGTGATCGCGGTCGTCAAAGCCGAGGGATACGGCCACGGAGCCCATCGCGCGGCGCTCGCCGCACTGCGCGGGGGAGCGACGCGGATCGGCGTCTCCGACATCGACGAGGCGCTTGCGCTGCGTCGTGCGGGCGTGCGAGCCCCGATCTTCGCGTGGCTGCACGCCCCGGGGGCGTCGTTCGTCGAGGCGGTGCGCCACGACGTCGAACTGGGGATCTCCGACATCGACCAGCTGCTGCGCGCGGGGGAGTCCGCCCAGGGCGACCGCCCGGCGGCGGTGCACCTGAAGATCGAGACGGGGCTCTCGCGCAACGGCGTGGCCCCGGCCGACTGGCGCGTGGTGTTCTCTGAGGCAGCGCGCCTCGAGCGGATCGGCCGCATCCGCGTGGTGGGGCTCTTCTCCCACCTCTCGAACACGAGTGAGGCCGACGACCGCGCCGCTCTCGCGCGGTTCGAAGAGGGTGTCGTGCTCGCGGCATCCGCGGGTCTGAACCCCCCGCTCCGGCACATCGCGGCGACGCACGCGGCGATCGCGCTGCCCGAGACGCGGTTGAACTGCGTCCGCATCGGCATCGGCATCTACGGGGTCTCCCCGTTCTCCGATCGCACATCCGCCGATCTCGGCCTGCGCCCCGCGATGACCCTGCGCGGGGCCGTCGCGGCGGTCCGCCGCGTTCCCGCCGGAACCGGGGTGTCGTACGGCTACGCCTACCGCACCGAGCGCGAGACGACCCTCGCCCTCGTGCCGCTCGGCTACGCCGACGGGGTGCCGCGCCAGGCATCGGATCGCGGACCCGTCGCCATCGGCGGTCGGCGGTTCACCGTGTCGGGGCGCATCGCGATGGACCAGTTCGTCGTCGACGTCGGCGATCACCCCGTGGCGGTGGGCGACGAGGTCACGCTCTTCGGCGACCCGACGCTGGGCGTACCGGCGGCCCGCGACTGGGCGGATGCCGCCGACACCATCGACTACGAGATCGTCACGCGAGTGGGACACCGCGTTCCACGACGGGAGGTCGGCGCGTGAGCGTGCCCGACGACCTGCTCGGCGAGCGCCGCATCGACGGCCCCGGCGACATGGAGGAGCTGGGTCGCGCTCTCGGTCGTGCCCTCGAGCCGGGAGACGTCGTGGTGCTGACCGGTCCGCTCGGCGCCGGCAAGACGACCCTGACGCGCGGGATCGGCGAGGGACTCGGCATCCGGGGTCCGGTCCAGAGCCCGACCTTCGTGATCGCCCGCACCCATCCTTCGCTGATCGGCGGGACCCCGCTCGTCCACGTGGACGCCTACCGACTCGGCGCCGCGGTCGAACTCGACGACCTCGACATCGACGTGGCGGGTTCTGCCGTGATCGTCGAGTGGGGGCGCGGGGTCGCCGAGTACCTCGCCGACACCTGGTGGGAGATCGAGATCGACCGCGAGGTGGGCGGGCGCGGTGTCGACAACGCGTGCGGGGAGATCGCCCCGCACACGCTCGATCTCGACGCCGACGCCCCGCGGACGGTGACGATCTCGCGTCGCCCGTGACGCCTCCCGCGCCGTCGCGGCGAAGGGTGTCGCGAAACAGCGACAACCCGGCGATACGGCTGCGACATCGCGTGAATACGGTGGATGCCATGAGTCCATTCCCCCGCGGTTCCTTCCCCGCACGCCGGGTCGGGGACGTCGTCGCCGCCACGGCGGTGCTCGTGCTGGCCGGGTGCAGCGCGCAGCCCGTGGCATCCGCGCCCTCGTCGCCGGCGACAGCCGCGCCCGTCCCGAGCGCCTCGGAACCCGAGGTCGCCCGCGTCGCCGGCTACGACGTCGGCCAGTTCCCGCCGGTGCCGCTCTTCACCCTTCCGGCTCTGTCGCTGCTCACCGGCTCGGCTTCGGCGTTCACCCTCTCGGCGGCATCGGCGCTGTCGTCGATCCCCGGTGTCACGGTCGCCTCCGCCTCTTGCGACGCGGCGGGCACCGTCGCTGCGGGCGCCGGGACGGCGGTGCTCTACGGCGACGGGTCCGGCGCGTACACGGGACCGGACGGGACCGTCCGCACCTTCGGGGACGGCTCGGGAACCACGACGATCGGCGGCGTGGAGATCCAGAACTTCGGCGATGGGTCGGGCACCTACGCCGCCGGCGACGTCGAGATCCAGAACTTCGGTGATGGCTCGGGTACCTACCGCGACGCGAGCCGCGAGGTGCAG
Source organism: Microbacterium enclense (assembly GCA_038182865.1). NCBI lineage: Bacteria > Bacillati > Actinomycetota > Actinomycetes > Micrococcales > Microbacteriaceae > Microbacterium > Microbacterium enclense. The sequence goes on along the minus strand of CP116226.1, from coordinate 429,535 downwards.
ATCTTCGGCGACGGGTCGGGCACCACGACCCACGGCGACGAGTCGATCCAGAACTTCGGCGATGGGTCCGGGACGTTCCGTTCCGGATCCGTGGAGATCCAGAACTTCGGCGACGGGTCGGGAACCTACCGCGACGGTGCGCTCGAGATCCGCAACTTCGGCGACGGCACGGGCAGCGTCGACGGCGTCCCGGTCACGGTCGACCCCGTGCCGCCGGTGCCTCGGCTGGGTGTCTTCCCTCCCCTGACCGCTCTCGCTCCGGTCGCGAGTTGCGGGACGACGCTGACCCTGTCGGATGCGGTGCTGTTCGACTTCGATTCGGCGGCGATCCGTCCCGACGCCACCGCCGTCCTGGACTCCCTCGCGACCCTGTTGACCGAGGCGCAGGTGCCGTCGGCGGTCGTTTCGGGCCATACGGATGCCATCGGCACCGATGCCGAGAACCAGGAGCTGTCCGAGCGCCGCGCGCAGGCGGTGGTCGCGGCCCTGCGCGAGCACTCGAGCGCCACGGCGTGGACGGCCGAGGGGTACGGCGAATCCCGCCCCGTCGCCGCGAACGAGATCGACGGCACCGACAATCCCGCCGGTCGCCAACTGAACCGCCGGGTCGAGATCCTCGTCCCCACCTTCGGAGGCTGAAATGCGCAGAGTGATCACATCCCTGGTGGCCGCGGGTCTCGTCGCCGGCTCCCTCACCGGGTGCGCGGTCAGCGTGACCGAGGGCCCGGATGCCGTGGCCTCGAGTTCCGCACCCAGCGAGGTCTCGACCATCGAGGAGCCCTCCGACGACCCGAGGCCCGAGGTGATCGCCCCGACGGCGTCAGCCGCGTCCCCGGCCCCGGACGCGGGCGACGCCCCCACGAACCTCCGCACCCGCGACGAGGCGATCGCCGTGGCGGACACGACGATCGCCTGCACGCCCGGTCTCGTGATCGCCGACGACGGCAAGGTGGTGCGCGTCGAGGGGGCGTGCGACTCCGTCTCCGTGTCGGGCTTCGCGACAGTCGTGATCCTCGACGACGTCTCGACACTCACCGTGACCGGTGACGGTCTCGTCGTCTACGCGCAGCAGGTCGGCGACCTCGATGTCAGCGGCGACGTGAACACGATCCTCTGGCGAGGGAGCGCTCCGCGCCTCGACGACACCGGCGTCGCGACGACCTCCGTCCGGGACGAGCGGTGAGCGCCCGTCCGGTCGGGTGGGCGCCTGCGCCGCCGCGCACCAACGCCCTGGCGATCGTCGCGCTCGTGCTCGGCCTGTGCGGTTTCGGCATCCTGCCCGTCGTCTTCGGGCACATCGCGCTCGGTCAGATCCGCCGCAGCGGCGACCGCGGCGCGACCCTCGCGATCGTCGGCCTCGTGCTCGGCTACCTCGTGCTGGTCGCCACGGTGATCGGAATCGGCCTGCTGATCGCGGTGGCCGTCGGTGTCCCCGTCTTCGCCACCTGGGTGTCGTCGTGACCGACGACCGCCCGGGCATCCTGCTCGTCGACGACGACGAGACCATCCGTGCAGGGCTGGGTGCCTTCCTCGAACGCAGCGGTTATCGGGTCGTCGTCGCCGCCGACGGGCAGGAAGCGCTCGAGGTGCTCGCCGCGTCCGACATCGCGCTGGCCGTCTGCGACGTCATCATGCCCCGAGTCGACGGCCGCGAGTTCGTCCGTCGCGTGCGCGCTGCGGGTCGGTGGCTGCCGATCATCCTCCTGACCCAGGTGGGTGAGTCGTACGAGCGCAGCGCCGCTCTCGACGAGGGTGCCGACGACTACCTCAACAAGCCCTTCGATCCGCAGGAGCTCTTGTCGCGGGTGCGAGCGGTGCTGCGTCGGAGCGTCCCCGGGGAGCGTCCGCTGAGCGCCGCGCCACGCCTGCGGGCGGGAGCGCTCGAGCTGGACCGTTCGGCCCGCCGGGTCTGGCGCGATGGCGTCGAGCTGACGCTGACGCCCAAGGCGGTCATGCTCCTGGACTACCTCATGGCGCACCCGGGTGAGGTGCACACCCGCGATCGGCTGCTCACCGCGCTGTGGGGCTTCGATTTCGCCACGTCGACGCGTGCCGTCGATCACCGCATCGCGGAGCTCCGTCGCGTCATCGGCGACGACCCCGGCATCCCGCGCTACATCGAGACCGTGCAGAGCGCGGGCTACCGTTTCGTGCACCCGGTCGGTGCGGCATGACGCGTCGCGCGATCGCCCTCGCCGTGAGCCTCCCCGTCGTCGCGGGCGGCATCGTCGCGCTCGTCCTGTTCGTGCTCGGTGAGCGGCGCTCGCTCGTGGTGAGCACCGCGCTCCCGGTGGTGGCCGTGCTCGTCGGAGCCGCCGTGACGATCGCGGTGGCGATCGTCACGGCGGCCCGGGAAGCGCGGCGGCGCAGCCGCACGGCGCTCGACGCGGCTCGGGCGGAGGGGCGGCACGTCGGTCACGACGAGGAGCGCGACGCCCACCGGCGCTTCCTCGCTCGGCTCGACCACGAGCTGAAGAACCCCATCACCGCGATCCGCGCAACCCTCGCCGGGATCGACCCTGCCACGGCCCCTCCGCACGTCGAGGTGATCGACGCCCAGGCGCGGCGGCTGGCGGCGCTGGTGGGCGATCTCCGCAAGCTGTCCGAGATCGAGACGCGCCCTCTCGAGACCGAGCCCGTCGACCTGGAAGTCCTCGCCCGCGACGCCGTGCACGCGATCGAACAGCAGCGCCCAGACGCGAGCGGTCGCATCCGCGTGATCGCCGAGCGTGTGCCGTGGCCGGTGCCGATGCTGCCCGCCGACCCGGATCTGCTGGCCCTGGCCCTCGACAACGTCCTCGCCAACGCGGTGAAGTTCTCGGCATCCGGTCCGATCGAACTGCGCCTGCGGGAAGACGGGGGAGGAGCGGTCATCGAGGTGGCCGACACCGGCCGCGGTGTCCCCGACGACGCGCATGCCCTCGTCTTCGATGACCTCGCCCGGGCGGCGAACGCGCGCGACGTGCCCGGCTCGGGTATCGGGCTCTCGCTCGTGCGCACGATCCTGCAGCGGCACGGGGGCAGCGTCGATCTGCGCTCGCGCGAGGGCTCGGGGACCGTGGTGACGTTGCGTCTGCCGATCCCGGCGCCGGGCATCAGACCCGCGTGACCCGCACCGGAGCGCGGTCGGCGGCCCAGATCCCGCGCAACGCGCGCAGGGTCCGGACGGGCTGCTCCACATGGGCGAAGTGACCGCTGTCGGGAAGGACCACCTCGTCGAAGTCGCGGACCACGCGTGTCCACCCGCGGGGGTCGCGCGCGGCGACGAAGACGTCGTGCTGCCCGCGCACCGATCGGACGGGGCATGCGACACGACGCCAGACCCCGTCGTCGTGTGTGCGGGCGATCCGCACGGCGGCGAGGAACGAGGTGGGACGGATCTCCCGCGCGAGGGCATCGCTGACCGACCGGTCCACGCGGGCCGGATGCCGGAACAGGGGGCGCGACAGCACGCGGAGAGCCCCCGTTCGGGCGAGGAGCCGGAGGAGGGGACGCGCGAGGGGGCCGAGTCCTCGGAGCACATGCATGGCCGCCACCATGCCGGCCAACCCGGGCAAGGTGAAGATCCCGCGGACCGGGTGCCGCGCGACGGTCCGTGCGCTGTCGCCGCTCGGCGAGACGACGGCGACGCCGACCGTCGCCCGCGGGAATCGCGCGGCCACGTCGAGGGCGACGACCCCGCCGAGCGAATGGCCCACCAGACGCCAGCGCGGGTAGCCGAGCGCCCGCGCGACAGCCGCCACGGCGACGGCGAGGTCGGCGGGATCCGGCACCGGTCCGGGGGAGTCGCCCCACCCCGGAAGGTCGATCGCCACGATGTCGGACAAGGGTAGACGCGCCTCATCGGAGGCCGCGATCAGGGGTCCCCACGTCGTCCACGACCCTGCGGCTCCATGGAGCAGCACCGTCGCGACGGGACTCCCCGATGCGCGACCCGCGTGCACGACGATGGACCCCACCCCCGTGGGGACGACGATACGGCGCAGACCGAGCTCGGTGGCATCCACGTCTCTTCTTCGGAACGGAGAGCACGATCGGATGCCGGGACGTCGGCGGATACCCTGGAACGGTGATCCTCGGTATCGACACCTCGCTCGGCACCGCCGTCGCGGCGATCACGCGCGACGGCGAGGTGCTCGCCGATGAGCAGAGCGCCAATCCCCTCGGGCACGCCGAGGTGATCGGTGATCTGCTGCGACGCGCGACGACCGCAGCGCCCTCGCCGACACATGTCGCCATCGGCATGGGACCGGGGCCGTTCACGGGCCTGCGCGTGGGGATCGCGACCGCCCGCGTTTACGCGGTGGGCCGCGGCATCCCCGTCGTCCCCGTTCCCAGCCACGACGGCATCGCGCTCGGCATCCTGCTCGCCGACGCGCTGTCGCGCGCGGACACCGCGCGCTTCGCCGTCGTCACCGACGCACGCCGACGCGAGCTCGCGTACAGCGTCTACGACGGCATCGACGACGACGGACTCCCCGTGCGGATCACGGATGCCGCGCTCAGCCCGCGCGACGACCTCGAGGGTCGGCTCGCCGACCTCGGCGCGGCACGCGTCGACGCCACGTCCGTCTCGGCCGCGATGATCGCCCTCGTGGCGGCGCGGGCCCTCGATGCGGGGCGCACGCTCGCCGGCGCCGAACCGCTGTATCTGCGCAGCCCCGACGTCGTCGCCGCCCACGCCCCGAAGCGGGTCAGCTGATGGAGATTCGGCCGGCCACCCTCGACGACCTCGACGCCATCATGGCGCTCGAGCACGCCTCGTTCCCCACCGATGCGTGGAGCCCGGCGATGATGCGCGAAGAACTCCTCTCCCCGCACGGCTGGTACGTGGTCGCCGAGGAGGCCGGACGACCCATCGGGTACGCGGGATTGCGGGCGGTGCGCGGGGCGCGGGATGCCGACGTCCAGACGATCACCATCACCGAGACCGCGCGGGGTCGCGGTCGGGGGCGTGCGCTGCTCGCCGCCCTGCTCGACGAAGCCGCGCGCCGCGAGGTGCACGACGTGTTCCTGGACGTGCGCGCCGACAATCCCGTCGCGCAGGCGCTCTATGCCTCGGAGGGGTTCGTCGAGGTCGGCCGCCGCGCGCGGTACTACCAGCCCGACGACGTCGACGCGATCGTGATGCAGCTCGATCTGCGAGGGTGGGCGGCGCGACGCGCCGAGGGCGTGGCATCCGGGGCCTCCGCGGGCACCGGCGCGGCGGCATCCGCTTCCGCGGATCCGGAGATGCGCATCGGATCCGGAGCGACCACGCCGATCGATCCGGATCCGCGGTCATTGCCCGGATCTGCGACCGCCGCAACCACCGGAAAGGGCTGGTGCTGATGAACGCCCCCCTCGTGCTCGGCATCGAGACCAGTTGCGACGAGACCGGGATCGGCATCGTCCGCGGCCGGCACCTGCTGAGCAACACGATCGCCTCCAGCATGGACGAGCACGCCCGATACGGCGGTGTCGTGCCCGAGGTCGCCGCTCGTGCGCACCTCGAGGCGCTGCAGCCCTCGATCGATGCGGCGCTCGCCGAGGCGGGTGTGACACTCGCCGACCTCGACGCCGTCGCGGTCACGAGCGGCCCGGGTCTCGCGGGTGCGCTCATGGTCGGTGTGGGCGCGGCGAAGGGCCTCGCCGTGGCGCTGAACAAGCCGCTGTACGCCGTCAATCACCTCGTCGGGCACATCGCGGCCGACATCCTGGATGCCGACGCGGGCGAGCTCGAGTACCCCACCGTCGCTCTGCTGGTCAGCGGCGGTCACACCTCGCTGCTCCTCGTCCGTGACCTCACCAGCGATGTCGAACTGCTCGGCGAGACGATGGACGACGCGGCCGGGGAGGCGTTCGACAAGGTCGCGCGCCTGCTGAAGCTGCCGTATCCCGGCGGTCCCGAGATCGACCGAGCGGCGGCCACCGGCGATCCCACCGCCATCCGCTTCCCGCGTGGCCTCTCGCGCGCGTCCGACATGGCGTCCCATCGCTACGACTTCTCGTTCTCGGGTCTGAAGACGGCCGTCGCACGCTGGGTCGAGCAGCACGAGGCCACCGGTCAGGCCGTGCCGGTCGCCGATGTCGCCGCCTCGTTCCGAGAGGCCGTCGTCGACGTGCTGGTCACGAAGGCCCTCGACGCCTGCGCGCGCTACGGCGTCCCCCGCCTGCTGCTGGGCGGGGGCGTGATCGCGAACAAGCGCTTGCGCGACGTCGCCCTCGAGCGCGCCGGGGCTGCAGGCGTCGCCGTGCGCATCCCCCCGCTGCGCATGTGCACCGACAACGGCGCGATGATCGCGGCCCTGGCCGCCGAGCTCATCTCCTCGGGCCGGCCTCCCTCGACCCTCGCCTTCGGCGCCGACTCGACGCTCCCGGTGACCGAGATCCAGGTGGCGGAAGATCCGGATGCCGAGCCGCCGACGCCCCGTGCCGGAGTCGCCGCGTGAGCGAGGCATCCCCACCGACGCGCCGCGCGCGCAAGGCCGTCGAGGGGGAGAGCGTTCCTTCCGCCCTCGACGAGGTGGCCGAACAGTCGTCCGCCCACGGCGACGCGGAAGACGGTCGCCTCGCGACCGCACAGCTCGAGATGGCGGCATTCGGCGATCACCTCGTGCCGTATGTTCCCCCGGCCCCGAAGCCTCCGCGCTCGCTCGCGCCCTGGGCGCTGCTGCTGGCGATCGTCGCGCTGGCCTCGTCGTTCTTCTGGGGATGGCTTCTTCCCCTGAGCGTGGTCGCTGCGATCCTCGCGATCGTGTCGCTGCGCCGCCCGCACGACGGCCGTCGAGCCGCCGCGTGGGCGTTGTCGCTGGCGCTGGTGTCCGGCCTGTTCAGCGCGGGCTGGTTGGTGTGGGGCTTCTCTCAGCTGCCGGTCGGGTGAGCCCGCTCAGACGCGATCGGCGAGCAGGGCGAGGCGCTTCGATCCGACGCGCGTCATGATCAGGGTCGCGGTCTCGTCCCCGCGCAGCGCGAGCTTCTTGCGCAGGATCGCCGGATCGATGTCGACACCGCGCTTCTTGATCTCGAGGGTGCCCACACCCCGCGCACGCAGGGCTTGTGCGAGCTTCCTCGGGTCCGCCGGGAGCATCTCGCGTACCCGGAAAGACGAGACGAAGGGACTCGTCAGCGGGGAGTCGGAGGTCAGGTACGCGATACCGGGCGCGAGCATCCCGGCCTCGAGGGCGCGAGCGACCTCCCCGATCAGGCGCGCGCGGATGACGGCGCCGTCGGGCTCGTGCACGAAGGCCCCGAGCTCGCGCGGTTCGACGTCGGGGCTGTCGGCCGGCGCCGTGAGCTCCCACGCCTCGTCGCCCCGGACCACGAGCGCCGCGCGGCGCACGTTCTCGCGAGCGAGCGCGCCCGACCACAGTACGAGCTCGATCGTCGATCCGTCGGCACTGATCCACTGCGCTTCCACGTCGTCGGGGATCCGTTCGCGGTCGAAGCCCGGGCCGAGCTTGACCCCACCCGACTTCTCGACGAGGAGCGCGAACACCCATTCCAGCGAGGGCGACCATTCACCCGAGGCCACCTGCCGCGTCTCGGAGTGCCCCGCGGTGCGCCGAGCGGGGTCGAGCCATACGGCGTCGATCCCGTCGAGGTCGGCGTCCTCCGCGCGCGCGTGGGTCACGGTCGCGGTATCGCCGAAGGGAGCGAGGTTGTATGCGGCGATCGCGGCGGTCACCTCGTCGGCGTCGACGGCACGGACCCGGATGCCGAGCCCGGCGAGCCCCAGCGCGTCTCCACCGATCCCGCAGCCCAGGTCTGCCACGTGTGTCAGTCCCGCCGCGCGGAAGCGGCCCGCGTGCCGCGCGGCGATCGACAGCCGGGTCGCCTGCTCCAGCCCTGCGCGCGTGAAGAGCATCCGCGCGGCGAACGGCCCGAACTTCGCCGCCCCTCGCACGCGCAGTCGAGCCTGGCCGACGACCGCCGATACCAGCTCGGGGGAGTGTCCCGCGGCGCGCAGGCGCGAGACGGCGCGGGCTGCGTCGTCGGTGGACGCGATCGGCCCCACCTCGTCGAGCAGGCGGAGTCCGTCCGGGGTGAGCAGGGCGGTCAGCTCGCGGGTATCCACCTTTTCAGCCTAGGTGGGGGAATGTGTTGGCACTCGCGTTGCGTGAGTGCCAACGCTTCTCTACACTCGGATTAGCACTCTCCCCGCGTGAGTGCTGACAAGTCTTCTGTAACGAGAAAGAAGAGGTAGACCGTGTCGGTTTCCATCAAGCCGCTCGAGGACCGCATCGTCATCAAGCAGGTCGAGGCTGAGCAGACCACCGCGAGTGGGCTCGTCATCCCCGACACCGCCAAGGAGAAGCCGCAGGAGGGCGAAGTCGTCGCCGTCGGCCCCGGCCGCATCGACGACAACGGCAACCGCGTCCCCCTCGACGTCGCCGTCGGCGACCGTGTGCTCTACAGCAAGTACGGCGGCACCGAGGTCAAGTTCGGCGCCGAGGAGTACCTCGTGCTCTCGGCGCGTGACGTGCTGGCGGTCGTCGTCCGCTGATCGCGTGATCCTCTCGAAGGCCCCGGATGCCCTGGCATCCGGGGCCTTCGTCGTTCCCGGCGCCGAAAGCACGCGATGTGGCAGGAAACGGAGGGCGATCGACGTTTCCGCGGGGTGGTGCACCCGTAGGCTGGGTCGGTGACCCCCGCTCCTCCCGCTCCGACCGGCGGGAGCACGCGCGGGGCGCTGTACGCCCTGGGGGCCTACCTGCTCTGGGGCGTCCTGCCGATCTACTTCCTGCAGCTCAAGCCCACCGGCCCGTTCGAGGTCGTGGCGTGGCGGATCATCCTCGCGTTCGTCTTCTGCCTTGTTCTGCTGACGGTGCTCCGCGCGTGGCGGCCATTCCTGGCGATCGTGCGTCAGCCGCGTCTCATGGGGCTCACCGCGGTGGCGGGTGTCCTCATCTACATCAACTGGCAGACCTACCTCTATGGCGCTCTGACCGACCACGTCATCGAGACGAGTCTCGGCTACTTCATCAACCCCATCGTGACCGTCCTTCTCGGAGTCATCGTGCTGCGCGAGCGTCTGCGCCTCGTGCCGTGGATCGCCATCGGTCTCGCCGTCGTCGCGGTCGCGGTGATCGTCATCGGATACGGCGCGTTCCCCTGGATCGCCCTGACGCTGGCGTTCTCGTTCGGCTTCTACGGTCTCGTGAAGAAGCAGATCGGCCCGGCGGTGGATGCCGTGAGCGGGCTGACCCTCGAATCGCTCTGGCTCCTCCCGGTCGCCGCGATCCAGCTGGCGTTCGTCGCGAACCTGACCGGCATCACCCTCGGTACGGCGGGAGTGCTGCACACCGTGCTTCTGCTGCTCGCGGGAGCCGTCACCGCCGTCCCTCTGCTGCTGTTCGCCTCGGGCGCACGGCGCGTTCCGCTCACGGTGATCGGCCTGCTGCAGTTCGTGGCGCCCATCATCCAGTTCGCGATCGGCGTGTGGGTGCTCGGCGAGCCGATGACCGTCGAGCGGTGGATCGGCTTCGGCCTGGTGTGGGTCGCCCTGGTCGTGCTCAGCGCGGACTCGATCGTGATGTCGCGCCGTCACCGCCGTTCCGTCTCGGACGTCGCAGAGCCGGTCTGACCGGCCATATTCTGCGTTCCCCGGCCGGCCGGACGCCTCTCCTACGTCATCACGGACGTGACCGCCAGAGCCGTTATGCGGCTGTGACCGCGGCGTCGCACATCGTTAACGAACGGCAACACGACGAAAACGTGGGGCCGGTTAGGTTTAGGTCACCAGGCGGCATTCATGTGTCGCCCAACGTTCATTCACAGCAAGGAGCACTATGAACGTCTTCACGCGTACGCGCGCCGGCAAGGTCCTCGGCGGTATCGCCCTGGTCGGTGCCAGCGCGCTCGTCCTCGCCGGTTGTTCGGGTGGCGGCGGCAACGACGCCGCGGCGCCCAGCGCATCTACCGGTGGCGGCGCCGTGTCCACGGCCGACGGCACGTTCCACGTCGGGACCATCCTGCCTGCCACGGGTAACCTCGCCTTCCTCGGCCCGCCCGAGGTCGCGGGTGTCAAGCTCGCCATCAAGGACATCGAGGCCACCGGCGACGCCTTCCCGTTCAAGACCGAACTCACCGAGCGCGACTCGGGTGACACCACGACCGACATCGCGACGCAGTCCGCGACCGAGCTCGTCGACGCCGGCGCCGACGTCGTGATCGGTGCGGCCTCCTCCGGTGTGTCGTTCACCTTCATCGACCAGCTGGTCAACGCCGGCATCGTCCAGATCTCCCCGGCGAACACCTCGCCCGACTTCACCACGTACGCCGACGACGGGTACTACTGGCGTACCGCGCCGTCCGACGTGCTGCAGGGCCGCGTGCTCGGCAACCTGATGACCGGAGACGGTGCCGCCAACATCGGCATCATCTACATCAACGACCCCTACGGCATCGGCCTGAAGGACAACGCGACGACGGCCATCGAGGCCGCCGGTGGCGAGGTCTCGGTCGCGGTCCCCTACAACCCGGGTGACACCGTCTTCACGTCGCAGGTCGACGAGCTCCTCGCCGCCCAGCCCGACGCGATCGCGGTCATCGCGTTCGAAGAGACCTCCTCGATCATCCCGCAGCTGGTCAGCACCCAGGGCTACGCGGCGTCGAAGGTCTACTTCGTCGACGGTAACCTGTCGAACTCGTACGAGTTCCCGGCGGGCACGCTCCAGGGCGCCAAGGGAACCCTCCCCGGCAACCCGGCCGACACGACCTTCCAGACGCGTCTGAAGGAGGTCGACCCCGCGCTGACCGACTTCAGCTACGCGCCGGAGTCCTACGACGCCGTCATCGTCGCGGCCCTCGCCGCGGCGCAGGCCAAGGACGACTCGGGCACGGCCATCCGTGACAACCTGCAGTCGGTCTCCGAGGAGGGCGAGAAGTGCACCACCTTCGCCGACTGCCTCGCGCTGATCAACGAGGGCAAGGACATCGACTACGACGGTGTCTCCGGCCCGATCACGTTCGACGCGAACGGTGACCCCACCGAGGCGTACATCGGCATCTACCAGTACGGTGCCGACAACAAGTACACCCTGCTGAACACGGAGTTCGGCTCGCTCAACGAGTGACCTGACACCACGCGAGGGGCCCGGATCCGACAGGATCCGGGCCCCTTCCGTATGTCAGGGGGTCAGGCCGCACACCGCGGCCGTGTCCGACAGCAGTGCCGCAGCTACGGTCGATGACCGCTCCAGGGGCACGACCACCTCGCGCCCGTCGACCCGGGCGACGAGGTCGAACAGCGTCCCGACCTTGTCCTCCGCGATCGCGTGCGCGTCGCAGCGTTGGGGGACCACCGCGACGGTCACCGTCGACGCGTGGTCACCCGCGCGCACCGTCACATCCAGGGGTGTCTCGGTGCCGGCGGGGAAGCGCAACAGGGGTGTGCCGCGCAGCGCGACCAGCTCGAGGCTCCCCGCGGTGGCGTCTGCCACCGGATCGATCGAGATCCGCAGGTCGATGGCCCCTCCCGTCCCCACCGAGGCGGAGGTGGCCGAGAGACGAGCCACGGATGCCACGGCGTCCTGGTCGCACGCGGTCGCGCTCAGGCGGGCGAGCACCCCGAGCTCATCGGTGACCGGGAGTGTCACCTCCCGCGGCGCCCCGTCCTGCTCGAGGACCACCGTCGCGCGAGCGGATACGTCGTCCCTCTCACAGACCACGGCGGGGAGGAGGACGGGCAGATCCACGGTCCGTCCGGGCGTCATCGACACGGGACGTTTCGTCTGCCCACCGCCCGGTTGCGACAGCACGGCGGAGGAGAGCGTCGCCGAGGTGATGGTGAGGGCGGCATCCGAGGTGTCCGTCACCCGCAGCTGAACGCGCCCCGGAGCGATATCGCCCCGCTGCTGGACGAGCGCCACCGAGACCGGCGGCGCCGGCTCGGGCGCGCTCACGCATGACGAGAGCGCGACGCCCACCAGGGTGAGCGCCGCGCTCGCGGCATATCTGCGTCGGCTCAGGCGGGGGACTCCCCGTGGTCGCGCTTGGCGTCCTCGTCGGCGGCAAGGGTGCCGAGGTACAGCTCGATGACGCGGGGGTCGGTGAGCAGCTCGCGCCCGGTGCCGGTGTATGCGTCCTTGCCCTGATCGAGCACGTAGGCCCGGTGGCAGATCTGCAGGCAGCGGCGCGCGTTCTGCTCGACCATGATGATCGTCACCCCGGCGCGATTGATCTCGGCCACGCGGAGGAACGTCTCGTCCTGACGCACGGGCGACAGGCCGGCCGACGGCTCGTCGAGCAGGAGGACCGAGGGGTCCATCATGAGCGCCCGACCCATCGCGACCATCTGGCGCTCACCGCCGGAGAGCGAACCGGCACGCTGGCGCCGGCGCTTGGCCAGCTCGGGGAAGAGCCCCGAGACGAACTCGAACCGCTCGGCGAACACCTTGGGCCGCTGGAAAAGACCCATCTGCAGGTTCTCTTCGATCGACAGGCTCGGGAATACGTTGTTGTTCTGCGGGACCATGCCGACGCCCTTGCCGACGAGCTTGTCGGCCTTGAGCGAGGTGATGTCCTCACCATTGAGCAGGACGGCACCGCCGCGGATCTTCACCTGACCGAAGATCGCCTTGAGCAGCGTGGACTTGCCGGCACCGTTCGGACCGATGATGCCGATGAGGTCGCCCTGGTAGGCGTCGACCGTGCACCCGTTGAGGATGTTCACGCCCGGCAGGTACCCGGCCACGAGGTCGTCGGTGCGCAGGACCGCTGTGCGGGTGGTGGTGGCGGTGTCGGTCATCAGAGCTTCCCGTCCTTCTCGTCGGCGATGAGCTCCGCTTCCGCTTCCGCGGCGGCTTCGGCCTGGATGGTCTCGAGCTGCGACGTGGTCATGTCGCCGAGATCGGTGTCGTGGTGGGCGCCGAGATAGGCGTCGATGACGGCCTGGTCGCTCATCACGCTCTCGGGCGGCCCCTCGGCGACGACGCGCCCCTCGGCCATGACGACGACCCAGTCGGAGATGTGGCGCACCATGTGCATGTCGTGTTCGACGAACAGCACGCTCATCCCCTCCTTCTTCAGGTCGAGGATGTGCCCGAGCAGGCTCTGCGTCAGCGCCGGGTTGACGCCGGCCATCGGCTCGTCGAGCATGACGAGCTTCGGGTCGCTCATGAGCGCCCGCGCCATCTCGAGGAGCTTGCGCTGGCCGCCCGACAGGGACGCGGCGAAGTCCTCGCGCTTGGCGTCGAGCTTGAAACGACGCAGCAGGTCGTCGGCGCGTTCGGTGTTCTCCTTCTCCTGCGAGCTCCAGATCGAGGGGATGAGGGCGCGGAAGATGTTCTCGCCCTTCTGCCCGCGGGCACCGAGCAGCATGTTCTGCAGTACCGAGAGGCGCCCGAGCGACTTGGTCAGCTGGAAGGTGCGGACCATGCCCTTGCGGGACACCTTGAACGCGGGGACACCGGCGAGGTTCGAGCCCTCGAAGCTCCAGCGGCCTGTGTTGGGCTTGTCGAATCCCGTCAACAGATTGAACAGGGTCGTCTTACCGGCACCGTTGGGGCCGATGAGAGCGGTGATCTGTCCGCGGGGGATCTCGAGGTGCTCGACGTCGACGGCCTTCAGGCCGCCGAACTGGCGCGTGACGCTGTCGGCGACGACGATCGGATCGACCTTGGCGCAGCCGGGTCCGACCTCGCCCTTGACGAGCGGGTGGGTGACGGTCGTGTCAGACATTGAACGACAGCTCCTTCTTGTTGCCGAAGATGCCCTGTGGTCGGAAGATCACGAGGAGCATCAGTCCGATGCCGACGAGGATGAAACGCACCTGGCCCGTCTGCGTGCTGGACATGAAGCCCAGGATGCCGACGTCGCGCAGTCCCACGATGATGCCGTTCGACAGCGACAGCAGGACCCAGAACAGCATCGCTCCCACGATGGGGCCGAGCAGGGTCGCTGCTCCTCCGAGGAGGAGAGCGGTCCAGATGAAGAACGTCAGCGCGGTGCCGTAGTTACCGGGCTGCACGGCGCGGGGGAGGATGAACACCACTCCCGCGAGGCCGCCCATCACGCCACCGAGCACGAGCGCCTGCATCTTGTAGGCGTAGACGTTCTTGCCGAGGCTGCGCACGGCATCCTCGTCTTCGCGGATGCCCTTGACGACGCGGCCCCACGGGCTGCGCATGAGGAGGAAGACGAGAAGCGTCGCGATGATGACCAGACCCCAGCCGAACAGACGGACCCACCAGTCGTTGGCCGAATACGTCCACGGGCCGATGCCGTAGGTGCCGCCCGGCAGCGGGTTCAGCGCCTGGAACTCACGGTTGTATCCATTGAGGCCCTGCGAGCCGCCGGTGATGTCGGTCAGACCCACCGTCGACACGATGTACCGCACGATCTCGGCGGCGGCGATGGTGACGATCGCGAGGTAGTCGGCGCGCAGACGCAGGGTCGGGATGCCGAGGATGAAGGCGAAGAGCACCGAGGCGACGATCGCGATGAGGATCGCGAGCCACACCGGGGCCGAGAGCGACAGGGTCGCGATGGCGAAGGCGTAGGCACCGACCGCCATGAAGCCCGCTTGACCGAAGTTGAGCAGGCCGGCGTAGCCGAAGTGCACGCTGAGGCCGATCGCGGCGAGGGCGTAGGCCGCGGTGGTCGGGCTGATGAGCTCGCCCGCGGCGTTGTTGAAGATCGAAATCCAGTCCATGTCGTCGTTCCTCAACCAATCCGCTCTTTACGACCGAGCACACCTTGCGGCCGGAACAGCAGCACGCCGATGAGCACGATCAGGGCCACCGCGTACCGCAGGTCGGGTGGGATGACGATGGTCGACAGTTCCGTGATGATGCCGATGATGAGCGAGCCCACGAGCGCGCCGAACGCGCTTCCCAGACCACCCAGCGTGACGGCGGCGAACAGCAGCAGCAGGATTGCGAAGCCCATGTCCCACGTGACACCGCGGTAGAGGCCGTACAAGACACCCGACAGGCCCGTGAGGGCACCGGCGAGCACCCAGACGATGCGGATCACGCGGTCGACGTTGATGCCGGAGGCGGCCGCGAGCGAGGCGTTATCACTGACCGCGCGCGTCGCTTTACCGATGCGGGTGCGTGTGAGGAAGTAGGCCACCAGCGCGAGCATGACGATGCTGACACCCATGCTGATGATCGACGTCAGCGTCACCGTCACCGGGCCGATGGTCACGTTGTCGGTGATGCCGGTCGCGATGTTGCGCGTGCCACCGTCGAAGAAGTAGAGGTACAGGTACCGCAGGACGATCGAGAGACCGATCGTCACGATGAGCACCTGGACCAACCCGACCCCGCGTTTACGCAGAGGTTTGAACAGCACGGCATCCTGTGTCCAGCCGAGCGCGGCCGAGAGGGCCACGGTGAGCAGCACCGCCAACAGGAGGTTCCACCCCATCGCGGTGAAGACGTAGAAGATGATGGCGCCGAAGGTGAGCATCTCGCCGTGCGCGAAGTTGTTCACGCCGGTCGTGCCGAAGATCAGCGAGATGCCGATCGCCGCGAGAGCCAGCAGCAGGCCGAAGTTCAGGCCGTAGAAGAAGCGCGAGAAGAGTGTGTCCCAGATCGATCCGGCGGCGGCCGTCCCTTCGCCCGTCGGGAAGAGGACGTTGACCGTGTTGGTCGTTCCGATGCTCACGTCGCGTTTGACGTTGTCGGGATCGCGTGGGGCGACGCCGTCGGGGAGCGTGTCGACCTGCAGCTCCGCGGTGTAGGAGCCCGGTCCGGGCACCGAGACCGTCCAGCGCCCGTCGGCGCCGGTGGTGCCGACCTCCGAGAAGCCGGATCCCTCGACGAGGACTTCGACACCTTCGACCGGGTCGTCGCCGGCGCGGATGATGCCGCCGATCGTGTACTGGGTCGAGACGTCTCCGGTCCCGGCCGAGGCGGCGGGTGTCGGGGCCTGCGTGGTCTGCGCGCTCGCGGGTGACGCGAGCAGCAGACTCAGGACGGCCACGGCGCTCACGAGGAGCGACACGAGGATGGCCATGCGGGATAGGGATCGCGATCGTATCGCGGTGGGGGAGGAATGACCCACGGAGTCTCCAGTTCGGCAGCGCTGACGAAGTCGTCCCGTCAGCTTCGACGGTCGACGCTACGAGCGTAATGTGTCGCGGGTGTTTCGCCGACCGAGTCGTTAGCGAACCGTGTCATCGCGGATGCGCACCGCGGCCAGCGTCTTCGGGAACAATTCACAGCCTCTCGACGCTTAGAATCGCAGGCGGAGCGCGAAGCGCGCCGGCCGACGACGTCCCTTTCTTATAGGCGCCGCGCGCGCAGGAGGATCCATGGAGCAGCACGACCCCTTCGGTTTCATCGGACTGACCTATGACGACGTGTTGCTCCTGCCCGGGCACACCGACGTCATCCCGAGCGAAGCGGACACGTCGTCGCGGCTCACCCGTCGCATCACCGTCGCGACCCCCCTCCTCTCATCCGCCATGGACACCGTGACCGAGGCGCGCATGGCCATCGCCATCGCCCGCCAGGGCGGCATCGGGATCGTGCACCGCAACCTGTCGATCGAGGATCAGGCGGGCATCGTCGACCAGGTCAAGCGCAGTGAGTCGGGAATGGTCTCGAACCCGATCACGACGACACCGGATGCCACCGTGGCCGAGGTCGACGCGATGTGCGCGCAGTACCGCATCTCGGGTCTTCCGGTCGTCGACCCGGACGGCGTCCTCGTCGGCATCATCACGAACCGCGACATGCGGTTCGTCTCGGGCTTCGAGCGCCAGACGACCCTCGTCAAGGATGTGATGACCAAGGAGGGCCTGATCACGGGCCCCGTCGGCATCCATGCCAATGACGTCATCGCCACGTTCGCGAAGCACCGCGTCGAGAAGCTGCCGCTCGTCGACGACGAGGGCAAGCTCGCCGGCCTCATCACCATCAAGGACTTCGACAAGAGCGAGAAGTACCCCCTCGCGACGAAGGACGACCAGGGCCGGCTGCGCGTGGGCGCGGCGATCGGGTTCTTCGGCGACGCCTGGCAGCGGGCCGAGGCTCTGCGCGACGCGGGCGTCGACGTCCTCGTCGTCGATACCGCGAACGGTCAGTCGGCGGGTGTGATCGACATCGTCACGCGCCTCAAGGCCGACGAGTCGTTCGCCCACATCGACGTCATCGGCGGCAACGTCGCGACCCGTGAAGGTGCGCAGGCGCTCATCGACGCGGGAGTGGATGCCGTCAAGGTCGGCGTCGGCCCCGGGTCGATCTGCACGACCCGCGTGGTCGCCGGTGTCGGTGTGCCGCAGGTCACGGCCATCTACGAGGCCGCGCAGGCCGCAATCCCCGCCGGGGTGCCCGTGATCGCCGACGGTGGTCTGCAGTACTCCGGCGATATCGCCAAGGCCCTCGTCGCCGGAGCCGACACGGTGATGCTCGGCTCGCTTCTGGCCGGCACCGACGAATCGCCGGGCGAGATCGTGTTCCAGGGCGGGAAGCAGTTCAAGCAGTACCGCGGAATGGGATCGCTCGGTGCGCTGCAGACCCGCGGCAAGAAGACCTCCTACTCCAAGGACCGCTACTTCCAGGCCGACGTGCCGAGCGACGACAAGCTCATCCCCGAGGGGATCGAGGGTCAGGTGCCCTACCGGGGGCCCGTATCGGCGGTGGCCTATCAGCTCATCGGCGGCCTGCGGCAGTCGATGTTCTACGTCGGTGCCCGCACCGTCGAGGAGCTCAAGTCGAAGGGGCGCTTCGTCCGCATCACCTCGGCGGGGCTGAAGGAGTCGCACCCGCACGACGTGCAGATCGTCGTCGAGGCGCCGAACTACAAGAAGTAATCCCCGTACCGAAGGGCCGGGCCGGTGGCTGCCCGGCCCTTCGCCGTGTGCGGGTGAGGCGACGGATGACGAATCGCATGTCGACATGCAGGGCCGCCGCTGCGCCCGTAGCCTTTCGGGGTGCGAATGCGTCTCACCTCTCTTGCACCGGAATCGTGGCCGCACCTGCTGTCGTGGCTTGTGCCGGGTCTCGCTCTCGGGTGTGGGAGCTTTCTCGCGCTGGCGAACAGCGTGACGGTGTGGGTACCGAGCGCGCACGATGCGTTCGGTGTCGACACCTTCGTCGCCGAATCCGTGGTGCTATGGCCGGCCGGGCTCGTCCTCCTCGGCGCGGGTGTCATAGCGTTGACAGCGACATCGCTCGTGGAGTCGCTCCGCGATGACGCGAGGGAATCGGAACCGGAGCCCGAGGACGCCGTTCTGTAGACTGGTCGGCTCGCTTCTCGGCGGGCCGACCGGTGACCGGGGTTCGCGCCCGGCGGTCGTCATCACCGCCACAAGCGGTCGACCCGGGAACTCGCCATGGGATACCTCGACCTCACCGCCATCTCCTTCGTCCTCCCCGACGGTCGACCCCTTCTCGATGAGGTGACGTTCCGGGTGGGAGAAGGCGCCACGACGGCGCTGGTCGGCCCCAACGGCGCGGGGAAGTCCACGTTGCTGCGCATCGTCCGGGGCGAGGAGAAAGCGCACGGGGGAGCCGTCTCGATCGGCGGAACCCTCGGGGTGATGGACCAGTTCATCGGCCACGGACGCCCGGAAGAGACCGTGCACGACCTTCTCGTGACGGTGTCTCCGGCGCGCATCCGCCGCGCGGCACGTGAGCTCGAGGCATCCGAGAATGCCCTCATCGAGCGCGACGACCTCGACACGCAGATGCGGTACGCCGCGGCACTCGCCGACTACGCCGACGCCGGGGGCTACGAGCACGAGACCGTGTGGGACACCTGCACGATCGCCGCACTGGGAGTGCCCTACGACCGCGCTCGTTTCCGCGAGCTGGCGACGCTGTCGGGCGGGGAACAGAAGCGGCTCGCCCTCGAATCGCTGCTGCGCGGCCCCGGCGACGTGCTGCTGCTGGACGAGCCCGACAACTACCTCGACGTCCCCGGGAAGAGATGGCTCGAAGACCAGCTGCGGGCCACGGCGAAGACCGTCCTTCTCGTGTCGCACGATCGCGAGCTCTTGGCCCGGGCCGCCGACCGCATCGTCACGCTCGAGACCGGGAGCGCGGGAAGCACGGCGTGGGTGCACGGCGGGGGCTTCGAGACGTACGCCGCCGCCCGCGACGACCGGATGGCGCGTCTCGACGAGCTGCGGCGCCGCTGGGACGAGGAGCACGAGAAGCTTCGCGCCCTCGTCGCCCGGATGAAGGTGGCCGCCGCGGCGAACGACGGCTTCGCCTCGCGCTACCAGGCGGCCGTCACGCGCCTGACGAAGTTCGAGACAGCGGGCCCGCCGCAGGAGAGGCCGCCCGAGCAGGATCTGCAGCTGCGTCTGCGGGGCGCTCGCACCGGCAAGCGCGCGGTGGTCGCCGAGCGGCTCGAGCTGACCGGCTTGATGCAGCCGTTCGATCTCGAAGTATGGTTCGGCGACCGCGTCGCGGTGCTCGGGTCCAACGGGTCGGGGAAGTCCCACTTCCTTCGCCTGCTCGCCGGCGGAGGCACAGACCCTGATGCGCGCCTCGGGCACGTGACCAGCGTGGGCGCCGGACTGGAGCGCGTCGCGCACACCGGTCGCGCCATCCTGGGGGCGCGCGTGGTGCCCGGGTGGTTCGCCCAGACTCATCGGCATCCGGAGTTCGTCGGCCGTTCGCTGCTCGATCTGCTCCACCGCGGTGACGACAACCGCGGGGGGATGCCTCGGGATGCCGCGAGCTCGGCCCTGGACCGATACGGGCTCGTGGCCCAAGCCGAGCAATCGTTCGAGACCCTGAGCGGCGGGCAGCAGGCGAGGTTCCAGGTCTTGCTCCTCGAGCTTTCGGGGGTGACCCTGCTGCTGCTCGACGAGCCCACCGACAACCTCGACCTGGCCTCGGCGGAGGCGCTCGAGGATGCGCTCGCGCGATTCGAGGGGACGGTTCTCGCCGTCACGCACGACCGATGGTTCGCGCGCTCGTTCGATCGCTTCCTCGTGTTCGGGTCCGATGGACGCGTGTACGAGTCGCCCGAGCCGGTCTGGGACGAGAAGAGGGTCGTGCGAACGCGTTGACCTCGTCGTGGGGGAGGGGCGCGCCGATACGCTGAGCCCATGTTCGGTCGACGCTCCCACCCCCGCGCCACGGTCTCCGTGCGTCGAGTGGAGGCGTTCACCGACGGCGTCTTCTCCATCGCTGCGACCCTGCTCGTCCTGGGGCTCACCGATCAGCACTTCGACGACGTCAGCACCGATGCCGGGCTCGCATCGGCCTTGGCGGGCCTCGGCCAGCCGGTGCTCACCTTCGTCCTGTCGTTCCTGCTTCTCGGACTCATGTGGCGCACCCACGTGGAGCAGTTCGAGCACATCACCCGTATCGACAGTCTCGGCATCTGGATCAACACGCTCCGCCTCCTGGCGGTGGTCTTCGTGCCCTTCTCGTCGGCTCTGAACACCGACCACGGCGACCTCATCCTGGGGCGCATGCTCCTGCCCCTGAACTTCTTCGCCGTGGTCCTGCTCGGATGGGTGCAATGGGTCTGGGCGGCGAGGTCGGGAGCGATACCCGACCTCGAGCCCGACGCCGCGCGGCGGTTCGGGCGTGGCGGCCTGAGCGCGACGATCGTCGGCGCCGTCGTGGTGGCGCTGAGCCCGTGGCTCGGGCCGTGGGCCTTCCTGCTGTACCTCGCCGACCGGCGCCTGACCCGTCTCCTCGGCGGAGCGGACCTGCCGCCCGCCGAGCGGGTGGATCCGGGCGGCGGTGCCGAGGGTCGCGGGTAGGCTGGGCGGGTGACCATGGAGATCGATCTCGGCCGCGCCAAGCGCGCCCGCCGCGCGTACACGTTCGACGACATCGCGGTCGTGCCGTCGCGGCGCACGCGCAACCCCGAAGACGTCTCGACCGCGTGGACGATCGATGCGTTCCCGTTCGAGATCCCGGTGCTGGGCGCCCCGATGGACTCCGTCGTCAGCCCGCGCACCGCAATCGAGCTCGGCCGACTCGGCGGGCTCGGCGTGCTCGACCTCGAGGGCCTGTGGACCCGGTACGACGACCCCGAGCCGCTCCTGGCCGAGATCGCGACCCTGCCCGACGCCGATGCGACGCGGCGGATGCAGCAGTTGTACTCGGAGCCGATCAAGCCCGAGCTCGTGCGCGATCGCCTCGCCGAGATCCGTGCCGCCGGAGTGACCGTCGCCGGTGCCCTGACGCCGCAGCGGACCCAGGACCTGTACGAGACCGTCGTCGCGGCGGGCGTCGACCTGTTCGTCATCCGCGGGACGACGGTGTCGGCCGAGCACGTCTCGAGCGTCGCCGAGCCGCTCAACCTCAAAAAGTTCATCTACGACCTCGACGTTCCCGTGATCGTCGGCGGCGCGGCCACGTATACGGCCGCCCTCCACCTCATGCGGACGGGCGCCGCGGGTGTCCTCGTCGGATTCGGAGGGGGAGCGGCTTCCACCAGCCGAGTCACCCTGGGTCTGCACGCGCCCATGGCCACGGCGGTCGCCGATGTGGCCGGCGCACGCCGCGACTACCTCGACGAGTCGGGCGGGCGCTACGTCCACGTCATCGCCGACGGCGGCGTCGGCACGTCGGGCGACATCGTGAAAGCGCTGGCGATGGGAGCGGATGCCGTCATGCTCGGCGTCGCCCTCGCCCGCGCCACCGACGCTCCCGGCCGCGGCTTCCACTGGGGACCTGAGGCTCACCACGCGAAGCTTCCCCGTGGTCGCCGGGTCGCCGTCGACCGCGTCGGTCCGCTCGAGCAGGTGCTCTACGGTCCCGCGCCCGTCGCCGACGGCACGGCCAACCTGATCGGCGCCGTGAAGAAGTCGATGGCCACCACCGGGTACTCCGACCTCAAGGAGTTCCAGCGCGTCGAGGTCGTCGTGGCCCCGTACGGGCACTGATGCCGGAGTCCGCGTGACCACGCCCCCCGCTGTCCAACCGACCATCCCCGAGGTCTTCCCGCCGACGCTGCGCGAGGTGATGCTGCGTCCGCGATGGATCGCGCTGCTGGCGTTCTCTCTCGTGGTCGCGGGGGTGCTCGCGTGGTTGGGGCAGTGGCAGCTGGGTCGCGCCGTCGACACCGCGCCGCCCGAGCCCGGGATGACCGAGGTAGTGCGTCCGTTGAGCGAGGTGGCCCAGCCGGGCGCGTATCTCGCGGAGCCCCTCGTGGGACAGCGCGTCGAGACCACCGGCCGCTGGATCCCCGAGGACTTCATCATCGTGTCGTCGCGCTTCAACGATGACGTGGAGGGGTACTGGGTCACGGGGCAGCTCCGCGTCGACGACGGCGGGAAGCCGGCATCCCTCGCGGTGGCTCTCGGCTGGGCTCCCACGATCGAGGAGGCCGACGCCGCCGCCGATGAGCTTCGCGCGACCGCCGAGGCCGACCCGACCGCCGAAGTCGACGTCACGGGACGCCTGATCTCCGACGAGGGGCCCGCTCGCCCGTCGGCGGGGGTCGACCCGCAGACGCTTCCTCGTATGTCGCCCGCGATGCTGCTGGGGCGCTGGCACGACATCGACGGCGTCGCGGTGTATCGCCAGTACGTGGCCTCGCAGACGGCGATCGGACCCCTCGACGCGATCTCGTCACCCGCGCCCGACGAACGCTCCCGGGTCAACTGGCTCAACATCTTCTACGCGGCCGAATGGGCGATCTTCGCGGGCTTCGCGCTGTACCTCTGGTACCGCTTGGCGCGCGACGCGTGGGAGAAGGAGGTCGAAGACCTCGAAGACGCCCAGACCGAGGCGCTCGAGGCGGGGGCAGCGGTTCCCCGCGACTAGACTCGGGTCATGCCGCGTCCCCCGAAACTCGCCTCGTTCCCGGCGATCCGCGGAGCCCTGACCTTCTACCAGATCTGCTCGATCATCACGGGTATCGGCCTCCTGCTGCTGGTCGCCGAGATGATCCTGAAGTACACCCCCATTCACGTGGAGCTGTTCCTGGGTGGATCGGGCGGGTTCCTCTGGTTCGCGGATGCCATCGCCGGCCCCGGATGCCAGTGGTTCTCGCTCTTCATCCCCGGCGGTGACGGCTGCGAGATGATCTCCACTGGCGACGGCGTCAACGTCTCGCTCGCGATCCTTGTGGTCCATGGCTGGTTCTATGTCGTGTACCTCATCTCGTGCTTCCGCGTGTGGAGCCTGATGCGCTGGCCTTTCCGCCGCTTCGTCTTCCTCGCCCTGGGCGGCGTGGTGCCGTTCCTCTCCTTCATCCTCGAGGTGCGCACCGCCCGCGGCGTGCGCGCCTACCTCGCCGAGCGGGAGGCCGCCCAGGCCTCCGCTCCCGTCCCCGCCCCGGAGGGCAACCGGTGACCGAACAGACAGAAACGTCCCAGCGCCCCGTCCTCGTCGTCGACTTCGGCGCCCAGTACGCCCAGCTGATCGCCCGTCGTGTCCGCGAAGCGGGCGTGTACAGCGAGATCGTGCCGCACACCGCGACGGCCGAAGACATCGCCGCGAAGAACCCCGTCGGCATCATCCTCTCCGGCGGCCCGTCGTCGGTCTACGAAGAGGGCGCGCCCAGCCTCGACACCGGCGTGTTCGACCTCGACGTGCCGACGCTCGGCATCTGCTACGGCTTCCAGGTGATGGCCAAGGCGCTCGGCGGGGAGGTCGCCAACACCGGGCTCCGTGAGTACGGAGCAACGGATGTCACGGTCGTCACCGAGGGCACCCTGCTCCAGGGTCAGCCCGTCGACCAGAACGTGTGGATGAGCCACGGTGATCAGGTCTCGCGCGCTCCCGAAGGCTTCGAGGTCCTCGCTCGCACCGCACACACGCCGGTCGCCGCATTCGCGAACGACGCTCGCCGCATGTACGGCGTGCAGTGGCATCCCGAGGTCAAGCACTCCGACCACGGCCAGCGCGTGATCGAGAACTTCCTGCACCGCGCGGCGGGCCTGCCCGCCGACTGGAACAGCGGCAATGTGATCGCCGAGCAGGTCGAGCGCATCCGACAGCAGGTCGGCTCGAGCCGTGTGATCTCGGCCCTGTCGGGAGGCGTCGACTCCGCCGTCTCGACCGCGCTCGTGCACGAGGCCGTCGGCGACCAGCTCATCGCCGTCTTCGTCGACCACGGGCTGCTCCGTCAGGGGGAGCGCGAGCAGGTGGAGAACGACTATGTCGCGTCCACCGGCGTCAAGCTCATCACGGTCGATGCGCGCGAGACGTTCTTGAACGCCCTCGCCGGGGTCAGCGACCCCGAGCAGAAGCGCAAGATCATCGGCCGCGAGTTCATCCGAGCGTTCGAGAAGGTCCAGGCCGACCTCGTCGCGGAGGCTGCGGCCGAGGGCGAGCAGGTGCGTTTCCTCGTGCAGGGCACGCTCTACCCCGACGTCGTGGAGTCGGGCGGCGGCGCCGGCACAGCCAACATCAAGAGCCACCACAACGTCGGCGGATTGCCCGAAGACCTGCAGTTCGAGCTCGTCGAGCCGCTGCGCACCCTGTTCAAGGACGAGGTGCGCGCGATCGGCCGGGAATTGGGCCTGCCCGAAGCGATCGTCGGACGCCAGCCCTTTCCGGGGCCCGGCCTTGGCATCCGCATCGTGGGTGAGGTCACCGCTGACCGTCTCGAGATCCTGCGTGCGGCCGACGCCATCGCCCGCGCCGAGCTGACCAAGGCGGGCCTCGACGACGAGATCTGGCAGTGCCCCGTCGTGCTTCTCGCCGACGTGCGCTCGGTCGGCGTGCAGGGAGATGGTCGCACCTACGGTCACCCGATCGTGCTGCGCCCCGTCTCGTCCGAGGACGCCATGACGGCGGACTGGACGCGCTTGCCCTACGACGTGCTGTCCAAGATCTCCAACCGCATCACCAACGAGGTGAAGGACGTCAACCGCGTCGTGCTCGACGTGACGTCGAAGCCGCCGGGGACCATCGAGTGGGAGTGAGCTTCGGCTGACTTCCGGCCCCCGCTACGACGCCGTCGTCCGGCTCCGGGGTGCCGTCGTCGAATCGAAAGCGGGGCCCCTGACCCCGATCGGCTCGAAGACGACACCCCTCCGCCGGACGGCGGCGTCGTTGCTGTGTCGTCGCCTGCGTCGGGGGTAAGGTGGCGGGGTCGGCGATCAGCCCTCGGGAATGTCCCGGGTTCGTCCGGCCAGAACGGCACAGGTCTTCCATGGCCCGTCTCGACTTCTCCGGCTACCGCGAGGCGCTGCGCGCCCCGGGAGCCCCCTGGTTCAGCATCGCCGGGTGGGTGGGGCGCTTCCCGCGGGGCACGCTCAACCTCGGCGTCATCCTGCTCGTCCAGGCGGTCACGGGGAGCTTCGCGCTCGCCGGGGCCGTCGCCGCGGCGTTCGTGGTGGGGATGGCGGTCGCCGGACCCGTGTGGTCTCGGCTCATGGACCGCCACGGTCAGCGACCGGTGCTGTTCGTCGCGGCCGCTGCGCTCATGCTCTCCACCGCGGTGTTCATCCTCGCCGTGCGAGGTCAGACGCCGGTCGCGGTCTGGTTCGTGCTGGCTCTCGTGGCGGGGGCCGTCTCGGTGGACGTGGCGCCGGCCGTCCGCGCGCGGTGGAGCGCCTTGGTCGCCCCGGAGCGGCGCCACAGCGCGTACGCGCTCGAGTCGATCGCTGACGAGAGCGTCTTCGTCATCGCTCCTCCGCTGTTGACGCTCGTCGCTGCGTTGTGGGCTCCCCCGGCGGGCCTCGCCCTCGTCGTCGTCGTCGGTGCGATCGGGCTGGTGTGGCTCGGCGCGCTCCATCGTTCTCAACCGCCGCGCGTGCGCCGCGGCGGGCCGAGAGTGAGGGTGTTGCCGCCTGCCGGCATCCTGCCCGTCACCGCGGCATGGATCGGCGTGGGGGCGATGTTCGGGTCCTTCGATGTCACGAGCATCGCCTGGGCGGATCGCACGGGATCTCCGTGGCTGGCGGGAATCATGATGGCCGCACTGGCGGTGGGGAACACCGCCGGCGCGTTCGTCTACGGGGCGCTGCGGCTGCGGGTGTCGCTGCGCGCTCGGTGGCTCGCGGGCAGTGCGCTGCTCGCGGTCGGCTGTCTCGTCCTGCCGCTCGCTGCGGACACACTGCTCGCCCTCGTCGCCGCCGCGGTGGTGGGGGCGGTGATCGGTCCGGTCCTCGTCTCGGGATACGCCCTCGTCGAGGCACGGGCGGACCGCGATCGTGTCACGGAGCTGCTCGCCTATCCGTCGCTCGGCGTCGGTGTCGGCATCCCGCTCGGCTCCACGCTCGCCGGCATCGGTCTCGACGCGGTCGGGCCGGTGGTGGGATTCACCGTGATGGCGGTCAGCTGTGTCGCCATCGTCGTGCTCGGCGGCGTCGGGGAGCTGCTGCTGTCGCTCCGCACGCGGGGTGTCGTGACGCGGCAGCGGCGCTCGGCCTGAGCGGCCGATAGGAGAGGATGGGGACGTGACCGACGCCCCGTTCCCCGACGCCTGGTACCTCATCCTCTCGAGCCGTCTCATTCCCGATCTCGACGGGGGCTACACGATCTCGACGCTCGCTCGCGCGCGGCAGATGGCGGAGGCCGGCGTGGAGCCTCTGCTCTTCACCGTCGATCCGGGAACGCCCGAGGCCCACGCGCAGCATCGCGCGATGTTCGTCGAGCGCGGTGCCGCGGCGGCATCCGGGATGTTCCGCAATCTCTTCGACGAGGCCGTCGCCCCCCGGGGCGGAGCCGCCGACTGGGTGCGTGCTGCGGCGGTGCCGGGCGAGGCCGACCCGGCTCTCGAATATCGTGAGGTCGCCGGGGGCGCGATCGCGCTGCCGAACGTGATCGACCCCGACTGGCACCTGACGATGGCGCCGATCGTCATCCGGGATGCCAAGCGTGAGACCGTCGGCGTCATTCCGGGATTCGGCGCGCTGTATCGCGCGTGGCTGTCGCAGGTCGTCACCGGCCTGCGGGCCGAGACGCCGCGGCCCGTCGTCGTCATCTGCGAGTCGCGTCAGCTCGGTGAGCTGATCGTGGGCTGGGGTGACGACGATGTCCGCATCGTCCACACGGTGCACACGATCCACCTCGAGGCCCCGTACCGCGACGACTCCGCCCTCAACGCCCTGTGGACGCGCTGGTTCGAGATCGCTCCCCGTTTCGACGCGGTACTGTGGCCGACGGCGCACCAGCGTGACGACGTGCGCGCGCGGTTCGGCGGCGCCGCGAACGATCTGGTGGCCCCGCACGCCGTCACCGGCCCCGAGCAGGTGGTTCCCTCGGCGGAGCGTGATCCGGGCCGGGTCGTCGTTCTCGGGCGCCTCGCGCCGGGCAAGCGCCTCGGTCCCGCGATCCGTGCTTTCGCGCGCGTCGTGGCACGGGCCCCGGCGGCACGCCTCGAGCTGTGGGGCGCGGGGGCGCAGCGGGCGGAGCTCGAATCCCTGATCGGCGAGCTCGGGCTCGCCGAGGCCGTCGCTCTCCCTGGACTCACGACCGACCCCGGCGCGGTGCTCGACCGCGCGGCGGTCTACCTCACGACCTCCGCCTTCGAGGGGCAGGGGCTCGCTCTCGCCGAGGCCCTCGCGCACGGTACCCCGGCGGTGGCGTACGACATCCGCTACGGCCCCCGCGACATGCTCGCCGGGGGAGGCGGCATCCTGGTGCCCGATGGCGACGATGACGCGCTCGTCGACGCGCTGGTGCAGCTGCTGACGGATGACGGGCTGCGGGAGCGGCTGTCGGTGGAGGCGGCGCACGCGGCATCGCAGCTGAGCCCTGCCCGGGCGATGCACACCTTGGCGGCCGCGTGCAGCGAGGCCTTGTCTCGTCCGCGGCGCCGCTGAGACCATCCGCTGTCTCAGCGGCGTGCGGCCTCGTGCACGAGCCGAACGGCCTCGGCGGGTGAGCCGTGGAACGCGGGCCCGTGCCCGGGGAGGACCCAGTCGGCGTCGAGGTCGGCGATCCGGGCGAGGGAGGCGAGAGCCACGTCGGGGGCGTCGGTGAAGGGCGCGGGTCCGGGCCCGGTGCGGCCGGTCAAGACGTGCCGGGTCGTGAGCGCGTCGCCGACGAAGACCGCGCGCACCTCGGCGGAGAAGACCGCGATGCTCCCGGGCGAGTGACCGGGCATGCCGATCACGCGGGGCGCGCCGGGAAGATCGAGCGCCGTGTCGTCGTCGATCTCGATCACCTCGGTGAGCCACTGGGGGCGCATACCCTTGCGGATACCGTAGGCGGCGAAGCTCAGCATCGGGCCCAGTCGCATCGGGCCGACGGGGTTCTTCGGCTTGTCGCCGCCGCGGGCGCGGTCGGCGTCGGCGGAGTGGACGAAGACCGGGATGCCGTGATCGCGGCGCAGTCGTTCGGCGAAACCCACGTGGTCGCTGTCGCCGTGGGTGAGGATGACGCCGCGGATCTCGTCGAGGCGGCGGCCGACGGCATCCAGTCGTCGGGCCAGATCGGCGTACATGCCGGGGAGCCCGGCGTCGACGAGGGTGATGCCCTCGGGAGTGGCGATCAGGTACGAGGCGACGATGTCGTTGCCGATCCGGTGGAGGGAGGGGGCCAGCTGCATGGGAAGCCTTTCGCGTGATGGCTACGGACAATAGCCATGATAGCTTATGAGCATAGCCATGAGGAGAGCTGATGCCGACACCCGAACGCACGACGATCGACGAGATCGTGGCGGAAGCCGCGCGACTCCTCGAGGCAGGCGGACCGTCCGCCGTCACGATGCAGGCCGTGGCCGTGGCCGTCGGGGTCAAGGCCCCCTCGCTCTACAAGCGTGTGCGCGATCGCGATGCCCTGCTCGGTCTGGTCGGTGCGGCGGCCGCGGATGAGCTGACGGGCCGACTCGAGAGCGCCGCGGGAGACCTCGGCGACCTTCTTTCTGCGTTCCGTGCCTTCGGGCACGAGAGGCCGGAGGCCTTCCGCCTGCTCTTCACCACGACCGTGGACGCGGACCGTCTCGCCGCGACGAGCGAGCCGGTGCTGCGCGCGACGCGGGAAGTCGTCGGGGTCGCGCAGTCCCTCCACGCCGCGCGGTTGCTCACCGCATGGGCGACCGGTTTCGTCACGATGGAACTCGCGGGCGCCTTCCGCCTCGGCGGCGATCTCGACGAGGCCTTCCGCTACGGCATGGATCACCTCGTGAGCTCACTGATGCACGCTCAGGCGCCGGAGCGGCCCGCCCACGGGTCGTAGTCGGCGATCAGGTCTTCCTGCGCGGGGCGCTCGGCATCCGGGACGTGCTGCAGGTTCACGCGCACCCGGTACCAGAGCGAGCTCGAGCCCCGCATGCCGTCGACGAGGACGTCGGCGGGGTGAAGAGCGGCGGCGGCCTGTGGATGCCGCTCCTTCCAGGTCTCGAGGGCGTCGAGCGCCTCGGGCTTGGTCTTCGTGCGGGCGACCTCGATGAGGGGCATGGTGGAAGCGCGGCGGCCCGAGCCGTCGGAACCGCGTGGGGGTTTCTCGGCGGGGCCGAGTTCCGCGGCCAGCGCCAGCAGAGCATCGAGGGAGCCCGCGGCGTCGTCGATGCCCGAGTGCGGGTCGCCGATGGCCGCGAAGCGCTCGGGTACCGTGAGGACGGTGAACTCTTCGGGGCGACGGTCGCGAACCTCGTCCCAGGTGAGCGGAGTGGAGACGCGAGCGTCGGGAAGCGCCCGGATCGAGTACGCGGAGGCCACGGTGCGGTCTTTCGCGTTCTGGTTGAAGTCGACGAAGACGCTCTCGCCGCGTTCCTCCTTCCACCACCGCGCGGTCGCGAGCCCGGGCGCGCGGTTCTCGACCTCGCGGGCGAGGGTCTCGGCGGCGAGGCGCACGTCGGTGAAATCCCATTCCGGCCGGATGCGCACGAGGATGTGGAGACCCCGCGAACCGGAGGTCTTCGGCCACCCGACGAGTCCGTGATCCTCGAGCACCTCGCGGGCGATGAACGCCACATCGACGATCTGCGCCCAGTCGACGCCGGGCATCGGGTCGAGGTCGACGCGCAGTTCGTCAGGGTGGTCGAGGTCTTCCGCGCGGACGGGGTGCGGGTTGAGGTCGAGGCAGCCCAGGTTGACCACCCACGCCAGGCCCGCGGCATCCCGGACCACCGTCTCTTCGGCCGAGGTGCCCGAGGCGTAACGCAGCGTCGCGGTGTCGATGAAGGCGGGGTGGTTCTCGGGCACGCGTTTCTGGAAGAACGGCTCCTGGTTCAGGCCTTTGGAGAAGCGTTTGAGCACCATCGGCCGACCACCGGCGCCACGCAGGGCGCCTTCGGCGACGGCGAGGTAGTAGCGGACGAGGTCGAGCTTGGTGAGGCCGGGCCCCGTGAAGACCACGCGGTCGGGGCTGGTGACGCGCACCTCGTGGCCGTCGATGTCGAGGATCTCGGCGGGAGTCTTCGCGGGGCTCATGGCGCGAGGCTAGCGCCGCAGCCCACGCGTGACGCACCCCTTGCGGGGCTGCTCTGCGTGCGTGACGGGGCGTTGAGTGTCCAAGACACCCGGACGAATTTTTGTGGCGTCCGGGTGTCTTGGACACTCGGCGGGGTGGCGGGGGTGGCGGGGTGGCGGGGTGGTGGGGTGGCGGGCGGCGGATGGCGGGCGGCGCGTGGGGCTCGGGCGCGTGACCGGGGCGCGGCGCGCGTGGAGCGGCGGCGAGGAGCGACGCCGGGAGCGGGCGCCGAAGGCGGGAACGACGAAGGGCCGCCCCGAAACGGGACGGCCCTTCGTGCGACGGGATGCGTCAGTTGTTGCCGCGCAGGATCGCGAGCAGGCGCAGGATCTCGACGTACAGCCACACCACGGTGACCATGATGCCGAAGGCGCCGACCCAGCCGTAGACGCGGGCGGCGCCGTTGCGGACGCCGCGCTGGATCTGGTCGAAGTCGAGCACCAGCGAGTACGCGGCCATGATGACCACGACGACCCCGATGATCACACCGAGCGGGATGCCGAGGATCTTGACGGTGCTGTACATGCCGAAGGCGCCACCTGCGATCGGGGCGTTGAACAGCATGAGGCCGAGGTTGATGAGGCCGAACACCATGTAGCCGATCATCGCGATCATGAAGATCTTCGTGGCACGAGCCGAGGCGCGCACCTTGCCGCTCGCGAAGAGCGCGAGGGTCACACCGACGACCGACAGGGTCGCGAGCGTCGCCTGGATGACAATGCCGGGGAACATGAACTCGAAGAACGCCGAGATGCCACCGACGAACAGGCCCTCGAACGCGGCGTAGGCGAGGAAGACCGGAACGGACGGCTTCTTCTTGAAGATCGCCACCATCGCGAGGACGAAGCCGACGAGGCCACCGACGATCATGGGGGCGGCGCTGGGGTTGGGGTTGGCGACGTTGACGCCGGCCATCGACCAGATCCAGCCGACGACGGCACCGACGACGAGGATGCCGAACAGCGCGAGCGTCTTGAAAACGGTGTCTTCGACCGTCATGCGGTCGGTTTCGACGGCGCCAGCCGGGGGCGCGGTGTACATGCCCTCGAGGTTGGCTGCTTCAGCGGCTGCGGCAGCGCTCGCGGTGGGAGCCGCGGGAGGGGTGTAACGCGTCTGGGCGCCGGCACGAGGGTCCTGGAACGCCGGGGTATTGAATGCCGGGTTATTGAGGGCCACGGGGACTCACACTCCAAATGATGGTCATCACAGCACCGTGCTGTCAGACAACACTAGCCGAGCAGGGTGCGAGATTCCTTGTGTTGACTGGGATTCCGCTATGAGCAAGAGAGTCGTTCACCTCGCGTCGATACCGTGAGCGGGTGCCGCTCCACCGCCCTCTCGTCATCGGTCATCGCGGGGCTCCCGGCTACCGTCCCGAGCATTCGGCGAGCTCGTACGCGCTCGCGATCTCCGCGGGAGTGGATGCCGTCGAACCCGACGTCGTCCCCTCGAAAGACGGTGTGCTGGTGGTGCGCCACGAGAACGAGATCAGCACGACCACCGACGTCGCCGCTCGACCAGAGTTCGCCTCGCGGCGCACCTCGAAGCTCGTCGACGGGGAGCGGCTGACCGGGTGGTTCGTCGAGGACCTCACGTGGGACGAGCTGCGGACCCTCCGCTGCCGCGAACGTCTCCCGGCTCTGCGGCCGGACAGCGCCGTCTTCGACGACACCGATCCGGTGCTGCGCCTGCGCGACGTTCTCGACCTCGCGCGCGCGGGCCGGGTGGGCGTCGTCCTCGAGATCAAGCACGCGGCCACCTTCGCCGCTCTCGGCTTCGACATGGCGGCGCTCGTCGCCGACGAGCTTCGCGAGGCCGACTGGCTCGACGATCCGACGCTCGTGATCGAGTCGTTCGAACCCCTCGTGCTGGCGCGGCTGCGCGATCTCGGCATCCGCGCACCTCTGGTGCAGCTCATCGAGGCGGAGGGGGCACCCTGGGATCTCCGGGTGCGGGACGGGGCGGATGCCGCGACCTACGCGTCCATGCTCACGGCCACCGGTCTGGACACCCTCGCGGAGGAGGTCGACGGGATCAGCCCCGACAAACGGTTGATCCTCGCCCCTGACCGATGGGGCCGCTCGCGCGGGCCGGCCCGGTTCGTCGCGGACGCCCGCGATCGGGGACTGCGCGTCTTCACGTGGACATGCCGTCCGGAGAATACGTTCCTCCTCGCTGGATTCCGCCGCCATGGGGGACGCGCGGCGTTCGGCGACTACCGGCGAGAGTGGGCAGTACTGCGCGAGGCCGACCTCGACGGCGTGTTCGTCGATCACCCCGACCTGGGCGTGGAGATCTTCGGCAGCTGAGCCGCGGGCGCAACCCCGGCGTGGGCGCGGGCGCCTCGCGTCAGGATGGGCCCATGACAGTTGACGTGACCGTCGTGGGCGGCGGGATCTCGGGACTCGCATGCGCAAGAGCGGTTCAGGACGCCGGGCGGTCGGTGCGCGTGATCGATCGCGGACGTCGCGTGGGCGGACGGCTGTCCAGCCGCACGATCGAAGGGCGGCCCGTCGATCTCGGGGCGTCATACGTCGTCGTCGGTGAGGCCGAGCGTTTCGGCCACGTCGTCGCCGAGTGGGAGGAGCGCGAGCTCGCCCGGCCCTGGACCGACACCTTCGTCGTCGTGGACGGCGAAGGGGACCACACGCCGAAGCCCGGACCGATGCGATGGGCCGCACCGGCGGGCTTGCGATCGCTCGTCCTGGATCTCGCGGAGGGGGTCGACGTGGTGTCGGAACGCACGGTCGAACGGGTCGAACCGTACCGCGTCGACGGGGAGGACGCCGGCGAGGTCGTGCTGGCGATGCCGGGGCCGCAGGCGGTGCGACTCACCGATGCGCCCGTCGACGGTGGTCTCGCGTGGGAACCGGTGATCGCCGTGGTGCTGCGGTGGGAGGAGCGGCAGTGGCCGGCCGACCTGCACGGAGCCTTCGCCGACGGTGACGCCGACGTGTCGTTCATCGCGGACGACGGCGATCGACGCGGCGACGCGGCGCCGGTGCTCGTCGTGCACTCGACCGCCGAGCGCGCTCGACGCCACCTCGATGACCCCGACGCGGCGATCGCCCCCGTGCTGGCCGCCACCCGGCGGCTGCTGGGCATCGACGCCGAACCCGCGTCGGCGTTCGCGCATCGCTGGACGTTCGCGCGCCCGACCTCGACCACGGGGGAGTCGTTCTTCCGATCCCCCGGGCTTTCGGCGTGCGGCGACGCGTGGGGTGAGAGCTCCGCGGTGCGCACCGCGTGGTCGTCGGGTGATGCGCTCGGCCGCGCGCTCGCGGCATCCTGAATCGGGCCCGCCCGCGCGGGCATGTCGGAGTGCCCCTCTAGGGTGGGGCGCATGGATGTGGGGATCGACGCGACGGGGGTGCGGCGCTCTTTCGGGTCCGTCCACGCGGTGCAGGATGTGACCTTCTCGGTGGCTCCGGGCAGGGTGACGGGACTCGTCGGACCGAACGGCTCGGGCAAGACGACGCTCATGCTCATGCTGGCGTCGCTGCTGCGGCCCGACGCCGGCGACATGAGCATCGGCGGCGTCGATCCGATCGCCGATCCCGCCGGTGCCCGCCGTCTTCTGGGATGGATGCCGGACTCCCTGGGAGCGTGGCCGAGTCTCACCGCGCGTGAGGTCCTGGTCGCCACGGCACAGCTGTACGACCTGTCGCGGGCCGACGCCCGCGCCCGCGCCGATGCGCTGCTCGAGCTCGTCGACCTGGCTGCTCTCGCGGACTCTGCGGCGCGCGTCCTCTCCCGCGGACAGAAGCAGCGCCTCGCGCTCGCCCGTGCCCTCGTCCACGACCCGCGCGTGCTGCTGCTCGATGAGCCCGCCTCCGGCCTGGACCCGCAGGCGCGGATCGCCCTGCGCGTGCTGCTCCGACGGCTCGCGTCCGAAGGGCGCACCATCCTCATCTCGAGCCACGTGCTGTCGGAGCTCGAAGAGGTGGTCGACGACGCCGTGTTCATGATGGACGGGCGCACCGTGGGAGTCGACCGGGTCGCGGCGGCGGCGACACGACTGCGGTCGTGGCGGGTGCGGCTCGTCGCCGATCCGTCTCGCGGGGCGGACGCCGCTCGCGCGGATGTGGCGGCCGCGCTCGGTCGATCGGTGGACGAGGTCGGGGTCGATCGCCGTGATCTGCTCGTGCCCTTCGCCGACGACGCGAGCGCCGTCGCCGGGCTGCGTGCGCTCGTGGGTGCGGGCGTCGCGGTCGTGGAGTTCGCCCCGGCGGTGGGCGACCTCGAGCACGCCTTCCTCGATCTGAGAGTCGCCCCGGGCGGCGAGGGGAGCCCCGCATGAGCCTTCATCGTCTTCGCACCGTCATCGGCATCGAACTGCGCCAGCGGGTGCGCTCGGTCGGCTGGTACGTACTGCTCGGAATCTTCGCCGTCATCCTCATCGGTGTGCTGGCGCTGTCGTTCGCGTCGTTCGCGCTGGGCAACGGGGGCAACGAGTGGTTCTTCTCGCTCGTCATCATGCTCGTGCTTCTCCTGGTCCTGCTCGTGTCGCCGACGCTGAGCGGGAGCGCGGTGAACGGGGATCGGGATGCCGCGACCCTCGCGCCCGTGCAGGTGACCCTCGTCACGACGGCGGAGATCGTGATCGGCAAGTTCCTCGCCGCGTGGATCTCCGGGCTCGCGTTCCTCGTCGTGGCGCTGCCGTTCCTCGTCATCGCGACGGCCGCCGGGCAGCTGAACCCCGCCGTGATCGCCACCTCGCTCGGCATCCTGATCCTCGAGGTCGGAGTCGTCGCGGCGATCGGGGTGGGCTTCAGCGCGGTCGTCGCGCGGCCGATCTTCTCGGTGGCGAGCACGTACCTCGTCGTCGCCGCGCTCACGATCGGCACGCTCATCGCCTTCGGCCTCGGCGGTCTCGCGTTCCGGACCGAGCAGGTTTCCATCTCGCGCGACATCGACTGGAACGCGCTCCCGGAGGGGTGCGACCCCGGATTGCTGAACCAGGGCGCGAGCTGCCCGACCTACGACGAGCTGCCGTGCATCGAGAACCGGTACACCTCGGAGGTACCGCGCTTCGACCGGGTCTGGTGGGTGCTCACGGCCAACCCGTTCGTGATCCTCGCGGATGCGACGCCTCCGACCTACGTCGACGGCTATCCGCGCGATCTGTTCTCGCAGATCTCCTACGGGGTGCGCACCGCGCAGAAGGCGCCTCAGACCGAGACGCGATTCGACGGGTGCGTGGCACCCGACATTCCTCCGTACGAGACCGCGCAGGACCAGGTCGCCGGAACGGCGCCGAGCTGGTTCATCGGCCTGCTCGTGCAACTGATCATCGCGGGCGGTCTGCTGGCCTGGGGCGTCGCACGCACGCGGACTCCGGCGAAGCGTCTTCCGCCGGGGACCCGAATCGCCTGAGACCGAGCGCGCGGGGCGGGGTGCTCAGCGCAGTCGCGCGGCCAACGCCATCGCGTCGTACGGAGCCCGGCCTCGCGCGTCGTTGTCGAAGTAGGCGTACACGTCCCGTGGCATCCCGTCGCCCGAGGCGGTGCCGTCGAGCCAGCCACGGATCCGGTCGGCCCACGCGTCGAGCTCGGCGTCGGTGTATCCGCTCGCGTAGAGCTCTCGGGATCCGTGCAGGCGCACGTAGACGTGGTCGGCGGTGAGCGCGTCGAATGCCGGCCACCGCCCCGCGGTGTCGGCGAGGACGAGGGCAACGCCGTGCGCGCGCAGGATCGTGATCGCCTCCGGGTCGAGGAAAGAGGCCGACCGCGGCTCCAGGGCATGGCGCAGCGGGAGGTCGGCCTCGATCTCGAGCCAGTCGCGGCCGTCGAGTCGTTCGTCGTGCTCTCGCGCGAGCGCGAGGGCGTCCCCGGTGGTCCGGGGGAGCTGCCGGAGGAAGTCGTCGAGGACCTCGGCGTCGAACTCCACGCGCTCCGGGAGCTGCCAGAGGAACGGCCCGATGGAAGAGCCGAGCGCGAGCACGCCGGAGGCGAAGAAGTTCGCCAGCGCGGTGTGGACGCCGTTCAGACGCAGCATGTGCGTGACGTAGCGCGACCCTTTGACGGCGAAGACGAATCGGTCGGGCACCTCCGCTCGCCATCGCTGATAGCTGGAAGGTCGTTGCAGGGAGTAGAACGACCCGTTCAATTCGATGCTGTCGAGCTTGTCGCCGACATACGCGAGCTCGCGACGCTGCGCGAGCCCGCGCGGGTAGAAGTCCCCGCGCCAGCGCGGGTAACGCCAGCCGGAGATTCCGATGTACGCCGACGCGGTCAGGCGTGCCCCTCGGCTGCCGGGAAGCCGGGGTCGGCGGCGTCTCCGGTGTCATCGGGGAGGTCGACGTGCTCCTCGGACTCGGCGGCGTCTTGGCGGACCTCGTCCGTGACGGCGTCGGTCGGGGCGGCGGAGTCGGCGTGCGCGTCGTCGGAGTGGCGGGAGGGGATGTCAGGAGTGCTCATGCGCCCACGCTGCCGCACGTGAGGGTCGCCCGGGACCGGGGTTGCGCGGAGGCGGTGGCGGTGGCAGGGGAGGTGCGGCTCGCGGGTACCGGGGGAGCCGCGAGGGGAGGAGATGCGGCGAGCGGAGGACCAATGTCGGGGCATCTGTGCTCCCCAGGCGGTTTCTCCTCCGCTCGCCACGCCGCACCCTTGGCTCCGCGCCGCTTCGCGACGAAACGACGCTCAGTCGGTGGCATCCGGGATCGACGTCTCCACCGCGGGCCAGGCCGGCAGCGGGTCGTCGAACGACGCCCACGCCGAGGGCCCCGCAGCGAGCTCGTCGTCGGTCAGGGCCGCACCGTCGAGGAGATGCGCGAGTCGCGGGGCCGAGAGGTCGAGCCCGGTGAACACGATCTCCTGTCCCAGGCCCATGCGCCCGTCGTCGGCACCGATCGGTTCGATCCACATCGCCGAGCCGACGTGTTCCCACCGCGCGAGGATGCCGGGCCGCGAGGCCAGCCGACAGAACCCGGCCGAGCGGATGAGGCGTCCGGCGGCTCCGTCGTCGAGGCTGTCGAGCGCCGATGAGAGACGGGCCGCGTGGAACGGTCGCAGTTGCTCGTAGCGCACCGTCATGACGCGGTTGTCGCGCATGTACGGGTCGTGCTCGCCGTTGAGGGCGCGGACCCACCCGGCGCGCTCGAGGATCTCTCCCTCGTGGGCGGCGTCCGATCGCAGGTCGCTGAGCGGGTCGCGCGACAACCGCACCACCGCGCTCGGGTTCAGGTGCGAGGCGAGCGCCATCTGGACGGCGAGGGCCGCCGTGGGCACCTGCTCCCAGTTCACCCAGACGATCCGCGTGGCCAGCTCCAGCGCGAGAGCGGCCTGGCGCGCGCGGGCTCCGACGTCTCCGCGCGCGTCACCGGCGACCGCGGATGCCACGAGCGCGGCGTCGTCGAGGAGGTCGCCGATCATGTGCCGCGCGTCCACGACGCACACCGCTTCGACCTCGGCGCCTCCGCGTGCGAGGAGGGCGTGGACGAGGTCGACGTCGGTACCGAGGTCCACCACCGCGAACTCGTCGGTCGCGCGGGGGCGGGGGAGGGGCAGGGCGTGAGCTGCACGCAGGTCGGCGAAGCGCAGCAGGTGCAGGGGTCTGGTCAGGGCGACCGCGGTGCGTTCGGCGTAGGTGCGGCGTTCGGGGGCGCAGACGCCCATGATGGCGATCGTTCGACGCATGGCATCCACCTCTCGTTTGTCAGGGATCGTTCGACACCCTACCTTGTTAATGAGAACGCTTATCAACAAGGAGGATGCCATGAAGGTGCGAGCGTCGATCAAGTCCCTCAAGAAGCAGCCGGGCGCCCAGGTGGTGCGCCGTCGCGGCAAGGTCTTCGTCATCAACAAGCTCAACCCCCGCTTCAAGGGGCGCCAGGGGTGACGACTTCGTAGACTCGCCGCGTGGAGTGGTGGGGCCTCATCTTCGGTGTCGTCGTCGGTATCGCGCTGGCGACGCTGATGGCGTGGAGCGGTCGCCATGTGCTTCGGCGGCAGCAGGCGGAGGAGATCCAGGATGCCGCGCAGTTCGGCTGGATGAAGCTCGAGCACCCTCGCGACGACGGCCTGGACGATAACGGGAACGAGAACCGTTCCTGATTGCCTGAACGTATTGCAATCTGTTTATGTGTGTGATGTTCTCGATGACGTGGACAGGATCGCCGGGCTCGACGAGGCCGCAGAACTCTTCAAGGTTCTGGGCAACGAATCGCGTCTCGCGCTCGTGTGGCTGTTGAGCCGCGAACCGCTCACCGTGGGCGCGCTCGCGGAGAGCGCGGGCCTCTCTCAGCCGTTGGTGTCGCAACACCTGCGAACGCTGCGGCAAGCCGGCCTGGTGACGTCGGAACGCGAGGGCAAAGAGATCCGATACGCCCTGGCTGATCAGCACGTCGCGCACGTCGTGCTCGATGCGATCGCCCACGTCCAGGAACCGAAAGAGCAGGGGAACGAGCAATGACCACCACCGAGACGCACGCGGAGCACACCGTCGACGAGCACGCCCACGGCGACGACTGCGGCCACCAGAAGATCGAGCACGGCGACCACGTCGACTATGTGCACGGCACCCACCACCACGCACTGCACGGTGACCACTACGACGAGCACGAGTCGAAGGCTGAGCACACGGTCGAGGAGCACGCTCACGGCGAAGAGTGCGGTCACGAGAGCGTCAAGCACGATGACCACGTCGACTACGTCCACGACGGCCACCGCCACTCGCTGCACGCCGACCACTATGACGAGCACTGAGGCGTGATGGCATCCCCGAGGGGGATGCCGAACGCGAAGGCCCGCTCTCCCGTCGGGGAGGCGGGCCTTTCGTGTGTCCTCGTCTGTCCGCGTCGCGTTCAGGCCTGGACGCGGAACGAGCGCCCCTCGAACGTCACGACATCGCCGACCTGGAGTTGGCGCCCACGGCGGCGCTCGACCTCGCCGTTGACCTTCACGTAGCCGTCGATGATGGCTTCCTTGGCGTCGCCGCCGGAGTCGACGATGCCCGCGAACTTCAGGAACGGGTTCAGTCGGATGCCATCGCTGCCGACGGGGATGTCCTGGGGATCGGGGCCGCTCATGAATTCAGCATGGCAGGTGTCGCCGGTGGAGGCGGTCGCCCGCTCGGCGGTGAGCCGCCGACCTTTCGGCTGCTCGAGACCTGTCGGTGATTCGCGGGTCGGTATTCAGTCTTGTGGAGTAGCAGTACTCAGTGTTACTTTGTAGCGGTAGTCAGCGAGAAGGAGTACCGCGTGGGGAAACAAGACAGCGAGATGCTCAAAGGCGTCCTCGAGGGTGTCGTTCTCGCTGTGCTCGCGGGGAGGCCCGCCTACGGGTACGAGATCACGGCTGACCTGCGCGCCCGCGGGTTCACGGATCTCGCCGAGGGGACGGTCTACGCCATCCTCGTGCGCATCGAGCAACGCGGTCTCGTCGACGTCGAGAAGGTGGCATCCGAGAAAGGTCCACCACGCAAGGTCTTCACGGTCAACGACACCGGTCGGGCTCAGCTCGCCGAATTCTGGACGACGTGGGAGCTTCTCGCCGATCGGCTCGAAGCACTCCGCGAGAAGGGGAAATGACATGGCCTGGTACGAGAAGATCATCGGTGACCTGAGCGCCAAGAAGCAGTGGCGCGAGTATCGGCGGCGTGTGCATGACCTGCCCGAGCCCTATCGCCAGGCGGCCGCCGCTCTGGAGCGCTATCTGCTGAACCTCGGCCCCACGAACGACACGGACAGTCTCATCCGCATGGTGACGGATCTCGCCGATCTGCTCGAGCAGGGAGCGGCCGACCGTACGCCTGTCCGTGACCTCGTCGGGACCGATCCCGTCGTCTTCGCGGAAGAGTTCATGGCCAACTACGGCGACGGCAGTTGGATCGGCCGCGAACGTGCTCGTCTGACGCGCGCCATCGACGAGGCGGCGCGCACGCGGCGCTGATCGCCTTTTCTCGCACGTCCTTCGGCCCCGGCCGGCCGGAGGCGATGATCTCGTGCGCCCATCGGCCGACCGAATCGGAAGGATCGTGCATGTCGATCAGTCAGACCGCCCCCGCCATCAGCGTGCGGGGGCTCGTGAAATCCTATGGAGACGTGCGGGTGCTGAGGGGTGTCGACCTCGACGTCGCTCCCGGCACGATCCTTGCTCTGCTCGGCTCGAACGGTGCGGGCAAGACCACGATGGTCCGCATCCTGTCCACGTTGCTCGACCGTGATGGCGGAACCGCGGAGGTCGACGGAGTCGACGTGGCGACCGGGGGTGTGCGCGTGCGTGCCTCGATCAGCCTCACCGGGCAGTTCGCCGCCGTCGACGACGTGCTCACCGGTCGGGAGAACCTCGTGCTCATCGCGCGGCTCCGACACGTCGCGGACCCGCGTCGCGTGGCTGACGACCTGCTCGCACGGTTCTCGCTCGCCGATGCCGGTGACCGCCCCGCGGCCACCTACTCCGGCGGCATGCGACGTCGTCTCGACATCGCCATGAGTCTCGTCGGGGACCCCGCGGTGATCTTCCTCGACGAGCCCACCACGGGCCTTGATCCGCACGCGCGCATCGAGGTGTGGGATGCCGTGCGGGGGCTGGCCGCGGCGGGCACGACCGTGCTGTTGACCACCCAGTACCTCGAAGAGGCCGAGCACCTCGCCGATCGCATCGCGATCCTGCACGACGGTCGGATCATCGCTCAGGACACCCTCGCCGACCTGCGCGCCCTGTTTCCACCGCCCACCCGCGAGTACGTGGAGAAGCAACCCACTCTCGAGGAGATCTTCCTCGCCATCGTCGGCCCGACGGGTGCGACCGGAACGGAGACATCATGACCACTCATGCTCTCGCCGACACGGCGGTACTCACCGGCCGATCGCTTCGGCACATCCTGCGCAGTCCCGACACCATCGTGACGACGGCGATCATGCCGATCGCCATGATGCTGCTGTTCGTCTTCGTCTTCGGCGGTGCCATCGACACCGGCGGCACGGCGTACATCGACTATCTGCTGCCGGGCATCCTCTTGGTGACCGTGGCATCCGGCGTCGCGTACACGGCCTACCGTCTCTTCCTCGACATGAAGGGCGGCATCATCGATCGATTCCGGTCGATGGCGATCGCCTCGACGAGCGTGCTGTGGGGGCACGTGCTCACCTCGGTCCTCGCGAACGCCGTGTCACTCGCGGTCGTGGTGGGCGTCGCGCTCCTGCTCGGCTTCCGCTCGAGCGCCTCCGTCGGTGCGTGGCTCGGGGTGATCGGCATCCTGATGCTCTTCACGCTGGCCCTCACCTGGATCGCGGTGATCGCCGGGCTGGCGGCGAAGACGATCGACGGTGCGAGCGCCTTCAGCTACCCGCTCATCTTCCTGCCGTTCGTGAGCTCGGCGTTCGTTCCCACCGGCACCATGCCTGGGCCGGTCCGCTGGTTCGCGGAGAATCAGCCCGTCACCTCGATCGTCGACACCGTGCGTGCTCTGCTGGCGCAGCAGCCCGTCGGTGGGCAGATCTGGATCGCCCTCGTCTGGTGTGTCGCGATCCTCGGGGTGGCCGCGACGGTCGCCGTCGTCCTGTTCCGCCGGACGACGCGGTAGGAGCGGCTGTTGCGCGCGCCGCGGCGCGCCGTGTCTCCGTGGCGACCGGTGCCGTCACCGAGACGCGGTGCGCCGCCCGCGGAGAACGCGGAGGTCGCGTAGCCCGAAGCCTCCCTCGGGGAGTGCTTCGCGGATGCTGTCTTCGCTGAACGGTCGGGAGGGACGGAACTCGCTCGGGGGCTCCGCCGCGGGTGGGGCCGCTTCGGTGACGCCCTCCGCGAGCATCGTCGCCTGCGCTTTGGCGACCAGCGGGGTGACCATCAGCCACTCCGTCACCTGCGCGAGAGCGCGAATGGTCCAGACCGGTGCCGGAACATAGAGCGGGTGACCGCCGGCGATTCGAGCGATGCGCCGGACGGCGGCTCCGAGCTCGAGCTCCTCGGCGCCCATCACGGCAACGGTCTGATTCGGCATCCGTCCCTCCAGCGCGGCGACGAGGACATCGACCGCGTCCGCCACCGGCAGGGGGCGCGCACGGCGTTCGCGGAAGCCCACGGTCGCGAAGATCGGGAAGGTGCGCACCGCGCGCGAGACGTGGTCGACCATGTGGTCTCCCGGGCCGTAGATCATCCCGGACTTGAGCACCGTGTACTCGAGGCCGGAATCGCGGATCAGTTCCTCCGCCTCCCACTTCGTCTGGTGGTAACCGGAGCGGGTGCCGGGGCGTGCACGGAGGAAGCTCAGGAGGACGATGCGGCGGACCCCCGCGCGGCGGGCAGCCTCGACGACGGCGCGCGTTCCCTCGACATGGACCCGGCGGAACGTCTGATCGCCGATCTCGCGATTGATGCCCGCGCAGTGGGCGACGGCCTCGCGGCCGCGGAACGCCTCGGTCAGAGCCTCGACATCGTCGATGTCGGTGCCCGTGCGACGCGAGATGACGACCGTCTCGGTCGGGTCGAGGCGTGCCGCGAGGTGCCGTCCGACGAACCCCGTCCCACCCGTGATTGCTACTCGCATGATGACTCCTTTGCTCTTTAGCTCAGAAGCTACACGCAATTTAGCTTCAGTGCTACATTGGGATCATGAGCGACGCGGCATCCGACATCTTCGCGGCCCTGGCGCATCCCACCCGGCGGCAGATCCTTCAGGATCTGAAAGACGGCGAGATGGCGGCGGGCGAGATCGCCGCGCGTTTCGACGCGAGCGGCCCCACCATTTCGCGGCACCTCGGCGTGCTGCGCCAGGCGGGATTGATCTCCGAGCGACGGGATGCCAACCGCATCCTGTATTCGCTGGTCGGGGAGCGCCTCGCGCTGTCGGTCGGCGACTTCCTCTCGACGGTGTGTCCCGAGCAGATCGTCTTGCGCGAGGTGCGCAAGCGTCGAGCGCCGGCGCGAGGCGCGGGAGTGGCTGCCGAGGCCTGACGCGCTTGCCCGCTGGGCGTCGCCCCTCCCCGGGGCGCTCGCGTCGTTCCAGACCGTTGAGTGTCCAGAACACCCGGACGGATTCGCGAGGCGCCCGGGTGTTGTGGACACTCAACGGTCGGCGGCGCCCCGCGGCCGCACTCAGCTCCGCGGGGCGAAGCGGTCGATGAGGCGTGTGAGAGTCGGGATGCCACGCGACGTCGCCGGAGCGCCGGTGAGGCGCTCGATCACGGGGGTGGCGTGGGATTCGCGATCACGTTCGTTCCGCGTGACGGCCCACCCCGGCCCCGAGGCGACGATTACGCAGCGTCGCCGCCTCGCCTCCGCGGCCGTGCGCTCATCGAGGGCGATCGTCGTCGGAGCGTGGAGGGTGAGTTCGCGCCGTGCGGCGTCCTCGGTGTCGCGGTGTGCGGCGACGATGCCAGCCAGCTCGTCGAGACCGAGCGTGAAGACCTCGCGCGTGACACCGGTGCGCGCCGCGAGGGCGGACAGCGCATCGGCGGCGAGGGTCGCATCTCCCTCGAACACGAGGGTGCCGTTGCTCTGAAAGGACGTCGGGTTCTGGCATCCGGCGTCCGCGAAAGCTGCGACGAGGTCGGCGGTGGAGGCGTGCCCGCGTTGTCCCTGATTGAGATTGCGGACGAAAGCGACGTGGCGCATGAGGGGGAGGGTAGCGGGTGGATCTCTTCTTTCTCCGGCTGGCAATGTGAGGGGGAGGCCGGTCACTATTAACTCTCGTGCACTTAAAGTTAATTAAGGAGGTAATCGTGGCACCCTATGTCGATCGTGTCTGGGCGCCGACCGAAGGCGGACAGCTCAGCAGGCGCGACCGCGCGCCCGGGCAGTATCGCGCGTAC
This sequence comes from Microbacterium enclense, assembly GCA_038182865.1. Taxonomy (NCBI): domain Bacteria; kingdom Bacillati; phylum Actinomycetota; class Actinomycetes; order Micrococcales; family Microbacteriaceae; genus Microbacterium; species Microbacterium enclense. Next base: position 385,561 of record CP116226.1, on the reverse strand, counting down.
GTGCCCCAGGAACTGGGGCCGGGCCTTCCCCTGTTGGGCGAACGGGCACAGAGCGCTGCCGCCGACGCACTCGTCGTGCTGGCACGTGCTGACGAGCGTCTCGGAACGAAGGCCGCCTACCTGTCGCACCTGCTCGTCCGCTCCGAGAGCATCTCCTCGTCATGGATCGAGGGCAATCGCGTGACGCCGAAGAGACTCGCGATCGCGGAGTCTCTGCAGCACGGCTCGCGCGTCGCCCTCGACGTCATCGCCAATGTGCGCGCGACAGAAGACGCGGTCGCCGCGCTCGCCGACCGGACCCGCCCCATCACGGTGGACGATATCGAGAGTCTTCAGCACATCATCGAGCCATCTCTCCCGCGGGGGCTTCGCACTGAGCAGAACTGGGTGGGTGGGTCCGGGTGGAGTCCGATCCGCGCCGATTTCGTCCCTCCGCCGGAAGCCGAGGTGCCGCGCCTCGTCGCTGATCTCGCGGACTTCGTGACGGGCACCGAGGGCAACCCGGTGGTTCGAGCTGCGATCGCGCACGCGCAGTTCGAGACCATTCACCCGTTCATCGATGGCAATGGACGCACCGGACGCGCGCTGATCCATACGGTGCTTCGCCGCGCCGATGCGCTCCGGGAGATCCTGATCCCGATCAGCACGGTCTTCGCCGGAGACACCGATGCCTACATCTCCGGCCTGACCGCATACCGCGCGGAGCCCCCTCGCCTGGACGAATGGGTCATCTCGTTCGCCCGCGCCGCAGAGCTGGCTGCGGAGAACGCGGTGCGTCTCGCCGACGACGTCGCCGAATTGGATGCCGCCACATTCGAGACGCTCCTTCGTCACCGTCGCGAGCGGCAGGTCCGGCCGGCCGTCCCGCGCAGCGATGCGGTCGTTCGCAAGGTGCTCGATCGCCTGGCGGTCGAGCCGGTCGTCACTCTGAAGAGTGTCGCGGAGCGACACGCGGTTTCGACGACGGCGGCGCACCGCGCGCTGTCCGAGCTCCAAGATGCCGGAATCCTGGCCCGCACGAAGGACCATCGCGGCCGCATTGTGTGCTGGAGTGCGGATCAGTACCTCGGTCTGGTCGCGCTGACAGAGCGGAGCAACCGCGTGGGCGCGGGCGATACCGCGCGGCGAAAGCCGCGGAACGCTCCGGCTGCCCCCGATGTCGGGCGCGTGGGGCGACTGCGCGCCGAATGACGTGGCGTGTGGCATCAGGGGCGTCTGGTGGACGGTCTCATCGATCCCACCTCGTGCCGCTCGGATAGTTTGAGGTTCGTGACCGAGAATCCTGACCGAGAACGCGTGTCGACAATCCCGCGGTGGTTTGAATTCTTCCGCCCGCTCCTAAGCGGTGGATGCAGCCGAACGAGTGCCTCAGGAGATCGCGCTCGTCGACGGTGATCGACTCACGGAACTGATGATGCGGCACCGGGTGGGAGTGCAGGTGGCTAACGCGATCGAGCTTCTGAAGGTCGACGAGGACTTCTTCGCGGGCGAGTAATCCTCGTGCGTCGCGACTCCGGCGGCTGAGTGGACGCGACGGCGGGAGTCGAACCCGCCACGCCTTCGGTTATGAGCCGAGGCCCGGGACCGCCCGGATCGCCGCGATGTGTCCCCACGCTAACCCGGACGGCCGGGGGCGCCTAGGCGCGTTGCGAGAGGTGACGCGATGTGTCGTCATGTGGCGCGCCCGCGCCGCCCGTCGATGATCGCCCGCGTCGAGTGGTCCAGGTGTGCGCGCACCGCGCGCTCGGGATCCGCCCAGGCGTCGTCGACGTAGGCGCGATGCTCCGCCGTCAGCGCACCGGGCGCGTAGGCCGGTCGCACGTGCGTGAGCAGGAGGTGCATCTCGGAGTCGAGGCGGCGATACTCCTCGGCGATCCGCGGGCTGCCCGCCGCATCGACCAGGGCACGATGCACGCGCGCGTGCGCCTCGAGGGTGGCGGGCCAGTCGCCGGATGCCTCGGCCGCGGCGAGGGCGTCGAGGGCATCGTCCACGTCGGCGGGACGGATGCCGCGATCCCGGGCGATCCGCACCGCCTCCGTCTCGAGGGCGCATCGCAGCTGCTGCAGAGCGACGAGCGCGTCGTCATCGAGCAGCGACACCCGCACACCCCGGTACGGTTCGGCGGTGACGAGCCGCTCGGCGGCGAGTCGGGTGAGCGCCGTACGGGCGGTGTGCCGGGAGACGCCGTGGGTCGCACTCAGCTCTTCCTCGCGCAGGGGAGCACCGGGAGCGAGCGCGCCCGAGAGGATGCCGGCGCGCACCGCGTCCGCGACGATGTCGGCGGCGCGCGGGCCGGGTGGCGGTGCCGTGGATCGGCGTCCGCCGGGAGCGGCGATCGCGCGCTCACGTGAGCCCGGTGCTGTGCCGGGGGCGTCGTCACGCGGGGGCCGTGGCATCCGGAACCTCCTGACGGCGACGAGAGGGAACCGACACGACGGCGAGACCCACCGCGATGAGCGCGAGACCGACCGCGCTCACGATCGTGAGCTGCTCGTGCAGCACGAACAGGCCCAGCAAGGTCGCGGCCAGCGGTTCGGCGAGGGTCAGTGTCGACACGGTGACGGCGGTCAGGCGCGCGAGGCCCCATCCGAACAGGAGATAGGCGACAGCGGTCGTCACAAGGCCGAGCCAGAGCGCGAGCGCGAGGCCGTTCGGGGTGGTGAGCCAGGAGGCCCCCGCCACCAGCAGCACGGGCAGGCTCGCGACCGCAGCCACGCCGAACACCGTGCCCATGACGCGCGTCGAGTTCCATCCCCGCTCGATCAGCGCTTTTCCGCACACCGTATAGAGGGAATACGACATGCCCGCTCCGGCCGACGCGAGAAGGCCGCCCGGTGCGAGCGCCACCGCTCCGCCCGTCAGCCCCGACACGAGCACGACGCCGGTCAGGGCGACGGCGGTGGCGAGCGCCCACCGTCCGGAGGGGAGGCGGCGCGAGCGCACGGCATCCACGATCCCTGTCGCGATCGGCGCCGAGCCGAGTGCGACGACGGTGCCGATGGCGACGCCGTTCTCACGCGTGCCGAGGAAGAACAGGGGCTGGTAGGCGAGCACGCCGACAGCTCCCACGGCGATCAGCGCCCCCGTCGACAGTCGCGATCCGGTGGGTGTCGACGTTCGCTCGCGTCGCGCCAGGGCCAGCAGGCCCAGGATGCCGCCGCCCACGACGATCCGCGCCGCCCCGACCGCGAGCGGCGAGGCGTCGACGCCGGCGAGCGCCTGCGCGGTGCCGGTGGTGGAGAAGCACAGCGCCGCGGCGAGGATCGCGAGGGCGGGAAGCATGGTCAGATTGTTACACAATCTGACCATGTGCGTCAGCTGCGGAGCGATGTCGCCATCGACCGCAGCGCGCGCAGGGCGGCGGCCTGCTCGGCATCCGTCATCCCGCTGAGCATGCGCCGCTCGACGGATCGCACGGCGGCGCTCGCCACCTCCAGCGATCGCCGCCCCTTCGGTGTCAGTCGCGTCGGGAGAGCTTTGCCGACCGGGGCCTCGTCGGGGCGTGTGACGACGCCGTCGCGTTCGAGTGTCCGGAGGAGCACATTCATCGACTGCCGCGTCACGAAAGCCCCGCGGGCGAGGTCGGAGTTCGACAAGCCGGGCCGTTGCGACAGCAGTTCCAGGCAGGAGTAGTGCGTGATCGTCATGCCGAGCGGCCGCAGGACCTCCTCCATCGCCGTGCGCAGGGCGCTCGCCGCCTCCTTCAGGAGATAGCCGAGCGACGTGTCCAGATCGATTACCTCTTGCGCCATGTCAGTATTCTGACATACGCTCTGTGTCAGATAACTGACACAAGGAGAATGGCATGCCTGTCACCGGACCCGACTTCCTTTCCCTCCAGGTGCGCGATCTCGCCGCCTCGCAGGCGTTCTACGAGAGCTACCTCGGCCTCGAGCGCTCGCCCGCCGGACCGCCGCACGCCGTCGTCTTCACCACCGCGCCCATCGCGTTCGCGTTGCGCGACCTCGTCGAAGGCACCGACCTGGATGCCATCGCCCACCCCGGCCTCGGGGTCGCCCTCTGGCTGCATGCCACGGGCGTGCAGGAGATCCACGACGCCCTCGCCGCGGACGGACACCGCATCGTCCAGGAGCCGATCGACGGACCGTTCGGCCGCACTTTCACGTTCGCCGATCCCGACGGATACCACGTCACGCTCCACGACCGCGGCTGACGCGGAGCGGCCAGACCGTCGAGAAGCGCTGTGTAACGTAGGTGCATGGCGACGGCGGCGGGGCGAGGCATCCTGGCTCTGGTCGTCGCCGGCGGACTGCTGGTGTTCGGCGCGGTCCTGGCCGTGCTGGTCGATCCCTTCGCGCGGACACCGATGACGGTCAACGGGGCGACCGAGTGGATCGCACGTCTTCTCCTCACGCTCAGTGTCGTGTGGGTCGTGGTCGGCATGGTCGCCGCGCGCACCCGACTCGTGCGGCGTCCGGGTGCCGCCGCGGCGCGGGCGAGCTGGATCGCGTCCACGCGTCCCTGGCGGGCGAGCGAATCGAGCTTGGGGCTGCTGCCGCTCGATCGCTGGCTGATGATCATCGTTCCCGCAGGCGTGCTCGTCGCCACGCGCGTCGTGCAGACGCCCCGCGACGGACTCTGGGGGGCCGCGCTCGCGGTGCTCGGGTGGCTCTTCTTCGCGATCATCGTGCGACTGCTGCTCGGAAGGCGCTCGCCGTGGCCCATCATCGCCGCCGTCGGGGGCGCTCTCGTGCTTCGCTGCATCCTGGCCCTGGGAGTCATCTCCGTGTCGGGGCCCGAAGGAGTCTGGCCGGCGCTCTGGACGATCCCGATCGTGCGCGTGCTCTATCTCGCCGTCGCGTTCGCGCTGCTCGCGTGGGTCTTCGTCGTCGCCGGGTGGTCGCTGCGTCCGCAGCTGGGTCGTCGTCGCGCAACCGGAATCGCGCTGGCCGGCATGGGGGTCGCGTATGCCCTGCCTTCGGTGACGATCGCCGTGGTGGGCGCAGCTGACGCGCTGCGCTCGTGGAACGAGCAGTTCGGCATCCTGCCCTGGGATCTCGCGCGACTCACGGGGGCGCGCGAGGGCCACATCCCGACCGAACTCGTCACCGTGAGCGCCGTCGTCGGGGTGGTCGTGACGATCGTCGGCATCCTGCTCGCCCTTCCGCGCAGGTCCGCGGGGCGCTCGACACCGTAGCGCGGCGTCAGCTCCCGAGCGTGCGGTCGAACGGGCCGCCGCGCCGAATGTCGCGTACCTCTTTACCGAGCGGCATGAGCGACACGGGCACGAGCTTGAAATTGGCGATCCCGAGAGGGATGCCGATGATCGTGACGCACAGCACGATCCCGGTGATGATGTGCTCGAGGGCGAGCCACCAGCCCGCCAGGATCACCCAGACGACGTTGCCCAGGAACGAGCCGACGCCCGCCGTCGGCTTCGCGACGATCTCGCGCCCGAACGGCCACAGGGCGTAGAGGCCGATGCGGAACGCGGCGATGCCCCACGGGATCGTCACGATGAGGATGCACAGGATGATCCCCGCGAAGAAGTAGCTCACGAAGAGCCAGAAGCCCGACAGGACGAGCCACAGGATGTTGAGGATCAGGCGCATGCGTCCATCATGACGGGCGGTCCTGGATGCCGGGAGGGGAGAGGCCGATGTCGGAGGCCCCGCCTAGACTTGAAGGCGCCATGACCGACGCCTCCACGCCCCTGATCGTCGGCGGTCCCGCACCGTCGGATGCCCGCCCCGACGCCGACCTCCTCGAGGGCCTGAACGGCCCCCAGCGCGAGGCCGTGACCTACCGCGGCCAGGCATTGCTGATCGTGGCGGGAGCAGGGTCGGGAAAGACCAGTGTGCTCACCCGGCGCATCGCCTCGCTGCTGCGCACGCGGGAGGCGTACCCGAGTCAGATCCTCGCGATCACCTTCACGAACAAGGCCGCCGGCGAGATGCGCGAGCGCGTTCACCAGCTGATCGGGCAGAAGGCCGACGGCATGTGGATCTCGACGTTCCACTCCGCGTGCGTCCGTATCCTCCGGCGGGAGGCCGATCAGTTCGGCTTCACGAAGGCGTTCACGATCTACGACTCCGGCGACTCGCGCGCGCTCATCAAGCGGCTCGTGAAGGAGCACGAGGGCGATTCGTTCGGCCTCACGCCCGCGGGCACGCAGAGCCGCATCTCGAAGTTGAAGAACGAGCTCGCCGACGCGGAGTCGTACGCGCGCTCCGCGAACATGAGCGATCCGGCCGAGCGCATCTTCGTCGAGATCTTCTCCTCGTATCAGCGCGAGTTGCAGCGGGCCAACGCCTTCGACTTCGACGACCTCATCGCGCAGACGGTCTACCTGTTCCGCGCGTTCCCCCAGGTCGCCGACCGATACCGCAAGCGGTTCCGGCACATCCTCGTCGACGAGTACCAAGACACCAACCACGCGCAGTACGCGCTCATCCACGAGCTGACGCGCCCCGTCGGATCGGACGCGGAGCCGTTCTCATCGGGCGGGATGATGATCTTCGACGCCGAGCCCGCGGGCGACGATGCGGCGTCCCTCACCGTCGTCGGTGACTCCGACCAGTCGATCTACGCGTTTCGCGGTGCCGACATCCGCAACATCAGCGAGTTCGAGCGGGACTACCCGGGTGCGAAGGTCGTGCTGCTCGAGCAGAACTACCGCTCGACCCAGAACATCCTGTCGGCCGCCAACGCGGTGATCTCGAACAACTTCGACCGCAAAGACAAGAAGCTCTGGACCGACGTCGGAGCGGGCGACCCGATCATCGGCTTCACCGGGTACTCGCAGCACGACGAGGCGCAGTTCGTCGCCGACGAGATCGAAGCCTTGCACAAGAAGGGCGTCGACTACTCCGGCATCGCGGTGTTCTACCGCACCAACTCCCAGTCGCGAGCGTTGGAAGAGATCTTCATCCGATCAGCCGTGCCGTACAAGATCATGGGCGGCACCAAGTTCTACGAGCGCGCCGAGATCAAGGACGCGCTTGCCTACCTGGTCGCCGTCGCCAACCCCGCTGACGGTATGGCGGTCCGCCGCATCCTCAATCGTCCGCGCCGCGGAATCGGCGATGTGACGGAGACGGCGATCGCCCGCTACGCCGCCGAGCACGACATCACGTTCCGTGATGCCCTGGCCAACTCCGCACAGATCGGCGTCGGCCCCAAGCTGCAGAAGGCGATCGACCAGCTCGATGCCGTGCTGACCGAGGCCACGGCGGTCATGCTCCCGGCATCCGGAGAGCTCGCCCCCTCCACCTCGGTGACCGAAGGCCTCACGCTGCTGTTGAACAAGAGCGGCTACTTCGACGCCCTGCGCGCCAGCAAAGACCCGCAAGACGAGGCGCGCCTCGAGAACCTCGACGAGCTCATCGCGGTCACTCGCGAGTTCGCGCGCAACAACCCCGAGGGCACGATCATCGACTTCCTCACCGAGGTCACCCTCGTGGCGGATGCCGACGACCTCGACGACGCGTCGGGCTCCGTGTCGCTCATGACGCTGCACACGGCGAAGGGCCTGGAGTACGACGCCGTGTTCCTCACCGGCGTCGAAGAAGACCTTCTGCCGCACCGCATCTCGGCGAACGAGCCGGGTGGGCCGCAAGAGGAACGGCGGCTGTTCTACGTCGGCATCACGCGCGCACGCAAGCGCCTCCACGTCTCCCTCGCGATGACCCGCGCGCAGTTCGGCGAGGTCACCGTGGCGATGCCGAGCCGGTTCCTGCAGGAGATCCCGGCCGACCTCATCGACTGGCGCCAGTCGCCGGGCGACGTGAATGGCCGCGGTGGCACGCAATCGCGTGCGCTGAACGCCCGCGGTCGTCGCCCCGGGCAGACCGGTGGAGGCAGTCGCTACGGCGATGACCTCGTGCCGCTGCCCAAGCGTGCGCCGGCCGACCCGAGCAAGTTCCCCAACCGCATTCCGGCGAAGGTGCGCGACAACGGCGACATGGTGCTCGCCGCGGGGGATCGCATCCGTCACGACGACTTCGGTGAAGGACGCGTGGATGCCGTGACCGGCGAGGGCGCGAAGCGCGTGGCGCACGTGCGCTTCGACACGGTCGGACCCAAGAAGCTGCTGATCAAGATCGCCCCGATCACGAAGCTCTGAACCGAGGTCGCTTCCGAGGTCTCTTCTGGGGTCACCTCCGAGTTCACCCGACGGGGACTGCCGGACAGGCCACGAGGCTAGGCTGGCTTGATGGCACTCTTCTCGCGCCGAAACAAGTCCGACGACCGCCCCGACACCGCGATCGAGCCGGGCGAGCAGCCCGTCGACCCCAGCGGCCCGAGCGACGCCGGCGTCGAGCCCGAGTCCGCGCCGGCCCCCAACGTCACCATCTCGACCTCCTCGTTCCGCGGGGTGGGGGCCGCCCCCGAGACGCCTTCGACGCCGCCGGTCGCCGCGCGCCCCTCGGCCCGTCAGCCCGGCCCGATGGAGGCACCCGAGGGATTCGAGTCGGTCCCGGGCCTTCGTGACAACGCGCTGCTCGCAACGGCGCTCGCCGAGATCACCGGACAACCTGAACCCGCTCAGCTGCTCAACGTCGCGCGCCAGCTCCTGCAGGGCCACGTCTTCCTCCGCGTCAAGGGCGACGCCCGCGCGCTCCTCGCCGAGGGCAAGGATCTGCCGCTCGCCATCGCTACCCGCGGCGACGAGCAGCTCGTGCTCGCCTACAGCAGCGGGCAGGCGCTCACGAAGAGCGTCGAGGCCGACGGCGACCGTGACACCTCCGCGATGGGCCAGCCCGTCATGGCGTTGCTCCGTCACGTGCTGGGCGGACCCTACGCCGGCGTCGTGCTCGACCCCGCCTCGGGCGATGCCCGCGCCGTCCTCCCGCACGCTCTCCTGGAGCGCATGGTCGCGGAAGCCGACGAGCAGCTGCGCATCAAGACGGCGCTCAGTGAGAAGCGCACCGACGAGACGGCATCCACGATCATCGCTTCGATCCTCGACGGCGCCCCGCTGTGGATCGCCGTGAACCAGACCGAGGAGGGGGGCCCGGTCGGTGTCGCCGAATCGCGGTCGGCCTCCGGCGATCGGTTCCTCGAGGTCTTCTCACACCCGCTCGAGCTGCTGGCCCTCGGCCGCGGCGACCAGCCCGTGCCGCTCAAGCCCGAGCAACTCTCGAAGGCGCTCGCGGGCGACGAGGGCCTCACGGGTCTGCTGGTCGACCCCGCGGGTCCGTGGATCCGTTTGTCGCGCGCCGACCTCGCGCCGGTCATCGCACTGGCGGAGTAAGCGCTCGGGCCGGGCGGTCGCCGCCCCGGTGCCGCCGGGTGGGCGAAACTCCTGAGTTTTCGCGGCCTTGTGCCCCTGGCGTGCGGCGGGGGGCGAGAAGTCGTCGTTTCCTCAGGAGTTTGGCTCGGGGCGGGTGCCGCGGCTGTTTGTCCCCGGTGCCGCCGGGTGGGCGAAACTCCTGAGTTTTCGCGGCCTTGTGCCCCTGGCGTGCGGCGAGGGGCGAGAAGTCGTCGTTTCCTCAGGAGTTTGGCTCGGGGCGGGTGCCGCGGGTGTTTGTCCCCGGTGCCGCTGGGTGGGCGAAACTCCTGAGTTTTCGCGGCTTTGTGCTCCTGGCGTGCGGCGGGGGGCGAGAAGTCGTCGTTTCCTCAGGAGTTCGGCCCGGGCGGGTGCCGCGGGGCGGGGGGCGGATGCCGCCGCTGCGGCCATCCGTGTCGTCAGACGCCGTACAGCTCGCCCACCGGCACGGCGACCGGGAGCACGTTGCCCGCGGGCGCGAGCGGGCACGCCCACATCGGGTCGTACGCGCACGACGGGTTGTAGGCGAAGTTGAAGTCGATCACGAGCGTCTCGGGAGTGGCGCCCCGTCCGAGGTCGGCGCCCTTGATCGTGTCGAGCAGGTAGCGACCGCCGCCGTAGGTGCCGCCCGGGCGACCGGCCGCGGCGTCCCGCACCGGCACGAACAGGCCTCCGCCATAGGAGGTGAGACGCCACACGTCGAGCGAGCCGGTATCGGGCAGGTCGACGCGGCCGATCCGCTCGAAGCCCACCTCGCCGTCGGTGCCGGTGGTCGCGACGAAAGACGCGTCGTCGGTGTCGAGCAGCGGCACCTCGAATCGCCACGCGGCGTCGTACGGGGCGAGGGGCAGCCTGCCGAACGTCTCGCGCTGTTCCGGCAGCAGGGGAGTGGCGGGGTGACCGGCGAAGAGTGCGTCGCGCTCGATGCGCCACAGCTCGTGCGCGTCCTCGGGGTCGTCGGCTTCGCGCACCGCCTCGTAAAGCGCGAACACGCGGCGGCGCCAATCGGCGATGTCGAGGGCAGTGCGGGCGGCGGCGGAGGTCATGGTCCGAGCGTAAACGGACACCGGATGCCGGGCCCCGGGGTGGACACGGTCTCCCTGTCCCGTTGCTCGGCGCCGCCCGGCTCCGCACCGCCCGGCTCCGCACCGCCCGGGCGTCCGACGGTCCGCTGACCCTCACGGTCCCCACCCCGCTCACGCCCGCCCGGCCAGCCTCGCGCTGTCCACGCTCGCCCCCTCGCACATCGAGGCCCACGCTGCTCGCTCCCTCACGCGTCGGGGTCCGTGCCGCCCGCGCCATCGCGTGTCGAGCGCGGCGACGCAACGGGGAGACACGGCAGCGGGCGCGGCGCTAGCGTCAGGGCATGGCATCCCCTCGCATCACGCTGACCGTGCCGGGCCCGGAGGGCGACCGTGAGATCGGCATCTCGAACCCCGATCGCGTTCTGTGGCCCGAGGTCGGGATCACCAAGCGCGAGCTCGCTGAGTACTTCATCGCCGTGGCAGAGCCCTTCCTGGCCGCGAACGGGCACCGGCCCGTATCGCTCGAGCGCTTCCCGGAGGGGATCGAGGGGGAGAGCTTCTTCTCGAAGAACCCGCCCAAAGGCGCCCCCGGCTTCGTCGAGGCGGTGACGGTGACCTACAACAGCGGGCGTCGGCACCCGCAGCTCATCGTCAGCGAGATCGGCACCGCCGTGTGGGCGGCGCAGATGAACACGATCGTGTTCCATCCGTGGGCGTCGCTCGCCACCGACCCCGACCACCCGGTCGAGCTGCGCATAGACCTCGATCCGCAGCCGGGCACGGGCATCGCGGAGGCGGCGACGGCGGCGCACGCGTTGCGGAAAGTGCTCCGCGAGGCCGGGCTCGAGGCCTGGATCAAGACGAGCGGCAACCGTGGCCTGCATGTCTTCTGCCCGATCGAGCCGACCCACGAGTTCCTCGATGTGCGGCACGCGGTGATCGCCGCCGCCCGCGAGCTGGAACGACGGATGCCGGATGCCGTGACGACCAACTGGTGGAAGGAAGAACGCGGCAAACGCATCTTCGTCGACTTCAACCAGGCGAACCGTGACCGCACCATGGCGGGGGCGTACTCGCCGCGTGCGCTGCCGACAGCGACGGTGTCGACGCCGATCGCGTGGGACGAGCTGGACGGTCTCGACCCGACGGCGTTCACCGTCCGCTCGATCCCGGAGCGGTTGACATCCACCGGCGATCCGTGGGCCGACTTCGCCGCGGAGCCCGGGCGGATCGACACGTTGCTCGAGTGGTGGGAGCGCGATCTCGAGGCAGGTCTGGGAGAGCTGCCGTTCCCGCCGGAGTTTCCGAAGATGCCGGGCGAGCCGCCGCGGGTGCAGCCCTCGCGGGCGCGGAACCCCGCCGAGTAGCGCTCCCGACCCCCGCCGCTCGGCGGGGGCGAATGGTGCCATTTTCTCCCCGCGGACGCCAGATCTCACCTCAGTGTTCACCGAACGGTGAACGAGCGGGCTGAATGTTCACGGGCGCGTGTGGTGAGAGTCGTTCTCAGGACGACCTGTTCCGTCACCGTGGGTTCTGGCCGGCCCGACGGCCGGTGACCCCCTATGGAACAGAAAGAGAAGCCATGACTACGCGCACGACCGGACGCACGCGCCGTCTGATCGTCCTCAGCACCGTCGCGGGCGTCGCCCTCGGTGCGACTCCCGCCCTCGCCGCCTCGGCTGAGACCGACGAGGCCGCCCTGCCCAAGAACATCATCGTCCTGATCTCGGACGGTGGCGGGTACAACCAGTTCGACGCCGCTCGTCTGTATGAGACCGGCGTGAGCTACCAACAGGTCGAGGTGACCCCGAACAGCGGTGTCGCAACCAAGGTCCCCGGTACGGCGAGCGAGGTCTATGACGCGTTCCCCGTGCAGGTCGGCCAGTCGCATTACTCGGCCAGCGGCCGTGCTTCGTACTCGCCCGAAGAGGCATGGGGCGCTTTCGGATGGGTCGCGTCGGGGGCGACCGACTCGGCCGCCGCGGGTACCGCGCTCGGCACCGGCGTGAAGACGACCAATGGCACGCTCGGTTTCGACGCCGACGGGGAGCGTCTTCTGACGGTCGGCGAGCAGGCGCTCGAGGTCGGCAAAAAGGTCGGCCTCGTCACCTCCGTGCCGTTCAACCACGCCACCCCGGCCGGCTTCATCGCGCACAACGCCAGCCGCAACGACTACCACGGTCTCGCGACCGAGATGATCGATTCGGGCGTCGACGTGCTCATCGGCGGCGGGCACCCCAATTACACGGATGCCAACACCTCGCGCTCCTCGCACTTCGGTGCCGGGTCGTGGATCTCGCAGGCCGACTTCGACCGCGTGACGCAGGGGCAGACGCCGTTCTCGTACGTCGAGAGCAAGAGCGAGTTCGAGAAGGTCGCGGCGGGCGAGAACGTCCCCGACAAGCTGTTCGGCCTCGCGCGCGTCGCCGAGACGTTCCAGTACAACCGGCCCGGTGTTCAGAACAAGACCGTGGCGCCGTGGACCGACGCCGTGAATGTGGACGTCCCCTCGCTCGCCACGTCGGCCAAGGCCGCGCTCAACGTGCTCGAGAAGGACGAGGACGGCTTCTTCCTCATGGTCGAGGGCGGCGCGGTCGACTGGGCGGGTCACGCCAACCAGACCACACGCATCGTCGAAGAGCAGCTGTCGTTCAACGACTCGGTCGACGCGGTCACGGAGTGGGTCGAGGCGAACTCGAGCTGGGACGAGACGCTCGTCGTCGTCACGGCCGACCACGAGACCGGCTACCTCGCCGGCCCCGGTACCGGTGAGACGCAGGGGTGGACGGCGCTGACCGGTTCGGCGGGCGATCTGCCGAACGTGTCGTGGCACTCGGGTGGCCACACCAACGCCCTCGTGCCGCTCTACGCCAAGGGCGCGGGTGCCGAGGTGCTCGAGACGCGCGCGACGAAGTGGGACTTCGCCCGCGGTGCATACCTCGACAACACCGATGTGGGCGAAGCGATCTTCGACTTCCTCGGTCACGCGGAGGCGGAGGGCGACGCGGTCGGCGTCGAGGCCTCGGTCCCGCTGGTCGCCGCGGAGGGGCAGCTGAGCATGGCGCTGCCCGCTCTCGAGGGACCGGTCGTGTTCGCCGACGGGGCTGCGGTGCTCCCCGAGGTCGTCGTCGATGACACTCGCAACGAGGCCCAGGCCCAGGGTCGCGGGTGGACCCTGTCGGGCTCGGCCTCGGCTTTCGTCGCGGGCAACCGTTCCTTCGGTGCGGAGAACCTCGCGTGGACGCCGCGCATCGCGCGTTCCGAGGCCGGGGCGAACGCGGGTGACACGGCCACCCTCGAGCGTCCCGCCACCCTCGCGTCCGCCGGTCGCGTGGAGCGGGTCGGGGAGACGGCCGTCAGCGCCGACCTGTCGCTGACCATCCCGGCGGACGCCGAGAGCGGACGCTACGGCAGCGAGATCACGCTGACGCTGTTCGCCCAGGACTGACCATCTCGCCGGTGCGCCTCCCCGGTGGAGGCGCACCGGCATCCCTCGTTCCCGAAGGACTCCCCGTGTTCCCCCGTACCCTCGCCGCGGTCGCCGCGGCCACCCTGCTCCTGACCACCGCCCCGGCTGCGGCGCTCGCAGCCCCGACCACGGCGATCGCTCCCGCGGTTTCCGGCTCGGCGTCGGTGCCGATCGTGCTCGCTGCGACGCCGGCTGCCCAGTGGGCGGTGTCGCCCGCCGACGCGAACGGCCCGGACGGTCGCGTCTCGCTGCGGCACACCATCGATCCCGGAGCGAGCGCGACCGACGCCCTCGCCGTCACCAACCTCGGAGCCGCCGCCGCGACGTTCACCGTTGCCCCCGGCGACGGCATCGTCGGCGACGGTGGCGCCTTCGACATCGCCTCGGGCGACGCGCGCGACTCGGGCGCCTGGATCACCGTGGACGGGCTGGATGCCGGCACCATCACGCTCGCTCCGGGGGAGATGCGCGTGCTGCCGGTGCGCATCGATGTTCCTGCCGACGTGACACCCGGCGACCATCCCGCCGGCATCGTGGTCGGCGTCACGAGGGCCGACGACGGCGTCACCGTGACCAACCGCATCGGGGTGCGCGTGCACCTGCAGGTTGCCGGCGAGATCGTGCCGGCCCTGCACCTGGGCGCCGTGGATGCCTCGTTCACCCCGTCGTGGATCCCCTTCGCTCCGGGTACCTTGCGTGTGGAGACGGCTGTCGAGAACGTCGGCAACGTGCGCCTCGGGGCGCTCGCCGGTGTGGCCGGGGTCGGTGTCGACGCGGCGACGCTCAGGGGAGATCCCGTCGAACTGCTCCCCGGCGACTCCGCGACGGTGATCACCGAGACGAGCGCCTGGCCGATCTTCGCCCTCGTCGGCACGTCGAGCGTGCGGCCCGTCGTGATCGGCGACGATGCGATCTCGGCACCAGCTGTGATCGACGGGAGCTTCGTCGTCTTCGCGCCGTCATGGACTGGCCTCGCGCTCCTTGTTCTGCTCGCGGGAGCCGTCGCCGCGTGGGTCATCGCACGATGTCGCAAGCGACGGGTGCCGGATGCCGCCGGCCCGGCCGATCCGTCTGCCACGGCGGCTCCCGGTGCCGAAGCCCGCTCGACCGCCGACCTCGCTGCGGCGTCCTCCTCGCGTGCCGGGACGGACGTGCGATGAGCGCCGCGGGGGCGTTGCTCGCGGGCGTGGTCGCCGCGGTCCTCGTCGTGGCCCCGGGTGCGGCGGTCGACGACACAGACCCCTCGGGAGCCGTGGACCGTGCGACGGTGCGGGTCGTCGTGGACGTCCCGGAGCGCTCGCCGGCTCCCGTCGAGCCGACGCCCGCGGAGCCGACCCCTGCGGAGCCGACGCCCGCGGAGCCGACGCCGGGGACGACGCCCTCGTCACCGGCATCCGGTCCCGACGACGCGGCACCCGGGGGAGACACCCCCGGCGTCCTCGCGCTGACGGGGTCGTCGCCGTGGTTCCTGGGCGGGGCGGCCGGCCTTGCGATGCTCATCGTCGGGGCGGCCCTCTTCCGACGCCGTCGCGCCTGACGCGGGCCACGAACAGGCCTGTACGGAGGAGCGCGCCGTGGCGTAGTCGACGACCGTCGGGCCGAACGAAGCGAACTCAGTCGAGCACGCCGCCCAGGTCGTACGCGCCCACGGTCTCGAGCTGCGCGAACGTGCACGAGCGCGCTTCTCGGTCGGGGCGCCAGCGCTCGAACTGCACCGTGTGTCGGAAGCGCATCCCTTCGAGCTGGTCGTACCGCACCTCGAGCACGCGCTCCGGGCGAAGCCGGACGAATGACACATCCTTGGATGCCGAGAATCGCGAGCGATCGGTCTCTCCGACGACCGCTTCTCCCTCGGCATCGCGCTCGACCAGCGGTGCGAGCTCGTCGATCAGCTCGAGGCGACGCTTGTCGGTCCATGCCGAGACGCCCCCGACACCGTGGAGTCGTCCCTCGTCGTCGTACAGCCCGACGAGAAGTGAGCCGACGCCCTGCCCCGACTTGTGGATGCGATACCCGAGCGCCACGACGTCGGCGGTGCGCGCGTGCTTGATCTTGAACATCGTGCGCTTGTTCGGCGCGTAGGGCTGCGCGAGAGGCTTGGCGACGACCCCGTCGAGTCCGGCACCCTCGAACTCCGCCAGCCAGCGGCGGGCGAGGTCGGGGTCGTCCGTCGTACGCGTCACGTGCACGGGATGGGGCACCGCGCCGAGCAGGTCTTCGAGCTGCGCGCGACGCTCCGAGAACGGTTCCGCCTGGAGGTCGCGGTCACCGCGGGCGAGGAGGTCGAACGCGATGAACATCGCCGGCGTCTGCTCGGACAACAGGGCGACGCGCGACGCGGCGGGGTGGATCCGTTGCGACAGGGCTTCCCAGTCAAGGCGCTGCGCCCCCGGCTCCCCGCGCGCGACGACGACCTCGCCGTCGATCAGGCACGGCTCGGGCAGGATCTCGGCGAACGCGGTGACGAGCTCGGGGAAGTAGCGGGTGAGCGGCTTGGCGCCGCGGCTGCCGATCTCGACATCCGTGCCGTCCCACGACACGAGCGCGCGGAAACCGTCCCACTTGGGTTCGTAGCTGAACCCGCCCTCGACCTTCGCGTGCTCGGGGACGGCGGGCACGGCTTTCGCCAACATGGGCGCGGGGATGTCGTACGGCACCGCGTCAGTCCGAGCTCTCGTCTCCGGCGAGCGGCACGGGGTTCCGGCGCTTCTTCCGACGCGCCCACTCGGCGGGCTTGGCGGGGCCGTTCCAGACGGTGATGATGCCCCACGCGACGGCGGTGAGAGGCACCGCGAGGAGTGTGCCCAGGATGCCGCCGATCGCCGTGCCGCCGGCCAGCACGACCAGCACGACGAACGAGTGCAGCTTCATCGTGCGCCCCATCAGGACGGGCTGCAGGAAGTTGCCCTCGAGCTGGTTCACCAGCACGACGACGCCGACGACGATGAGGGCGACGATCGGCCCGTTGGTGACGAGCGCGACGAGCGCCGCGAGGATACCCGCCGTCACGGCACCGACGATCGGGATGAACGCGAGCAGGAACACCAGGACCGCCAGCGGCAGGGCGAGCGGCACCTGCAGGATCAGCAGACCGATGTAGATGCCGATCGCGTCGACTGCGGCGACCGACGCCGTGCCGCGCATGTACGAACCGAGGACGGTCACCGTCTTGTCGCCGATGCGGCGGGCACGGTCGTAGTGCGCACCGCGGAAGGGACGCAGGATGAACTCCCACATGCGCGGGCCGTCCTTCAGGAAGAAGAACAGGATGACCACCATCAGCACGAACCCGGTGACGAAGGACGCGATTGCCCCGACGCCGGTGGCCGCGGCCGTGCCGAACTGCGAACTGGTGACGAAGCCCTTGATGCCCTCGATCGCCTCATTGACCTGATCCTGCGGGATCGCGAAGGGGAGCGTGTGGTACCAGTCCTGTGCTTTCTGGAAGCCCTGCACCGCCTGCTCGCTGAGATAGTCCCACCGGTTGATCACCGAGGTCACGACGAGCCACCCGAGGCCCGCGAGGACGAGCACGACCGCGAGGAGTGTGAGAAGGGTGGCGATCACGGCGGGGACGCCTTTACGGCGCAGCCACATCGTGACCGGCCCGAATGCCGAGGCGAAGATGAGCGCGAGCACCAGCGGGATGATGACGAGGGTCACCTGCTGGATGCCCCAGATGAGGCCAGCCACCAGAAGCACGACGACGATGATCTGCACCGCGCGCACCGCGAGTCGGCCGAACCCGTCGGCCCACAGGCTCTGCGGCGGGCTCTCCTCGGCGTGGGGGATCGCGGTCGCGACAGGATCGCGGGGCGCAGAACGGCGAGAGAACAGGCTCATGCCCCGACGGTATCGGGAGCTACCGTCATTCCGCCTCTGCTTGCGTCGTGTGGCGGCGCCCAGTACGCGGAATGGCGCGCCCTGACGCACTCCGAGCGCCAGGGCGTGGCATCCGGTGTCAGACGAACGCGCTCATCCCGGTGATGTCGCGACCGAGCAGGAGGGCCTGCACGCTCTCCGTGCCCTCGTACGTGTGGATCGCCTCGATGTCGGCCATGTGCTGCATGACCCCGTTCTCGAGCAGGATGCCGTTGCCGCCGAGGAGGTCGCGCGCGGTCGCCGCCACGCGGCGCGCGGCGCGGGTGTTGTGGTACTTCGCGAGCGAGGCTTGCGTGGGGCGCAGGCCGCCGGAGGTCTCGAGGTCGGCGAGACGGCGGCAGTACAGCTGCATGGCGGTGAGCTCGTCGAGCATCTGCGCGAGGCGCTCCTGCACCATCTGGAACTTCGCGAGGGGCTTGCCGAACTGCATGCGCTCGGTGGCATACGTTCGCGCGATCTCGTAGCAGGCCATCGCGTGGCCGAGTGCCGACCAGGCGACACCGGAGCGCGTGGCGAACAGCACGGTCGACGCGTCTTTGAACGTGCGGGTGCCCGGGAGGGCGGCATCCGGAGCGAGGCGTACGTCGTCCATCGCGATATGCGCCTGATGGATGCCACGCAGCGAGACCTTGCCGGTGATGACGGTGCCGGTATAGCCCGGGGTGTCCTGCTCGACGAGGAAGCAGCGGACGTTGCCGTGGTCGTCGCCGCCCTCGTTCTCGACGCGCGCCCAGACGAAGGTGATGCCGCCGGAGGCTCCGTTGCCGATCCACTTCTTCGTGCCGCTGAGGGACCAGCCGTCACCGGTCCACGTCGCGGTGGTCTCGAGCGAGACCGAGTCGGAGCCGTGGTCGGGCTCGGTCAGCGCGAAGGCGCCGAGCACCGTGCCCTCGGCGAGGGGCGTCAGCCAGCGTGCCTGTTGCTCGGGCGAGCCGAAGAGAGCGAGAGTGCGGAGAGCGAGCCCGCCCTGCACCGCGAGGGCTGTGGCGAGCGAGCCGTCGTGGCGTGACACTTCCATGTTCACCAGGCCCGCGGCCAGCGGTGACGACGCGGGGAGGTCGGGGTGGTCGATGCCGTCGGTGAACAACTCGAGCTCGCCCATTCGTCGGAGGAGCTCGACGGGGTAGGTCGCGGCATCCCATTCGCCCTGCATCCGGGTGCCGATCTCGTCGCAGAAGGCTTTGGCGCGATCCCACACCGCGCGGTCGGCCTCGGGGATGTCGGCGAACACGGCGAAGTAGTCGGTGTCGCGGCGCTGGAGGAGGTCGTAACGGGCGACGCGCTCGCCGGGGAGCGTGCGGGCATCGGCATCGATGGTCATGGTTCCCAGTATCGCTCATGTTGGTACTGGGTGTCACGCGCGAGAGGCTCTGCCATGAGCCGGGGATTCCTTCCCCACGGGCGGCATACGTCGCTGAGTGTCCAGAACACCCGGGAACGGTCGCGCTCGCGTCCGGGTGTTTCGGACACTCAGGCGCCTCGGGGTGTCGCGAGGGGGCATCACGCGGGCAAGCGAGGGCGTGCCCGGTAGGGTCGCGGGCGTGAGCACGCTGACCTTCTTCCCCGCCGCAGAGAACCCGCAACTGCTGGCCGCCCCCGTCGCGGCAGCGATCGCTGCGATCGATCCCGCGACCTCGGCGCGCATCGAGGTGGCCGAGGTCGACCCGGCCCTGGCCGACACCGCCGCGTTCTGTGAGGCGTACGGCCAGAGCCTCGACATCTCGGCGAACTGCCTCGTCGTGCAGGGGACCCGCGGCGGCGTGACCTCGACCGCGGCCTGCCTCGCGCTCGCGACGACCCGCCTCGACGTCAACGGCGCCGTCCGACGCCTCCTCGATGCGCGCAAGGCGACCTTCGCGCCGATGGACGATGCCGTCGCGCAGACCGGCATGGAGTACGGCGGCATCACCCCGCTCGGCATCCCGTCGGACTGGCGGTTGCTGCTCGACGCCCGCGTGGCCGCGTTGCC
The DNA here is from genome assembly GCA_038182865.1 of Microbacterium enclense. Taxonomy (NCBI): domain Bacteria; kingdom Bacillati; phylum Actinomycetota; class Actinomycetes; order Micrococcales; family Microbacteriaceae; genus Microbacterium; species Microbacterium enclense. The sequence goes on along the minus strand of CP116226.1, from coordinate 365,983 downwards.
GCGGGCGATCATCGGCGCCGGGATCCGCGGCGCGAAGATCTTCCTGCCGGGTGAGGTTCTGGCATCCCTCCCCGGTGCCGAAGTCGTCGAGGACCTCGCCAAGCCGGTCACCTGAGTCCGCGCCCACGCTGCGCCGGGTTCTTCCGCGCCTTCGCGGGGTGAGTGTCCAAAACACCCGGACGATTCTTCGAGGCGTCCGGGTGTTTTGGACACTCAACGGGGCGTAGAGCGCGGCCGGGCGCGCGCCGCGGGAGCGGCAACGCGGCGCGAGAGCGCGTTACTCGCCGAGTGACGCGCGCAGGCGGCGGGTGACCTCGGCGGCGGGCATGCGGCGGGGGAAGGCCGCGACGATGAGGTCGTCGCCGGCCGCGTCGTCGCGGTCGGTATGCACGCCGTAGCGGCGGAGCACGTCGTCGAGGGCACGCCGGAGAACGGATGCCGGGACCCGCGCGCCGCGCATGAGCCGGCGCAGCACGTGGTTGTGCACGGCGGTGACGAGGGCCGCGAAGCCGACGGCATCCAGGGGGTCGAGTCCGGGAAGGGCGGACCGGAGGTACTCGTCGAAGAGGCGCTCGTAGCGGAAGACCGTGATGATCTCTCGGTCGCGCAAGCCAGGCACTTCACGCACGATCGCGTAGCGGCGCCGAGCGAGCTCGGGGTCGGCGGCGAAGTGACGGAACACCCGCACCGAGGCCTCGCACACCGCGGCCCAGGGGTCGTCGTGTGCCTGGGCCAGGTAGGCGCGCACCTCGCCCAGCAGGACCTCGTGGTCGGCGAAGACGACATCTTCCTTGCCGCCGAACTGCCGGAAGAACGTCGACCGGGAGACCCCCGCGGCCTGGGCGATCTGCTCGACCGAGGTCTGGTCGTAGCCGCGCTCGGCGAACAGGTCGATCGCCGCGGCCACCACGGCCGTGCGGCTCGAGGGGGCGGCGCTGTCGGTCACGCCCCGAGCCTATCCGCGGCCCGCCTGTGCGCGTGCGAGAGGTCGAGAAGTGTCGCCGAGAGCGTTCCTGGGCGACAGGTGTGGCGACCCCTCCCACGGGAGTAGACGATCCGGGCGACGGAGGCAATCGGATGCCGAGACCCCCGCGCCCGCGATGGGATGAACGCATGACCTCCTCCCTGTGGCACCGCGACCAGACCTTCGTCGATGGGACGCCGTTCGAACCCGACGCGCGGCACGACGTCATCGTTGTCGGTGCGGGGATCACCGGCCTTTCGACCGCCGTGATGCTCGCCGAAGCGGGGGTCGACGTCGCCGTGGTCGACGCCGGACACGTCGGCCAGGGGGCGACCGGGGCGTCGGTGGGGATGGCATCCCTTCTCCAGGGGACGACCCTCGCGGCGCTCCGCACGCATCACCCGGCCGGGCTCGTGAAGGCCTACGTCGACGCCAACCGCGCGGGGCAGGAGTGGCTCGCCGAGCGCGCCGGCGACACAGCCGACCGGCGCACCGCCTTCACCTTCGGTCGGGGGATCGCGACCGATTCGGCGATCGACGCGGTCCGCGACGTCGCGCGGGAGGCGGGGCTCCCCGTCCGCGAGGATGCCCCCTCCGACCTCGGCGGACGCACGCCCGTGCGAGCCCTCGCCCTCGACGACCAGCTCGCCCTCGACCCCGCGGCGCTTTCGCGCATGCTCGCCGACGCGGCCCTCGCGGCCGGGGCGACGCTGCACACCGGCGTCCGCGTGACGGACGTACACGCCCTCCCCACCGGTCGCGTCGACACCGCCCACGGCACGATGTTCGGCGACACCGTCGTGCTCGCCACCGGCACTCCCATCGTGCGCCGGGGTCTCTACGACCTCAAGACGCGCGCGCGGCGTTCGTGGGCGATCGCCTTCGAGATGGAGGGGGATGCCGAAGCCCCCGGCGGCATGTGGAGCGAGGTGGGCGCCGACGGTCGCAGCGTCGTTGCGGCACCGTCCTCGTTCGGGCGCGGCGTTCTGCTGGTGACCGGGGCACGGCATCCGGTCGGCTCCGCGTCGTCGGAGGTCGCGCTCGCCGAGGGACTCGCCGCCTGGGCCCGCCGCACGCTCCCGGTCGGTGCCGAGATCGCCCGCTGGTCTGGTCAGGACTACCAGTCGCACAACCTCGTGCCCTTCGTCGGAGGGATGCCGAGAGGCCTCGGGCGCCTTCGCTTCGCCACGGGATACGCCGGCTGGGGCCTGACGAACGGCCCCGCTGCAGCGATGCGGTTGGCCGACGAGATCCGCGGTGTCTCGCGCAGCGACCGCCCGCAGTGGATGCGCACGATCGGCACGCGCATGACCGTTCCCGCTGACCTCGGGCGAGGGATCGGCGATGCGGGACGGCGCGTCGGCGTGGCCGCGAGGGCCTTCGCGGCGGCGGCTCCGGCACCGGTCGAGCGCCCCGCCGAGGGAGCGGGCGTGGTGTCACGGCAGGGACTGCGCACGGCCGCGGTGTCGACTGTCGACGGAGAGACCCGCGCCCTGGTCGCCCCGGCCCCACTGACGTGGAACGACGCGGAACGCTCCTGGGACAGCCCCGTCGACGGCTCGCGCTACGCGCCGGATGGGACGAGGCTCGAGGGTGCGGCATCCGCTGATCTGGGCGTGCGGGGGCGCTGAGGTCGGCGTGGGCAGAACGGGCCGGCCGCGTCGTGACTTGGCGCTCCGCGGTGACCAGATGGCGTGTGGGGAGGCTCCCGGCTGCTTCGCGGCAGCCGAGACGGCGACTCGCTGACGAGGCCGTTACGGGTTGACGCCGAGTTGTGAGCGCAATGCTGTCTCGCGAGCCCGGGACCTCGGGCGGGCGCCCGTGTCAGCTCTTCGCGGCGGTCAGCTCTTCGCGCCGGTCAGTGCGAGCGCGCCGCCGAGGCCGATCATCATGAAGCCGCCCGTGCCCGATAGTGCGGACAGGCGCTTCGGCGAACCCGCGAACCACGCGCGCGCGGTGCCTGCGGCGACGGCCCAGATCGAGTCGCAGACCACGGCCAGCACCTGGAAGATCATGCCGAGCGTGAGGAGCTGCAGCCACACGGCGCCCGCGTGCGGGTCGACGAACTGGGGCAGCACGGCGACGAAGAACGCAATCGTCTTGGGGTTCGTGACGCCGACGACGAAGCCTTGACGCAACAGGATCCACCGAGACTTCGGGGTCGGCGCGGGAGCGGCGACGTGATCGCGGCGGTGACGGATCGCCTGGATGCCGAGCCACACCAGGTAGGCCGCCCCGATGACCTTCAACACCGTGAAGGCCACGATCGACGACGCGACGAGCGCACCGATGCCGAAGGCGGTGGCGAGGATCGCGGGGATGTTGCCGATCGCGTTGCCGAGCACGCTGAGCAGCCCTGCGCGGCGACCGAGTGAGATGGAGCGCCCGATCACGAACAGCACGCCCGGGCCCGGGATGACGATGAGCACGAACGCCGCGGCGACGAACGCCAGGAGGTTCTCGATCGGAGGCATGCGTGAACTGTACTGCCGTCGCGTTTCGGGACGGTATCGCGAGATGCGGCGGGCCGAACTCCTGAGATCCGGGATGCCGGAGGCCGTTCGCGCGGTCGGGGGCGAGGTGCGCGTCCGCTTTCTCAGGAGTTTCGTACGGCCGCGAGCCGGCGCGGCGACGGAGCCGGACTCGGCTTCGACCCCGAGCTCGCGAGAGGGGTGTTCGTCACCGACGGGACTCAGGTCGCCAACCCGTTCCTCGCCGTCGTCGAACTGTCCCCACCGACGACGTCGGCCGGTTGGAGCAGGTGCCGAGGACGGCGTCGTGCTTCCTGACTCCGCGGCGGAGACGGAGAGCGAGGGGTTCAGCCTGTGTTCAGGGCGTCGAGCGCCGCGGGGGCCAGTTCGACCAGGCCCGGGTAGCCGGGAGTGAGTCCCGCCGGGTCGATGTCGTTCAGGACGACGATGGCCAGTTGTTCGTCGGGGCAGTAGGCGGCGACGCCGTTCGAGCCCGGGATGGACCCGGCGTGGCCGACACAGGTTCCGAGCCCCGGCACTGCCCACGAGGTCAGGCCCGTTCCCTCGCCGAGTTGCACCGCGGTGAGGTGCGCCGACGAGTAGGCGTCGCGGTAGTGCGCCGATGACAGCGGAGTGAGCGCCTGCATGTCGGCCTTGTGGGCGTCGTCGACGACGTCTCCAGCGACGAGAGCCCTGATCCAGACCGCCTGGTCACGGGCGGTGCTCACCATACCTCCGGCCGCCCAGGCTCCCGTCCACTGCGGCGACGGATCGGGCGAGGTGGGAACAGCCGTCGAGGGACGGCCGAGGCAGTCGCCACCCGTCAGTCCCTCGCCGCAGCCGAGGTCGTATCCGCTCACCGTCGTCGGGCGCGTGCCGGAGCCGGTAGCGGAGCCCGAGGCTGACCCGGCGCCCGAGTCGGCACCGGTGACGTCGAGATACGTCGAGCTGAGACCGAGCGGTTCGATCAACCGGTTCTCCACCAGATCGTGGTAGCGACGCCCGGTCGCCTCCTCGATCACACGACCGAGGATGATGTAGCCGGCGTTCAGGTACTGGTACTGCGTGCCGGGCGGCGAGACCGGCGGCTTCGAGAAGACATCGTCGACGACCTCCTGATTGGTGGCGGTGCCGACCAGGGCCATGTCGAGTTCGCTCAGTCCGCTCTCGTGCGTCAGCAGCATCCGCACCGTGATCTGCGCGCCGTTCGGCGCCTCGGGGAACCACCGGTCGAGGGTGTCGTCGAGCGAGAGCGCGCCCTCCTCGTCGAGTTGCATCACGAGGGCGGCGGTGAACAGCTTCGTCATGCTGCCGATGTGGAAGGCGTCGTCGGGATCCATCGGCGTCGAGCCGAGAACTCGGTCTCCGCTCGCCGCGAGAGCCACTGGGCCGTCACCGAGCGTCGCCGCCACGACCGTTCCGGGAACGGTGAAGCTCATAGAGCTCGCACGAAACGAGGTGCGCCAGTCGTCGATGGGCCCGGCGAGGGCGCCCGCGAACGAACTCGGCGCCGACGCTGACGCGGAGGTGAGTCCGGCGGTCGGTGCCGGGTTCGCTTCGCCGGGAGAACCTGGGGTGATGCATCCGGTCAGGACAGAAAGCAGGATGCCGCCGGCCGCGGCCTGGGCCGCGGACCGCCGGCCGCGGTGATGATGCGCTCGCACGAACGTTCCTCCGTCGAGACCGGTGCCGGGCCTCAGAGGCAGCCGCGTGACACAGATCGAGCGCCAGCATGACCGACCGCGGGTGGCGGGGGAAGCGGATGTCCTGTCCTCTAGCGGACGTGTCCGCAAGAGGATCTTGTCGGCCGACTCTCGCGCTCGTCACACTGAGGCAGATCGAGGGAGAGCCATGCCGGAACGTTTCACCGCAGCGGGGATTGTGCCGTCGGCTGAGCCGCCCGCGGTCCAGAGCTCGGAAGACCAGCCGCAGCTGAAGCGCACCCTCGGCGGCTTCCAGGTGTTCGCCATCTCGTTCGCGTTCATCTCCGTGGCGGTCGGTGTGTTCGCCACCTATGGCGAGATGCTGCAGACGGCCGGTCCGGTGGGGATCTGGCTGTGGGTGGCGGCAGCCGTGGGCCAGACGCTCGTGGCGCTGGTGGTCGCCCAGTTCGCGGCACGCATCGCCCTCAGCGGGTCGTCGTACCAGTGGGCCTCGCGGCTGGCGAACCCGAAGGTCGGTTGGTTCTTCGGTTGGCTGAGCTTCTGGTACCTCGCCATCGCCGTGGTCACGATGGCCAACGCCATGGCGAGTCAGGCGGTGATGCCGCTGCTCGGGATGGACGCCGACGAAGACATGGCGCGCGTTCTCACCTTGGTGATCCTCGTCGTCCAGGCGGTCTTGGTGATTGCCTCCACACGGCTGTTCGGCATGATCACGTCTGCCGCTGTGGCGGTCGAGCTCGGGATCATCGCGGTGCTCGCGATCGGACTGCTGATCGTGCTCGCCGTCACCGGTGGCGGCGACATCGGCAATCTCGGCTCCCGCGGCGCCGCGCTGGCCGACCCGAACTACTTCGGTATCGGGGGCGGGTTGATGGCCGGAGCGTTGATGGGGCTGACCACTCTGGTCGGCTTCGACTCGGCGGCCAACCTCGCCGAGGAGGCCAAGAACCCTTTCCGCACGGTGCCGCGCGCGATCGTGGGCTCGGTGATCGCCGCGAGCGTCGCAGGGCTCATCTTCCTCATCGTGCTCACCATCTCGATCAAAGACGTGGATGTAGTGACCGGTGACCCTTCGCCGGTGGCCGCCATCATCCGCGGCCAACTAGGACCCGTCTGGGAGCGCATCCTGCTCGGCGGAATCGCCTTCGCGTTCTTCGGCGCGGGAATGGTGGTGATGGCGGCGTGCTCCCGCCAGGTGTTCGCCATGGCGCGTGACGGCCGCTTCCCCTCTGCGAAGCTGATGAGCCGGGTGAGCCCGTACACCCGCACACCGGTCGCCGCCACCGTGCTGATCGTCGCGATCGGCGCGGTGCTCATGGTGGCACTGCCGGGGGAGGCCCTCGTTCAGCTGATCGTGGGCGGAACATTGCTTCCGGCCCTGATGTACGGGGCCATCGTGGTGCTCTACCTCGTGGTGCGCGGCAAGCTCGAACGAAAGCCCGGTGGATTCAACCTCGGCCGCTTCGAGCTGCCCGTCACGATCGTGGCCCTGATCTGGGTGGCCCTCGTCCTGGTCGTGCTCGTGACGCCGCCCGACGCGTTCGTGCCGGCGCTCGTGGTGCTGGGGATCATCCTGGCCGGTGGTGTGTACTTCGCCTGGCTGATGATCTTCCGGCGGGCAGTGCTCGAATCCGAGCCGGACGGCGGCGCCGCAGTCGTCGCCGTCGAGGCCGAATGAGCACCACCGCAGACGCCGCCGCCTTCCTCGGTCTCGGCTGCCGCGTCGTGCGCCCGGGCGACGATCAGTACGACACCGCCCGCTCATCGTGGAACCGTCTGTTCTCGCATCGGCCGACGGCGATCGTCTATGTGCAGTCGACATCACAGGTCGTCGCCGCGGTCACGTCGGCCCGCCGCGTCGGAGTGCCCCTGCGTGTTCGGAGCGGGGGACATTGCCTGGAGGGCTGGTCGACCGTCGACGATGGTCTGGTGATCGATGTGAGCGATCTCACCTCCGTGTCGATCGACGCGGTGAGGATGACGGCCACCGTCGGCGCGGGTCTCACGCAGGCGGCGGTGGTCGCCGCCCTGGCCGCCGAAGGCCTCGCGGTGCCGACCGGGACCGAAGGGTCGGTCGGTCTGGTGGGGGCCACGCTCGGCGGCGGTCTCGGACTGCTGACTCGCGCTTACGGCATGGCCTGCGACAACCTTCTCGCGGCCGAGATCGTCGTCGCCAGCGCGGACGGCGCGGCCGAGGCCATCTACGTCGACGCCGACCATCACGCCGATCTGTTGTGGGCCCTCCGCGGCGCCGGCAACGGCAGTTTCGGCGTCGTCACGTCGTTGACCTACGCGGTGCATCCCCTCTCTCGGGTCAGCACACTCACCGCGACGTGGTCGGGTCTCGACCTGGTGTCCGAGCTGCTCACGGCGTGGCAGGGCACGGCTCCCTTCGCGGATGAACGACTCACCAGTCAGCTCGAATTGAGCCGCAATTCGATGACCCTGTTCGCGGTGCTCGCGCCCGGCGGTGACCCTGCCGAGATCGAACGTCTGCTGCATCCGCTGCTCTCGATCGGACACCCCGATGTCCTCACCATCGACGCTTCCTGGGCCGATGCCTACGACGGCCTGCAGATTCCCCTCGACGACGAACCTGCGAACTGGAAGTTCTCGTCGCAGTTCGTCGCTGCACCCTTTCCGGTCGAGGCGATCGAGATCGTGCGCTCGTTGCTGGCCGAGGCGCCCACCGACGGCTGCAACTACTTCACCAACGCTTTCGGAGGAGCCGTCGCCCGCAGCGAGCCAGCCGGCGGCAGCGCCTTCGCCCACCGTGACGCTCTCTTCTACGCAGAACCGGGGGCAGGTTGGGGGGTGCGCGGGGGCGTGCCCGCCGCCGACGACCCGCTCACCCCCGACTGCCTGCGCTGGGTAGACGACTTCACGGCCGCCCTCACACCGTTCGGAAACGGCGCCTACTCGAATGTTCCGAACGCCGAGGCCGTTGATTGGCAGCGCGACTATTGGGGCGCCGGGGCGGAGCGACTCCGCGAGGTGAAAGCGCTCTACGACCCTTCCGACGTGTTCTGTTTCCCGCAGAGTGTTCCGCTGGATTCGGGCGCCTGATGTACGTCACCTTCTCCGTCACTGCATCGGAGCGCGAACCGGGCGATACCGGCTCGAACAGGGTCGACTCGCTGCCGGTCGACACGTCTGTTCTCGATGCCTGGCGCGCACAGATCGAGGGGGGCGGGTGGCTGACTGCCCCGGCGCAGGCCGGAGCGGAGCTCGAGGTACTCGAGCGTTCTCTCGCGGCGGCCGACCCGTCCTTCCCTGATGCCCACCGCACGGCAGGCGAGGCGGTAGCCGCAGGGTTGGGGCTGGCCGTGAGCGACCCGCGCACCGGGTGCAGCGGAGTGACCGTGGTCGGACTCGGCCGAGCCGACGTCGTGCTCAGCGGCACCGACGAGGTCGCGCTGCGGAGCGCGGTCGAAGATCTCCTGAACGTCATGACCGCGAACGGTCGCAGTTCGCCGAGCGAGAGTGCCGAGTGGGATGCGGGTGGCCGTCTGCGCGCGAGGGGCCGTGTGCGGGTGCTCTCGACGACGGGCCTCTACGGCTACGCCGCTCGGCACGGCGCGCCTCTCGTGCTCTGGGTCATCACCCTGGCGCTCGCCCTCGTGTCCGTGCTCATCGCGGCGGCAGTGGGCGAGAACTCCAGCCAGGGCTGGCTCGCCGACTGGGCGCATGCAACTCTCGACCGCGTCTTCACCGGCGCACTGGGCGCGGCGCTCGTGGCGACCGTGATGGCCGGCCGACAACTGCAGCGCGGCTCCGGCCGCCGGCGCCGCCACGTGCTCGTGCGCTGGACCGATCCCGAAGGAGCCCCCCGATGATCGACTGTCTCCCCGCGACCGGATCGGAGCCGTTGCTGCCGCTCGGTGCCGGCATCCTGATCCTGCTCCTCGGCCTCGCCCTTGTGATGCGTCCTCGTCGGCGTGTCCGTCGTCCCGGCCGGTCGACGCCACCGGCTGCGGGAGGTGCGGCGACGCTCAGCATCGCGCTGCTCCTCGCGATGTCCGTCGGTCTCGGCACACTCGGGGGTGCAGCGCCCGCGGCACGCGCCGACACGCGCTGCGACACCACCCCGATCGCCACGACCACGCCCGTTCCGACGCCGGAGCCGGCGGCCATCCTGCCCGACCAGCCGGTCTCTTTCGACAGCGGCGGTGTCACGTTCTCCGGCAGCTACCGCGGGCCGGTCGATCCGACGCACGCGGTGGCCGCGGCGGTCATCATCGGGGGCACCGGTGCCATCGATCGCGACGGCAACACCGCCACGCTGGCGACCGAGGACTACTCCTGGCTGGCCGACCTGCTGAGCTCCGAGGGGATCGCATCCCTCCGTTACGACAAGCTGGGAACCGGGCAGACGGGCCTCGGGCCCTACACGAGCGACCCGTCGGCCATGCTCGCGCTCGACTACGACCAGCTCCGCATCCGACCCGGGCGCGATGCTCTGTCTTTCCTCGCCACCCAGCCCGGGATCGACACGAACCGCCTCATCCTCGTGGGCCACAGCGAGGGCGGAGCCGCAGCCCTCACCATCGCCGCAGACCTCGCCGGGGCACCCGCACCGGCCGGGCTGGCCCTCATCGAGCCCGCGTACACGCACATCCTGGACATCCTGACGCGACAGTTCTCCGAGCAGATGACCGGAGCCGTGGCGGCCGGAGCGATGACGGAAGCCGACGCGGAGACCATCACAGCATGGATGACGGCGGGTGTGGACGAGATCCGCACCGCAACCCCGCCCTATCCGACTCCCGGGCCGGTTCCGCTGCCCGCCGCCACGGATTACACCCAGGCGATCCAGGCGGTGATCGAGACCAACATCTACGGCAGTGACCCGGCTCAGATGGTGGTCACTCACGCTTATCGCACCCTCTACGGAAAGGGGTACGACGCCCTCGACCCGGCCGACGTCGCCCCATCGGTCACCATCCCCACGCTGATCACGTGCGGCACGAAAGACTTCAACACCCCGTGCGGCGACGGCAGTGCAGGCTCAGGCGTCGTCGCCCTCGCGGACTCGTTCTCGCCCGGAGTCGCGCGTTTCGTCGAGCTGCCGAACATGGTGCACATCCTGCGAGATGTGGGGGACGCTGACGTCCCGAACCTCGCGGATCAGCTCGCCTACCCGTTCTCGTCAGCGCTTTCAGCGGAGTTCGGCACGTTCGTCGCCGGCGTGCGCGAGGGGAAGTGACCATGCGTCGACCCGCCCGTTTCGTCCCCACCGCCGCACTCATCGCCCTCCTCCTCCTGGTGGCCGGATGCACAAGCACGGCACCCACCAGCCCGGTTGCCCCATCGACCGGGTCAGATCCTTCCGCGTCCTCCTATCCGGACAGTACGGCGACCGCGATCAGAGACGCCGCCACGACCGTGATGGAGGCGAACGGCATCCCGGGCGCCATCGTGCTCCTCCAGACGCCAGGGGGACGATTCGAAGAACCGCTCGGGGTCTCCGACAAGTCGACCGGCGCCCCGCTGACCGTCGACGATCATCTGCGGATCGGGAGCATCACCAAGACGATGACGGTGACGCTCGTGCTGCAACTGGTCGACGACAAGCTGGTCGATCTGGATGCGCCCATCCGCACCTATCTGCCCGAACTCCCCGACGCCTGGAAAGACGTCACCGTCAGACAGCTCGCCGAGATGCGAAGCGGCATCCCGAGCTACACCGGCACCCCGACCTTCGATCAGCAGTTCCTCGCCGACTCTCAACGCCAGTTCACTCCCCGCGAGTTGATCGCGATGGTCGAACCCCTCGATCTGCTCTTCAGCCCGGGAACGGACTTCGACTACTCGAACTCCAATACCGTCATCCTGGGGCAGCTCGTCGAGCGCGTCTCCGGCACACCGTATGCCTCCGCCATGCAGCACCTCTTCGACGCGGCCGGCCTCGCGCAGACCACGTATGCGGAAGCAGCCACCGCGTTCACCGCACCCCGTGCCCAGGGCTACACCACCCTCACCGCGGACGGGAAGGAAGCCGACGCCACGGAGTGGAACGCGTCCTGGGCGCAAGCCGCGGGAGCAGCTGCTTCCACGGTGGGAGATCTCGAGACCTGGCTGAACGATCTCACGACAGGATCCCTCCTCCGTGCGGAGACCCAGAAAGAACGCCTGAGCATGGTGGCCATACCGGGCAACCCGGCCGGCACGGGGTACGGCCTCGGACTCGTGGCCACGAACGGATGGACGGGACACAGCGGCGATCTGCCTGGATACTCCTCCACCATGTACGCCCGGGACGATGGTTCCGTGCTCATCGTCCTCACCACGACGAACGTCCTCGTCAACCGGGCGGACGGCACGCCCATCCCGCCGAGCGCCGCGATCGCCGAGGCCGTGTCGGCGATCGCCGTACCTGGTGCACCCTTCGTGTTCCCGCGGGTGGGCGCCTAGCCGGTAGGGCGTGTGGCGCTCTCGTCCGCGGCCCAGGCGACACCGAGAGCGAACAGCGTCGAGACTCCGTAGTGGGCCATGGCATCTGAGATCCTGCGCCGCCCGGTACGGGGGGCTATGCCAACCCGGCGAGACGCCGTGTCCAGCGTGATCCCCTGACGCATGAGCTGGAGCAGCGGTGACCAGGAGTTCTCCACGGGCACGACGGGTTGTGCGCGCCGCCAGAGACATTCGAAGTAGTCCCGCGCCATCCCTGCGAGCGCGGCATTCCTCACGCCGAGGACACTCGTCGGTCGGCCCTCGCCCCATTCGAAGGGCACCGCCAGTTGATCCCCATCGACCCAGAACCAGCTCGGTGGGGTGTCCATCAGGCGGTACTCGACACCCACAGAACCGTAATGTGCCGTACTGGAGCGGGTGTCCGCATCATCGGTCGCCCACGTCGGCATGATGACGCGCACCGCATCCTTGCCGGACAGAGCCCGACCGAAGCGGGCAGACCGGTCCGGGGAGCTTCCGGCAAAGCGATCGATCTGAGGCAGGACCGCATCCAGCGTGCCCGAATCATGCCGCGCGGTATCGAACCAGAGGTCCTCTGAGGCGTGTGGCCCGTGCCGGATGACGACGGGCACCGGGTCATCCGACGCTTCACCGACAGCCCAATCCCGAAGCATCTCGGGCAAGTTGGACACGATGTTCTCGAGGTCTGCCAGCGCCTCCGCAGCGGTGCTGCGCAGCTCAGCCGAACGGGTGGCAACGGCGCCCGCGGCCCAGAATGCCGGATTCGTGTACGCGAGTTCATCGCCTGTGCCGCCCAGCAGACCCCGGCGCCGGAAGTCATCGACAGCCGCGCGGGCCTCCGGCCCTCCCAGATGGGACAGGGTGGCGAGTTCGGCAACCGTAGCCGGCCTCCCCCGATAGATGACGGCAAGCAAAGAGTCACTGCCCACGCGCGAACCTCGTCTCTACTGCGGGTGAACGTACCTCAGCCGGGGCCGCCGCCACAATGCTGCGGCGCTCGATCGGTCGGCGAGTGAAGCGACTGTGACGACGCGAGCTGATCGGCAACGGATGGCGGGGAATCATCACCGATCGTCTTCGAGCCCCGGGGGAGCGTCCGAGCCCGCCCAGCCGAGGTGCGCGCGGTTCACTTCCTGTGCCGCCGTGGTGGTCCGAGAGAGCACGATGAGGCCGCACAGGCCGTGGCGGCTCACCGTGTCGAAACCCTGGGCCGTTCGTACGTCGAGGCCACAGGTGCCGTCGGCATCGTGGCATCCGTTCTTGCCCTCTCCCGTGAGACGTCTCGCCTCGCGAGCGTGTCGAGCCGAATCGCGCGGGCGTCACGTCGCCGCGACCTCGTGCGGGCCAGGATGAATGCATGAATGACACCACTGTGCAACGCGTGCTTCTCGACACGGTGACCCTCGACGGTGCGCCGAGCTTCGCGTCGGTCGAGGTGCGGCGCATCACGATTCCGTCCGGGGTGCATCTCGGTGCTCATTGGCACAACGGTCCCGTGTTCGGGGTCATCGAGGCCGGGTCGGCGATTTTCCAGGTCGGAGCCGGGGAGGAGTCGATCTTGCGAGCCGGAGACACCTTCTACGAACCGGCCGCGCGAACCATCTCGCGATTCGACGCCACGGAGGAGGGGGTGACGTTTCTCGCGTGGTTCCCCGTACCCGCCGATACGAGACCGGAGCTGATCATGGGTGCCGCACCCGCTCCGCCGGCGGCGTGATCTCCGCCCCGGTCGTTCGGCAGCGGACGCGCTCGCACCCCTGGCCGCGGTGGGGCGGATGCGCTACACCTCAGCGGTTGCGCACCGTCATCGCCAACGTCGCCCCTGCGATCACCGCGATGCCGAGCAGCTGCAGCGCGTCGGGCACGTGCCCGTAGACCATCACGTCGACGAGCACCGCGACGGCGGGGTTCACGAACGACAGGGCGGCGAGCGTGATCGTGGAGAGCACGCGGGCACTGCTGTAAAGGATCGAGTACAGCAGACCCGTATGCACGATGCCCATCACCGCGATCCAGCCCCAGAAGGGGCCGCTCCAGTCCAGTGCGCTCGCGAACGGGAGGAGAATCGCGGCGCCGACGACGCACTGGATGAGCGTCATCGGGTAGGGACGGATGCCGCGAGTGTGCTGCGCGGCGAAGGTGGCGACCGCGTAGAGGGCTCCGGCAGCCAGCGCGGCGCCGATGCCGAGCAACTGCGCCGGATCGAGCGGCTGGATGCCACGGAAGCCGATGAACTGCGTCGCCAGCAGGAGTCCGCCGAAAGCGGCGACCAGCCAGGCGATGTCTCCCCGCCGCGGGGCCGTGCGGCTGGCGATCGCGCCGAGAGCGACGAGGAAGAACGGCTCGAGGTGGTACGCGACGGTCGTGATGGTGATGGTCGTCTGACCGAACGAGAAGAAGAGGAAGGCCCAGTTCGCCACGAGCGCGAGCCCGCCGAGAACGGTCAGCGCGACAGCGCGCCGCGTCCACACCGACGTGCCGAACGACCGCGTCGCCAGCGACAGCACCAGGAGTGTCGCGGCGCCGAACACGCAGCGCCACGCGGTCGTGGTGATCGCGTCGCTTCCCGCCTGGATGCTGAAGAGGCCGATCGTGCCCCACCCGGCCATCGCGAGCGCCAGCATCACACTCGCCCGGGTACGCGGGTTGTGAGAAGAAGGGATGCCGGGGGCGAGCGGGGTCGTCTGAGTCACTTCTCGATGGTCGCGGCGTAAACCGTGAAGCACAATCGAGCTTTAATTGGCTACGCGATTTACGATCAGTGAATGATCGATGTGCAGGGGCTGCGCGCCCTCATCGCCGTGGCAGACACTGGTTCGGTGACCGCGGCCGCGGGACTACTCCACTACACCCCGTCGAACGTCACCCAGCGCGTGCAGCGTCTCGAGCATGCGGTCGGGGCGCCACTGCTGGAGCGGGTGGGCCGTGGGGTCGTTCTCACCGAGTTCGCGCGCCGGCTCGTCGATGAGGGGAGGGATGCCGTGCTCCGTCTCGATGACCTGGCCGAGGTCGCGGCATCCGATCGTCCCTCCGGTCGTGTGCGAATCGCCGCCTTCCCGACGGCGCTGCGCGGACTCGTGGTTCCTGTCATCGCAGCGCTCCACGACGCGCACCCGGCGCTGCGCGTCGAGCCGATCGAGCTGGAGCCCGACGAGGGCGCCCGGTACGTGCGACTGGGGCTCGCCGATGTCGCCCTCGTGAAGTCGTGGGGCGATGCGCCGACCCGCCGTGCCGACCCCGACCTGCACCGGGTGGACCTCGGACAGGATGCCGTCGACGTCATCCTCCCCGTCGGCCATCCGCTCTCGGGTGCCGCCCGCGTACGGTGGAGCGACCTCGTCGAGGAGAACTGGGCGGTGACCCCCGAGGGTGACCCCTACCGCCGGTGGCTGGACTCGACGGCGGGGCTCGAACGGAGCGCCGGCACCATCTACGAGGCCGCGGAGTTCCAGTCGCTGCTCGCGTTCGTCGAGCGAGGGCTCGCGATCGCGGCGCTCCCCAGACTGGGGCGGGGCGCTCTCCCGACGGGCACGGTCGCAGTGCCCCTGGCTGATGAGACCGCGTTCCGAGAGATCACCGCCATCGTGCGCGTCGCGCGCCGGGATGGCCCGAACGTCCGTGCCGTCCTCGATGCGCTGGAACACGCGATGACTCAGATCGCATCGCCTCGTGAGAGCTGAGGAACGAAGCCGTGGCGCCCTCGACCCCGGGTGTTACGTTCCGCTACGCCATCCGCGCCCCGAGCCCTCGGCATCCCGTAGCTTCGTCTCACCGAAACCCCTCGAAGGCAGGTGAAGCCATGTCCCGCACGATCTCGTCGACAGTCCACCCGATCCAGCGCTGCATGGCAGCCTCGAACCCGTCCGCGTGGTGGGACGGCCTCGTGATCGACGCCGACGGCGCGACGATCACCGTCGCGCTGCTGAGCGGCGCGACGGTAGCACTCCGGGTCGTGGGTCCCGCGTTCGACATCGCGGTGGGGGAGCCGGTGGCTTATCACCCGGTCGCGGAACTCCTGAACGCGGCGACGGTCGTCACGACCGCGCGCGCCGCCTGACGCCGCGGGGCATACTGACGGGATGACTCAGGACCGGCGAGAAGGCTCTCCCGTCGTACTGGTCCTCGTTCTCGTCGTCGCCGTCGTGGCGGTGTTCTTCCTCGTGACCTCGGGGATTTTGGCGATGCTGTTCGACCCCGATACGAGTCAGGAAGACATCGAGGCCATCATGGCCTCGCACTTCATGACCATGTCGTCGCAGGCCATCGCGCAGTAGCGGCACATCTCGTCCATGTCGGCGTGCGCGCGGCATTCGGCGGCGCAAGCCTTGCCCATGGTCATGCAGGCGGTCATCATGGCGCTCATCACGTCCATGTTCATCCCGGCCGGACGCATCATCATGTGCATCGTCGCCTGAGCCATCTCGACCATGTTCGAGCACATGGCACAGCACGTCGCCATCTCGGGGCCGTGCATCATGTCGCTGCCGGCGCACATCGCCGCGGCCATCGCGCAGGCGTTCAGGGACTGCATGCATTCCTGCATGGCATCCATGTCCATGGTCATTTCGCCCATGTCCATCGACTTCATCATTGCCATCGTGTCCATCTGAATCTCCCGTGTTCTCGTCGTGACGGAGGGACCGGATGCCGTGGAGGGACTCCGGCGTAAGGGTGATCGTACGCGGGGTCGCCGTCACGAGACAGTGCTCGCAGCAGGTTGATCGGTTGCTGGTAAGGCGTTGTGCGGAGGGCGGTGTGCACTGCGGATGCCGGGGGATCGGCATCCGGGTTCGAGCGTGGAAGCGGCATCGGCCGTGCATATCGTCCGCGATGCGCGCAACCTGAGTCGGAATGGACGCATGTCGATGGAATTGTGCGCATCGCGGACGTCCCGTCCCTCTTGCGGCAGGACGTCTGCGCCAATCAGCGCCGAGGAGGGTCGGCTGTTCCTGATCGCGCCGCGTCGCGATCGTTACTCGCCCAGATGTACGCGACCGTGCCGAGCACGAGCGCCGGAAGGATGGCAGACAGCGCGAGGATGCCGAGTCCCCCTGCGAATCCCGACGACACGAACACGGGTCCGGTCGCGATAACGAGAACGATGAATGCCAAGGCTGCCGCGAATGACAGGCGCTTCCGGTGTTGGGGACTCATGCTCATCCACCTCCGGGGTAGGAGACCGGGCGACAAATGACTTGCGAGTACGCGGGCCCGGTCGGGCCGTCAGTGTAATAAACCCACAACTCGTCGTTACCGGAGCACGCACCTTGGTCGTTTACATAGGTGCCCGCCCATCCCACAAAGACCGAAGCTGCGAATCCGACACCTGGATTGAGGAGCGCTATGGCTCCGAGGAGGGCCGTCACAGATCCGTTCTTGATCGCAATCTGATCGGTGTGGTTGAACGAGATGTACTGTCCGTCAGCGTCAGAACCGACGCCGATCGCGGGCGAGACGGTACCGGGGTCGGGGGGCACCCGCAGGCCGAAATCACCCTCCGGGAAGTGATAGACATTCACCGTACCCGTCGCGTCCTCGACGGCGTCGAAGGGGATACCCGCGGCCTGAAAGTCCTGGTGGGCTTGTCGAACCTCATCCACTGTCAAGCCCAGGGAGAACGTCTGAGCGTGTTCTGGACCGCTCGTCTCTGCCGCAGTCGCGGGCGCGGATACGAGGGGTGATAAAGCGATCGCCGCGACGGCTGACGCTGCCACGCTCCATCCGAATTTTCGCGCCGATCGTGTGGCGATGTGATGACTCATGTGGGCTTCCTCGCTTTCATGGTTCGTACACCTCCGCTTTCGACGCTGCTCCGAAGCCCCGGGAACATCAAGCGCGCACAGGAAACCTTCAGGCGATGCCCACCGCGAATGAAGCGCCTGTCCCCCGTTCGGGGGAGGTGATCGGGCGCTGTCACCGCGCCGTGGTTCGAGACCCCTTCCATCGGCCCCAAGGCCTGTCGGAAGCTACGCGATGCGACGGAACCGCGGCCCCGAGTACCCGTCCCGCTCGACGGTCTCGGTGAACATCTCGATCGGGCGCACCCAGAACGAGTAATCGTCGTAGAGCTTGCGGTACGAGACGAAGATCTCCTCCGTCTCGGAATGCCTGGCCGTCCCGAACACCTCGTACCGCTGGCCCTTGAAGTGCTCGTAGATGCCGGGTTCGATATCCGGACGCATCGCTTCGTCGGAAGAACTCACCGGCGTCAGATCGTGCGCGACTGCAGGTACTCGCAGAGGCGCCCGGTCGTCAGCAGCTCCTCGCCGAGAGCGATGAGATGGCCGCCCGAAAGGGGGAACTCGCCGGAGCGCTCCGTCAGTGCCGCGGTCCATTTGCGTTCGCAGTCGACATTCAAGTAAATCGACGCGGGTCCATGATTCAGGTGGACGGCGACGATTCCCGACTCGGGGTGCTCGGGGTCTTCCTGGGGGAGTACGTGCACGGTCGCGTGGGCGACGTGATCGTGCTTCTCGTAGTCAGCGACCCACTCGCTGATTTCGGTGAACGTGGGGCGAGAGCAGGTCATGGGACGAGACTAGTTGCACCGACGCGCGGCGAAGACGTCGCGCGCTGCCAGCCTGCTCGGAAACCGGCTGAGTCGTCGCACCTCAGCCGCGCCGGGCTTTCAGTCGCGCTTTCTTCTCGTGATTGCCGCAGGTGTTCATGTCGCACCAGCGCCGCGTGCGGCCGCGACTTGTGTCGAAGAACGCGGCGCGACACGTCGGAGACGCGCACAGAGCGAGTGCCCCCGGGCGCACGCCGGCGAGGATGTCGATCGCGTCGGCGGCGACGACTCCCAGGGCCGCGGCGACGGTCTCGGACCCACCGAGCACCCACTTTCTCCGGCCATCCGCGGTCAGAGAAGCCGTGGCTCCGCCGCGCGCGCTGAAGACATTGATCACGTCGACGGCATCGCGCGGGCGTGGTTGTCCGAGAGCTTGGGCCGTCGCGGCGGTGTGGATCGCCTCGCGGAGCTCGCGCGCCGCATCGAGGTCGGCTGATGAGCACGTGTCGACGGCGAGGTCCATCTCGCGAAACCACGCCGCGAGGCGCGCGGGAGTGGGGATGCGTTCGACGGGCGTGCCGGATCGCTCCGTGAGCGTTCCCGTGAAGGTGGTCGCGAGCACGGAGCCGAGGCGGAACTCCGGATCTCGGTCGGTCACGGAACCAGCATAGGCGGTTCCCCGCATCGCCCGCGCCGTGCTAGAACCGTCTTAGCCGGTTCGCGGCGACTCTGTGTGAAGGGAAACTCGATGCCCGAAAAACCACTGGATGACCGGATCGAACGGTTCGAGTGGCGCGCGCCGGAAGAGGAACTCGCAGATCTCCGCTCACGCCTGGCCCTCGCGCGCTTCCCTGAGCGCGAAACCACGAATCCTGACGCGTCGGGCGCCAAGCGCTGGGAGCAGGGCCCGCCCCTCGCCGACATGGTGGACCTCGTCGACTACTGGCGAACCGCCTACGACTGGCGCGCCTTCGAGGAGCGACTAGCCGAGATCGGCCAGTTCCGCACGCGCATCGACGGGCTTGGCATCCATTTCCTCCACCGTCGTTCGTCACGACCCGATGCCACTCCTCTCGTCCTGACCCACGGGTGGCCAGGAAGCGTCGCCGAGTTCGTCGATGTCATCGACGCGCTCACCGAGCCCGATGACCCCGACGTTCCGGCGTTCCACGTGGTCGCCCCCTCGTTGCCGGGATTCGGCTTCTCCGACAAGCCGGCCGAGCCGGGGTGGGGCACCGAGCGCATCGCCGCCGCGTGGGCCCAGCTGATGGGGCGGCTGGGATACGACCGCTTTCTCGCACACGGCGGGGACTGGGGCGGGCCGATCACGATCGCGCTCGGCGGACGGTTCTCGCGTCACGTCATCGGCATCCACACGACGACACCGGTTGCGCCGCCGGGACTCGGTCTCGACGTGCTCGACGACACCGAGCGGCAGTGGGTCGCCCACACGCGGGGGTTCGAGCGCAACCGTCTCGCGTACGCGAAGGTGATGGCCACCTCGCCGCAGACGATCGGCTACTCGCTCGCGGACTCGCCGGTGGGTCTTCTGGCCTGGATCCTCGAGAAGTTCTTCGAGTGGAGCGACACGGCCGACAGCCCGTTCGAGACCATCTCACGCGACCGGATCCTCGACAACGTCACGCTGTACTGGCTCACCGCCACCGGGGCATCGGCGTCGCGCATCTACTTCGAGAGCCACCAGTCGCTCGACCCCGACCTGCGCGTCGACGTGCCGGCGGCCCTCACCACCTATCCGCACGACATCGAGAAGCACCCGCGTCCCTGGGCGGAGGAGCGGTTCCGCCGTATCGTGCGATGGCGCGCGCCGGAGGCCGGTGGTCACTTCCCGGCGTTGGAGATGCCGGATGCCTTCGTGGTCGACCTCCGCGAAGGGCTCGCTGCCGTGATGGCCGCGGTCACGTGAGATGTCGGCGGCGCGCGTTAGCGTGGGGCGATGGGGAGAGTCCTGATCACCGGGATGTCGGGTACGGGCAAGTCGACGGTGCTCGCGGAGCTCGAGGCGCGCGGGTACCGGACTGTCGACACCGATTACGACGGGTGGACCGATGGTGACGGTGGCCCGTGGGATGCCGCGCGGATGGCGGATCTGCTGGCGACCGAGTCGACCGTCATCGTCTCAGGAACGAGCGAGAACCAGGGGGATTTCTCCGACCGCTTTGAAGAGGTCGTGCTGTTGAGCGCGCCCGTCGAGGTCGTGATCGACCGCGTTCGGTCACGCACGAACAACCCGTACGGGCGCACGGCGGAGCAACAGGAGGAGATCCGCGCGAGCCTCGAGGAGGTCGAGCCGCTGCTGCGTCGCGGTGCGACGGCGGAGCTGGACGCTCGGTCATCGGTGAAGGATCTCGCTGACGCGATCGCGCTCCTGGCGGGGCCACCGTCGGGAGCGAGCTGACCAGTCCCTCGACACGTCCGCCCTCACGCGAGAACATGGCGCTGCCCCAACGCGCCTCTGTCAGGAAGGACGGTCGTCGAGATGCTGTCTGTCGGTTCCATCGTCATCCGGGTAGACGACCTCGCTCGTCAACAGGAGTTCTGGACGCGCGCTCTCGACTACATCCCGCGCGGCGCCACCGACGACTTCGTGATCCTGCAGCCACGAGCCGGAGGCGGACCCAACGTGTCGCTGGACGCGATGCGCTCGTCGCGGGTGCTACCACCGCGCATCCACCTCGACCTCTACGCCGACGATCAAGCTGCGGAGGTCGCGCGCCTCATCGACCTCGGCGCGCGTGAGGTGGAATGGAGCGGTCGGCCGGCCGACGCGGACTACGTGATCCTCGAAGATCCGGAGGGCAATCGGTTCTGCGTCGTCGACGCGGGGCCTGATACGGGTGGCGCCGGGTCGTGACCGCGGGCCGCGCCTCGGGGACGAGGCAGGGGCGGCGCTCCACGTGAGTCCACCTGGAAAAGGGTGTGTGCCCGGTCGCGCGTGTTTCCTTGCGCAGCCCCGTAACCGCGTGTCTGCGGGTGACGAAGTGGCGGAGTGTGGGTGTAAACCCGCCCGTGAGCATGTTTGCATGCCTATCGTGGACGCTCGTCGAAAGACGTGAGGAACAGTGCTCATGGAAGCGAGGAAGCTGAGATGCGTAACACGGCCATCACTCCGACAATCCGGAAGATCGTGTGCGTAACCACTGCGACTGTCGTCGCCGGGCTGACGTTGTTCCCGCTTGGCGCAGCGTCAGCCACAGCCGCCGACGTCGCCCCAGCTGGCGATTCGGGGGAGGCGTCTGCGTTTGGGTTGACAGTCGACCAGGTGCGGCAAGCACACGCAGACTTCCAGACCGCGGGGGTCCCATTCGATGTGGTGAGGAGTGAGGGGCGCGTCGTCAACGTCTACCACTTTCCCGAAGGTGATCTCGGCCTCGTCGTTCCGCCGCAGGCGGGCGCGGCGATTCCGGCGCTCGCCGTCGGCTCGGACGGGGAGGGACAGTACATCTCGCTAAACCACACGGACCAGGTGGCTCTCAAGACCGGCGCGACTTCGGCTCTCGCCATCGCCATCGGGGTGCTGAATCCCGACGTTGGCTTAGCCGTCGGTGCTCTCTTGAACATGGCGAACATCTATGTCGGCAATAACGGCATGTGCTCTGGAAATGATGAGCTCTGGGTTTACTACAACGATGGGCCGACCGGCCCGTCGTACTCTCAGGTCATCTGCCGCCCGGTTTCCTACCGTGGGGGCGGATGAAGATGACTTCTCAGCACCGCAGGCGCCTGAGCTTCGGCGCGGCCCTCGGGCTCATCGTCCTGAGCTTCAGTACAGCACCGGTCTTCGCCAGTGAGGGCCCCGGAACGGGACTCGCGGTATTGGCGCTGTCAGCGCCTCTGCCGCTCATCGCGCTCGCGGTAATTGCTTCCGTCTGGTCCGCGAACGATCGGGAATCAGCGAAGCGGACCGGGGCCAGTCGGCCCTTCAGGCTCTGACACGACGTAAGCCCCGTCTCTATCAGACGGGGCTGACGTCTCGTGAGTCTCCTACGCCGTCACCTCGACCAGCACCACCGACTGCGGTGTGATGTCGAGCTCGAGCTCGAGCTCACCCTCATCGGACACCCGCGCCTCCCGGGGCGGGGCCGGGTCGCCGGTCAACGCCGTCTGGATGACCGATACGGTGCGGCCGGGCCACGGAAGGTGGCTGATGGTGACGTGTGCGGAAGTGACGCCGGCGGATGCCAGCTCGGGTCGCTGCGGCGGGAGATCGAGGCTCAGCTCGATGCGTTGTTCGCCGATGGGGATCCTGAACGTGAACGAGTCGCTTTCCCTGTTCTCGAGCGCTGACGCGGGGGCGACGAAGTTCGCGACCAGCACCCGCACCGTGTCGCCGTCGCGACTTGCCGCACACGCGAAGCCCGACGTGTCGCCGCCCGTCACCGCGAGGCGCTCACCCGTCAGTGCCGTGCCCGCGAGGATCAGCGCGCGTGTGCGTTCATCCGGACCGTCGGCGCCGGAGATCCCGGCGGGGTCGACCATGCCGTAATGAGGATCCAGCCCGCTATCGGCCCGGAAGAAGAAAGCCCGGTCGATGACCGTGTCCTGCAGGTGGATCGCGGTTGCGGCTTGGAACGCGCCCTTCTCGTCCGTCGGCGCGGAACTCGTGGGAATGGACAGGTAGTTCCAATAGCAGAGCCACAGCTCGGTGTCCGTGAACCCGTAACCGTCGAGCAGGTGGCGCAGGTCGTCGGCGACATATCCGAAATTCAGGGGATCACGGCTGGAATCGGTGAACCACAGGAACGAGAAGAAGTCCAACGGCAGGTCGTGCTCGCGGACATAGGAGAGGAAGCCTTCCCGGTAGGCGGCATCCGCGTTCAGGGGGAAAGCGACCGCGGGGCCCCCGATGACGAGCGAGTCGTCGACCCGCCGCACCGCGGCGCAGAACGCCGCGTACATCTCGTAGAACTCCTCCGGGCGACCGGCGAAATGCAGCGGGCCGAGATCGGGCTGGTCGCCGAACTCCCACAGGTGAATCGGCGTCGCCGGGCCGCCCGCCCACCCCTGCGCGTAGTGGCGGACGACGTGTTCGACGACTCGCCCGTACAGCTCGATGTCGTGCGCGGGCAGCTTGTTCGACGGAATCGAGCTCGCCACCGTGAACAGCACCTCAGCGCCGATGGCGTGCACCGCGTCGACCCACTCGTCGGTCGCCGTGAAGTTGTAGCTCGCCGGGTCGTCGGGGTCGGCATCCCATTTCGGAAAGAGGCTGGTCGGGTTGTCGCGGGTGTCGAGGCGCGACATCCAGTCGAACGAGCGCACGAGGGTCACCCCGGCGTCTTTCCAGACCGGCGTGAGGTCGGGGAACTGCGGGTGCCCGGTGGCGGGGCCGGGGAGGCCGCCGACACCGTTGAGGGGCTTCCACTCGCTGGCGGCGCCGGCGTCGACCCGCACGGCGCGGACGGTCGGGGAGCTTTCGCGGGTTGTGGACATGGGTCTTCTCCTCGATCGCTCAGATGGGCATTCTCAGGAGCCGGTTCGCGTACTCGTTCGCGATCGGCTCGTCATGGGCGAGGAACTCGATGCGGCGCCGGAAAGCGTCGGGTGTCACGGAATCGAACTCTTCGTTCATCGATTCGATGGACCGGTCATGCACCGCACGGACGCGGGGGAGTCGACGCCTCATCACGGCGAGCTGCGCGTCGAGCAGCGTCTGGTCTTTCGCCAGCTCCTGCGCGAGCACGACCCCGTCTTCGATGCTCATCGCGGCACCCGAACCGAGGTACGGAGTCATCGCGTGCGCGGCATCCCCCAGGATCATGACGCGACCGCGGAACCACGGGTAGGGCACCCAGACGGTGGAGTAGGGCGTGTACGCGACGCTGTCGGAGTGGAGGACGTCGTCGAGGGCGTCGCTCAACCAGTCCGCTCCGCCCATCAGCGCGGAGGCGCGGTCGTGCATGATGCGTGGCATCTCTGCCGGGTCGTACCGCGGGCGCCCCTCCTCCGCCACGGTCAGCACCATGTACATCGTCTCGGCCGACAGCGGGGTGAGCATGATCTTGCCGCCGTAGCCCTGGCAGATGATCGGCTGGGTCAGGCGGCGGCGGTTGGGCAGGGCCGACCGCCAGGCGACACCGCCGACGGGCTTCGGGTCGTACTGCGCGCCGAAGTACTCGTGACGGATCTGGGAGTTGATGCCGTCGTAGCCGGCGACCAGGTCGTAGTCGGCGCTGTCGCCGGTGTTGAAGACCACGGTGACGCCGTCATCGTGTTGCCGCAGGTCGGCGACGGTCGTGGCGAGGCGGATGGTGCACCCCATTTCGAGGGCGCGTGCGGTCGCGATCTCGAGGAATCCGATCCGCGACATCGTCACGCACCCGGGCAGGCCCTCGTCCTCGGTGCCGTAGCTCATGGTGCTGAGGAGGCGCCCGTCGGGGTCGTAGAGGTCGATCGCCGGGGACTGCTGGCCCATCTCGAGGCAGCGCTCCAGAAGGCCGAGGTCTCGAATGGCGCGCAGTCCGTTCAGGCGGAGACCGAAGCCGACGCCGGGCACGCTGTTGTCGGGCTTGATGTCGATGACGTCGACCTCCGCGCCGATCTGGGCCAGGGCCGTCGCGGCGCACAGGCCACCCAGGCCGGCACCCACGATCAGGACTCTCTTCGCGGCTGACATGCCGTGCTCCTCTCTGAGAGGGTGATCGCGGTCGTCTTCGGGAGGGGCGCACCTGTCGCGGCATCCATGAATCCGAAGATGAATACGTATTCGGATTTCACACGGTAGCCTCGTCCCAACGAAAGGGCAAGGCGACATGGCGACTCGAGTGACGGAGCAGTCCCGCGAGACGACGCTGCCTCCCGCAACGCAGAACCGCAGTCGCGCGTCGCTCGAGCGGGTGATGGACGCCACGGTCGCGCTGCTCGTGCAGAGGGGAGCCACCGGGTTCACCGTCGCCGAGGTGAGCACCCTGGCCGGTGTCGCTGTGGGGACGATCTACGGCCGCGTCGGAAGCAAGGAGTCTTTGCTGCTGGCCGTCTCATCGCGTGAACTCGATCGCATCGACGCCGACACGGCGACCTCGCTCGCTGATGCCGCGGAGGAAGGCGACACGTTCGCCGAGGCCCTCGCCCGTGTGGTCGAGGCGCGCCTGACGATCCTGACGCGGGAAGCGACCCTGCTGCGCGCCATCATCCGCGCGGCCGACGACTACCCGGCCGCTGCCGGCCGGGGTCACACCTCGGGTTCCGTTGTGCAGCGCACCGTCACCGACGCGCTCGATCGCGTGTGCCGCCGCTTCGAGATCGCGGCGACCACGGACGACCTTTACTGGGCGGGGGACGTCGTCGAGGCCGTGGCTACGCACCACCTCAGCATCGGCCTGCCCGATCACGCCGCCCCCGCGCGCGGTGTCGATTCGCGCGAGTTCGCGGAGAGGCTCACCGAGACGGTGACGTCCTTCCTGATGGCGAGGGCCAGCATGCCGAAGACGAGCGCACCTGCCGACACCGCGCCGTCAGCTGCTGAGCGTTGACGCCCGGGCGGTTTCGTTCTCTCAGACCCGGATGCCGACAGACTTCAGCTCGAGACCGGCGAGGCGACGCACGACCTCGGCATCTCCGCGTCGCCATGCTCCGAGAGCGTCCGGGTCGACCTTGGCGATCGTGCCGATCTTCTGGTTGGTGAGGGCGCGGAGCGCGAGCAACTCGACATCGAGACCGGCGCGTACCAGTGCGCGGGTGCGCGTCGCGCGCGTGGCGAAGCGCAGGCGCGGCAGGAGCCACACGAACACCAGCAGAAGGATCGGCAGGGCCGCGACGCCGACACCGAGCGCGATGGCCGCGCGCAGGATCAGATCCTGCTGCGTCTGACCGGCGGCCTCGAGCGTGTTCCCGGCGCCGCTCGCCGCGTCGAACGGCACGCTGATCCCCTCGCCGATGAACGGAACTCCGCCCAGTCGGTCGCCGACGTCGGTCATCGACGTCCGGAAATTCGCACCGGCATCCTGCATCTGCCGACCGAATCGCGACAACTCATTGACGGTCGAGAAGACCGCGACCCCCGTTCGCGACACTCGCCACGATCAGAACGACGGCGACGATATCCGTCGCGATCTGGCGCGTACGACGCGCGGCGAAGTCGGAATACAGTTTCACGCCGCCACTCTCCCATGCCGGTCGGCGCAGGAGAGCGGGGGCTTGACGAGGTCAGGGGCAGGCGGACATCTTCCGCTGTTCAGCGGTCACGCCACCGCGCGGATCACACCCGTGATGATGAGCGTGATCACGGTGGTCCACAGGGCGATCGCCGCCGCCTGCCAGGCGAGGACGCGCAACGGGGGGACTCCCGTCGAGGTGAGGGCTGCAGCGGTGAACTGCGTCGGCAGAAGCAGCGGGCCCAGCAGGCTCACGCCGGGCGTTCCGTATCGGTGGTAGGCGCGCTCGAACTTCTCACGGCGGGCGGTGGCAGGCTTCGCCGAGCCTCCTCGCCGGGTGGTCACGGCGGTACGCACGCGCGAGGTGGCCAGCACCACGATGGCCACGCAGATCAGGTTGCCGATCGCCCCGGCCAGGGCGGCGACGATCGGATGGATGCCGCCGATGATGCCGATCGCGGCGGCCCCCTCGCCCTCGATGAAGGGCACGGCGCCGGCCAGGGCGACGACGAGGGGCTGAACGAGGTCGGGGACCCCGGCGACGAGGTTCTGGAATCCGAGGACGAGGTCGGAGACGGGGTTCGACATGGATGCTCCCGGGGGATGAGCCCGCGGCGTGTTCCGCGGTGATTCCATTCCAATAAGAGCGACCTGTGCGCGGCAGTGTCACAGCGTCACGACGGGTCAGGAAGAAGCGCGGAGGCACCCGTGACGAATGTCACGGAACCCGTATTCTCGCGTCGAGCGGGCCCGTCCATTAGCCTCGAATCGTGGGTTCGATAAACAGCGCGTTCCTGACGGGGCGCTTCTTCACTTTCCGCGACCGCCGCGCCTGACGGCGCGCTCGCTCTCGCACGCATAAGCGCGCCGTCCTTCCGAGACGTCATTCGCACCTCGGACGGGCTTTTCGCGTTCTCATCGACGCCGCCCACGGGGTGCTCCCTTCTTCCTTCGGAGCACCGCTTATGCCTCGTTCCCTTCGTGGTGGCCGCCACGAACTCGGCCAGAATTTCCTCATCCATACGCCGTCGATCACGACCATCACCGACCTGGTGAGATCGACCGGCGGCCCGATCCTCGAACTCGGCGCCGGAGACGGTGCCCTGACACGACACCTCGCCTCGCTGGGCCGACCGCTCACCGCCATCGAGATCGACGAGCATCGCGCTCGGAAGCTCGCCGCGAAGCTCCCGGCCGTCAAGATCGTGCACGGGGACGCGCTCGCCGTCTCCCTCGCGGCGTCGACCATCGTGGGAAACATCCCGTTCCACCTGACCACTCCGATCCTTCGCCGCCTTCTCCGTGCGCAGCAGTGGCAGCACGCCATCCTTCTGACGCAGTGGGAGGTCGCGCGCAAGCGCGCTGGCGTGGGCGGCGGAACCATGATGACCGCGCAGCACGCGCCGTGGTACCGGTTCGCGTTGCGAGGGCGCGTGCCTCGCAGCGGCTTCGCCCCGGCCCCCAGCGTCGACGGCGGCATCCTGACGATCGATCGCCGCGCCGCGCCGCTCATTCCGGCCGCCGATCGGCGCGCGTACGAACGATTCGTCGCCGGGGTGTTCGCGGGAAGGGGCGGGCGCCTCGAGCGCATCGTCCAGCACGTGGCGCGGGTCGGCCCCTCGACAGCGCGGGCCGCCGTCCTGGGGGCAGACGCGCGCGGCGCTCTCCCGCGTGACCTGATAGGCGAGCAGTGGGCTGATCTCTGGGCGGGGCTTCGGTCGTGATCGGCGGGCCCCGGGGCGACGTGATCCCGGGGCCCGACGCTCTCAGCCCTGGGAGTGCAGCGCGGCGGAGAGGAAGGCGACGGCCTGGCCGACGGCGGCCTTCGCGGCGAAGGTGTCATGCAGGGCGTTGACCATGACGAAGTCGTGGACGATGCCCTGGTAGCGCACGGCGGTGGTGGCGACGCCCGCCTGGCGGAGCTTCGCGGCGTACGCCTCGCCCTCGTCGCGCAGCACGTCGGCCTCCGCCGTGATGACCAGCGCCTGTGGGAGGCCGGCGAGCTGCTCGAGCGTGGCGCGCAGCGGCGAAGCCGTGATCTGCGCGCGGTCCTCTTCGCTGGTGGTGTACTGATCCCAGAACCACTTCATGCCGTCGCGGGAGAGGAAGTACCCCTCCGCGAAGCGGTGGTAGGACTCGGTGTCGAAGGCCGCGTCGGTCACCGGGTAGAACAGCACCTGGGCGGCGAGATCGAGCCCGCCGCGCTCCTTCGCGATCAGCGTGAGCGCGGCCGACATGTTGCCGCCGACCGAGTCACCGGCGACCGCGATGCGCGCGGGGTCGAGGTCGTGTGAGGAGCCCTCGGCGACGACCCATTGCGCCGTCGACCAGATCTGCTCGATGGCGTGCGGGTAGCGCACGTCGGGCGAGCGGTCGTACTCGGGGAACACCACCGCCACCTCCGCGCCCACGGCGAGGTCGCGCACGAGACGGTCATGGGTATGCGCGTCGCCGAAGACCCATCCGGCCCCGTGGATGTAGATGACCACGGGAAGAACGCCGGTCGCGCCGGCCGGTCGGACGATGCGCACGCGGACCGAGCCGCTCGGGCCTCCGGGAACCTCGATCCACTGCTCGTCGATCTCGGGCTTGAAGATGGGAGCATCCTGCACGCTGTCGACAGCGGCGCGACCTTCGGCCGGGGGCAGCTGGTAGAGGAACGGGGGCTCGCTGGTGGCATCGACGAACTGCTGGGCGGCGGTCTCCAGAGCGATGCCGTGCGGGTTTCCGGTCATGATCGTGCCTTTCGGAAGGAGTGAGAACGATCGTTCTCGATTGGATTCGACGATAGAGAACGACCGTTCTCGTGTCAAGTACACTGGACCGATGAACGACATCCGCGATCGCATCGTCGACGCCGCCGACGCTCTCTACTACGGCCGCGGCATCGGTCAGGTGGGAATGGATGCCGTGCGCGACGCCGCCGGAGTGTCGTTGCGGGCGCTTTACAAGGAGTTCCCTTCGAAAGACGACCTGATCGTCGCGGTGCTGGACAAGCGTCATCGGATGTGGACTGACGGGGTGACGGCGGCGGTCGAGCGGATCGACGACCCCCGCGACCGGCTGCTGGCGGTGTACGACTACCTGGCTGGGTGGTTCGACGACGCGGACTTCCGCGGCTGCGGTTTCATCAACGCCTTCGGTGAGCTCGGAGCCGCCAACGCGGAGGTGGCTCGTGTCGTGCGCGCACACAAGGTCGACTTCCAGCGGTACGTCGAACAGCTCGTCTTCGCCGCAGGAGGGCCCGCGCATCTCGCGCCGCAACTCGCGATCCTCGCGGAGGGTGCCCAGACGACGGCTGCTATCGCCGGCAATGCGAACGCTGCCCCCCAAGCGCGCGCTGCCGCCGAAACGCTTTTGGCGGCAGCCTTCTCGCACGATGCAGCGAAGTAGAGGGCGACGTCATTGTGGCGGAGGTGCCGACAGCTCGTGTGCCTTCCGACCGCGCCTGACCTGGCGTTCGAGCAATGGGCCCTCTGACCCTGGTCTGGGGCTGATCGTCTAGCGGCGGCGTGGGCTCGTGAGAGCGGCGAAGTCGTTCAGCATCGGTGACCCTTCCGGTCCGTCGAGTGCGACCTGCGTCAGAAGGATGCTGACCTGACCCTGTGCGGGGAAAACTCGTGCGTAGGTTCCTGCGCCGCCGGACCAGCCGAAGCTTCGGTCGGGACGGACACTCCCTCCGTAACCCCACCCTTCGCCCTCGTCGAGGAAGGGTCGACCCATCGAACGCTGCTCGGAGGTCAACTGGTCGGTCATCATGGCCTTCGCCAATGCTGGGGGAGCAGCTCGCGCCCTTCGAAGGTGCCGTGGCCGATCAACATCGTGCCGAACTTGAGCCAGTCGTCAGCAGTGCCGATGAGTCCGCTCGCTCCGTCGGGGAAAGACGGAGGGTGCGCGTGGGCACCCGAGGGTGGGTCGATCAGCTCAAGAGGCTGTTCGAGGTTTCCCGTGGTTCTGTAGCGACTTGTGAACCTCGGTTGAAGTCCTTCTGGAACCCACCACTGCGCGTCATGCATATGCAACGGACCGAAGATCCGGTCGCTCATCAGGTGGTCCAGGGGCTTTTCCGCAACACGCTCGAGGAGCAGCCCGAGAATGGTGCTCCCGGTGTTGTAGGTCCACCCGCGACCGGGTTGATGGGCGAGCGGCACTGCGCCGGCCGCCGACAGGAATGTCTCTCGATCCAGCGTGCGCGGCGATGGCCCCTCCTGCATCGTTTCGACAAGCGCATCGACGAGCGGAGAACCGAAGTCGGAGGTGAAACCGAGGCCCCCGCGCAGGGTGAGGAGGTCTTCGATGGTGACGGGCCGGTCGGCCGGAACGGAATCGTCCAGGTGGGCACCGGGATGGCGGAGGACGCGCGATGCGGCAACCTCAGGAAGCCATCGCCTGATGGGGGAATGCAACTCCACGCGGCCCTCTGCCACGAAAGTCAATGCCAGTGCGGCGTATCCGCGATTTGAGAATGAACGACCCGGCGTTGTGCGCGGTGGGCGGGTGGCATCTTCAATGTCTCCGCGCTCCTCAGTCCTGCGAGGTCGCGTCGAGGACGAGAAGCGTGCCGAGGGGATCAGCGCAGTACCGTGCGGCCACGTCGGGTGTGAGCAGTCCGCGATCGACCAGGACCGCGATTGCCGCGTCTTTATCTGCGGTCACCTCGGCCAGCCATGCGGCGTCGACGTCTCCCTGCCACGCTGCCATCCGCTGCTCCGCCGCGGAAGCTGCCGCGTCCACTTCGTCGTACCAGCGGTCGAGGGGAGACTGCTCGGGTTCCGGGTCGCTCGGGCCGAGCAGACGCGCGAGCCACCCTCGCGGTGGTGGCGGATCGAGGCTCGGACGCCGCTGGCGAAGCTCCCCGGCCGCGCCCCGGGCGGCCTCGGCAATCGCGAGCGCTTCCCCGCCTCGCGGATCATTGCCGATCGCTGCGCGTTCGAGGCCCGCGAGCTCGGAGAAGTGCGTGATGGGCTCGCTCATCGACTCCGCGACATGAACCGCGCTCATCGCTCGCCCCGCCGCGACGGTGCAGGCCGGCTTCGCGTCGCGTCCGCATGCCATCGCGCGGATGGAAAACCTGTCATCCTCGTACGCTCCCTCCCGCGGAAAAGGCTAGGCGATCGAAGGACTTCGACGCGGCGGCGCGAGACTCGCATGGTCCTCGGTGACCAGGTGAGCACCGAGGACCTCCCTCGTGAGGGGGAGACGTGCGGAAGAAGCCGTTGTCTACCCTGTCCGCATGGATGCCGTGTTCGGGTGGGGGACGATCGCGATCATCCTGAGCGTTCCCGCGGTCTTCGCCGCTGTGGCTCTTTCCGCTCGTCGTCGTCAGCGCGTGGGTGATCATGGCGCGCCCTCGTCAGCGGGTCTGCTGGGGTTCGGTGAGCTGTTCCACCCTTCCGCGCACAACGCGCGATGGTCTGGGAGGCGGGGCAAACGATTCCCGCCCCCTCTCCGACGCCCGACACGGGGCCGGGAGTGATCGAGGCAGGCGGGCGAATCACGATCGAGGTCGAGCTGCCGCCGGGGCGCGCTACACCGGAGCGGTAGGCGAGAGACGCACATTTCCGCGGCGACACTCGCGACGGGTCGTGTCTCGCCGTGCGTCAGCACGCGGCGCGACTTCGACGGGTAACCGAGCGTTGGCGTGCATCACGGCGGAGAGCCGGGCCGCAACGCCTGATCGGCGGCGTCCACGTACGAGGTGAACAGGCTCGTCACGTCGCGAAGGCGTGTGGCGGCACTCGAGCTGTCCGTCAGACGTTCGGCGGCTTCGAGGGTGCGGATGAACGTGCGGGTGCGCTCGTGGCTGGCCGCCAGAAGCTGCTCGAATCCTCCGGCAGCCTCGACGAGCAGCCGTCTGCTGCCCGGCTGCGGAAGCGTCCGCGCCAACCCCCAGGACACCAGTTCTCGAATGGCGGTGCTCACCGCGCCCGAGCTCAGAGCGAGGTCTTCGCGCAGCTCTTCCGAGCTCGATGCCGTCCCTCGGAGGAGGAGGTAGCCGTAGACGCGCCCGGTGGATCGCGAAAGGTGCCAGGTCGCGAGAGTGTCGCCCATGGCGTTGATGAACTGATGCTGCTCGCTCGAGATCACGACCTCTTCTCCTCGTGCTCGTCTGCGCTTCTCCAGTTCTCGAGGATCTCGCGGAGAGTGTACGTGGTCTCTGCCGGCGCGTCCCACGTGACGATGTGTCCGGCTTCGGGAATGACGTGCTCGGCAATGTTCTCGAAGGCAGCCCAGCGGGACATCGCGTCGTTGATGTTGCCCGTGCGGTCATCAGCGCCGCGGACGAGGGCGAGCGGCACTCCGGATCGATGGTGCGGGGTGGGATCGACGAAGGACACAGTCGCCCTCCACACGTCCAAGAACCTCGATTTCGGCATTCGCGCGAACAGCGCCTCCGCGCGAGCAATCGCGCCGGGTGTCGCCGCCGAAGCCCGCGCCATGAGACCAGGCAGTCGCCGTGCCGGGATGAGGGACAAAGCGGGGGCGGCGAGACGTAACGCGAGCCGCTCGAGGCTCGACAGCGGCCCGCTGTTCCAGGTGGAGTCGACAATGATCATGCCGCGAACGCGATCGGGGTGCTCGCGCGCGAAGGCCTGTGTGAGGTTGCCTCCGAGCGAGTGCCCCACCAGCACCGCTCGGGTCACCTCGCATTCCGCGAGGAGAGCGTCTAGGTCGGCAAGCGCGTCTCTTGCGGCGAATCGAGTTCCTTCACTGAGCATCGACTGTCCGTGCCCACGGAGATCCCACACGATCACCCGAAAGCCGTCGCGGACGAGGGCTGCAGCGTGCGCGTCGAACATCGAATGGTCGAGACCTGCTCCGTGTGTCAGGACCACCGGCACGCCATCAGCGCCCGAGTCTCCGTACGCGATCACGGCGTTCGGACGATCCAGGTGTTCGCTGATTTTCACCATTCTCTGAAAATAGCGCAGCCTTGATGGATCTTCCAGGCGACTCCGTGAATACGCACCGTCGCTGCCGATGTCGGGGCTTGTCGTAGCGAGGTGCCGGGGTGCTCCTGTCTATCGCGTCTATCGCGCGATCATCGATAGTCCGGATCCGATTGGGCGGCTATCTGCCTCGTCGGCATGGACCGCGCGCTCAGATCGATCACCTGATTGGGTGGCTCCGGGTCT
Organism: Microbacterium enclense; assembly: GCA_038182865.1. Classification (NCBI taxonomy): domain Bacteria; kingdom Bacillati; phylum Actinomycetota; class Actinomycetes; order Micrococcales; family Microbacteriaceae; genus Microbacterium; species Microbacterium enclense. The sequence continues at coordinate 332,691 of CP116226.1, read as the reverse complement.
GTGGATGCCGTCAGATCTGCGGGTAGCTGCTCGATGGGCACGAGAGCAGCCACGCCCTTTCCGTGGCGAGTGAGGACGATGGACTCGCCTCCGAAGCGGACGCGGTTGACCAGCTCCGAGAGTTGTCCCCGAGCCTCGGAGACCGGGACTTCATCTGCCATGCCCTCATGCTACATTACGTACAATTTGTACAAATTGGGAGGTCGGGCATGCAGTCTCGCGACAATCGGCGACACGGCTACAGATGGCTGTGGGGTGCGTCGGCGGGCGCTGCGCTCGGTGACGGGCTCTCCTCGACGACCTTCCCGTTGCTGATCGCGAGTCAGACCCGCGATCCGCTCATCGTTTCCCTCCTTCAAGTGGCCACCGGTCTACCCTGGCTGCTGTTCGGCCTCGTGGCGGGGACCCTCGTTGATCGGTGGGACCGTCGGGCCGTCATGTGGCGCACCGATCTGGCGCGCGTGTGCATCGTGCTCGTGCTCGGTGTGCTGGTCGCGCGTGGCCATGCGCCGGTGGTCGTTGTACTTTTCGCGGCTTTCCTTCTGGCGTGCGGATCGACGCTGATCCGTAGCGCTGCCCCTGCGTTGCTGCCCACCCTGGTCCCGCGCGAACAGCTGGCGCGCGCGAATGGTCGCCTCCAAGCGGGGGCGACCCTCTCGGGCAGTTTCGTCGGGCCCGCTGCGGGAAGCGTGCTGCACTCCTTCTCCGCTTCGGCGCCCGTTCTCGCGCAGACGGTTGCTTTCATCGCGTCGGCCGTCTGCGTCGGGCGGCTCCCCGCCGCAGCCTCCGTGGAGGCCGCGCGGTCATCTCGCAGATCGATCTGGATCGAGACCGCCGAAGGCCTGCGATGGCTGTTCGCGCACCGCGTCCTTCGCTCCGTTGCCGTCGGCACCGTCCTCCTCGCGGCCTCGACCGGTGTCCTGCTGGCCGTGCTCGTCATCCATGTGCTGGACGTCCTCGATGTCCCCGCCGCGGGCTATGGCCTGCTGATCGCCGTGTATGCCGGGGGCAGCGTGATGGGGTCGCTACTCGCCGCACGACTTCGTCGCAGGCTCGGCACCAATCGGTGTCTGCTGATCTCGGCGCTGCTCGGGACTGTCTCGATCGCCGTGCTCGCGGTGGCGCCGAGCGCTGTTCTTGCCGGAGCCGCCCTTATCGTCCTCGGCGTCGCGACCATGCTGTGGAACATCCTGGCCGTCACGGTTCGTCAGGAGTTCACACCGGACCATCTCCTCGGGCGGGTGACGAGCGCGTTCGCCGTTGTCGGTGTGGGGACCGCCCCCATCGCTGCGCCCTTGGGGGGCATCGTCGCCTCCCTGACCAGTACGTCGGTGGCGATCGGGTTCGCAGCGATGCTCTGCGCACTGGCCTGCATTCCTGTCGGGCGACTCCCCGATCTCGATCGCGTCGGGCACACCCCTCCAGAGACTCCACCCCACCCATGACGAATGTCACGGTCGTACAGTGGCCGGGGTGAGCACCCCCACATCCGCGACCTATGCCCGCGATGTCCGCGTGACGTGGTGGTACACGGCCGCCTCGATCCTTTCGCTGCAGGTCTTCGGCCTGGGTATCTGGGGTCTCCTGATCGTGCTTCGCGAGCCCCTTCCCATCGCGATCGTGCACCTTCTCGGTGCGGCTGGCTCGGTGGCGTCCGCGGTCCTGCTGCTCGTGCGTTACCGACGCGAGCCGCTCGATGAGGGCGACACGACGGCGCGCCGTCCCGTGTGGCCGCTGGTTGTTGCGGGCGTGGTGTCGGCGGTGGTCGCCGGGGTCGCCGCGGGGTCGTTGCTGCTCGGCGTCGCCCTGTCGGCACAGGCCCTGTGCCTGATGCGGTGGCGGTCCGGCATCCGACTCCGTCTGGTCCTTCTCCTGGTTGCGGCGATCGTCGCGGCGTGGGTGATCGAAGCCAGCCGTCTCAACCCCGAGGGATACGTCGCCCAGGTCGTGGGGATGGGCATCTTCATCGCGATGCTCCCGCCGCTGACGGCGACGTCGCTGTGGTGGTGGGACATCGTGCGCGAACTCGACCGCGCCCGCCGCGCCGAAGGCCGCCTCGCCGCCGCCCAAGAGCGACTGCGTCTGGCGAGCGACCTCCACGATCTGCAGGGACATCACCTGCAGGTCATCGCCCTGCAGCTCGAGCTCGCCGAGAAGATGATGGGACGCGACCCGGAGGCCGCGGTGGAGCAGGTGCGCGCGGCGCGCGCCAGCGTCGACGAAGCGCGCCGCGGCACCCGCGACCTGGCCGCGCGGTTCCGCGGGGTGCCTCTGCCCGACGAACTCGCCAATGCGGCCGACCTGCTTCGCGCCGCGGGCCTCACCGTCGATCTCCTCGTCGACGCCGAAGCCGTCCGAGCGCCCGCCGACGTGCTGGGGCCGGTGATCCGCGAGTCGACGACCAACGTCCTCAAGCACGGCGGTGGGGTCTCGGCATCCCTCTCGCTCGCCCGACATCGGGGGTCGTGGGTGCTGGTCATCGAGAACGACTCCCGTGCCGCGGCGTCTCCCGTGGGAGATGGGGCAGGACTCTCGGGGATCGCCGAGCGCGTCGGCGCCGTCGGCGGAACAGTGGATGCCGAGCACTCCGGCGAACGATTCCGGGTCACCGTCTCGGTGCCCGAGGAGGTGATGGCGTGATCCGCGTGCTCATCGCCGATGACGAAGACATGATCCGCACGGCGCTCGCCGCGCTTCTGCGCCTCGAGCCCGACCTCGAGGTCGTGGGGGAGTGCCGCGACGGCGAGAGCGCGATCGCCGAGGCCGAGCGACTGCGACCCGACGTGTGCCTGCTCGACCTCGAGATGCCGGGCCTCGACGGCGTCGACACGGCCGCACGGATCCTGCGGCGGGTGCCCTCGCGCTGTGTGATCGTGACGCGCCACGCGCGGCCCGGCGTGCTGCGACGTGCGCTCGGCGCGGGCGTCGACGGGTTCCTTCCGAAATCTCGACCCGCGGATGACGTGGCCGCGGTGATCCGCGAGGTCGCCGCCGGGCGCCGCTACGTCGACCCCGAGATCGCTGCCGATGCCCTGAGCGATGAGCGCAGCCCGCTGACCGACCGGGAGCTCGACGTCCTGCGGGCGGGGTCTCGAGGGGAGACGATCGCCGAGATCGCGGCATCCCTGCACCTGTCGGCGGGGACGGTGCGCAACCACGTGTCGTCGGTGCTCGGCAAGCTGGGCCTGGCCAGTCGGCAGCAGGCGACGATCCACGCGCGCGAGCGCGGCTGGATCTGAGGCGCGGCGCGTCTCACTCGGTCGTGCGGGTGACGGTCTCGGCCGTCGACGGAGATCGTGGGTCAGATCGAGGCGGTGTCGGCGCACGACGGGCGCGCGCCGACACCGTCGGATATCAGGGCGTGGCCAGCGACTGGTCGCGGACGCCCAGCGTCTGCGCGTTGTTCATGCTCGTGCCTTCGCCGACCATGGCCCAGTTCTCGCCGAGGAGGTAGCTGGTCGGCCCGTCGACCTTCACCACGGTCTGTGCGTCGTACCAGGACTTGGCCTCGCCGGGCGTGGCGAAGACCGCGATCGTCTGCGTGCGCCCGTTCGGACCGAGGCAGTCGATCGACGACGTGGCGATCGACAGGTGCGAGTCGACGGGGTCGGTGCACACGCCACCGGCGTCGACGAAGGCGGACACGACCGCTGTCGCCGTGTCGTAGGTCGAGGCGGCGACATCGTTGGCCTCGTCGTCGTCGGACTCGTCATCGGCATCGTCGTCTGCCGTGTTGTCGTCGTCGCCGGCGGTCGCAGACGACCCGGAGGTGGCATCGGACGACGACGTGGTCGACGGGCTCGAGCATCCCGCCAGGCCGATGGCGGTGGTCAGGATCGCCACGGCGAAGCCGAGGGTGAGGAGGTGGTTCTTTTCTCGCAGGTCGATCATTGTTTTCCCTTTCACGACGGCGACCGCCCCCATCGCTTCCCGCCACCGGGCCGCCCGCCTCCGAGGACGGGTGACGCCTGGTCAGCAGCGACGAACACGCCCTCCCGCGTCGACGTGGATCCGCCCGGACGGGCGACCTGTTCCTGATGCTAGTGAGTCGAGCCCTTCGTCTCGGGGCCGATTGCCGTGGGCCGCAGGGCGATCGGCATCCGGAGTCCCTCCCGATGGAGGTGCACGCGTCGGGTCTCGTCAGCCCCGTCTAGTAGGGTAGACGATTGGCGCAGATCTCTTGATATCGAGAGACTTTCGCCTCCTCCCACCACCGATCGCCCAGCGAAGGATTGTCCGTGGATCTCTACGAGTACCAGGCACGTGACCTGTTCGAAAAGTACGAGGTGCCGGTACTCGCCGGCATCATCGCCGACACCCCTGAGGAGGCGAAGGCGGCCGCGGAGAAGCTCGGCGGAGTCGTCGTCGTCAAGGCTCAGGTCAAGACCGGAGGCCGCGGCAAGGCCGGCGGCGTGAAGGTCGCCAAGAACCCCGACGAGGCGTTCGAGGCGGCGCAGGCCATCCTCGGCCTCGACATCAAGGGCCACGTCGTCAAGCGCGTCATGGTCGCCGCCGGCGCCCGCATCGCCAAGGAGTTCTACTTCTCGGTGCTGCTCGACCGCTCCAACCGCTCCTACCTCTCGCTCTCCAGTGTCGAGGGCGGCATGGAGATCGAAGAACTCGCCGTCGAGCGCCCCGAGGCGCTCGCGCGCATCGAGGTCGACCCCATCGAGGGCATCACCTCGGACAAGGCGCTCGAGATCGCTCGCGCCGCCAAGTTCGACGAGGAGCTCGCGCCCAAGGTCGCTGACGTCTTCGTCAAGCTCTTCAACGTCTACAAGGGCGAGGACGCCACGCTCGTCGAGGTGAACCCCCTCATCCAGAGCGAGGACGGCGACATCATCGCCCTCGACGGCAAGGTCTCGCTCGACGAGAACGCCGGCTTCCGCCACCCCGACCACGAGGCGCTGGAAGACAAGGACGCGGCCGACCCGCTCGAGGCCAAGGCCAAGCAGCACGACCTCAACTACGTCAAGCTCGACGGCCAGGTCGGCATCATCGGAAACGGCGCGGGTCTGGTCATGTCGACCCTCGACGTCGTCGCGTACGCCGGCGAGAAGCACGGCGGCGTCAAGCCCGCCAACTTCCTCGACATCGGTGGCGGCGCCTCGGCGACCGTCATGGCCGCCGGCCTCGACGTCATCCTCGGTGACGAGCAGGTCAAGAGCGTCTTCGTCAACGTCTTCGGTGGCATCACCTCCTGCGTCGCCGTGGCCGAGGGCATCGTGAAGGCCCTCGAGATCCTGGGCGACACCGCGACCAAGCCGCTCGTCGTCCGCCTCGACGGCAACCAGGTCGAGGAGGGCCGCGAGATCCTCGCCGCCGCCAACCACCCGCTCGTCACCCTCGCCGCCGGTATGGACGAGGGCGCCGACAAGGCCGCCGAACTGGCCAACGCGTAAGGGATAGGGACAGAGAAATGTCGATCTACCTCAACAAGGACTCCAAGGTCATCGTCCAGGGCATCACCGGCGGCGAGGGCACCAAGCACACCGCCCTCATGCTGAAGGCCGGCACCCAGGTCGTCGGTGGCGTGAACGCCCGCAAGGCCGGTACGACGGTCTCGCACAAGGACGCCGACGGCAACGACGTCGAGCTCCCCGTCTTCGCCTCGGTCGAAGAGGCCATCCGCGAGACCGGCGCCGACGTGTCGATCGCGTTCGTGCCCCCGGCCTTCACGAAGGACGCGATGGTCGAGGCCATCGACGCCGAGATCCCCCTGCTCGTCGTGATCACCGAGGGCGTGCCCGTCGGCGACACCGCCGAGGCGTGGGCCTACGCGAAGTCGAAGGGCGAGAAGACCCGCATCATCGGCCCGAACTGCCCCGGCATCATCACGCCCGGCGAGGCGCTCGTGGGCATCACCCCCGCGAACATCACGGGCAAGGGCCCCATCGGCCTCGTGTCGAAGTCGGGCACCCTGACCTACCAGATGATGTTCGAGCTGCGCGACCTGGGCTTCTCGACCGCCATCGGCATCGGCGGCGACCCGGTCATCGGCACCACGCACATCGACGCGCTCGCGGCGTTCGAGGCCGACCCCGAGACCAAGGCGATCGTCATGATCGGTGAGATCGGTGGAGACGCCGAAGAGCGCGCCGCCGCCTACATCGCCGAGAACGTCACGAAGCCCGTCGTCGGCTACGTCGCCGGCTTCACCGCCCCCGAGGGCAAGACGATGGGCCACGCCGGCGCCATCGTCTCCGGCTCCGCCGGTACCGCTCAGGCGAAGAAGGAGGCCCTCGAGGCCGCCGGCGTGAAGGTCGGCAAGACGCCGTCCGAGACCGCGTCGCTGATGCGCGAGATCATCGAAGCGCTCTGACGTTTCGCTCGAGGGCCTGGATGCCATGGCATCCGGGCCCTTTCGCGTTGCCTGGGCCCGCACCCGGCGTTCCCCACGCCCGTTTCCGGCGTTGAGCGTCCAAAACACCCGGGCGTCTCGAAAATTCGTCCGGGTGTTCTGGACACTCACGTGGGCTCGGATGGGCGCGGCGCGCCTTTCGCGGGGCGAAAGAGGAGCCCGGATGCCGTGGCATCCGGGCCCCTGCCACGCACCAGGCTCAGCCGAGAAGCGCCTCCACCGGGCCGCGGGCGAAGAAGACGACGAAGCCAGCGGCGACGATCCACAGCAGCGGGCTCACCCGACGCGCACGACCGGACAGAGCCTGGATCAGCACCCAGCTGACGAAGCCCGCGCCGATGCCGTTGGCGATCGAGTAGGTGAGGGGCATCACGGTCACGGTGAGGAACACCGGGATGAGCACCGCCATGTCGCTGAGGTCGACGTGGCGGATCTGCCCCATCATGAGGGCGCCGACGATGACCAGCGCCGCTGCGGCGATCTCGGTGGGCACGATGCTCGTGAGAGGCGTGAAGAACATCGCGAGGAGGAAGAGACCGCCCGTGACCACGTTGGCGAGGCCCGTGCGGGCGCCCTCACCGATGCCGGAGCCCGACTCGATGAACACGGTGTTCGACGACGATGAGGTCGCCCCGCCGGCCACCGCGCCGATTCCCTCGATCACGAGCGCCGAACGCAGACGGGGGAACGTGCCGTCGGGAGCGGCGAGACCCGCTTCGCGCGAGAGGCCGGTCATGGTTCCCATGGCGTCGAAGAAATTCGTGAACACGAGGGTGAAGACGAGCATGAGGGCCGACAGAACGCCGATGCGGCCGAAGGAGCCGACCAGATCAACCTGGCCGACGAGCGACAGGTCGGGGAGGCTGACCAGCTGCGACGGGAGCGTCGGCACGCTGAGGCCCCAGCCGCCGGCGTTGCCGTCGGCGCGCGAGCCGAGGTGCGCGACGGCCTCGACGAGGACCGCGATCACGGTGCCCGAGAGCAGACCGATGAGCAGGGCGGCCTTGACCTTGCGAACGAGCAGCACGGCGGTGATCACGAGCGTGAGGACGAACAGCGCGGTCGGAATGGTCGCGATCGAGCCGCCGACGCCGAGGCCGACCGGGGGAGAGTTGATGCCCGTCGAGGTGACCAGGCCGCTGTCGACGAAGCCGATGAAAGCGATGAAGAGTCCGATACCGACCGTGATCGCGGTCTTGAGCGCGAGCGGAACCGCCTCGAAGATCATGCGGCGAAGGCCCGTGACCGCGAGCAGCACGATGATGAGGCCGTTGATGACGACGAGGCCCATGGCCTCGGGCCAGGTCACTCCGCCGACGATGCCGACCGCGAGGAACGAGTTGATGCCCAGACCCGCCGCGAACGCGAACGGCAGGCGCGTCACGAGGCCGAACAGCATCGTCATGACGCCGGCGGTCAGCGCGGTGGTGGCGGCGACCTGAGGGAATCCGAGGGCGTTGCCCGCGACGTCGGGCGTGCCCGACAGGATGATCGGGTTCAGGATGACGATGTACGCCATGGTCACGAAGGTGACGACGCCGCCGCGGACCTCGGCGCCGACGGTCGAGCCGCGGGCGGTGATCTCGAAGAAGCGGTCGAGACCGTTTTTCGGTTCGGGGGCGGCCGTGGTCTCGGGAGCGGAAGCGCTCATGAAGGCTCCAAGAAACAGGGGGAGGGGGAGAACCGGAGGGGCAGACGCCGACGTATCGTGGAAGACATGTCGCTCTCAGGAGAGTATCTGCCCAGCACCAGCGAGTGGGCCCGCCAGCAGGCCGAGGCGTTCGAGGCCACCGGGGGCCGCGAGGCCGCCGAACTGCGGGGCGTTCCCATCATCGTCCTCACCACCGTCGGCGCCAAAACCGGCGGGCTGCGCAAGACCGCGCTCATGCGCGTCGAGCACGACGGCAAGTACGCGGTCGTGGCATCCAAGGGTGGTGCTCCCGAGCACCCCGCGTGGTTCCACAACCTCGTGAAGAACCCCCGCGTCGCCCTGCAGGACGGCGATGTGAAGAAGGAGTACGACGCCCATCAGGCCGAGGGCGCCGAGCGCGACGAATGGTGGGCGCGCGCCGCAGCCGTGTGGCCCGACTACGACGAGTATCAGAAGAAGACCGAGCGGCGTATCGAGCTGTTCGTGCTGGAGCCGGTCGAGTAAGACCCGAGCTCGCGGCGGCAGGGGCACCGCGCGCCTCGCGGGGACCACGAGCGGCGATGTTGCGCTCGCCGCCGCGCCTGAAAGCACCTCACGACCGGCGCGGGTAGGGTCTCACACGCCCATGCATCGCCTTCTCGTCGCCCTCTTGGCCGCCCTCGACGCCGTCCTGGCCGCCGCGGGTGGTATCGCCGTCGTCCTCGCCCCGCTCGCCCTGCTCTGGGTGGCCGGTCTCGGCAGTCCCGACTGGAGTGCGCTGTGGCCGGCGACGGCCGCCATCTGGCACCTCGGGCATCTCGTGCCGCTCGCGGTGACCCTGCCCGACACGTACCTCGCCGCCACCGGCATCGACCCGTCGTTCGCGACCTTCACCCTGTCGCTGGCGCCCTTGGCCTTCGCCACGTTCACAGCCCTCTTCGCCGCCCGGTCCGGCGTCCGTGCGGGTGAGGCGGGCGCGGCTCTCACCGGATGGCTGTCGGGCTCGATCGTGTTCGCCGCGATCGCGACCCTCGTCGCCCTCACCGGCAACGCCGCGCTCGTGACATCCGAGACCTGGCTCGCCATTCTCCTGCCGTCGCTGCTGTTCTTCGTGCCCTCGTTCGTCGGGGCGGTCGTCGGTGCGTGGCGCGTCGGAGACGACGGGCCGATCGACGCCCTCCGGGCTCAGCTCGCCCGGCTGCCACGTGCCTGGGCGAGTGTGCCGACCCTCGCGTTGCGCGGTCTCGCGACGACGACGCTGGGCCTCGTCGGTGTCGGCGCCGTCGTGGTCGTCGCGGGCATCGTCGCGCGCTCCACGCAGGTCATCGGCATCTACCAGGCCAGCAACGCGGATGCCATCGGCGCCACCGTCATCGCCCTCTGCCAGCTCATGTACCTGCCCACGCTCGTACTGTGGGGCGTGGCGTTCGTCGCCGGTCCTGGCTTCGCGCTCGGCACCGACACCGCGGTCACCCCCGCTGCCACGCAGGTCGGTGCGCTCCCCGGCATCCCGGTGCTCGGCGCGATCCCCGACACCACCTCGCCGTGGCTGCTGCTGCTGGCGTTGCTTCCCGTCGCGATCGGCGCACTGACCGGATGGATCCTGCGATCCCGGATGCCGTTCACCTCGGGCCCCGAACCGGTCGGTCCGCGCCTGACCCTGGCTCTGGCCGTCGCTGCCCTCACCGGCGGGGTCGGCGCGCTGATCGCCGTGGTGTCGACGGGCGCGATCGGACCGGGTCGCCTCACCGAGACGGGCCCGCAACCCGGTCCTCTCGCCCTCGCTCTCGGTCTCGAGGTGCTGGTCGGTCTCGCGATCCTGCTGCTGAGCCCACGGCCCGACGGGCGCTCCGCCGAGCGCGACCACGAGATCTTCGACGAGCGCGACGCGACGCCGGCCCTCGTCCCTCCCTCCCGCGCGCACGTGCCCTTCGATCGAGATGAGCACGCCACCGGCCCCGCCCCCACGGTTTCCGCCCCGGGAACGGGCATCGCGCACGACGTGTGGCCGAGCTCGTATCGCGGCCCCGACGAGGCCGAGTCGGCAGCGCTCAGCGACGACGAGGTCCGGGCGCGGATCCGCGCGGCGTGGGCGACGCATCCCGACGAGGACGGGCCCGCGGGCGCACGCTGAGCCGCGCGGCGGGTGCGAGCGCACCTGCGTAGACTGACCTCCGTGCTCACGGTCGCCGTCCTCATCTCCGGCACCGGCTCCAACCTCCGTGCCCTGCTCGAGGCGGCTGCCGCCCCCGACTTCCCGGCGCGCGTGGTGGCGGTCGGCGCCGACCGCGAGGCCGACGGCTTCGCACACGCCGAGCACTTCGGCATCCCGACCTTCCTCGTGCCCTTCGGCGCCTTCGCCTCGCGCGAAGAGTGGGGCGCCGAGGTGGGTGCGCAGCTGGCCGTCTGGAACCCCGACCTCGTCGTGCTGAGCGGAATGATGCGTCTGCTTCCCGCCGACCTCGTCGCGGCGTGGGAACCGCGCATCATCAACACCCACCCCGCGTACCTGCCCGAGTTCCCGGGTGCCCACGGGGTGCGCGACGCCCTCTCCGCCGGAGTCGAGCAGACCGGGGCGAGCGTCATCGTCGTGGACTCCGGCGTCGACACCGGCCCGATCCTCGCCCAGGAGCGCATCCCCGTGCTGCCCGGCGACGACGAGCACTCCCTGCACGAGCGCATCAAGCCCGTCGAGCGGCGTCTGTTGATCGACGTCGTGCGTCGCATCGCGGAAGGTCACCTCGACCTCGCCGCCGCCGCATCCCGAACCGCCTGACCCGCGCGACGGGCGCCGGCCCGTCGCGCACCCGAATCCGACTCGAGACACAGGAGCCGAAAGCCATGGCCGGACCCCGCCACGACCCCGCCGACTACCGCCCCCGCGATGTCGTCCCCATCCGCCGCGCGCTCGTGTCGGTCAGCGACAAGACGAACCTGCTCGTGCTCGCCGAAGCGCTGGCCGGAGCGGGCGTCGAGATCGTCTCGACCGGCTCGACCGCGGCCACCATCCGCGACGCCGGTTACGACGTCACCGACGTCTCGGCTGTCACGGGCTTCCCCGAGTCGCTCGACGGCCGCGTGAAGACCCTGCACCCGAAGGTGCACGCCGGTCTCCTCGCCGACCTGCGTCTCGCCTCCCACGAGGCGCAGCTCGAAGAGCTCGGCATCCTGCCCTTCGAACTCGTGGTCGTGAACCTCTACCCGTTCGTCGAGACCGTGGCATCCGGTGCCGAAGGCGACGATGTCGTGGAGCAGATCGACATCGGCGGCCCCGCCATGGTGCGCGCGTCGGCGAAGAACCACGCGAACGTCGCGATCGTCGTCTCGCCGGAGTCGTATCCCGCGATCATCGACGCGCTGCAGGCCAACGGTGGCACGAACCTCGTGCAGCGCCGCGAGCTCGCCGCTCGTGCGTTCTCGCACACCGCCGCGTACGACACCGCCGTGTCGACCTGGTTCGCCGAGGGGACGCTCGGCGACGACATCGATCTGCCCGCGCACCTCACGATTCAGGCCGAGCGCCTGTCGACGCTGCGCTACGGCGAGAACTCGCACCAGCGCGCCGCGATCTACACGCGCGTCGGCGGACACGGCATCGCCCAGGCCACGCAGCTGCAGGGCAAGGAGATGTCGTACAACAACTACGTCGACGCCGACGCCGCGCTTCGTGCCGCCTTCGACATGGTCAAGCCCGCGGTCGCGATCATCAAGCACGCGAACCCCTGCGGTATCGCCGTCGCCGCCCCCAACGCGCTCGACCCGATCGCCTCCGCGCACCTGCGCGCCCACGAGTGCGACCCCGTGTCGGCGTTCGGCGGCGTGATCGCTGCGAACCGCACGGTCACGCTGAAGATGGCGGAGAACCTCCGCGACATCTTCACCGAGGTGATCATCGCCCCCGACTTCGAGCCGGAAGCGCTCGAGGTCTTCAAGCTCAAGAAGAACCTCCGCGTGCTGCAGCTGCCCACGGACTGGCAGCAGGAGCGTATGGACGTGCGGCTGGTCTCGGGCGGCCTGCTGCTGCAGGACGCCGACCGCTTCCCCGACGACATCGAGTCGGTCGCGAAGAACTGGGAGCTCGTCTCGGGCGAGCGTCCGGCCGAGGGTGCGATGGAGAGTCTGATCTTCGCGTGGAAGGCCTGCCGCGCCGTGAAGTCGAACGCGATCGTGCTCGCGCAGGCCTCGGCCACCGTCGGCATCGGCATGGGCCAGGTCAACCGCGTCGACTCGTGCCGCCTCGCCGTGGAGCGCGCCGGTGAGCGCGCGGCCGGGTCGGTCGCGGCATCCGATGCGTTCTTCCCCTTCGCCGACGGCCCCCAGGTGCTCATCGACGCGGGGATCTCGACGATCATCCAGCCCGGCGGTTCGGTGCGGGATGCCGAGGTCGTCGACGCCGCGCGCGCCGCCGGCGTGACGATGTTCTTCACGGGGGAGCGTCACTTCTTCCACTGACCGCGCGATCGACGCGCTCTGTCTCGGTGCCGTCGCAGCCTCGGCTGCGGCGGCACTGTTGCGTGCGGATGGCGGGTGTGCCGCATGCGGCGGGGCCGCGTCGCGTGGTGACGCGCGCGATGGTGGGGCGTCGCGTGGCGGCGCGGCGCGTCGTCGCGCGTGCGGCGTCGCGTCGAGCGAGCGGGTCATGCATAAACGCTTCTCGCGCGCATAAACGCGAGGAGAGCGTGTTTATGCGCGTGGATGGCGTTTATGCGTGAACGAAGGGCGCGGGTGGTGCGGCGCCGCGCGGTGGGCTCCGCGCGCCAAAGGGTGGGCGGAGGGCGCGGGTGGTGAGGTACCGCGCCCCGAACGGCGGGCGGAGGGCGCGGGTGGTGAGACGCTGCGCGTCAGGCGCTCAGGGCGACGAGCTTGGCGATCGTGTTCGCGTTACGGGCGGTGCCGGTGACGCCGAGGCGTCTCTCGAACCACCCGGCCTGCAGCTTCGACCCGCCGATGCCCTCGGGGTAGCGCACGAACACCTCGCGGCCATCGAGCACCGCGTCCTCCGGGATGCCGTCGGGCAGCGCGAGCGTGGTCACCGCGGGAGGCGCGTCGAGGAACACCGTCTGCACCCACCGCCCCTCGGCGGCGTCCGCGAAGGGGTTCCGCGCCACGGAATCGGTGAGCTCCGCGTGAGAGCGCACGAGGACGGGGAGGTCGAAGCCGAACGATCCGTGGACGGCGTCGCGAATGGTGGCCGCGACCTCTGCGGGGGAGCGGCCGTCGGCATCCAGGACCACATTGCCCGCGACCTGCAGCGTCTCGACCTCGCCGAGACCCGCGGATGCCAGAACCTCGCGCAGCGCGGGCATCTTGAGGGCGGTGGGTCCGCCGACTCCGCGGATGAGGGCGACGGTGCGTGGCATGGCTGCGAGACTACTCGTCGCGCCGGGCCCGGGTATCGCGCCGGTGTCGTCCGACGGCGGGTCCGCCGGACCGGGTGGGGTCAGGCGCTGTCGCGGCCGAGCGTCTCGAGCAGCCGCAACCAGACCTCGCTCACGGTGGGGTACGACGGCACCGCGTGCCAGAGCCTCTTCACCGGCACTTCTCCGACGATGGCGATGGTCGCGGAGTGCAGCAGTTCGGCGATGTCGGGGCCGACGAACGTCGCGCCGACGAGGACACCGCGATCCAGATCGACGATCGCGCGCGCCTGACCGACGTAGGAATCCGACTGCTCGCTCGATCCGGCCACGTGGGCGAGGTCGTAGTCGAGCACCTTCACGTTCAGGCCCCGCTCCTCGGCCTTCGCGGCGGTGAGTCCTACCGATGCCACCTCGGGATCGGTGAAGGTCGCCTGCGGAACGGCGTCGTGATCGGCCGTCGCGACGTGCGCGCCCCAGGGGGCGTCGTCGACCTCTCCGCCCTGCGCGCGGGCCGCGATCACGTCGCCGGCGGCGCGGGCCTGGTACTTGCCTTGGTGGGTCAGCAGGGCTCGGTGGTTCACATCGCCGACGGCGTACAGCCAGTCGACCCCGCGCACGCGCAGGGTGTCGTCGACGTCGATCCACTCGCCGGCGGTGAGGCCCACGGCATCCAGGCCCAGATCGTCGGTCCGCGGAACGCGACCCGTCGCGACGAGGACCTCGTCGGCCGTGACAGTGGTGCCGTCGGAGAGGTCGAGCACCGCGCGCCCGTCGGTGTCGCGGCGCGCGGCCGTGGCATCCGTTCCGGTCTTCACGGTCACGCCCCGCTCACGGAGCGAGGCGGCGACGAGCTCGCCGGCGAAAGGCTCGGTGCCGCCGAGGAGACCCGAGCGGGCGATGACCGTGACCTCCGCGCCCAGGCTGGCGAACGCCGTCGCCATTTCAGCACCGACCACCCCGCCGCCGAGGATCGCCAGCGAGCCGGGGATCTGCTGGACGGCGGTCGCTTCACGGCTCGTCCACGGAGAGATGTCGGCCAGGCCCGCGATGTCGGGAAGCAGGGCGGCCGAGCCGGTGCAGACGGCCACGGCGTGACGGGCGACGAGGTCGGTGGTCGTGCCGTCGGCGGCGGTCACCCGGACGGTCTTGTCGCCGGTGAGTCGCCCGTGGCCGCGCACGAGGTCGATGCCCGCCCCCTGCAGCCACTCGACCTGGCCCGAATCGTTCCAGTCGCTCGTCATGGTGTCGCGGCGGCGGAGGACCGCGGCGACGTCGAGGTCGCCGGTCACAGCCTGCTTCGCGCCGTCGACATCGCGCGCCGCGCGCAGAGCCGCGCCACTGCGCAGCAGCGCCTTGGACGGCATGCAGGCCCAGTACGAGCACTCGCCGCCGACGAGTTCGGACTCGACGATCACCGCGGTGAGCCCCGCCTGGACCGCGCGGTCGGCGACGTTCTCGCCGACGGGGCCGGCGCCGATGACGATGAGGTCGTATTCGCTGTCGCTCATGGCCTCACGCTACCCATGACCTCCGACATCGCGCGGGGGTTGCGCCGGGACGCCCTGGCCGTTCCCGCCCCCTTCGTGCGCGCCGCTCACCCGCCGGCCCGGGCGAGGACGAGGAGCGAGCGGAGGACTTTCGCGGGGCATTCATCCTCCCTCGGCCCCCGGCCCTCCGCGGGCCACGCCGCTCGCCCGCAGGCTCTTGACCTCCGCGCCTGAACCGGTTTAGAGTAGCGATCACTTAACCGGTTTAGACCGGCCGACCACGACGAGGTGACGGACCATGGACGAGACGCGACCCACGATCGCCGACGTCGCGCGGCGCGCGGGTGTCAGCAAGGGCCTCGTGTCGTTCGCCCTGAACGGCCGTGCCGGTGTGTCACCCGACACCCGCGAACGGATCCTCGCCGTCGCCGCCGACATGGGGTGGAGCCCGAGCCTGCGAGCGCGCTCCCTCAGCGTCGGTCGTGCCTTCGCGTGCGGCCTCGTGATCGGCCGCAGCCCCGACGTGATCGCCGCCGACCCGTTCTTCCCCTCCTTCATCGCGGGTGTCGAAGACGAGTTCTCGGTCTCGGGGCAGGTGCTCGTGCTCGCGGCGGCGACACCGGGGCGCCACGAGGCCGAGACCTACCGGGGCCTCGCCGCCGACCGCCGCATCGACGGCGTCATCCTCTCCGACCTTCGTGCCGACGACCCGCGGGTGAATCTCGTCGCGGGCCTCGGCATCGCCGCCGTGACCCTCGGTGTCCCCGACGTCGACAGCCCCTTCACCTCGGTCTCGGTCGACGACGGTGCCGGCATCCGGCTCGCCGTCGACCATCTCGCCGACCTCGGGCACACCGACATCGCCCACGTCGCCGGCCCCGCCGCGATGCTGCACGGGCGACACCGCGCGGCGGCGTTCGAGAGCGCGGCCGCAGCCCGTGGCATCCGTGCCCGCGTCCTCGAGACCGACTTCAGCGCGGCCGACGGCGCACGCGCCACGGACGAGCTTCTGGATGACGCCACCCCGCCGACCGCGATCGTCTACTCCAACGACAACATGGCGATCGCCGGTCTCGGGCGTGCGCAGAAGCGCGGACTCCGCGTGCCGGACGACCTGTCGATCACGGGCTTCGACGACGTCGAGATCGGCCGCCACCTGCACCCGGCGCTCACCAGTGTCGCCACCGACGCTCGCGGATGGGGCGCCGCCGCAGCCCGCGCCCTGTTGGCCGCGATCGGCGGCGCCGTCCCCGAGGCCCTCGCGCTCCCCGACCCCCGGCTCGTCGTGCGTGCCTCGACCGCGGCACCGCGTGCCTCGACCGCCCCGCGTCCCCGCGCAGCCGGGAAAGCCCCGCACGCCGCCCCGCGGCCTGCCGCGCACGGGGACCCGCGTCCCACGACCGAGACGGACGCGCCCCCCACCCCCTGACGCACCCGCGGACCCCCGTCCGCACTCACAAGGAGGAAGACATGCGACGACGCATTCTCGCCACAGCAGTAGCAGCCACCGGCATCCTGGCCCTCTCCGCCTGCAGCGGCGGCGGTGGGGGAGGCGGCGGCATGGACGCCCGCGGCCCCATCACGATCTGGTACTCCAACAACGCCGCCGAGATCGCGTGGGGCCAGCAGATGGTCGACGCCTGGAACGCGGCCAACCCCGACCAGCAGATCACCGCGCAGGAGATTCCCGCCGGTTCGTCCAGCGAGGAGGTCATCGGCGCCGCGATCACGGCCGGCAACGCCCCGTGCCTGATCTTCAACACCTCGCCGGCAGCGGTTCCGGGCTTCCAGAAGCAGGGCGGCCTGGTGAACCTGTCGGAGTTCCCCGACGGCGAGCAGTACATCACCGACCGCAGCGGCGACCTCGCTGACCAGTACCGCTCCGACGACGGCGGCTTCTATCAACTGCCGTGGAAGAGCAACCCCGTCATGATCTTCTACAACAAGGACCTCTTCGCCAAGGCGGGCCTCGACCCCGAGAACCCGCAGCTGTCGACGTACGACGAGTTCCTCACGGCCTCGCGCACCCTGAAAGGGGCCGGGGTCGCCCCGTACGCGATCAACCCGGCGCCGACGAGTGAGTTCTTCCAGTCGTGGTTCGACTTCTACCCGCTGTACGCGGCGCAGACCGGAGGGACGCAGCTCGTCCAGGACGGCCAGGCGACCTTCGACGACGCGAACGGCGAGGCGGTCGCCGACTTCTGGCGCACCATCTACAGCGAGCAGCTCGCCGGCAACGAGCAGTATCAGGGCGACGCGTTCGCCGATGGCCAGGCTGCGATGGCGATCGTCGGTCCCTGGGCCGTGTCGGTCTACAAGGACAAGGTCAACTGGGGCGCCGTGCCGGTGCCGACCGAGAAGGGCGTCGCGGCCGATCAGACCTGGACGTTCAGCGACGCGAAGAATGTCGGCCTGTTCACCGCGTGCGACAACAAGGCCACAGCCTGGGACGTGCTGAAGTTCGCCACCAGCGAGGAGCAGGACGGCGCCTGGCTGAACGAGACCGGCCAGATGCCGCTGCGGAAGGATCTGACGACCACCTACGCCGACTACTTCCAGGCGAACCCCGCCTACGAGGAGTTCGGTGACCAAGCCGCGCGCACCGTCGAGGTGCCGAACGTGCAGAACTCGGTGGAGATCTGGCAGGCGTTCCGCGACGGCTACTCGAAGGCGGTCATCTTCGGTGAGGGCGACGTGTCGACCTTCCTCTCGGATGCCAAGAGCCAGATCGACCAGCTCGCGGCGGGGAAGTGACATGACCGTCGATCTCGCCGGCACGACCGGTCGGACCGGGGGCGACCCCGGCCGGTCCGGTCGTGCCGGGGGAGCGATGGATGCCGGGACGAAGCGGCGCCGACCGTTCGGCGCGCAGCCGCTCGGCATCCTGTTCTCCGCTCCGTACCTGATCTTCGTCGGCGTCGTCTTCGCGTACCCCGTGATCTTCGCGGTGTGGATGTCGTTCCACGACTACTTCTTCACCGCCCCGGGAGCGCAGGTCGACCGGCCCTTCGTCGGGCTCGACAACTATGTCACCGCCCTCACCGATCCCGACGTCTGGCGGGCGTTCGGCAACGTCGGGATCTTCCTGATCATCAACGTCCCGCTGACCGTGGTGCTCTCGATCCTGCTGGCCACGGCCCTGGACCGCGTGGTGCGCGCCCGGACCTTCTTCCGCGTCGCGTTCTACGTGCCGTATGTCACGGCATCCGTCGCCGTCGTCGCTGTGTGGCTGTTCCTGTTCTCGAACACGGGACTCATCAACAACGTGCTGGGGCCGCTCGCGCCGAACCCGTCGTGGCTGGTCAACTCGGCCCTCGCCATGCCCACGATCGCGCTGTTCGTCACCTGGAAGGGACTGGGGTTCTACATCCTGCTCTACCTCGCGGCGCTGCAGAACGTGCAGAAAGAGCTGTACGAGTCGGTGGCGATGGACGGGGGAGGACGCCTCCGCCAGTTCTTCTCGGTCACGGTGCCGGGCGTGCGGCCGGCGACGTTCCTCGTCGTGCTGCTGGCGACCATCACGGGGGCGAACCTCTTCACCGAGCCCTACCTGCTCACGAGCGGCGGCGGACCCAACGGCGCGTCCACGTCGCCCGTGCTCCTCATCTACCAGAAGGGCATCGAGCAGCAGAACCCCGACGTGGCCGCGGCCATCGGCGTGGTGCTCATCATCTTCGTGCTCGTCATCGCGCTGCTGCAGCGGCGGTTCGTGGGAAGGGAGGAATCGTGAGAAGCAGAGTCGTCACCTACGGTGTGCTCACGCTGGGCGCGCTCGCGTTCCTGTTCCCCTTCTACTACATGGTCGTCGGGTCGCTGCAGACGAGTCCCGACACCTCCATCGCGGGGGCCTTCCCGCACCCGTCGAACCTGACGACGGAGAACTACACCGCCATCGACGGGCGCATCAATCTCCTGCAGGGGTTGGCGAACTCCGGCATCTTCACCGGCGGGGTCATCCTCGGCACCCTCGTATTCGGGGTGCTCGCCGGGTACGCCCTCGCGGTGCTGAGATGGCGGGGTCGGTCGGCGACGTTCGCCCTCGTCCTGCTCGTGCAGGTCGTGCCGTTCCAGCTGCTGATGATCCCGCTGTACGTGATGATCGCCCGCGACTACGGGCTCAGCGACAGCTACCTCGGCATGATCCTGCCGTTCTTCATCAACTCCACGGCGGTGGTGATCTTCCGGCAGTACTTCCTGCAGCTGCCGAAAGAGCTGTTCGACGCGGCACGCATCGACGGCGCGGGGGAGTTCCGGCTCCTCTGGAACGTTGCGCTGCCGTTGGTGCGGCCGGCACTGCTCACCGCGGTCCTGCTGACGTTCATCGGCCCGTGGAACGAGTTCCTCTGGCCGTTCCTCATCACCAAGGACGCGACGATGCAGCCGCTCGCGGTGTCGCTCGCGAACTTCATCTCCACGATCGCCGCCTCCACCACCAACCCGTTCGGCGCGATGATGGCCGGCGCCGTGGTGCTGGCCGCCCCCGCGGTGGCGCTGTTCCTGATCTTCCAGCGCTACTTCACCTCCAACGACCTCGGATCCGGAGTGAAAGGATGACAATGACCCCCGAATCCCCCGTCCCCTACCGCCTCACGCGCATCGGGGTGGTGATGACCCCCGAGCCCGGCAACGCCGACGAAGCCGAGGGCGTCTTGAACCCGGCATCCGGTCGCGGTCCCGACGGCCGGCTGTATCTTCTGCCGCGCCTCGTGGCCGAGGGCAACGTCTCGCGCGTGGGCCTGGCCCGCGTCGTCGTCGAAGACGGCGTGCCCGTCGGTGTCGAGCGCGAGGGTGTCGTGCTCCGACCCGATCGCGGGTGGGAGCGCGGCGCCGACAACGCCGGCACCGAGGACCCCCGGACGACCTGGATCGAGGCTCTCGGCCTGCACGTCATGACCTACGTCGCGTACGGCCCGCTGGGCCCTCGCACCGCGGTCGCCGTGTCGGAGGATCTCCGCGAGTGGCGCCGGCTCGGGCCCGTGCTCTTCCGCTACCAGGACGACCTCGACATGGACCTCAACCTCTTCCACAACAAGGACACGGTCTTCTTCCCCGAGCCGGTCACCGCGCCAGACGGCACCGAGGCCCTCGCGGTGCTGCACCGCCCGATGTGGGATCTCGGCGAGACCAAGCCCGGACAGGGTGTGCGGGTTCCGGCCGGCGTCGACGACGAGCGGCAGTCGATCTGGATCAGCTACGTGCCCCTGGCATCCGTCCGCGACGACCTCTCGAACCTCGCGCTCTGGGAGCAGCACCACTTCGTCGCGGGGCCGCAGTTCCCCTTCGAAGAGGTGAAGATCGGCGGCGGCCCGCCGCCGCTGCGCGTCCCGGAGGGCTGGCTCGTGCTGCATCACGGGGTCACGGGCGTCATCGACAGCGCGTTCTCGCAGCAGCAGAAGGTGAACTACGCCGCGGGCGCTCTGATCCTGGATGCCGACGACCCCCGCCGCGTGATCGCGCGGACGCCGGAGCCACTGCTCGCCCCCGAGACCGACGACGAGCGCAGCGGCATCGTGCCGAACGTCGTGTTCCCGACCGCGATCGAGGAGATCGACGGTCGCCACTTCGTGTTCTACGGGATGGCCGACTCCAAGATCGGTGTCGCCCTGCTCGAGCGCACGGACTGACCCCCGCGCCGCGCTCGACGCCGTGACGGCTCGGGCGCGGCGTGGACCGACCTCGCCCGCCTGCGCTGGATGCTGTGACGGCTCCGGTGCGGGCGGACGGACCCCCATCGAAAGGATCCCCTCCCCATGAACGCACGATGGAGTGCGCGCATCACGGCGGCCCTCGGTGCCGTCGCGCTGGCCGTGCCGCTGACCGCCGGGCCGGCGTCCGCTGCGGCGCCCGCGGACGGCGCCGCGGCCCCGGCCGCCGCGCCGCTGACCAACCTCGACCACCTCGACTTCCTGCTCGGTGAGGCCACTCCGCCCGCGGGCGTCGCGGGGCACTCCACCTACCGTCAGGCCGAGGAACCGACGCTCCTCGCGCCCTGGACGTACGCCGATGCCCGCGACGGCGGCACCTTCGAACGCGTGGGCGGGGGTCCGCTCGATCCCGTGACCGGCGACTGGGGGCAGGGTGCCTACAACGCCGACGACAACACCCGCGCCGCGGTCGTGTACATCCGGCACTGGGAGCAGACCGGCGACGCCGACAGCAGACGGAAGGCATACGAACTCCTCCGGACCGTCGCGTACCACCAGACGACCGACGGCCCATCGGCGGGCAATGTCGTGCTCTGGATGCAGCCCGACGGCGATCTCAACCCGTCGGCGGAGCCCGTCGAACTGCCCGACCCCTCGGACTCCGGCCCCAGCTACTGGACGGCCCGGACCGTGTGGGCCCTCGGCGAGGGGTACGCCGCCTTCGTCGACGACGACCCGGACTTCGCGGCGTTCCTCAAGGAGCGCCTCGCCCTCTCCCGTGCAGCGATCGAACGCGACGTGCTGTCCTCGTACGGGCAGTACGACGAGGCCGACGGCATGCGGGTGCCGTCGTGGCTGATCGTCGACGGGGCGGATGCCTCGGCCGAGGCCGTCCTCGGACTGACCGCGGCCGTGCGCGCCGGTGATGAGTCGTCGGCCACCGCGGCGCGACAGCTCGCCGAGGGCGTGGCGGCCATGGCATCCGGGAACACGCGCCAGTGGCCCTACGGGGCGATCCTGCCCTGGGCGCAGTCGCCCGCGATGTGGCACGCGTGGGGCTCGCAGATGCCCGCGGCGCTCGCCGAGGCCGGTGCACTGTTCGGCGACGACGCTCTTGTTGCTCCGGCGATCACGGATGCGACGAGCTTCACCACCACGCTGCTGACCGCCGGGGGACCCGACAACGGCTGGTTCCCGAGCCCCACCGATCGCGTGCAGATCGCGTACGGTGCCGACTCGCGCGTGCAGTCGCTGCTGGCGCTGGCGGATACGACCGGGTCGCCGGCCTTCGCCGAGCTCGCGGGCCTGCAGGCGGCGTGGTTCTTCGGCGCGAACCACGCGGGGGTGCGCATGTACGACCCCGCGACCGGAGTGAGCTTCGACGGACTGCAGCCTGACGGGACGGTGAACCGCAACAGTGGCGCGGAGTCGACGATCCACGGTCTGCTGACCGCGCTCGCGCTCGACGCGCACCCCGAGGTCGCGGCGCGCGCGACGGCGTTGACGTCGGTCGAGAGCCGCGTGGGTCTGACGTACGTCGAAGCGGAGGATGCCACGCACACCGACGGTGCGGTCTCGACGCCGACGTCGTGGACGGGCGAATCGAGCTGGTCGGGTGACGCGCTCACCCTCACGCGGAAGCAGAGCGCGACGTGGGACCTGGGACCGTCGGACACGCGCCGATGGGTCGAGCCGGTGGTCTACGCCGAGCCGGGGGAGACGTCGCACTCGACGTGGCGCGGCGCGGGCGTGCTGAAGGTCGAGGGGCCCGCACAGGGCATCTCGCCCACGCCCGGTGCTCTGCTGCCGCAGCAGCTGACCTCCGCGGTGAACGGGTCTCAGGCCCGGGTGACGGTGCAGCGGGGTGAATTGACGCTCGACGGGCTCATCGTGCGGCCCTGGATCTCGCGGCTGGTGCTCGGCGGCGACGCGCGCGCCGAGCTCGTGCAGTCGAGCGCCATCGCGCCCCAGCGCACCACGATCGGTGCTGCCGGTGCCACGTCCACGGTGAAGGTCTACGACGCGTCGGGTGGACTGGTGCGGACGACCTCGGCGACGGGGGCGGTCACGGTGGTGGTTCCCGCGGGAGGGTTCGCGATCGCGCAGGGCTGAGCCGCGCGGGGGGCGTCGGGCGGCCCACGGCCGTGTCCGATTTCCGCCAGCCGATGTCGGAGGTCGGTGGCAGGGTGGATGCCATGACCCTCCGCTCCCTCGACGCCCCCGTCCCCGCGGTTTCGGGATTCGCCGAGCGCTACCGCGTGATCCAGTCGCGCGACCGGCGTTTCGACGGGCAGTTCGTCACGGCGGTGCGGTCGACGGGCATCTACTGTCGGCCGAGCTGCCCCGCGCGTACGCCCAAGGAAGCGAACGTGACGTTCTACGCCACATCCGCGGCGGCGCACGAGGCGGGCTACCGCGCGTGCAAGCGGTGCCTGCCCGAGGCGGCTCCCGGGTCTCCGCTCTGGGACGTGCGGGGCGACGTCGTCGCCCGCGCCATGCGGCTCATCGCCGACGGGGTGGTCGACCGCGAGGGCGTGCCGGGTCTGGCCCGACACCTCGGATACTCCCCGCGACACCTCACCCGGGTGCTCACAGCCGAACTGGGTGCGGGTCCTCTCGCCCTCGCGCGGGCTCATCGGGCGCATACCGCGCGCGCGTTGCTGGTCGGCACCGATCTGTCGTCCGCCGACGTCGCCTTCTCCGCGGGATTCTCCAGCATCCGCCAGTTCACCGAGACGATCGGAGAGGTGTTCGGGATGCCGCCGCGCGACCTGCGCGCCCGGCGATCGCGCGCGTCGGGCCTCGAAACGACCGCGGGAGAGATCGACCTCGCGCTGCCCGTGCGCGGCCCGATCGATACGACCGGTCTCTTCGGCTGGATGAGGGCGCACGCGATCCCGGGCGTCGAGGTCGGAGACGACCGGTCGTTCGCCCGGGTCGTCCGACTCCCCGGCGGGCCGGCGTGGTTCGAGGTGCGTCTTGCCGACGACGGACGACTCCGTCTCCGCGCCCGCTTGACGGCCCTTGCCGATCTCGGCACCCTCATCGCCCGGGTCCGACGCCTGTTCGACCTCGACGCCGACCCGCTCGCGGTCGACGCCGAACTGTCTCGGCATCCCGAACTCGCTCCCGCCGTGGCGGCGATCCCCGGTGTCCGCGTTCCCGGCGCGATCGACGCGGGCGAGATGCTCGTGCGCGCGATGATCGGCCAGCAGATCAGCGTGGCGTCGGCCCGCACGATGCAGGGGCGGCTGACCGCCGAGCTCGGCGAGCAGGTCACCATCGGTCCCGAGCCGATGACCCTGTTCCCGGATGCCGCGACCATCGCCGCGCGAGGGCTCGAGGTGCTGCGCGGCCCCGGTGCGCGCCTCCGCGCGATCGTCGGCGCTGCTCAGGCGCTCGCGGACGGGTCCCTCACCCTCGGCCCCGGCGACGACGGCGTCGAGCAGCGCGAGCGGCTTCTCGCCCTGCGCGGCGTGGGGCCGTGGACGGCCGACTACGTCCGGATGCGGGTGCTCGGCGACCCCGACGTCCTCCTCCCCGGTGACGTCGCCGCCCGAGCGGGCGCCGCGGCGCTCGGCCTTCCGTCGGACCCCGCGGGATTCACCGCGTGGTCTGAGCGCCTGGCACCCTGGCGCAGCTACGCGATGGCGCACTACTGGTACGCCGCGCCCGTGACGCACGCGTGGCGCGTGTCGGGTGCGGAGTCGGCTGCCGCCGCGGCCGTACGACGACCCGGCCGGAGCGCTCCCTCGCCCGCGGCCTCGAAGCGCCTCTCTACCACTCGACCGTCGGCATCCCCGACCCCCGCCCCCGAAAGCGAGCCCCGCCCATGAGCACCGCCACCCTCCAGTTCGTCGAGACCCCCGACGGTCCGTTCGCGATCCTCGCCGACACCGATGGCGCCGTTCTCGTCTCGGGCTGGACCGCCGACCCCGTCGCCGTGCTCGCACGCCTGCGTCCCGAGCGCCGTCCCGAAAAGGTCGCCGAGGGCGAGACCGCCGCCGCCGACGCGGTGCGCGCGTTCTACGACGGCGACCTCGCGGCGATCGATGCGGTGCGGGTCCGCCAGTTCGGCACCCCTCTGCAGCGAGCGGGGTGGGATGCTCTCCGCCGCATCACCCCCGGGGCCCCGCTCACCTACACCGGGTTCGCCGCAGCCCTCGGGTCGCCGAGCGCGGTACGCGCGGCCGCGTCGATCTGCGCGCGTAATGCGCCGGCGCTGTTCGTCCCCTGCCATCGCGTCCTCCGCGGCGACGGGACCATGGGCGGGTTCGCCTGGGGGACCGACGTGAAGCGATCGCTCCTCGTCCGAGAGGCGGCGTGAGCGGACAGCCCAACCCGCTCTTGCCTTCAGCCTTCTCTCAGAGATATTCTGAAGGGCTGTCACACCCCCGGGCAGCTTCCGATCATCTCGAGGAGGATGCCATGGATCACATCGACGCCCCCGTCGCGCGTGTCGCTGCGCCCTCCGTCTTCGCGCGCCCCCGCGGGCGCCACTAGGGCCCTCGCCGGCGCTTCGGCGCCGCCCCACGCCCGTCCCGGCTCCACGCCGGTGCCCCTTGGCATCCCTTCCCGCGCCCGATCCCGGCGCTCGCTTCGACCCCTCGAGGATCATGACTTCCGCTTCGCCCCGTCCGCACCTGTCCACTCCGCGCGCGCTCGCCCGGCTCCTGCCCGTGGCGCGCCCCGTGCTGCCGCGCCTGCTCGCCGGTGCCGTCACCGCGCTCATCGCGAGCCTGCTCGCCCTGGCGATCCCGCTCGTCCTCGAGCAGATCGTCGCCGGTCCCATCGCCTCGCTCGACCCCACGGCGCTCGTCTGGGGGTCGCTCGCCGTGCTCGGTCTCGGGCTCGCCGAGGCCGTGATGGTGTGGCTGCGCCGCTGGTTCGTGCTCGCTCCGGCGACCAAGGTCGAGTACGACCTCCGCCAGTCGTTCTACTCGCGCCTGCAGCGCCTCCCCGTCGCGTTCCATGACCGCTGGCAGTCGGGGCAGCTGCTGTCCCGCATGATGCAGGACATCAGCATGCTGCGTCGCTGGCTCGCGTTCGGCGTGATCCTGCTCGTGGTCAACCTGCTCACGATCGTCATCGGCGCGGTCCTGCTCTTCCGCTGGCACTGGCTCCTGGGCGCACTGTTCCTGGTCACCTCCGCCCCCGTCATCTACGTCGGCTTCCGCTTCGAGAAGCGCTACGGCGCGCTGACCCGGCAGAGCCAGGACCAAGCGGGCGACCTGGCGACGTCCGTGGAAGAGAGCGTGCACGGCATCCGTGTCCTGAAGGCCTTCGGACGCGGTCGGCACGCCCTGCAGAAGTTCACGCGTCAGGCCGAGTCTCTCCGCGAGACCGAGATCGACAAGGCGCGCGCGGTCGGCTGGATCTGGTTCTTCCTCGTGCTCCTGCCCGACATCGCCTTCGCGGTGTGCCTGGGCGCGGGCATCGTGCTGAACCAGCTCGGACAGCTGCAGGTCGCCGAGCTCGTCGCCTTCTTCGCGATGGCGACCGTGTTGCGGTGGCCCATGGAATCGATCGGCTTCCTCTTCTCGTTCCTGCTCGACGCGCGCACGGCCACCGACCGCATCTTCGAGGTGTTCGACGAGCAGAACACGATCGTCGACCCCGAGAACCCGCGCACGATCGTTCAGCCCCGTGGAGAGCTCACGTTCGAGGGCGTGCATTTCCGGTATCAGGATGCCGCTTCCTCCGAGCCCGATCTCATCGACGGCGTCGACCTGGTGCTGCGCCCCGGTGAGACCATGGCACTGGTCGGCCTCACCGGGTCGGGGAAGACGACGCTCACGACCCTGCCCGGGCGCCTGTACGACGTCACGGGTGGTCGTGTGCTGCTCGACGGGATCGATGTGCGCGAGCTGACCCTGGCCGAGCTGCGCCGCCACGTCGGGATGGCGTTCGAAGACGCGACGCTGTTCTCACAGACCGTGCGCGAGAACGTGCTGCTGGGTCGCGAAGATCTCGAGCCCGGATCGGAGGAGGCCGACCGCGTCCTCCGCGAAGCGCTGCAGGTCGCGCAGGCGCACTTCGTCTTCGACCTGCCCGACGGCCTCGACACCGTCATCGGCGAGGAGGGACTCAGTCTCTCGGGCGGACAGCGGCAGCGCCTCGCGCTCGCCCGCGCGGTCGCCGCGCGCCCGGCGGTGCTGGTGCTCGACGACCCGTTGTCGGCGCTCGACGTCGACACCGAGGCGCTCGTCGAAGACGCGCTGCGCGAGGTTCTGAGCGAGACGACCGCCCTGGTCATCGCCCACCGCCCCTCGACCGTGACGCTGGCCGACCGTGTCGCCCTGCTCGAGAACGGCCGCATCACGGCCGTCGGCGCGCACTCCGACCTGCTGCGCGAGAGCGAGCACTACCGCTACGTCATCTCGAGTCTCGAAGAGGCCGAGCGCGAGGCGCGCACCGGCGCCATCGATGTGATCCGATCGAACGACGACGACACCCTGACCGAGAAGGAGGCGACCCGATGAGTACCGCGACCGTCTCCGGCACCAGCGGTGAAGACCGCTCCGACTACACGCGCGACGAGAGCCGTGCGATCCGTCAGCGCTCGCTGCGCCTGCTCGGATCGCTCGTCTCGCCGCTGCGGTGGCAACTCGTCCTCGCGGCGGCCGTGCTCGTGGTGTCGACGGCGCTGCGCGTCGCGGGTCCGGCGCTGATCGCCTATGGCATCGACAATGCCCTTCCCGCGGTGATCGAGCAGGCCGACTGGATGCCGACCATCGGCGTCGTGGGCATCTACCTGCTCGCCGGCGTCGGGGGCGCAGTGCTCATCGGCTGGTACGTGGTGGTCGCGGCACGTTTGACCCAGGCCGTGATGCTCGACCTGCGCAAGCGCATCTTCCTGCACACGCAGAGGCTGAGCCTCGAGTTCCACGAGTCGTACACATCGGGCCGCATCATCTCGCGCCAGACGAGCGACCTCGACACCATCCGCGAGTTGCTCGACGGGGGACTCAACGAGCTGGTGTCGGGCGTGCTCTACGGTCTGTTCACCCTCATCGCGCTGTTCCTCATCGACTGGCAGTCGGGACTGATCCTCACCGTCATGGGCATCCCGATGTACCTGCTCATGCGCTGGTTCTACCGGCGCTCACAGGTGATCTACCGCGAGTCGCGAGTGATCAGCGCGCAGGTGATCGTGAAGTTCGTCGAGACGATGACGGGAATCCGCGCTGTGAAGGCGTTCCGCAAGGAGCCCCGCAACGACGAGGAGTTCGGCAAGCTTGCCGGCGACTACCGCGACGTCAACATGCGCTCGATCCGCCTCTTCGGCACATTCGAGCCCGGCATCATGGCGGTCGCCGCGGTGTCTGTCGCTGTGGTGCTCCTGTGGGGCGGGGGACGCGTGATCGCTGGCCCGCTCGAGATCGGTGTGCTGACGGCCGCGGTGCTGTACGTCCGCAACTTCTTCTCGCCGCTGCAGGAGGTCGCGTTCTTCCTGAACTCGTACCAGTCGGCCACCGCGGCGCTCGAGAAGGTGTCGGGGGTGCTCGAGGAGGAGCCGACCGTTCCCGACCCGACCGACCCGGTCGATCTCTGGTCGGCGAAAGGCCACGTCCGCTTCGATGAGGTGACCTTCGGCTACAGCGACGATCGCGTCATCCTGCCGAACTTCTCGCTCGACATCCCCGCCGGGCAGACGATCGCGTTGGTGGGCACCACGGGTGCCGGGAAGTCGACGCTGGCGAAGCTCGTCTCGCGCTTCTACGACCCCACACGAGGGGCGGTGACGCTCGACGGCGTCGACCTTCGTCGGCTGCACCCGAAGGACCTGCGCCGTGCGATCGTCATGGTGACGCAGGAGGCCTACCTGTTCAGCGGCACGGTCGCCGACAACATCGCCCTCGGTAAACCCGACGCGACGATGGACGAGATCCGGGCCGCCGCGCGCGCGGTCGGTGCCGACGGCTTCATCGAGAAGCTGCCCGATGCGTACGACACCGACGTGAACAAGCGCGGAGGACGCGTCTCGGCCGGGCAGCGTCAGCTCATCTCGTTCGCGCGCGCCTTCCTCGCGAACCCTGCGGTGCTGATCCTCGACGAGGCCACAGCGTCGCTCGACATCCCGAGTGAGCGCCAGATCCAGGACGCGCTGCAGACCTTGCTCGCCGACCGCACCGCGATCATCATCGCCCACCGCCTCTCGACGGTGGCGATCGCCGATCGCGTGCTGGTCATGGAACACGGCCGCATCATCGAAGACGACACCCCCGCCGCCCTCATCGCCGGTACGGGCAAGTTCGCGCAGTTGCACGCCGCCTGGCGCGAGTCCCTCGTCTGACCCTGCGGATGCCACGCCCCCGCCGTCGCGGCGGGGCACGGCATCCGTTCGTTCGGGGTGTTCGCTCTCTGCTCAGCGGTTCATCGGCCTGCCCGGTGCCCCCGCGTACCGGCGCGGTCGCCCCGGTACGCAGATCCGGACGTGTGCGTCAGAACCGGACCGCGCGCGCCGAATGCTCCGGATCTGCGGTGCATCTCCGGATCTGCGGTGTGCGCGGCCCCGCGGCGATCTGCGCGATCGGGTGGTGGGGCGCCACCGCGGCGAGGCATGGGTCGCGGTGAGGCGCTCACCCTCCTGCGGCGACGCGTGGGTCTCGGCCGGGACCGTCACCCGGCGCGGTGATTGCCCTGCGCGAGGTGCTGCATGATGACGCGCTCCACCCGTTCCCACTCGGACACGACGTCGCGATACGTGAAGCGCAGCACCGTGTACCCGCGTGCGCGGAGCTCCCGGTCGTGCGTGACGTCGCGCTGGCGATCGGCCGGCGTCGAATGGAAGGCGAAGCCGTCGAGCTGAACGACCAGACGCTCGCCGATGAGGACGTCCACGTCGTGCCCCGCGATGTTCACCTGTTGGCGGATGACGACCCCCCACGGCGCGAGCCGCACCACGAAGAGGGTCTCCAAGCCGGAATCCGAGTCGCCGCGCGCCGTCGCGGACAGTCGTCGTGCCTTCCCGGTCCGCCACCGGATGCGGGCGAGTGCCTCAGGATGCAGGTGCTCGTGCGCGCACGCGGACTCCCACACGACGAGAGCCTGCTCGAACGGCAGACACGCCGCGACGTGCTCGAGGGTGTCCGGCACCGATTCGATGAGTCGGTGGGGTGGTTGAGGAATGAGAGGCGTCGACCAGTGGATGAACGCGGTTGTTCCTGTGGGCAATTTGGCATCCGGACGCACCGTGAGATGGATCTTCGGCGCCGCGCCTTCCGGCATCCACCACCCGCGGTGTGTCGCGGCGCTCACACAGGCGAGTCGGCCAGACGCCCGGGCGGCTTCGAGGAGGAGGGGAGGGGCAGCGCCCGCCGCCACCCAGTAACGCCGCACCCGCACGACGTCACCTCGGGTCAGGGCCGCGCGAAGCGCGCGGAGCGGGACACCGTCGTCGAGCAGCTGCTGCCGGTGGACGATGCCACCCTGACGGGCGACCCGCGAAGCGATATCCATCACGCCACCGTGCCCGATCACGCCCCTCGCTGCCGGGCTGAGGGACCGGATGGGGAGGAGTTCGGGCTTTTCCTCGGTGTGGAGGAGGAGTCGCGCGAGGCCCGATGTCGGCAGATCCGGAGATGCGTCGTGGATCCGGATGGAATCAGCGGACTGATCCGGATCTACGCGCCATTTCCGGATCTGCGCGCTACCCGCACCCGCGCGCTACCCGCACCCGCGCCACACGCGCGCCCAGCCACGCGCGCCTCCGAGCGCGGCCTCAGACGTTGACGCGCGCGATGACCTCGCCGTACTCCGTCTCGCCGACGGGCTGGAAGCCCACGCGCTGGAAGAAGGCCTCGGGACCGCCGACGCCGGGCTCGTAGATGACGTCGACGTGGTCCATGCCGCGTTCGCGTGCCTCGGCGAGCACCGCGGCGATCGCGTAGCTGCCGACGCCGCGGCCCTGCTCGTCGGCGTCGACGTTGATGCGCCACAGCACCGAGCGGAAGTGCTCCTCGTGGGCCTCGGGGTCGAAGTTCGCGCTCACGAAGCCGACGACCTCGTCGCCATCGAGGACGACGCGCTGCCACGAGGTCGAAGGATTGATGACTGTCGCGGCGATGCCGTAGCTCACGGGGGCGAGGAACTGCTCCTGCCCGGGCTTCAGCGACAGCGTGTTGACCGCCACGATCGTGGCGGCGGACAGTTCGACGAGACGAAGGTCGGCCATGCGCCCAGGGTATCGGGCCGATGAGGGTGTGCAACCTTCGGGATGCCGCAGAGTCCCGGACGAAACGGACCTGAGGCTGAGCGACGGACCGCCGAATTATCTTGACATCAAGAGACTTTGCCGAGGTGCGATAGGCTGAAACGCAACCCTGGCCGCCTCTACGGAGAGATCTGACGTGCCCGATTCCACCATCATTTACACGTACACCGACGAGGCGCCGGCTCTTGCCACCGCGTCGTTCCTGCCCATCGTGCAGGCCGTCACGAAGCAGGCGGGCGTCGACGTCGAGACCCGCGACATCTCGCTCGCCGGCCGCATCCTCGCGGCCTTCCCCCAGCGCCTGACCCCCGAGCAGCAGGTGGGCGACGCGCTCGCCGAGCTCGGTGGTCTCGCCACGCTCCCCGAGGCGAACATCATCAAGCTGCCGAACATCTCGGCATCCATTCCCCAGCTGAAGGCCGCCATCGCCGAGCTGCAGGCGCAGGGATACGACATCCCCGACTACCCGGACGAGGCGTCGAGCGTCGAAGACAAAGACGTGCGCGCCCGCTACGACCGCATCAAGGGCTCCGCCGTGAACCCCGTGCTGCGCGAAGGCAACAGCGACCGCCGCGCGCCCCTCGCGGTGAAGAACTACGCGAAGAAGCACCCGCACCGCAACAAGCCGTTCGCCGAGGGCTCGAAGACGCGCGTCGCCACGATGGGCCACGACGACTTCTTCTCGAACGAGAAGTCGGTCGTCATCGCCGACGACGACGTGCTCACCATCCAGCACGTCGCTGAAGACGGCACCGTCACGCCCCTCAAGGAGGGCCTGAAGGTCCTGCAGGGCGAGATCGTGGATGCCACCTTCCTCTCGGCCGCGGCCCTCGACGCGTTCCTCGCCGACACGCTCGCGCAGGCGAAGGCCGACGACGTGCTCTACTCGGTGCACCTCAAGGCCACGATGATGAAGGTCAGCGACCCGATCATCTTCGGCCACGTCGTGAAGACGTTCTTCGCCGACGTGTTCGACCACCACGGCGACGCGCTCGCCGCCGCCGGCCTCACCCCCAACGACGGTCTCGGCTCGATCCTCGCGGGGCTCTCGAACGTCGAGGGCGGTGACGCGATCGCCGCGGAGATCCATGAGGCCCTGGCATCCGGCCCCCGCCTCTCGTACGTCAACAGCGACAAGGGCATCACGAACCTGCACGTCCCCTCCGACGTGATCGTGGATGCCTCGATGCCGGCGCTCGTGCGCAACGGCGGCAAGCTCTGGGGCGCCGACGGGGGAGAGGGCGACACGCTCGCCGTCATCCCCGACTCCTCGTACGCCGGTGTCTACCAGGCGACGATCGAGGACGTCATCGCGAACGGTCCGCTCGACCCCGCCACCATCGGCTCGGTGCCGAACGTCGGCCTCATGGCGCAGGCGGCTGAGGAGTACGGCAGCCACGACAAGACGTTCGAGATCGCCGCCCCCGGCCGTGTGCAGGTCGTCGCGTCGAACGGCGACGTGCTGCTCGAGCATGACGTGAACACGGGCGACATCTGGCGCGCCACGCAGACCAAAGACGTGGCTGTGCGCGACTGGGTGAAGCTCGCCGTGACCCGTGCCCGCGCCACCGGCGTCCCGGCCGTGTTCTGGCTCGACGAGACCCGCGCGCACGACCGCAATCTCATCGCCAAGGTGCACGAGTACCTCGCCGACCACGACACCGAGGGCCTCACGATCGAGATCCTCGCTCCCGCCGAGGCGACGCGCTACTCGCTCGAGCGCATCCGCCGCGGTGAAGACACCATCTCGGTCACCGGCAACGTGCTGCGCGACTACCTCACCGACCTCTTCCCGATCCTCGAGGTGGGCACGAGCGCCAAGATGCTCTCGATCGTTCCGCTTCTCGCGGGTGGCGGCCTGTTCGAGACCGGAGCCGGCGGCTCGGCTCCTAAGCACGTGCAGCAGCTCGTCGAAGAGGACTACCTGCGGTGGGACTCGCTGGGTGAGTTCTTCGCGCTCGCGGCGTCGCTCGAGCACCTCGCCGACACCACGGGCAACGAGCGCGCCCGCGTGCTCGCGCAGACCCTCGACGCTGCGACGGGCACGTTCCTCGAGAACGACAAGTCGCCCGGCCGCGCCCTCGGCACGATCGACAACCGCGGCAGCCACTTCTACCTCGCCCTGTACTGGGCGCAGGAGCTGGCCGGACAGACGACGGATGCCGATCTGGCCGCCGTCTTCGCCCCGGTCGCCGAGAAGCTGGCAGCCTCGGAGGAGACCATCGTCTCCGAGCTCAACGCGGTCCAGGGCAAGCACGCGGAGATCGGCGGCTACTACCGCCCCGACACCGCGCTGGTCGAGAAGGTCATGCGCCCCTCGGCGACGCTGAACGCGGTGGTCGACGCTCTGCGCTGAGTCTGAACCCGAGAGGGGCGGATGCCGTCGGCATCCGCCCCTCTTTCGTACCCGCGCCCGCTCGCGCCGCGGCGCCGCGCGAGCGCCGCGCCTGCCCCGTCGCCGGTGACGTGCGCCCTTCTTCGTCGGGTTGCGGCTTTCGCCCGCTGGCGGGAGTGTTCGGCGTGCACACGGCGCGCGTCAGCGCCGGATGAGTGCGACGGTTCGAGTCGCGCCGGGCTCGCCTTCGTCGAGTACCGGGACAGCGGGGCGGGCGGACGCGCAGAACGAGAAAAGGGGCGGATGCCGGATGGCATCCGCCCCTCTCGAAGGGTCCGGGCTCAGTAGTGGACCGACACCTCGGTGCCCCGGTAGGCCCAGTCGTAGAGCTCCTTCGCCGCGGAGATCGTCATGTTGATGCATCCGTGGCTCATGGGCGTGCCGAAGTTGTTGTGCCAGTACGTTCCGTGGAAGCCCTCGTCACCGTTGAAGTAGGCGACCCAGGGGACGTCCTTCGTGCAGTAGTCGTAGCCGGGAACGCAGCCCATGTCCTGCATCGACGTCTTCCAGCCGATGCGGAACTCGCCCGTGTGGGTGGCGTGCTCGCCCGCACCCGAGGAGATCGACCAGGACCGGTAGACCTGACCGTTCTGCCACAGCGTCGTGGTCTGCGTGCTGAGGTTGACGTCGATCCAGCGCTCGGTCTTCGTCGTCTCGAACGGCGTCTCGCTCACGGCCAGGGCGAACTTTCCGTTGCCCTCGGCGAGCTGGGAGGCGAAAGCTGCTGCGACGCCGGAGGTGTCGCCGAGCGCGCGTCCCGTCTGGCCCTCGGTGTTCGTGTGGATGACCTCGCCGCCCTTGTCGACGATCACGTCGGCGTTGACCGCACCGCGATCGACCGCAGCGGGGAGCCCGTTGACGGCCTGCTGGATCGCGGCTTCGTCGGCCGAGATCGCGAAGGCTCCCTGGCCGTCGGGCGTCACGGTCAGCCAGGAGGCGGCCGTGGCGCGGTCGACGGGCACGGTGCGCTCGTCACCGACGTAGAAACCGGCGTTGTCGAGGATGCCGTTCAGCTGAGCCACGGCGGCATCGGCTTCTTCGGTGGTCACGGGAGCCTCGACCGGGACGACGCCCGCCTGCGCGGTCGTGCTGACCGTGCCGGCGTCGAAGGCGCTCTGGAGCGCGGCGGTGACCGCGGCGGGGTCGATGCCCTCGCCGGGCTGGGCTGGGGTCGAGACGTAGGACTGCGAACCGGCGTCGTACGCGACGGTGGCGTCGACGGGGGCCTTGTAGGTGTCGGGGGCGAGATCGCGGAGCGCGGCCGAGGCCTTGGCGGGGTCGACGTTGATCGACACACCGGTTCCGGCGGGGAACCACGACGAGGGCTTCCACATCGGGTTCTCGGAGAAGGCCTTGTCGGCGATGGCCTGCGCGTCGACCGTCGCGCCGAGCTCGGCACCGGTCACGGTCACCGACCCGACCGGGCTCTCGACCGCGATGCTCGTGGTGGCCAGACGGTCGGAGATCGCCTGCGCGGCGGCGCCTGCCGTGAGACCGCCGATCTGCACACCGGCGACCGACGCACCGGGGGCGATGAGGACGAACGAGGCGGCCAGCAGCGCGACAGCCGTCGCACCCGCCGGGATGCCGATCCACAGGCCCGATCGGTTCTTGCGCTTGGTCGGCTCGGGCGGTGCCCACGCGTACGTCGCGCCGTCGGTGCTGTTTGCGCCGTCGGTCATAAGTCAAACCCCCCGATACTCAGTCTTCTCATGCTACGGGCGGCTGCTGCGCAACGGCCGTGAGGATTATCACGGTCTTATCACGCCGATCGCGCAGCCGGGTCAGGGCGCGAAGACCTTGCCCGGATTCAGGATGCCGAGGGGATCGAACACCCGCGCGATGTCGCGTTGCAGTCGCCACTGGTCGTCGCCGAGCTCGTCCGCGAGCCAGCGTCGCTTGAGCACGCCGATGCCGTGCTCACCGGTGAGCGTGCCGCCGAGGGCGAGGGCCGCACGGAAGACCTCTTCGGCCGCATCCCAGACGACCGACGGCACGTCGGGACCCTCGAAGATGAAGTTCGGGTGCAGGTTGCCGTCGCCCGCGTGGGCGACCGTCGGGATGACGAGGCCGAAGGCGCGCTCGATCCGCGCGATCTCGTCGAACATGTCCGGCAGGGCGCTGCGCGGCACCGACACGTCTTCGATGAGGGTGGTGCCCAGCGACTCCATTGCACCGTGCATCGCCCGACGGATCGCGAGCAGTTCCTCGCCCTCGGCGTCGTTCGCGGCGATCGCCACACGTCCGCCGACCCCGGTCAAGACGTCGGCGATCGCGCGAGCCTCGGCCGCGGCGACCGGACCGTCCGTCTGAATGGTCAACTGGGCCGCGCCGGCGGGTGGTGCGGGCAACGACAGCAGACGGTGCACGGCCGCGAGGCTCGTGGCATCCATGAGCTCCATGATCGCGGGCTGGACACCGGATGCCGTGACGGCCGCCGACGCGACGGCGGCGTCGCGCACGCCGTCGAAGAGAGCCGTGAGGGTCACGCGCTCGCCCTCGACGATGCGGCGCAGCTTCAGTGTCGCGCCGACGACCACGCCGAGCATGCCCTCCGAGCCGATGACGAGCGAGGTGAGGTCGAGGCCGGTGACGCCTTTGACACTGCGATGGCCGAGATGCAGGAGGCGGCCATCGGCGAGCACGAGGTCGACGCCGAGCACGGCGTCGCGCACCACGCCGTACTTGGCGCACAGCAGACCGCCCGCGCCGGTGGCGATGTTGCCGCCGACCGTCGAGATCGCTCGGCTCGCGGGATCGGGTGCCCACCACACGCCGTCCGCCTCGAGCTGGGTGTTGAGGTCGGCGTTCAGGATGCCGGGCTCGACGACAGCGAGGAGGTCGTCGGGGCGCACCTCGAGCACGCGGTCCATCGCGCGCACCGACAGGGCGATCTCGCCGCCGCCGGTGTTCGCTCCGCCCGCGAGTCCGGTGCCGGCGCCGCGAGGGACGACGGGGGTGCGCGTGGCCGACGCGATCCGCATCACGGACTGCACGTCGGCGACCGAGGCCGCGTGGACGACCGCGAGCGGCAATCCGTCGGCGGCGTGGCCCGATTTGTCGGCCCGGACGGCCTCGAGGGACGCGGGGGAGGTGTCGACGCGGTCGCCGAGCTCCGCGCGCAGGAGCGCGAGGGTGTCCCCGGCCGCGCCGCGCACGTCGGCGCTCACGCCAGGCGCCGGCGGCCGTTCAGCGCGCCGAGGGTGACGGCGACGATCGCGAAACCGAGGCCGATCCACGCCTGCCCCATGCTCCACCAGGCCACGGTCGCGGCGGCGTAGACGAAGAGCTCGACGAGCGCGCGGACGAACGGGTGCACCGCGAGCACGGCACGCGGGGAGACGAAGAGCGCCCAAACGAGGATTGCCAGGGCGGGGGCACCGAGGCCGGCGACGATGTTCCACGGCAGCGGGTAGGCGAGGAAGCCCCAGATCGCGAGGGTCACGAAGGCGAAGACGCCGCAGAGGACGCTGCCGATCTCGATCGCGGTCGGGCGCGGGCGCATGCCGGGAGCGAGCGGCGCCTGCGCGCGGACGTTCGGAGAATCGGTCACTCGAGCATTTTACGCGGGCGGGGGTCGCGGCATCCGGGGTCTCTCGCCGTCGAGCCGACGAGGTTCCGGTTCCCAGGCGGCGCCGTCACCTTTACCCGCTACAGTGGCAGGGTCGCGACTGGCGTTGAGGTGGGGAACCACCGGGGAGCGACCGCTTGACGGTATTCGACCGCACGCCTGGGTCGATGCGGTATCTCCGCGGACTCGCCGAGTCCGTGGCATCCGGAACCATCGTCAAGGAGATCGCATGACCGATCCGTACTTCAACGCCCCTCTCTCGGAGGTCGATCCCGAGATCGCCGAGGTGCTCGAGCGCGAGCTCAACCGCCAGCGCGGCTACCTCGAGATGATCGCGTCCGAGAACTTCGTCCCCGTCTCGGTGCTGCAGTCGCAGGGCTCGGTGCTGACGAACAAGTACGCCGAGGGCTACCCGGGTCGCCGCTACTACGGCGGCTGTGAAGAGGTCGACGTCGCCGAGTCGCTCGCGATCGAGCGCGCGAAGCAGTTGTTCGGCGCCGAGTTCGCCAACGTCCAGCCGCACTCGGGGGCGTCGGCCAACGCTGCGGTGCTCCACGCGATCGCCCGCCCCGGCGACACGCTGCTCGGCCTCGCCCTGGACCAGGGCGGTCACCTGACGCACGGCATGAAGATCAACTTCTCGGGCCGTCTGTACGACATCGTCGCCTACGGCGTCGACCCCGAGACCTCCATCATCGACATGGACGAGGTACGTCGCCTCGCCGTCGAGCACAAGCCGAAGGTCATCATCGCCGGCTGGTCGGCCTACCCCCGCCAGCTCGACTTCGCGGCCTTCCGCGCGATCGCCGACGAGGTGGGTGCCCTGCTGTGGGTCGACATGGCGCACTTCGCCGGCCTCGTCGCCGCGGGCGTGCACCCTTCGCCGATCCCGCACGCGCACGTCGTCTCGACCACCGTTCACAAGACGATCGGCGGCCCGCGCTCGGGCCTCATCCTCACCAACGACGAGGCTCTCGCGAAGAAGATCAACACGGCGGTCTTCCCCGGACAGCAGGGCGGCCCGCTCATGCACGTCATCGCCGCGAAGGCGACGGCGTTCAAGCTCGCGATGACGCCCGAGTTCAAGGAACGCCAGGAGCGCACTCTGCGGGGAGCGGCGATCCTCGCCGACCGCCTCACCCAGGACGACGTGAAGAACGCCGGCATCGCCGTGCGCTCGGGCGGCACCGACGTGCACCTCGTGCTCGTCGACCTGCGCGAGGCTGAGATCGACGGCAAGCAGGCCGAAGACCTCCTCCACGACATCCACATCACCGTGAACCGCAACGCCGTCCCGAACGACCCGCGTCCCCCGATGGTGACCTCGGGACTGCGCATCGGCACGCCGGCGCTCGCGACCCGCGGCTTCGGCGACGCGGAGTTCACCGAGGTGGCCGACATCATCGCGCTCGCGCTGATCCCCGGCGCCGACGTCGAGGCGCTCCGCGCACGCGTCGCGAAGCTGGCCGACGCGTTCCCGCTGTACCCCGACCTGCAGCAGTGAGCCGTGCCGGGGCGGAGTCGCTGCGGCGGTCCCGTCCCGGCATCCCGGGGGGTGAGGCCCGCGGCAGCTCCGCCCCGGCGCCTCTTTGGGCCCGGAATCGCGCGCCGGGCAACGACCCCCTCCGCATAAACGCAATCCACACGCATAAACACGTGGAGAGAGCGTTTATGCGAGCAAACAGCGTTTATGCGTGCGGGGTGCACCCCGCATGACCCCATCGACACCCAGGAAGAGGGATGCCATGACGGCGACGATTCTCGACGGTAAGGCCGCCTCCGCGGACATCAAGGCGGAGCTCACCGAGCGGGTCGCGGCCCTGCGTGAGAAGGGGATCGTCCCGGGCATCGCCACGGTGCTCGTCGGAGCCGACCCGGCGTCGCAGCTGTACGTGGGCATGAAGCACAAGCAGTCCGAGGCGATCGGTATGAACTCCATCCAGGTGGAGCTGCCCGCCGAGGCCACGCAGGAAGAGGTCGAGGCCGTCATCGACCGCCTCAACGCCGACCCCGACTGCCACGGCTACATCGTGCAGCTGCCGCTGCCGAAGCACATCGACACCGATGCGATCCTCGAGCGCATCGACCCGGCGAAGGATGCCGATGGCCTCCACCCCACGAACCTCGGTCGTCTGGTGCTCAACGTCAACGCGCCGATCCACACGCCGCTGCCGTGCACGCCGCGCGGGGTCATCGAGCTGCTGTTGCGCAACGACTACGACCTGAAGGGCAAGGAGGTCGTCGTCGTCGGGCGCGGCGTGACGATCGGCCGCTCGATCGGTCTGCTGCTGACTCGCCGCGAGATCAACGCGACCGTCACCCTCACGCACACCGGCACCGCCGATCTGTCGAAGCACCTGCGTGAGGCCGACGTCATCGTCGCCGCCGCCGGAGTGAAGCACATCGTGCGCGCAGAGGACGTCAAGCCGGGTGCCGCGGTGCTCGACGTGGGCGTGACGCGCGAGACCGACCCCGCGACCGGGAAGTCGCGCGTCTTCGGCGACGTGCACCCCGACGTCGCCGAGGTCGCCGGTTTCGTGTCGCCGAACCCCGGTGGCGTCGGCCCGATGACCGTCGCGTTGCTCATGACGAACGTCGTCGAGGCTGCGGAGCGTGCTGCCGCCGACTGACGGTGAACGAGGAGCGGACGCCCGGGGAACGGACGGAGCCGTGCGTGCAAGGGCTGGGCACGATCGCCCTCGCCGTGGGATCGTAGGGGCATGACTGAGTCCGTGCTGAACGACCTCCTCCGCCGCGTCACCGAGAGCGGCCTGCTCGACGACCCCCAGATCGACGAAGACAGCGTCATCGGTGTCGGGCACCTGGATGCCGCGGGCGTCGAGGTGGAGGTCGACCTCGACCCCGAGATCGACGACGAGGACGAGCCTGACCTCGACGACATCCTGACGAACCTCAAGGACATCCTCGCGGTGACCGAGGACCGCTGGCGTGCGATCGTGGACGAGGTCGCCACCGAGATCGAGGAAGCGGTGGATGACGACGAGCTCAGCGCCGACATCGACCTGCGCACCGATCTGGAAGCGATCGGCGTGGGCGTGTTCGCCGACGCGATCATCGTGGTCTTCGCCGGTCAGGCCTCGTTCCCGGACGCGCTCGTGCACGTCCAGCTCACGCCGGAAGAGCTCGAGGTCGAGGACATCGAGATTATCGGCGACGACGACGAGGACGACGCCGAAGACTGAGCCTCTCGACGTGAAGAGGGACCGGGCCTGTGGCCCGGTCCCTCTTTCTCTGTCGTCGGTCGGTGGTCAGACGATCGCGGCGCGAAGAGCCGCCGCGGCGGCGCCCACGTCGGGCGCGCTGTAGATCGCGCTGCCGGCCACCGCGACCTGCGCCCCCGACTTCTGGACGTCGGCGATGCTCGAGACGGTGACACCGCCGGCGACGGAGAACGGTACCCCGGCCGCTTCACCGTCACGGAGGAGGGTGCCGAACGTGAAGCCTTCCTCGGCCTGCTCGTCGAGGCCGGCGTGCATCTCGACGAACTCGGCGCCGAGGGCGACGACCTCCTTGGCGCGGGCCGGCTTGTCGGCCACACCGATGAGGTCGACCACGACGCCCTTGCCGTGCTTCTTGGCGGCCTTGACGGCTCCGGCGATCGTGCTGTCGCCGGCGGAACCGAGCACGGTGACCAGATCGGCGCCGGCGGTGAAGGCGATGTCGGCTTCGAGCTCACCGGCATCCATCGTCTTCAGGTCGGCGAAGACGACCTTGTCGGGGTGCGCCTGCTTGATCGCGGTGATGGCGGAGAGTCCCTCGCTCTTGATGAGCGGGGTGCCGAGTTCGAGGATGTCGACGTGCGGAGCCGCGGCGGCGGCCAGGTCGAGGGCGGCTTCGGTCGAGAGGGTGTCCATGGCGAACTGCAGTTTCATGCGTGAGTCCTTACTTCTTGCGGGTGGGGAGGGGGTCATTCGAGGTTCGCGTGGCGCGGCCAGAGGTCGTCGGCGGAGAGGCCCGAACGGTGCCACAGGGCGTCGAAGATCGCGTCTCCGACGAGAACCACCGCCTGCTCGAAGAGTCCGCCCGCGTACTGCGTCGACGCCGACCCCGAGCGATCGAGCTTCGCCGCGGCGGGGACGGTGATGAGGGCATCGGCGGCCCGGCCCAGGGGAGAGTCGGCGGCCGTGGTGATCGCCACGATGCGCGCGCCCACGTCGGCGGCGGTCTCGGCCGCGCGGACGATCCCCGTCGTCTTCCCCGAGCCGCTCGCCGTCAGGAGAACATCGTGCGCGCGGATGGCGGGGGTGGTCGTGTCGCCGACGACGCACACGTCGAGGCCGAGGTGCATGAGACGCATGGCGGTCATGCGCAATGCCAGCCCCGACCGTCCGGCGCCGAGGACGAACACACGCTCGCCGCCGGTGAGCACGTCGAGCACGCGGTCGAGATCGTCGTTCGCCGCCGTGAGGGCAGGGACGACGGATGCCACCTCCCCCGCGATCCGGGCGAGGGAAGACTCGACGGTGGTGTCGGCGCGGGAGGTCATCGCTCCATCGTCCGCCGGGGCCGCGCGGGGCGATGCCGGTCGATCGCAGGGGGATACCTACCCGAAAGGAGAGGTCCGACCGGTGGTCTAGGTTGGAGGTCGATGGACGACGCGACCGGACTTCCCTCTCCCGCCTCACGCGCGCTGGTCACCGAGCACGAGCGCGTCGTCGCGGAGCAAGCGGATCGGCACGCGGTGACCCTCGAGTCGGTGCTGGCCGTGCTGCGGTCGTCGCGGTTGGACGACCGTGCGGCGCGGACGCTGGCGACGGAAACCGCGGCGGCTGCCCTCGTGGCCCTGCGTACCTCCACCGATCGGCAGCGCAGCGCGCTCCTCGAGCCGGTGACGGGAGCGTTCGCGCGGTTACGGGGAGACCTGCGTCCCCTCGTGCGGCACGGAGATGTGGACGTCCAGTTCGTCGAGCCGCCGAAGACGGGGCGCGCCCTCCCCGGAGAAGTCGCTCACGAGGCGCGGGCGATCGTGCGCAGCGCCGTGCTGGCGATCCTCGATCGCGGCGACCCGCATCGGGTGCGGATCCAGTGGGACTGCGACGGTCTGAACCTGCTGAT
The DNA here is from genome assembly GCA_038182865.1 of Microbacterium enclense. Lineage (NCBI taxonomy): Bacteria > Bacillati > Actinomycetota > Actinomycetes > Micrococcales > Microbacteriaceae > Microbacterium > Microbacterium enclense. The sequence goes on along the minus strand of CP116226.1, from coordinate 290,950 downwards.
CGGCATCCGCGACGACGGCGAGGGGCGACTGACCGCTCACGATGACTCCCTCCGCCCGATCGTGGAACGGGTGAGCGCCCTCAACGGCGCCTTCGACGTCGCCTCGACGCCCGGGTGGGGGTCGGAGTTGTCGGTGACCTTGCCGCTCGACCCTCCGCCCCGGCCCGAGTTCCTCGACGACGCCGTCGATCTCAGCCCCCGCGAACGCGAGGTGCTGAGCCTCGTCGTCGACGGCTCGCGCAACCGTGCGATAGCGACACGCCTAGGGATCAGCGAGAACACCGTGAAGTTCCACGTGTCGAATCTGCTCCGCAAGGCGGGCGTGACCACCCGGGCAGAGCTCGTCGCGCTGGCGCGCTGAGCTGGTCGCCTGTCTCAGGCCGGGGCGCCGAGCGAGCTCTCCATCGCCGTGATGCGGGCCTGCTCGTCGAAGCGGAACGTCATCGATCCGGAGGCGTCGCTCAGAGTCGCCGCGGAGAACGCGCCGTCGGCCCACTGGAGGGTCCACCCGGCGAGGCGCGCGAGGTCCCACACCGAGCCGCGCGGGTCGGCGGGAGTCGTGGTGGCCAGCATCCGCGGCATCCGGATCGCCGCCTGCGCGACCGTGAGGGGCGGCAGCGGCGCGTCCAGGAGCAGGACCGCGCGGGTGCCGGCTTCTCCGACGGGCGCCGAGTAGTACGGCGCGCGGCCGGTGATCTCGACCGCGGTGCCCGCGATGACGTGGGCGGCTTCGGCGATCCAGTCGGCATCGCCCGCCGCGTCGGCGGGGAACGGAGCCTCCGCCGCGCTCAATTCGGCGATGCCGTGGGTCTGACCGTAGGCGCGCAGCTGCGCGGCCGGCCCGTCATCCCCGCCGCCGTGGGGGTGCGCCCACCCCCAGAGGACCGACCGGGGTCCGGGAGCGATCGACGCGATGAGGTGCGCGCGGGTCACCAGGGTTCGCCGCGGGTCGTCGACCGCACTGAAGGTCAGGGTGCCGGCCGTGAGGTCGGTGTCCCAGCGGTGGGGGCCGAGGGCGTCGGCCGCGGCTCCCAGGTCGTCTTGTCGCAGCGCGGTGAAAAATGCGGCACGGTCGGCGAGCGGCTGCAGCGCGGAGAACGTCGTCATGCCGTCACCTTAGGGACAGACCCTTTGCGTCGGGTCTCAATAACTTGCGCGTTCGCCGCTGCCGGGCGCGGTGAAGCGATGCGCGAGAGCCTCGGAGGCGCGGGCGAGCAGCGCGACGTCGGCCCCCACCGCCACGAAGTCGGCCCCCGCTCCGAGGTACGCCTCGGCCACCGCGGGGTCGAAGGCGTTCACGCCGATCGGGGTCCCGGCATCCCGAGCCGCGGCGAACACGCGATGGACCGCCGCCACGACGTCGGGGTGCGACTGCTGGCCGAGGAGACCCATGGATGCCGAGAGGTCGGAGGGGCCGACGAAGATGGCATCCACTCCCTCGACGGCGGCGATGTCGGCGGCGGCGGCGACACCCGCTGTCGTCTCGATCTGCACGGTGAGCGAGACGTGATCGGCGGCACCGGTGAGGTAGCCGTCGACGCGGTTCCAGCGCGCGCTGCGGGCGAGCGCGCTTCCGACACCGCGGATTCCCTCGGGGGGATAACGCGTCGCGGCGACGGCGGCCCGGGCCTCGGCGGCGGACGACACCATCGGCACGATGAGGTTCTGGGCGCCGAGGTCGAGCACCTGCTTGATGGTGACGGGGTCGTTCCACGGCACGCGCACCACCGGGGTCACGGGGTAGGCCGCCGTGACCTGCAGCAGCGTGAGCACTGTCTCGAGCGAGGTCGCGGAATGCTCCATGTCGAGCAGCAGCCAGTCGAGGCCCGCGCCGGCGGCGATCTCGGCGGCGACCGGACTGCCCGAGCACACCCACATGCCGGCGAGGGGACGATCGGATGCCGCGAGGGTTGTGCGGAAGGTCGGGTTCAGACGAAGCGGCACGAGATCGTTCCCATCGGTCCGTAGTCGCAGAAGACGTCGTCGCCCCGCGACACCCACATCGGGCGCGTGAACGATCCTGCCAGGATGATCTCGCCCGCCTCCAGCCGCGCTCCGTGCTGGTGGAACTTGTTCGCCAGCCACGCGACCCCGGTGGCGGGGTGCCCGAGGACGCCGGCTGCCACCCCCGTCTCCTCGATCTCGCCGTTGCGGCTCAGCACGCCGGGCACCCAGCGCAGGTCGATCTCGTCGGGGCGCTTGTGCACGTCGCCGAGCACCATCGCGCCGTACGCGGCGTTGTCGCTGATCGTGTCGACGATCGTGCGGCGCTCGAGCTCGATGTGCGAGTTGAGCACCTCGAGCGCGGGGACGGCGTAGTCGATCGCGGCGAGGGCGTCGTCGAGCGTGCAGTCGGGGCCCTCGAGCGGCGCCTTGAGCACGAAGGCGAGCTCGACCTCGATGCGCACGTTCGAGAAGTGATCCACCGGGATCTCTGCACCCGAGCGGTACACCGTGTCGTCGAACATCACGCCGTAGTCGGGCTCGGTGATCCCCGTCGCCTGCTGCATCGCCTTCGACGTCAGGCCGATCTTGCGCCCCACGAGCGTGCGACCCGCGGCGAGCTGCGTGTCGCGCCAGCGGCCCTGGATCCGATACGAGTCTTCGACCGTGGCATCCGGAAATCTCGCGGTGATGCGCGGGATCACCGAGTGGGTGCGGTCGGCCTCGGCGAGTTCGGTCGCGATGGCGTCGAGCTGTGCGTCGGTGAGCATGTGTCTCCTCAGAGCTGGTTGCCGAGCTTGAACTCACCGTCGCGCTCTTCGGGGGCGCGGGTGTAGCTGAAGCCGTCGGCGCCGATCGTCACGGCCATCTCGCTCGAATCGGTGCGGGCGCGCACCGGCTGCGGGTTGCCGTCGAGGTCGAGCACGAGCGACCCGTCGGTGTACCAGGACGGGACGACGGGGTTGCCCCACCAGTCGCGCCGCTGGTTGTCGTGGACGTCCCACGTGATGACGGGGTTGTCGGGGTCACCGGTGTAGTAGTCCTGCGTGTAGACCTCGACGCGGTGGCCGTCGGGGTCGCGCAGGTAGAGGTAGAACGCGTTCGAGACGCCGTGGCGACCGGGGCCGCGCTCGATGGCATCCGATCGGCGGAGGGCGCCGAGCTTGTCGCAGATGGCGAGGATGTTGTGCTTCTCGTGCGTGGCGAAGCAGACGTGGTGCATGCGCGGGCCGTCGCCGCCGGTCATCGCGGTGTCGTGCACGGTGGGCTTGCGGCGCATCCACGCGGCGTAGACGGTGCCCTCCTCGTCTTGGATGTCTTCGGTCACGCGGAAGCCCAGCGCCTGCATGAAGTTCACCGCGCGGGGCACGTCGGGCGTTATCTGGTTGAAGTGATCGAGCCGCACGAGCTCGCCGGGGGAGTGCAGGTCGTAGCGCCACGACAGGCGCTCCTGGTGCTCGGTGTCGAAGAAGAACTCGTACGGGAAGCCGAGCGGGTCGACCACCCGCACCGAGTCGCCGATCCCCTTGGTGAAGCCGGTCGGCTCGCGGCGCACGTCGCAGCCGAGCTCCTCGTAGAAGGCGACGGCTCGGTCGAGGTCGTCGGAGGAGCGAACCCGGTACGAGAAGGCCGCCACCGCGGCCACGGGACCCTTTCGCAGCACGAGGTTGTGGTGGATGAACTCCTCGGTGGAGCGCAGGTAGATGGCCTCGTCGTCTTCCTCGGTCACGTGCAGGCCGAGCACGTCGACGTAGAAGACGCGGGATGCCGCGAGGTCGGTCACTACGAGCTCCATGTAGGCGCAGCGCAGGATGTCGGGCGCGGGGGCGATCGGGGTGGGGACGGGGTCGTCGGAGACGATGGGTGCCTCCTGCGTCACCCAGAATCCCGAGGAGGTCTTCTCTTCTTCGGTGTGCTTCGTCATGGTCGCGTCCTTGCGTCGGATGGGCGTCGGGGGAGAGGTGCCGTGAAATCACACGATCGTGTCGAGGTCACACGCTGTGGGCGGTGCGGGACGGGTGATCTCGGGCGGAACGTGTGTTCTCGCTCGGTGGGGAGGGCGACGGAGCCGCACGTCCCGTGCGGAGCGGAGTCAGTGCGTCGGCGCCTTGCCGAACGTGGGGTTGTGGGCGGGGCCGAGCGTGATGTGCACGGCCTGCTGGTCGGTGTAGAAGTCGATCGAGCGGTACCCGCCCTCATGACCCAGGCCGGAGGCCTTCACCCCACCGAAGGGGGTGCGGAGGTCCCGGACGTTGTTCGAGTTCAACCACACCATCCCGGCCTCGACGTTCTGCGCGAAAAGATGGGCGCGCTTCAGATCGTTCGTCCAGACGTAGGCGGCGAGGCCGTACTTCGTGTTGTTCGCCAGCGCCAGTGCCTCGTCGTCGGTGTCGAACGGCGTGATCGCGACGACCGGGCCGAAGATCTCCTCCTGGAAGATCCGCGCGTCGGGGGCGACATCGGCGAACACCGTGGGCCGCACGAAGTTCCCTTCCGGGAACTCGTCGGGGCGACCACCGCCGGCGACCAGGCGCCCCTCGGTCTTGCCGAGTTCGACGTACGACATCACCTTCGCGTAGTGCTCGGGGTGCACGAGTGCACCGACCTCGGTGGCCGGATCGTCGGGGAAGCCGACCTTCACCCGCTCGGCCTGCGCCGCGTAGCGCTCGACGAAGTCGTCGTAGACGTCGCGCTGGACGAGGATGCGGCTCCCCGCGGTGCAGCGCTCGCCGTTGAGCGAGAACACACCGAAGATCGTCGCGTCGATCGCGGCATCCAGGTCCGCATCGGCGAAGACGATCGCGGGGCTCTTGCCGCCGAGCTCCATCGACAGCCCCTTCAGGAAGGGGGCCGCGTTGCCGAAGATGAGCTGGCCCGTGCTGCTCTCGCCGGTGAACGAGATGAGCGGGACGTCCGGATGCTTCACCAGCGCATCTCCGGCGTCTTCGCCGAGGCCGTTGACGAGGTTGAACACGCCCTCGGGCAGGCCCGCCTCCTCGAAGATCCCGGCCCAGAGCGATGCCGACAGCGGGGTGAACTCCGCGGGCTTGAGCACCACGGTGTTGCCGGTGGCGAGAGCGGGGCCGAGCTTCCACGACTCGAGCATGAACGGGGTGTTCCACGGTGTGATGAGGCCGGCGACCCCGATGGGCTTGCGATTGACGTAGTTGAGCTGCCGACCGGGCACCTTGAACGCATCGTCGGTCTGGGCCACGATCAGGTCGGCGAAGAAGCGGAAGTTCTCGGCCGCGCGGCGCGCCTGGCCGAGTGCCTGCGTGATCGGGAGTCCCGAGTCGAACGACTCCAGCTCGGCGAGGCGCTCGTCGCGTGATTCGACGAGATCGGCGATGCGATGCAAGACACGCGAGCGCTCGCGGGGGAGCATGCGCGGCCACGGACCGTCGGTGAAGGCCTTCCGCGCGGCGGCGACGGCGAGGTCGATGTCAGCCTTCTTGCCCGCGGCTGCCTGCAGGTAGGTCTGGTTGGTCACCGGGTCGAGCACGTCGAACGTGTCGCCGTCGAGCGAGTCGACGAAGCGCCCGCCGATGTAGTGCTGGATGTGCTCCGGCAGATCGGCCGGAACGCGGCGGGCGGTGGTGAGCGGGGTGGTCATAGGTGCTCCTTCGGTGAAGAGGGATCGGTTCGCGACGTCGGTGTCGCCGGGGCGCGGAGTCTTGGCATCCGGGATTCAAAAAGCGGGGAGGCCGAGCACCTGGTCGGGGTGCTCGTGGATCATGTAGGCGTCGAGGGTGGCCGAGCGGTGGCGTCTCGAGACCTTCTCGATCTCGCCGAGCGGGGCACCCGTCTCGATGAGCACGAGGATGTTCTCGTGCTCGCGGACCGACTCGGCGGCGCGGCCGGGGACGAAGCTGAACGTCGAGTCGCGCAGGTGTCCGAGGCGGGCCCACTCGGCCTGCACGAGCTCGAGCAGGCGCGGGTTGGCGCACTTGGCGAACAGGATGGCGTGGAACTCCTGGTTCAGCGCCGTGAAGGCACGCGGATCGAAGTGCTCGAGGGTCTCGACCATCAGCTCGTTGATCTGGCGCGCGCGTCGCACGTCGTCGACGGTGAGCGCGCGAGCCGACAGGGCGGTCGCGGCCCCTTCGAGCAGGCTCAGTGCCTGCATGCTGAAGCGATAGGCGGTGTCGTCGACCATGGATACCCGGGCGCCGACATTGCGCTCGAACGTGACGAGTCCCTCGGCCTCGAGCTGGCGGATCGCCTCGCGCACCGGTACGACACTCATCTCGAGGTCGCCGGCGATCGAGCCCAGGACCAATCGGTAGCCCGGGGAGAACTCCTGCGACGCGATGCGGTTCTTGATCCAGTGGTACGCCTGCTGCGACTTGCTCTGGCCCGGCGCGGTGGTGGGGGTCTCGGCATCCATCAGCTCCGCCTCTCGCTCTCGAACCGCGCGCGCCACTCCGCGTTCATCGGGAACAGGCCGTCGACGGGGTGACCGGATGCCACCTGGCCGGCGATCCATGCGTCTTCCTCCTCTTGCGCGAGGGCGGCATCGACCACCTCTTCTGCCAGGGCGGGCGGGATGACGATCACGCCGTCGCCGTCGCCGACGAGGATGTCGCCGGGCTCGACGGTGGTGCCGCCGCAGCCGACGGCGACGTCGGTCTCCCACGGGACGTGGCGACGGCCGAGGACGGCGGGGTGCGGGCCGGCGGTGAAGACGGGGATGCCGACGGCGGCCACGGCTTCGGCGTCGCGGACGCCGCCGTCGGTGACGATCGCGGCGGCCCGGCGCGCGTGGGCGCGGATCGCGAGGATGTCGCCGAGCGTGCCCGACCCCGTCTCGCCGCGGGCTTCGATGACGATGACCTCGCCCTCCTCCACCGCGTCGAAGGCGCGCTTCTGCGCGTTGTATCCGCCGCCGTGTGCGGCGAAGAGGTCTTCGCGGTGCGGGACGAAACGGAGGGTGCGGGCTGTCCCGACGAACCGGCTGCCGGGAGTCAGCGCGTGGACGCCGTCGATCGTGACGTCGTTGAGGCCGCGCTTGCGCAGTTGGCCGCTCAGGGCCGCCACCGGCACACTCTCGAGCTTCGTGCGGAGGTCGGGGGTGAGCGCGGGGGTGTCGGCCCCGAGAACAGGGGATGCCGCGGGGACAGGCTGATTCGCGGTGGATCGCCCTGTTGCGGTGACGTCACCTGTTCTCGTGGCGGCAACGCCGGCGGCCGCGGCCTCCGCCGACCCCCACGCCTCGGTGCGCTGGGTATCGTCGGCCGCGGGGAGGGATCCGACCGCGGGGTCGAAGGCGCGCTCGCCCTGGACCACGGTGGTGCGCAGTCGCCCGGTGGAGAGGGAGCCGGCATCCACCTGCACGTCGACGACCTGTCCGGGCGTGACGACCGACGAGCCCGCGGGGGTGCCGGTGAGGATGACGTCGCCGGTCTCGAGGGTGAAGTGTTGCGAGAGGTCGGCGACGATCTGCGGGAGCGGGAACAGCAGGTCGGCGGTGGAGTCGTCCTGGACGAGCTCGCCATCGACCCACGTGCGCAGGCGCAGGGCCGCGGGGTCGACCTGGCGGGCGTCGATGAGCGCCGGCCCCAGCGGGGTGTAGCCGTCTCCACCCTTGGAGCGGACGTTGGAGCCCTTGTCGTTCGCGCGCAGGTCGTAGAGCCCGAAGTCGTTCGCGGCGGTGACGGATGCCACATGCGACCAGGCGGCATCCGGAGTCACCCAGCGCGCAGGGTCGCCGATGATCAGCGCGATCTCGCCCTCGAAGGCGAGCAGCTCGGTGCCGGCCGGCCGCACGATCTCGGCGCCCGAAGGGGCGATCGAGCTCGACGGCTTGAAGAAGTATGAGGGCGTGGCGGGGCGGCGGCCGCGCTGATCGGCGCGGGAGGCATAGGCCAGGTGGACGGCCACGATCTTGCCGGGTCGCCCGCCGAGGGCGGAGAACCGGGGGTCGGTGCGGTCGGTCATAGATGCTCCCTTGCGTCGTATCCGAAATCGTATACGATAACGAACGCCCCAGCAACACCACGCCTCGTCACCGACGACGACGTCCGGGGTCTGACGATGACGTCTCGAAGGAGTCCCATGTCCCGCTCTCACTCACCGGGCTTCACGCCCACCGGCACCATCTCCACCTCCACGGACCGCCGTCGCGTGGTCTTCGCCACCGTTGTCGGAACCACTGTCGAGTGGTACGACTTCTTCCTCTACGCCTCCGCTGCGGGCCTCGTCTTCGGGCAGTTGTTCTTCGCGCCCGCCGGCCCCGGCATCGCACAGATCCTGGCGTTCCTGACCGTCGGCCTGAGCTTCTTGTTCCGGCCTCTCGGCGCGTTCCTCGCCGGCCACCTCGGAGACAAGTACGGCCGCCGCGTCGTGCTGATGCTGACGCTCATCCTCATGGGTGCCTCGACGACGCTCATCGGCGTGCTCCCCACCTACGACGCGATCGGTGTCGTGGCCCCCGTCCTGCTGATCCTGCTGCGTGTGCTGCAGGGCATCTCGGCGGGAGGCGAGTGGGGCGGTGCGGTGCTCATGGCGGTCGAACACGCGCCCAAGACCAAGCGCAGCCTTTTCGGTGCCTCGCCGCAGCTCGGCGTCCCCCTCGGCCTGCTTCTCGCGAGCGGCATGCTGGCGCTCATGGCGCTCATCGCCCCGGGCGACGCGTTCCTGGCATGGGGTTGGCGCGTGCCGTTCCTGCTGTCGTTCGTGCTCATCCTCGTCGGCTACTACGTGCGGAAGAAGGTCGAAGAGAGCCCGGTGTTCGTCGAGATCGCCGAGCGCAAAGAGCAGACCCGGATGCCGATCGTGCAGCTGTTCCGCAAGCACGCGCTGCTCGTCATCATCGCCGCGTTCGTCTTCGCCGGCAACAACGCCGTCGGTTACATGACCACCGGCGGGTACATCCAGCGCTACGCGACCAACCCCGACGGCCCCCTCGGTCTCCCCACCGCCGACGTGCTCGGCGCGGTGACGCTCTCAGCGGTGTCGTGGTTCGTCTTCACCTGGTTGGGCGGGTGGCTGGGCGACAAGATCGGGCGTCGCAACACCTACATCATCGGGTGGATCGCGATGCTCGTGGCGATCGTGGCCCTGTTCCCGCTCGTGAACACCGGCAGCGTCGGGCTCCTCACCCTGGGCATCGTCTTGCTCACGGTCGGTCTCGGCCTCACCTACGGCCCTCAGGCCGCGCTGTACGCCGAGCTGTTCCCGGCATCCATCCGCTTCTCGGGGGTGTCGATCTCGTACGCGATCGGCGCGATCTGCGGTGGCGCGTTCGCCCCGACCATCGCCACGGCACTGGTGGACGCCACCGGCACGACGGTGTCGGTGACGGTGTACCTCGCGGTCATGGCCGTACTCGGCCTCATCGCGACTCTGCTGCTGCGTGATCGCAGCGGCATCCCGCTCGGCCCGGACCACGAGGCCGAACAGGAGGTCAGCCCGATCCGCGGGCTCGCGAAGGTCTGACGCTCGCTCGGGCGGCCCCGTCGTGCTTCGGCGCGGCGGGGCCGTTCGGCGTGCGCGGGGCGCGGGCTCCTCGGCTGGGTTGCCTCAGGTGGTCACTGGTGCGGGCATGATGCGGGCATGTGCGGTAAGTGGATAAGCGGGCCGTCGGTTTGGGTGCCTTAGGTGGTCATGCGCGTGGGCGCTATGCGGCCATGTGCGGCAAATGAATGGATGCCGTGGCTCGGCGGACGGCGACGCGGGCGCTGCCCGGCAGGGGCGGCAGCGGGTGTCAGCCCGAGCCGGCCCGACCGGTGAATGCTGCGCGCGCCCTCTCCACGAACGGCGCACGGTACTCGCCGAGGTCGGACCTGGTGACGCGAATGATGCGCCAGCCGAGGTCGGTGAGCATTTCGTAGCGCCGGATGTCGCTCGCCCACTGTCGTGGGTCGGTGAGGTGCTGCGCGCCCTCGTACTCGAAACCCAGCTTGCGCTTCGGAAAGGCCAGGTCGACGAGTGCGACCACCCTTCCCTCCACGACCACCGGCCAGTTCAGCGACGGTTCGGGAAGCCCCGCAGCCCTGAGGACCAAGCGCGTCTCGGTCTCCTTCCTCGACCTCGAGCGTGTCCGCACCAGGGGCAACGCTTCGCGCAGCGCGGCGGCACCCCGCCGGCGTCCCGCTTCGAGGGCTGCCGTGAGCTCCGCGATCGTCGCGAGCGCCGGTGGGTCATCCGAGCGCATCGGCTCGCGCACGAATGCGTCGCCGAGCGCGACGAGGTCGTCCGGTTTCAGCAGAGCGCCCATCATCGCCCAGGTTGTCGCGGGGCTCGTCGCCCGCAGGCCGCTCACGGGTTCGGTGCGCACACTGCCCATCCCCTCCGCGATCGAGGCGCCGCGCACTCCTCGCGCCCTGCTCGCGCGCGCGGGCAGGAGCACTCCGACGTCAAGAGGACGTGCGACGAGTTCGTTCGATCCGTCGCGGACGCGAAAGACCGACGAGGGCAGGGGTGCGCCCCACAGCACGGCAGCGGCGACCAGGCAGAAGAACTCGCACTCCCGCATCCGCGCGGCGTATTCGGTCGATCGACGCCGAACGGACGCCTCGAATCCGTCGTCCGGCGCGGCCGAGCGCGTGCGCACGCCATAGAACGGAGACGACAAATCGGTAGCCCGGAGTCGTCGCCGCGACACGCCGAGCTGCAACGCCGCACCAACGGCGAAGGATTCGGGCAGCTCGGCGGGCAAGGATGCAACTCTCACCTTTGGAACATCGCACGGTCGGAGCGGCGCGTCGGCACGGCATCCGCAACCTGTGGACAAAACGCCGGAGATCTCCGGCGGGTGAGCCTCGCAAGCCGTGCGTCGTTTGCCTCGGGATGTCGCTTCGTGGGTGTGGTGCGGGCGATCTGCGGCAAGTGAGCGTTGTTGGTTGTGCGTCGTTTGCCTCGGGTTGTCGTTTCGTGGGCGTGGTGCGGGCGATCTGCGGCAAATGGGCGTTGTTGGTTGTGCGTCGGTTTGCCTCGGGTTGTCGTTTCGAGGGCGTGGTGCGGGCGATCTGCGGCAAATGGGCGTTTCTGGCGGGGGCGTTGTCGCTCTGTTCGAGTGCGCTCGATCCTCTGCGGCGAGCGTGCGTTGTGGACCCGCCTCGCGTGCCTCGGCTTGTCGCTTGGCGAGTGGGGGGGCGGCGATGTGCGGCGGGTGAGCGTTGCTGGCCGTAGGGCGTTTGCCTCGGGTTGTCGCTTCGTCGGCACGCGGCCGACCAACTGCGGCGAACGCGCGTCGCTAGCCGTGGGTCGTTTGCCCCGGATTGTCGCCACGTGTGCGCGGCGCCGGCGATCTGCGGCAAACGAGCGGACCGCGCGGGGAGGGCGCGGGGGAGGGCACCCTCGTCGCGAGTCAGGCGCCGAGGGGATGCGGTTCGATCACGCGGGCGACCGGCGCGTCAGCAGGCCCCCCGCGAGAACCACGATCCCCACGACGAAGACCACCGCCGCGACACCCATCACGGCGGCGTCCGCGGGAGCCTCGGGCAGTCCGCCGAGGTGTCCTCGCCGTCGCAACTCCGCCAGAGCCGGAAGAGGAACAGCACCACCACCGCGCCACCGATCAGTGCGATCGCGGCAGCCGCGGCGACGGCGCGCGTCCTCACGCGTCACGCACCTCGACGTTCGCGCCCCAGCCGTCGTAGTCGCCCTTCCTCGCTTCGACGATGCCGATGACCTCGGTGAGGAACGCCGCCACCGAGGCATCCGTCAACGTCTCGACGCGTGTCGCGACCAGGATCAGCTGCAGTCCGCGGCGACGGATGTCGACCGTGAAGCCGTGCGAGCGAAGATCGTCGGCTGCGGCGTCGGCGGATCTGCGCCAGCGGAAGTATGCGAAGTGTTCGACCGGTCGTGGGGCCGTGAAGGCCTCGCCGAGCTCTCGGCGAGGTGCCACCTGTTCCGGCCACATCGCGATCTCGCGCGCGACCGTCGCCGAAGGTCCTGCGTGCGATGCAGGGGGCTCGGATCTGTAGACCCCCTGCTCGTCGACCGCATCGGCGAACTCCTCCCACCCCATGTTGGCGAGGTTGAGGTTGTTGTCCACGGCCCAGAGGTCGGCTGCAACGCAACGGAACGGCGGATGCCTCTCCCGGAGGTCGATGACGAGCACGGGGTAACCCTCGGTCGTCAGGGCGATGTCGTCCGCGATGAAGAGGACGGAGGCGCCCTCATCGTTGTCGGCAATCGCCGACCGGACGTCGTCCTCCGTTGTGCCTACCCATCGGACGTCGTCGACGAACTGCACGGAGGCGCGAAACCCATCGGCGTTCTCGGTGCGCACCGCGGCCACGAGGTTCATCCATGGGTCCGGGGTGCTGCCGCGGTGCGCACGAGAAGAGAGTCGCTCGTTCGGGGGAGGGGGTCCATGCGGTCAGTATGCCGGGACCGTTCCGCTTCCGGGCCGCGGAGCGGTGCGCGTCAGATCGCCCGCCCCGGGGTCAGGATGCCACGCGGGTCCAGCGCGGCCTTGATCGCGCGCTGCACGTCGAGGGCGGCGGCATCCTGCTGCCAGGGGAGCTCGTGGCGTTTGACCGAGCCGATGCCATGCTCGCCCGAGATGGTTCCGCCTAACGACAGGGCGAGGCGCGTGATGTCGTCGATGACGAGCTCGGCCGCGGCGTACTCGTCGGGGGTGTCACCGGCCTCGACCGTGGGGTGCAGGTTGCCGTCGCCGGCATGGGCGACGATGGCGACGCGGCGCCCGTGGCTCCGGGCGATCTCGCCGATGCCGCGGAACACCGCCGCGAGCTGCGCCACCGGCACGCCGACGTCGCACGACACGCGAAGTCCTTGCGCGGTCAGCGCGGGATTGGCGAGGCGGCGAGCCTCGAGCAGGCTGTCGGAGTCGCTGATCTCGGTCTCGGCGGCGCCGTGCGCCCGGCAGATCGCGGCGATCTGCTCGGCGGTCTCGTGTGCCGCGAGGCCGACGGTCTGACCTACGAGCATCGCGGCCCCGGGGGAGGGCAGGCCGCTCGGGTGGAACGCCTCGATGATCTCGACGCTGCGCGCATCGATCAGCTCGAGCACCTCGGGGGCGGCGGGGCCCGAGACGATCGCGGTGACGGCGCGTCCGGCATCCTCGATGTCGTCGAAGCTCGCGCGGAAGGTGCGGGGCTGCCCCGGCGGCACGGGCTTGAGGCGGACGGTCGCGCCGGTGATCACGCCGAGCGTGCCCTCGGAGCCGGTGAACAGACTCGTGAGGTCGTACCCTGTGGTGTTCTTGCGCGTGCGCGCGCCGGTGCGCATCACGCGCCCGTCTGCGAGCACGACCTCCAGGGCCGCGACCACATCGGTCGTCACGCCGTGGGCGACGCAGCGCAGCCCGCCGGCGTTCGTGGCGATGTTGCCGCCGATCGTCGACCACTGGGCGCTCGCCGGGTCGGGCGGGAAGAACAGGCCGTGCGCGAGAGCCGCGGCATCCAGTTCCGCTGTGATCACCCCGGCCTCGACGTCGGCGAGCCGGTTGTCGACGTCGATCGAGAGGATGCGGTTCATCGCTTCGAGCGAGATGACCAGCCCGCCCGCGTAGGCGACCGCGCCGCCGGAGAGCCCGGTCCCCGCTCCGCGGACGGAGACCCGGATGCCACGGGCGTTCGCCCACGCGAGGGCGGTCGACACGTCGTCGGTCGAGGCGGCCCGCACCACCGCGAGCGGCAGTCCCTCGGGCTGCGCGCGCGAGCTGTCGACGGCATGGGCGGCGAGGCTCGCGGGGTCGATGAGGAGGCGGTCGCCCAGGGCGGTGCGGAGGTCGTCGAGGACTGCGCCGGGCACCTGGTCGCGGCCCCCGCCCAGCGGCTGGGCGACCCCGCTCACGAGTTCACCTTGATGATCTCGCGCTGGTACGGCGCGATGACGTCGCCGCTGATACGCAGATCGAGCAGCAGGAACGGGCGTTCGCCCGGGTCGCGCGCCGTCCATGCGGCGAGGGCGTCGAGGTCGGCCACCTCGCGCACGACCACGCCCTCCGCGCCGAAGCCGCGGGCGACGGCGGCGAAGTCGACCTCGGGGATGAGCATGGGCTCTCGGGCGAGGCCCTTGAGGCCGTACAGGTTGACCTCTGCGCCGTAGGCGGCGTCGTTCCACACGACCGCGATGCCGTGCCCCCGGGCCGCTCGCACCGCGCTCTCGAGGTCGGCGATGGCCATGAGCCCGCCGCCGTCGCCGGTCGTGAGCACCACGGTGGAGTCCGGCCGGGCGGCGATGGCTCCCGCGACCGAGGGGAAGCCGAGGCCGATCGACTGGTACGCGGTGCCGATCATCATCATGCGGTCGGGTGAGGCTACGGGCCAGTACATGTTCGACCAGCCGAGGAAGTGTCCGCCGTCGGAGACGACGACGCGGTCCTCGGGGAGGAGCTCCGCGAGCCGTGCGGCGGCGGAGCGCGGGTCGAGACGCCCGTCCGGCGCGAGGCCGTCCCCGGGCTCCTGCTCGCGAAGGGGCGCGACGTCGACGCGATCACGCCAGCCCGACGACGGCGCGCCGCGAGAGCGCAGCCGTTCGACGAGCGTCTCGGCGGCCACCCCGGCATCCGCCCGCACGAAACCGCCCACCTGGGCGTGCGTCGCGGTGGGGGCCACGTCGATCTGGAAGACCTGCGTGCGGGGTCCGAAGAGCTCGCCGAAGCGCATCGTGAACTGGTTCAGGCCCGCGCCGAACACGACGGCGACGTCGGCCTCGCGCACGAGCTCCATCGCGCCCTCGGCTCCGAAGCCTCCCGTCACGCCGAGGTCGTGTTCCGCCGCGGGGAAGATCCCGCGGCCGAGGGCGGTGGATGCCGTGATCGCACCGGTCGCGTCAGCGAGGCGACCGAGCGCGGGGCCGGCGTCGGCGAGCCACGCGCCACGGCCCGCCAGAAGGAAGGGGCGCTCGGCGCGGGCGAGCGCGTCGGCGATGCGGTCGAGGGTCGCTTCCGCCGCAGGTCCGCGGGGAGCGAGGGGCGCGGGCAGGGTCACGGTCCCGGCGTCGGTGAGCGGACCCGCCTCGCGCGTGACGACGTCGTAGGGGATCGCCAGCACCACCGGCACGCGGTAGGTCAGCGCGTGCTCGAGTGCGATGAGGACGGTGGCCGTGGCATCCCGATCTCCCACCGTATAGGTGCGCACGCCGACCGCCGAGGCGAGGGCGACCTGGTCGACGCCCCACGGGCGCGGGCCGGAGGTGGGCTCGTCGCCGACGACGAGCAGCAGAGGGATGCGGGCCTGGGCGGACTCGGCCAGGGCCGTGAGGGTGTTGGTGAAGCCGGCGCCGTAGGTGGCGGTGGCCGCGGCGATACGGCCCGATGCGCGGTAGTGGGCGTCGGCGGCGACGACTCCGCCCGCCTCGTGCCGCATCGCCGTGAAGGTCACGGCGGTCTCGCGGTGCAGCACATCGAGGAAGTGGGCGTTGCCGTTGCCCATCACCCCGAAGACGTGGTCGAGGTGGCGACCGAGGGTGTGGGCGACGTGGGCGGAGACGATGGGCATGCGGAAGCCTTTCGCGAAACAGGAACGGGAATGAGCCGTATGTGTCTCGCGCGGTTCTCGCGCTACGTGCCCCTTTTTCGAGCAGCGACCCACGACTTCGTGCGCCTGACGGGAGAGATCATATACGATCTCGCGGGTCGCGCGCAGCGCGTCTCCGTCGCGGGGCGGCGTCCCGAACGCCTCGCGTAGATGCTCCCAGACTGTCGGCAGAGGTGCTTCGAGACCGTTTCTCAGGCCCTCAGCCCGCCCGAAGGTCCGGGCGTCGGCGCGGGAGAGGACGCGACGTCCATCCCCGGACCGTCGGCGGGCCGCCGGACGAACCCGTTGCGCTCGTAGAACGCCGCCCTTCCCCGTGCCGCGAACAACTGCACGTCGTGCACACCCCGACGCTGAGCCTCCTCGACCAGGCGGCGCAGGATCTCGGCCCCGGCTCCCGCCCCTCGCGCGCGCTCCGCGACGATCATCTCGGTGACGAAGGCGTGCAGGGCGCCATCGCTGATCAGGCGCCCCATCCCGACGAGCATGCCGTCGTCGTCCCGGGCGGCACAGACGACCCAGGTGCCCGCGAGGGCCCGGTCGAATGTCTCCTCGGGCTGGTCGCCCCAGCCGGTCTCGGCGTAGAGCGTCGCGAACTCGCGCGCCGTCGGGGGATCGAAGGAGAAATGCACGAGCGAGAGAGTAGCGCGGGGTGTCACGTTCGCGAGGCGTCGCGACATGAACGGGATGAAGAGAATGAGAGAGGACTCGCCATGAACCCCGACCCCTTCGACGCCCTCGCCGCCGCCGACCCGGCGCGTGACGTTCGTATGCCGCCCGACCGCGCACGACGGCTCGTGCGCGCGGCGACCCGACAGCCCGTGCGCCACGGGCGGTGGGTCGTTCCGATCGTGGCGATCGTCGCGGTGAGCGGGATCGGGATCCCAGCCGCAGCCGTGGCCTCGGGGTACCTCGCGCGCACCGGATGGTTCGGCAGCCCGAACCCCGGTTCCCCCGAGGGAACGCGGCCGATCGGCACCGAGGCCGACGGCAGCGAGTGGATCGACACGTCGGCGTCGGACTACCCGGACTACGCGGTCACCCTGTGGCCCTCCTACGCCTCTCTGCCGATCGGCTACGACGCCGCGACGTTCGCCCGTGCCATCGCCGCGGACGCCCCGGAGGGTCTGCGGCAGGTCACCGGCATCCGGAGCGAGTTCGAGCAGAACGCCCGCTGCGCGTGGCGGGAGGAATGGCTGGATGCCGACGCGGCCGGCGATGCGCACCGCGCGGCGATCGCGGCGCAGACGCTGACCGGGGCGGCGACGTGGCCGGCGACCGTCACGACCGACGGGGGCGGGATCGTCGACGAGGAGAAGGCCCTCGCGGCGGCGGCAGACGCGGGCGATCGCGCCGGGGTCGAGGCGGTCGACGCGTGGTGCGGCGAGATGCTCGAGGGGCGTCGACCGTGACCGTGGACGCGGAACGCGCGCGTTTCGAGGCTGCCGTCGAACCGCTCATCCCCGACCTCTTGCGGTACTTCGTGCGTCGCGTCGACCCACGCGCCGACGCCGACGACTGCGTCTCGGAGACCACGCTCGCGCTGTGGCGTCATCGGCGGCGGTTGCCGGTGGCATCCGAAGAACAGCGCATGTGGGCGTTCGGCGTCGCGCGGAACGTGCTCGCCAACCACACCCGCAAGCGCGCTCGCCGCGCGCGGATCGACGACCTCCTCGTGCGTGCGGAGCCGGAACCGGTCAGCGATGAGGCGTTCATCGCGCTCGAGGCGCTCGGGACGCTCCCGGCGAGCGACCAGGAACTGCTGCGACTCGTGCTCTGGGACGGGTTCGGCGTTGCCGAGGCCGGGGCGCTCGCGGGTGTGCGTCCTGCCGCGGCGCGCAAGCGGTACGAGCGGGCTCGCGCGCGGCTCCGCGCGGCGTTCGCCGCGCTGCAGCCCACGCTCGTGCGCGACGGCGCGTGAGAGGTCGTGCTTCGTCGCTCGCGTTCGCGCCAGGACAGAGGGGATGGCGCGCGGCCGGGCGGAAGCGGGCGCGGCCGGTCTAGGGGAGCGCGCGGGGGGACAAGCGTCGAGCGGGCACCGGGCGGAGGCTGACGGAACGGGCCCCGCGCACGACGGCCCGGGACACGAACCGAAGGAGCAACGATGTCCGACCCCACCCCCGCCCTCGCCGATCCCGCGGTCGAGACCGAGGCTCCCGTCGCCGATACCCCGGCGGGCGCCGCAGACGCGGCCGCGGACGCCGCCTTGCTGGCCCGCGTGCAGGCCCCCGAGGGGCAGGGGCGGGAGATCCCGGATGCCGCGACCCGCGAGGTCATCGGACGCGCGCCCGTGCACACCACCGCCGACGTCGACGACGCCGTGGCCCGGGCCCGCGCCGCGCAGCCGGGGTGGGATGAGCGCGGGCACGAGGAACGCAGCGGTCTGCTGAGGGCCGCGGCCGATCGCATCGAGGCGAACGCCGAGGCGCTCGCGAGACTCCTCTCCCGCGAGCAGGGCAAGCCCCTCGACGGACCGAACGCCCGCTTCGAGGTGGGCGCGTGCGCCGCGTGGCTCCGCGCCACCGCGGCGACAGAGCTGGCCCCCGAGGTCGTCGTGGACGACGGCGAGGCGTACGCCGAACTGCATTACCGCGCGCTCGGCGTCGTCGCGGCGGTGGGTCCGTGGAACTGGCCCATGATGATCTCCGTCTGGCAGATCGCCCCGGCCCTGCGCATGGGCAACACCGTCGTGGTCAAGCCGAGCGAGTACACGCCGCTGAGTGTGCTCGCCCTCGTGGACGTCATCAACGGGGTGCTCCCCGACGACGTCCTCATCGCCGTCTCCGGTGACCGTGATGCCGGTGCGCGTCTGGTGGCGCACCCCGACGTCGACAAGATCATGTTCACCGGATCGACCGCGACCGGCCGCAGAATCGTCGAGGCCTCGGCCGGCAACCTCGCCCGGCTGACCCTCGAGCTCGGCGGCAACGACGCCGGCATCGTCCTGCCCGACGTCGACCCCGCGGCCATCGCCGAGGGACTCTTCTGGGGCGCGTTCATCAACACCGGCCAGACCTGCGCCGCTCTCAAACGCCTGTACGTGCACGACGACGTCTACGACGCCGTCGTCGAGGCGCTCGCCGCATACGCCGCGCAGGTGCCGATGGGGCGCGGTCTCGACGAAGGGGCGGTGCTCGGGCCCTTGCAGAACAAGCAGCAGTTCGACATCGTCGATCGACTCGTCCAGGATGCCAAGGCATCCGGTGCCCGGATCGTGCTGGGCGGCGAGCCCGCCACCGAGCTCGGCGAACTGTTCTATCGCACCACGATCGTCGCCGATGTGACCGACGGCGTCGCCCTCGTCGACGAGGAGCAGTTCGGACCGGCGCTTCCCGTCATCCGGTACGGCGATGTGGAGGAGGCCATCGCCCGCGCCAACGGCCTCGATGTGGGTCTCGGCGCCTCGGTGTGGTCGAGCGACCGCGACGCCGCGCTCCGGGTGGCGGCACGTCTGCAGGCGGGCACCGTGTGGATCAACTCCCACGGAGGGGTGCACCCTCTCATTCCGTTCGGCGGGGTGAAGGGGTCGGGCTACGGTCTCGAGTTCGGCGTCGAGGGGCTCAAGGCCCTCGGGGTACCGCAGGTCATCAACGGCTGAGGAAGGCGTCGGTGCGCACGCCGTGAACGCACGCCGTGAAGGCACGCATAAACGCGATTCGCGCGCGGAAACGCGAGCACAGCGCGTTTATGCGCGCGAAAAGTGTTTATGCGTGGGTCGTCGCGCCCGGGGGAGCGGGCCGGGCAGCGCGCGGGGCGGCGGCGCGGGCGCTTCGCGGACGGGTCGTGCGTTGACCGTCAACGCCGGGGCATCCCTGGTCAAGCCGCGCGGGACGGATGCGCGCAGGATGTACTCACCCGCACCGGAGCCTCGCGCACCGGGTCGTCCGCTCCACCGGTCCCACCCGCACCTCCGCTCCACCGCACTCGCCGGTCCCGGCGGAAGCCGGACCCCCGTGCCCGCTCCGCCCGCACCCGCTCCGCCCGCACCCGCTCCGCCCGCACCCGCTCCGCCCGCACCCGCCCGGGGTCCTTACCCGACCCCGCCGATCCCCCGGGAGACCCCATGACCGTCGCCGACCTCATCCTCCACGGTGCCGACGTGCACACCGCCGACCGTTCCCGGCCCCGCGCGACCGCGCTCGCCGTGGCCGACGGCCGCCTCCTCGCCGTGGGCGGCGACGACGAGGTGCTCGCCACCGCCGGACCCGCGACCGAGGTGCGCGACCTCCGCGGCGCAACCGTCGTGCCCGGTCTCGTCGACGTGCACAACCACCACCTCATGGCGGGGGAGGGCGACCTCTTCCAGCTCTCCTTCCCTCCCACCGCCGGACTCGACGAGGTGCTCGACGCCGTCCGTGCGTGGGCGGCCGACCTCGGCCCCGACGAGTGGGTCGTCGGCGAGGCGTTCGGCAGCGTCCTGCTCGACGACTTCGCCCGCGCCGAGACCCGCGCCCGCTTCGACGAGGCCGCCGGCGGACGACCGGTCGTCCTCACCGACGACAGCCATCACAACCGCTTCGCCAATTCGGCCGCGCTGGCGGCAGCCGGCATCCACTCCGACACTCCCGACCCCGCGCAGGGCCGCATCGTGCGCGACCAAGAGACGGGGGAGCCGACCGGACTCCTCATGGAGTCCGCGACGCTCCCGGTGACCGAGGCGTTGGATCGCAGTCTCGCCCGCACCCCTGAGCGCTACCGCCGGGCGAGCGCCCGCGCGATCGAGATCCTGCACTCCTTCGGGATCACCGCGTTCCAGGACGCCGCCGCCACCGTCGAGATCATGGGCGCGCTCCGCGACCTCGACATCGACGGCGACCTGCACGCCTGGGTCGTGTCGTCGTTGCTGTCGAGCGAGTTCCTCTTCGCGAACACCCCCGTCGGCGACGATCTCGTCGCGCGGCGCGAGGAGTTCCGCACCGCACATCACCGGCCCGACTTCGTCAAGATCGCCCTCGACGGGGTGCCGCCTACCCACACCGGCGCGTTCCTCACCCCGTACCTGCCGACCCCTGACCACGGCCACGCGCACTGCGGAGTCACCACGATGGCCCCCGCCGAACTGACCGACTGGCTCACCCGCACCGCCGCCCAGGGCCTCGGGGCCAAGATCCACTGCACCGGGGATGCCGCGGTCCGCGTGGCACTGGATGCGATCGAGGTCGTCCGCGCGAGCGGTGACACGAGCACCCCGTACCAGATCGCGCACGGGCAGTTCGTGCACCCCGACGACCGTCAGAGGTTCGTCGACCTCGACGTCTCGGCCGACATCTCGCCGTTCCTGTGGTTCCCCGGCGTGATCCCGGATGCCATCGCCCAGGTGCGTCCCCAGCCCGAGGCCACGCAGGTCCAGCCCAACCGCGACCTCGTCGACCGCGGCGTGCTCGTCGCGGGCGGCTCCGACTGGCCGGTCAGCGTCTCGCCCAACCCGTGGGAGGGCATTCAGGGTCTCGTCACCCGCGCCGACCCGCTCGGCCGCGCACCCGGGACCCTGTGGCCCGAGCAGGCGCTGACGCTCGAGGAGGCGTTCGAGGTGTTCACGATCAATGCGGCGACAGCGATGGGGCTCGGCGACGTGACCGGCTCGCTCGCCACGGGCAAGTCGGCCGATTTCGTCGTGCTCGACCAGGACCCGTTCGCCGTCGAGATCGACCGCGTCGTCCACACCCGTGCGGTCGAGACCTGGTTCTCCGGCCGACGCGTGTGGACGCCCTGACCCCTGGCATCCGCCCCGCTCGAAAGCTTCCCCCCTGCACCACCCGCATGACAGCACCCGCACCCGCACTCACCTCATCGCAAGGAGCATCATGAAGCGCAGTCTCCGCCTGACCGCCCTGGCCACGGTCGCCATCGCCGGTCTCGCTCTCTCGGCGTGCAGCACCACGGCAGCCGACGACGCCGGCTCGGGCGCCTCGGCCCCCGCCGAGCGCGGCCCGGTCAAGAAGATCCTGTTCGACTACCCCTTCACGGCGCTGCCGGTCTACGGCGCCATCGTCAACATCGTCGAGGCGCGCGCTGCCGAGAAGGGCGTGGAGGTCACCTTCACGAACGACGAGATGGACCTGCAGAAGCAGGTCAGCCAGCTGACCTCGAACCTCGGCAGCGACGTCGATGCCGTCGTGTCGTTCCCCGTCGACCCCGCGAGCCTCGAGTCCGTCGCCCAGCAGTACCGGGATGCCGGGAAGTACTGGGTCACCTACGGCGGCGACATGACGAACCAGGACGCCACTCTCCAGTTCAGCTTCTACCAGTCGGGCTACGACCTGGGGAAGGATGCCGCCGAGTGGGCGCTGGAGAACGTCGGCCCGAACGCCGAGGTCATCGTGCTCAGCGAGACCGAGCGCCAGATCGGCCAGGAACGCACGCAGGGTCTGCTCGACGGTCTGAAAGAGACCGGCCCCGACCTGCAGATCGTCGGCGAGCAGCAGGCCGTGACCCCCGACGACGGGCTCTCTGTCACGACGACCCTCCTCGCGCAGCACCCCGACGCGAACGTCGTCGTCTCAGCGGTCGGCGACGCCGCGCAGGGCGCCTACCAGGCCCTCGTCGCCGCGGGTCGCCCCGAGAACGACCCGAAGACCTATGTCGGCGGACTCGACCCGAACCTGTTCCTGCTGCAGAAGATGAAGGACGGCAACTTCTTCCGCGCCGCCACGTATTTCTCGCTCAAGGACCTCGTCGACAACGTCATCGACATCCCCGTCGCCCTTGGCGAGGGGAAGGCGGATGCCAGCGTCGATCTGCCCGTGACCGTCGTGACGGTCTCGGACCCCAACCTCTCGAGCTACATCACCGAGCTCGGCGGCTGACCCGCCCGGGCGGGGCGGGGCGACCCGCTCCGCCCGTCGACGACGACCCCTCCGACGAGAACGGATACGACATGTCTGTCACCGTGCGCGGTCTGACGAAGCGGTACGGGGCGACCCTCGCCCTCGACGACGTCACCCTCGACATCCCCGGCGGGCGTATCCACGCCCTGCTCGGCCACAACGGCGCGGGGAAGTCCACCCTCATCGCCTGTCTCGGCGGCGGCGTCGCCCCCACCGAGGGCACCATCGAGATCGACGGCGCCAGCCATGACTCCCTGACCCCGCGAACCTCCATCGCCGCCGGCGTCGCGGTGATCTACCAGCACCTCAGCCTGCTGGAGAACATGACCGTCGCCGAGAACCTCTTCATCGGCCAGGAACTCACCGCCGGGGGGATCATCCGCCGCGGCGAGCAGCGCCGCCTGGCGCGCGAGGCGCTCGACGCGGTCGGTGCAACGGGAATCGACCCCGACGTCAAGGTCGCGACCCTGCCGATCGGACAGCGGCAGCTGGTCGAGATCGCCAAGGTCGTGCGCCGCGACGCGCGGCTCATCGTGTTCGACGAACCGACCGCCGCGCTCTCGCGTGCCGAGGCTGCCCGCCTGGGCGAACTCGTCCGCGATCTCGCCGGGCGCGGGATCGCGATCCTCTACGTCACGCACCTGCTCGGCGAGGTGCTCGCACTCGCCGACGCCGCGACCGTCATGCGCAACGGGCGGGCGGTGTGGTCGGCGGAAGGCTCGGAGATCACGCGCGAGTCCCTCGTCGCGGCGATCAGCGACGGGCACGGAGCCACCAACGACCGCCCCGCGGCGCCGCGTCGCGGTGAGACGCCGGTGCTCGAGGTCCGCGGGCTCACGGCCCCCGGGCTCCAGCCCACCGATCTCTCGGTGGCCCCGGGCGAGATCGTCGCCTGTTACGGGCTCGTCGGGTCGGGGCGCACGCGGTTTCTCAGCACCGTGTTCGGGCGTCTCCCGCGCACGGGCGGCACCCTCGCGATCGACGGGGTCTCCCGCGAGACGCGGTCACCCGCTCAGGGACTGCGCGCCGGGATCGCCCTCGTCCCCGCAGACCGGGCTCGTGAGGGCCTGTTCGCCGCTCTGCCTGCCCAGGACAACACCGTCATCGACGCGATGCGCCGTCTCGGATCGTGGGGGCTGCGGTCGCTTCGCGCGGAGCGCGGCGTGTTCGACCGCGTCGCCGACGGCCTCGCCCTCCGCCCGCGCGCAGCCGATCTGCCCGCCGGCCGCTTCAGCGGCGGAAATCAGCAGAAGATCCTGCTCGGACGGTGGGTCAACGACGCCGCCCGAACGCGGGTCATCCTGCTCGACGACCCCACTCAGGGCGTCGACGTCGGTGCCCGCAAAGACATCTACGACGCCGTCAAAGCCCTCGCCGCCGAGAAGGGGATGGGTGTCATCGTCGCCACGAACGAGCCCGAGGAAGTGATCGACCTCGCCCACCGGTGTCTCATCTTCGCGAGGGGCGCCGTCATCGACGAGGTCGATGTCGCCCTGACCACGGCCGACGATCTCCTCTCGGCCGTGCATTCCGTCCCCGCTGATCTCACCGCCCCCACCGAAGGAACCCTGCCGTGACCGACAACCGCTTCCTCCGCGCCGCCGTCGAGGGCGTCGTGCGCACACCGCTGCTCATCGTGCTGATCGTCCTGGTGATCGGCGTGCAGGTGGCGACCGACTCGTTCTTCGGATGGCAGAACATCCGCGGCATCCTGCAGGACAGCGCGGTCATCGCGATCGTCGCCATCCCGGTGGCCATGCTGCTCATCGCCGGGTACATCGATCTCTCGGTGGGCTCGAGCCTCGCTCTGGGCGGGGTCGTGGCATCCCTCGTCATGGACAAGGGGGCCGGCCAGCCCGCCGTCGCGATCGTGCTCGCGATCCTCGCGGGGGCCGTGGTGGGGCTCGTGAACGCCGTGATCATCACCGTGCTGGGACTGAACTCGTTCATCACCACGCTCGGCACCCTCACGGCCGTGCGCGGGGTGGCGCAGCTCATCAGCCCCACCCCACGCAACAACTTCGGGGATCAGTTCGGCCTGCTGGGTGTCGGAACCGTCGCGGGTGTTCCTCTCTCGGTGTGGATCGCGGTGCTGCTGCTCATCGTCGCCGGGATCTTCCTGTCGCTCACGCCCACCGGCCGCCACGTCTACGCCGTCGGCGTCAACCGACAGGCGGCGTACCTTTCCGGCGTCCCGGTGCGGCGGCTGCCGTTCGCCCTCTTCGTGCTGTCGGGGGCGATGTCGGGCTTCGCCGGCACGATCGTCGCGGCCCGCCTGAACAGCGCCCCGGCCGGTCAGCTGGGCGCCGGCTTCGAGCTCGTCGTGCTGACGGCAGTGCTGCTGGGCGGTGTCGCTCTGACGGGAGGCGAGGGCACGATCTTCGGCGTCGTCGTGGGCGTGCTGTTCTACGGGGCGCTGAACAACTCGCTCGTGCTGCTGGGCGTCACGACGTTCTGGCAGGCGGTGGCCAGCGGCCTCGCGCTCGTCGCGGCGATCGGACTGAGCGCCCTGACGCACGTGCTGCGGATGCGCCTCGCGACCGCGCGGGCGAGGAAGCTGGTGGCGCTCGCCGCCTGACCTACGCCGAGAAGCCGCGCCCCCGGTCGGGGCGCGGCTTCCGCGTGTGCGGGGCGTCCCGCGGGCGCGGCTCCGGTGTGCGGCGGGCCGCTGGTGGTGACGGGCGGAGGGTGAGGGGCGACGGGAGGAGCGTGAAGGTGCTGGGATCCTCCGCTCGTCCCTGGTCCTCCGCCGGTCACGGTGCCACGGCAGATGCCGGCGCGTGACGCCGTGGAATCGAAACCAGCGCACCGGAATTGGACGGATGCCGCTGCGGCATCCGGATCTGGTGCCTCCGTCCGATTCTGGGAGGCGTCCTCGTGGGGTCGGAGATGTCGGGGCTCGGCGCGCGGGTCTCGGGCGCACGGGACACCCCCGCACACGCGAGAGCCGCGCCCCCGAAGGGACGCGGCTCGGGGGCGAACGGGCCTCAGCGTTCCAGCGGGCGCGCCGGGTCGTACTCGACCGGGTGCACGGTGTTCGACAGCAGGCGGCCGTGCGCACCGAAGGTGAAGTGCGTCGCGCCGGTGCCGGACTCGTCGGTGCCGAACAGCACACCATGGGCGCGCAGCGCCTTCTGGTCGCGGTGGTCGGCGATCGTCACCGAGCCGCACGGGATGACCTTCTCGCGCCACGTGAACACGTAGATGCCCGGGCGTACGCGCCATACCGTGTTCTCGTCGGTGTCAGCCAAGCCCTGCTCGGGACCGGCGAGGCAGTGCCACGAGTACCAGTGCGGTGAGAGGTAGACGTGCTCGTACGCGTGCACGGTCGAGTACACCCACAGCACCCGCCGACCGATGAGCTCGTCGGTGGGCGCCGGGGCCTCGCCGCGCACCTCGAGTTCGGCGATGCGCGCCGGGGTGAAGCTCATCTGCACGGCCGTGCGCCCCGGCGCCGCGGCGCCGAGCGTGCTCACGACGGTCAGAGCGTGGCCGCTGCGCAGGTCGAGGATCAGCGTCACGGCCTGGTCGGAGCGCAGGGCGGGGGCGTACTGCGCGTAGTACAGCTCCTCGTCGACCTCGATCACCTCGACGGCGTCGCGACCGGTCTCGGACCCCGACTCCCACGCCACGGCATCCGTTTCGAACCGGTACGCGGTGCGCGTGCCCTCGTCGTCGACGGTGGTGAAGGTGCGCCTCGCGAGGGCGTCGGTCAGGTCGGCTTTGGCGGCGTCGAAGCCGGGAGCCAGCCCGTCGAGCGGCAGCCAGGTGCTCGTGTCGGACAGGTTGAGAGTGTCGGTCATGCGATCTCCTTCGGGGGTGGAATGGATGCCGTGGCCCGGCCGCGCGAAGGGCGATGCCGGGAGGCGGGGGATCGGATGCCGCCCCCGCTCGCGCCCGAAAAGGTCGGTGCGGCCGGGGTTCGGCATCCGGGGTCAGAGTCCGGGGACGGGGTCTTTCCCCTTCTCGGCCGAGGCGACGTTGAAGGCTTCGAGGTCGTCGGCGAGCCCGGCGTAGACGGCCGGCTTGCGGCGGCGCAGGTGGACGCCGTAGCCGATGCCCCCGATGACGGCCGCGACCAGCAGAAGCGGCATCGCGCGGATGGCGGGCTCGCTCGATCCGGCGACGATGTCGAAGTTGACCACGGCGAGGATCACGATGACGGACAGGGCGAGGAAGCCGATACCGGGGGCGATCAGCGTGCTCCACCAGCGGCGGTCTGCGCGGCGGCGGAAGAACACCACGATCGACAGGGCGGCCAGCGCCTGCAGCACGATCACCGCCAGGGTTCCGAACCCGAGCATCGCCGGGACGAGGGTGAGGATCGGGTCGAGTCCGGCGAGGGCGAACAGGCCCGCGACGATCGCAGCGAACCCGGCCTGCACGATCCCCGCGATCTGCGGGGCACCCGAGGCGCGCGTGCGGGCGAGGGCGAACGGCAGCACGCGCGCGCGGCCCAGAGCGTAGAGGTAGCGGGTGGCGGAGTTGTGGAAGGCGAGCATCGCCGCGAACAGGCTCACCAGCAGCAGGATCTCCATGACCACGGTGAGCTGGGGGCCGAGATAGGTCGCCGCAAGGCTGAAGATGAGATCGCCCGTGGCCAGGTGCTCCTGCGCGGTGCCCTGCGCCTGGGCGACGCCGGTCGCGCTGACGACGGCCCACGTGGTGACGCCGAGGATGACGCTGATCGCGACGATCGCGGTGTAGGTGGCGCGCGGGATGGTCTTCAGCGGGTTCCGTGCCTCTTCGCCGAAGAGCGCGGTCGCCTCGAAGCCGAGAAAGCCGGTCGCCGCCAGCAGCAGACCGATCGGGAGCGAGCCCGAGAACACGGCCTCGGTCGAGAATGCGCCGAGGTCGTATCCCGTCTGCACGAGGACCGAGACGTCGAACACGACGAGCATGAGCACCTCGAGCACGAGGGCGACACCGAGCACCTTCGACGAGAAGTCCACGCCCGTGCGCGCCAGGACGAAGCAGACGACGATCGACAGCAGACCCCACAGGTACCAGTGCATGTCGAATCCGGTGAGCCCGGCGATGATCGACTGCATGAAGAAGCCGCTCGTGCCGATCGTGCCGACCACGAAGAAGTTGTAACCGAGGGTCGCGATCAGGCCCGCGATGAGCCCGCCGGTACGACCGAGGCCCTTCACGACGAAGGCGTAGAAACCGCCCGCGTTCACCAGTTGCTTGGACATCTGCGCGTAGCCGACGGCGAACAGCAGGAGGATCACCGCGATGATCAGGAACGATGCGGGCGTGCCGCCTCCGTTGCCGAGGGCGATCGCGAGAGAGGCGACGACGACGATCCCGGTCAGCGGCGCGACCGCGGCGAGGACGAGGAAGACGATGCCGGCGACGCCCAGCGCGCCGCGCTGCAGCGCCGTCGACGAGCCGGCGGAGGTCGAGTCGGTCATGGCGGGTCCTTCGGTTCGGGTTCCGAGCGGGAGCGACCGCCCGCTGCAGCGATCTTGCTCCGCCCCGGCCCACCCGACTTGACCGCCGGCGAGGGGGCCTGTTGCGTCCGTGCAGGGACGGATGCCGCGCGCCGCCGCCGCGCGCAGGATGGCCGCATGGACCTGAACTTGACCGCGCGGCGCGCGTTCGTCACGGGGGCCGCCGGCGGAATCGGCCGCGCCGCCGTGCGGGCGCTCGCCGCGGAAGGGGCGCGCGTGGGCGCCGTCGACCTCGACCCGCGCGTGCGCGAGATCGACGGTGCGTCGATCGTCGCCGATCTCACGGATGCCACGGCGGCGGCCGCCGCCGTCGACACGTGCGCGCGTGAGCTGGGCGGGATCGACGTGCTCGTCCTGGCCGCAGGGATCTCCGGACCGGTGGGCACGCCGCTCTCCGAGACGTCTGTCACCGACTGGGAGCGTGTCTTCGCCGTCAACGTCACCGGAGCCTTCGTGACTCTTCGCGCCGCGCTGCCGTGGCTGCGGCGATCGGAGGCTCCCGCGGTCGTCGTCGTCGCGAGCGATTCGGCACTCGTCGCCACCGCCGGCATGGTGCCGTACAGCGCCTCGAAGGCGGCGCTGCTGCAGCTGGCGAGAGCCGCCGCCGTCGAGCTCGCCCCGGAGGGCATCCGCGTCAACGCGGTGTGCCCGTCGATCGTGGACACACCCATGAGCCGCGGAGACCTCGGGATGCCGCAGGGCTTCGCGGGCGCGGACTACCCCGTGCAGACACCCGCCGAGGTGGCCGATCAGATCGTCCTGCTCGCCTCCCCGCGGTTGCGACCCGTGTCGGCGGCGACGTGGGTGTCGGACTTCGGGGTCAGCGCGCGATCCGGTTTTCCCGCGTGAGCGCGCGAGGCGCCCGGCGCGAGTCCGGGCAGAAGGAGGAACGAATGGATGCTGACCTGAACGGTCAGGTGGTGCTCATCACCGGCGGGGGAACGGGCATCGGCGAAGCCGTCGCGCGGCGGTTCGCCCGCGAGGGAGCGCACGTCGTCGTGACGGGCCGCCGCGCGGAGCCCCTCGAGCGGGTCGCGGCCGAGATCGGGGGCATGGCGGTCACCGCGGATGCTGCGGACTCGGCTGCCGCCGCCGCGCTCGTCGCGCGCGTGCTCGAGGAGCACGGCCGGCTCGACATCGTCGTCGCCAACGCCGGCGGACACGGCTTCGCCACGGTCGCCGACACCGACGACGACGCCTGGGAAGCCGCCCTGCGCGCGAACGTCACGACCGCGTTCGTGGTCGTCCGCGCGGCCCTGCCCGCGCTCATCGCCGCGCACGGACGGGTGGTGGTGATGTCGTCGATCGCGGGTCTCGCCGCGGGGCCCTCGGTCGCGGGCTACACCGTCGGCAAGCACGCGCTGATCGGCCTCACCCGCTCCCTCGCCCGGGACTACGGGCGCGCCGGTGTTCGGGTCAACACGGTCTGCCCGGGGTGGGTGGCGACGCCCATGGCCGACGAGGAGATGGACGCCTTCGCCCGCGCCGCCGACCTCGACGACCGGGCGGCGGCCTACGCCGCCGTGACCACCGACGTGCCGCTCGGGCGCCCGGCGCAGCCGGAGGAGATCGCGGGGGTCGTACGCTTCCTCGCCTCGACCGACTCCTCGTACATCACGGGGGCGACGATCGTCGCGGACGGCGGCGCGCACATCGTCGACGTGCCGACGATCGCGTTCGACCACGCGGGGATGTGACCGCGCGAGCGGCGCCGGGCCTTCCGGTCGCCCATGTCCCCCTTCTGGTCGCCTGGAGGCTCCAGAGCCCACCGTGTGCCGGGACATGCTCGGCCAGAAGCGGGACCTGGGGGCGGCTGCGCGCTGCGGCGTCCCGCGCTGTCGGCCCCGTCCCCCGTCGGCTGGCTGGGGGCTTCGCAGCCCGCCCTTCGTGAGACGTGAGGGGCCTCAGCGCCCCGCGCGGCACTCGCTCGGCGAGAATCCGAACGCCGATTTGAAGGTGCGGCTGAAGTGCGCGGCATCCGGGAACCCCCATCGCGCGCCGATCGCCGAGACCGACTGATCGGCGAGCAGCGGATCGGTCAGGTCGCGACGGCACCGTTCGAGCCGGCGCGAGCGGATGAGCGCGGCCACCGTGGTGCCCTGGCCCTGGAAGAGCGTGTGCAGGTGCCGTGTCGAGATGTAGTGCGCCGCGGCGATGGTGCCGGGGGAGAGGTCGGCGGAGGCCAGGTGCGCGTCGATGTGCTCCTCGACCCGGCGCCGCAGGGCAGCGTGCGGGTCGCTCGCCGCGACGTCCGTGCCGAGCTCGTGCGCGTAGACGGTGGTCAGCAGGTCGAGCGCCGTGTGCACGAGGCGCGACCCCGAGGGGCTGGCGACCTGGTCGAGGTGCGTGCCCAACTGCGCGAGGAAGGGGGCCACCACACCCCCGAGGCCGCCGTCACCCGGAACCCGCACGGCGGTGAGCTGCGCGAGGGCCGACGACGGCAGGGGGAGCGCGCTGGGCGCGAACATCGTGACGATCGTGCGGAAGTCGCCGCTGAAGCTCAGCGTGTACGGGCGCGACGTGTCGTAGACGGCGAAGTCGCCGGGGCGCAGGAGCGCCTCGCGGCCGTCCTGGATCAGCAGGCCGGTGCCGGCGAGCATGAGGCTCATCTTCACGGCCGGGCCGTCGGCGCGGGCGATGAGGTCGGGCGTGCGCTCGACGACGTGCGGCGACGCCGCGACGGTGCTGACGTGGATGCCGTCGGCGGAGGCCGCGCGGATCGTGCCGCGGAAGCGATCGGGGTCGGCGGCGGTGACGTGCAGCGGCACGAAGCTGTCGTCGACCGCCGCGCGGAACGCGGCCAGATCGGCGGCGTGGATGGCGGTGACGCCCGATCGGGGGCGGGTGATGACGATCGACATGGGAGACCTCCTCGTTTCCCTCGACTTTCGGCTCCTGCGTCCTTTTTATCCGACGCTTGTAGAGCCAAAGTTTCCCGTATATTACCTCGATGTATCGGATGCCGCGAGAGGCGATCAGCGGAGCATGTCGACGAGCGCGTCGACGGTGGCGAGCATGCGCTCTTCGCGCGCCGTCTCGGGCAGAAGGACGCCGTTGGCCTGCATGCCGTTGACCGCGTGCAGGATGGCATCGCTCACGGCCTGCACGTCGAGACCGTCGCGCACCTCGCCCCGTTCCTGCGCCTCGGCCACCATGGCGGCGAACGCCTCCTGCCACTGGCGCATCAGGCTGCGGAACATCTCGGCCAGCGCGGGATCGGCTGCGGCGTACTCGAGGAAGGCGATGACGATGCGTGCCTCGAGCGTGCGCTCCTCATCGATCGGTGCCGCCTCGAGCAGGAACGCGCGAAGGGCCGCGAGACCGGTGTCGCCCGTGCGCGCGCGGCCCTGCGTGAACCGCGCCGTCGTCGCGTCGAACACGTGCGCGAAGGCGGCCGTCAGGATCGCGCTCTTGTCGGGGAAGTAGTGCGTGACGCTGCCATTGGCCAGGCCCAGTTCACGGGCGAGCTCGCGCATGGTCGTGGCCTCGATACCGCGTTCGGCGATGAGACGCCAGGTGGCCTGCACGATCTCATGCCGGCGGGCTTCGTGGTCCACACGTCGGGGCACGGGCGTCCTCCTTGTCGATCGACCGTCCGACCCTATCGCCGCCGTGGCGGGACGCCGATGTGAGGGGCGGCGGTGGGAGCCCGTGGCATCCGTCGCCCGTCGCTCGAGGTCGTCAGTGCCCGCAGTCGCAGGCGTCGCCGCCGCCGCAGCATCCGTCTTCGCGCTGCGCGTGGGCCTGCGACGACTCCGGCACATCCAGCGCGGGGTTGCGGTCGAGGAATCCGTAGGGCTTGAGTCGGAAGCCGGCGTGGTCGACGGGCATGATCGGCCAGTCCTCGGGCCGTGGCACGTGCGTCAAGCCGAAGGTATGCCAGAGCACGAGGTCGGCGCCGTCGATCGAGCGGTCGTCGGCCGTGTACGCCGGCAGCCCCGCCCCTCCGGCGTGGGCGTTGGGGTAGCGGCCGGCGGGCCACCGCTCCTCGGGGTCGTACGCGGTGCCCCACAGGTGCTTCGTCGCGAACGCGGCGCGTGCCGCGACCGTCGAGGCCGGGTCGGCCAGGAGCAAGGCGGTCGGCTCGGGAACGAGGTGGTACGCGGTGGGCTTGCCGATGTCGTTGGTCCGCGAGGTCGACTGCACCTCCCACACGCGCGCGACCGCGGTGTCGGCCTCGCGCCGGGCCTCCTGCTCGGTGCGCAGCAGCGTCTGCGACCACGTGAAGGCGTTGCCGAAGGGGTTGTCCTCGCCCATCGGGATGCGTACCGCGTCGACCTCGAACAGCCGGTTCTCGTCTCCGTCGATCGCCATGTCCAGCCGCGCCGAGAAGAGGTGCTGATGCACGGGCGCGAAGACGCCGGGGGCGATCTCGGGAGCGTGGCGGTTCGAGGAGCCCGGCACTCCGCCGCCGACGAAGACGATGCCGGTGGCTTTGGCCTCGACCTGGATCGACCCGTCGAGGGAGAAGGACCAGAAGAAGCCGTAGTCGTAGTTCCCGATCGTGGCGAAGTACGACACGACCAGCCGGCGCGAGCGCCTCACGTGCGAGCCGACGGGACCGGGCTCGGTGTGCTTCCACAGCACCCCGTCGTCCTCTTCGTGCATGCACACGGCGTTCGGGATGCGCATCGCGTGCCCACGGTCGTCGGCGACGTGGCCGTCGAAGTAGTGGATGACCCCGAGGCAGTCGCATCCGAGTTCGAGGTGGTTCGCGTTCTTGCCGAGGAGGTACTCGCCCGCATCGAAGTAGCTGATCCAGAAGCGCGTGTTGCTCGTGTCGCCGTACGGCACGACCATCTCGGGGATGCTCGCGCGCGAGAGCACGGGGCGGTCGTCGAAACGCACGTCGTGCAGCACGAGACCCTCGCGGGCGTTGAAGTCGACGCGTAGCGTCCAGTTCTCCCACCGCACGTGCGAGCCCTCGACGTGGAAGCTCGGACCCTCGGGTTGCGTGATCTCGATCGGCTTCAGCGTCGTGCGTGCAGGACCGGTCGCTGCGGGGTCGTAGCGGCCGCTGCCCGACGGCACGGGGACGTCGCCCTCGTCTTCGATGCCGATCACCCGGTCGGCGGTGAGATCGATGTGCACGATGAGACCCTCGACGGGGTGCGCCCAGGCGATGTCGTCCTCGCTGTCGCGCAGGAACGTCAGCGACCGGATGACCCGGCGCCCGATCTCGTTCTCGCGTCCGACGAACCCGGGGGCGAGTGGGGTGCAGAAGGCGAGGTCGATCCGGTCTTCGAGCCCACGGCGCTGCATCGCGGCGCGCCACTCGGGGGAGGCCTTGACGAGTTCGGCCGCGCGTTCGTACTCCTCGAAGAGGTATTGCGGCTGGCCGTACGGCGAGGAGTCGGCGGCGTACCGGCGGGAGTCGCGCACCTCGCCGGTCGTGATCGAGACGATCACCTCGGTCACCTCGCCGGTCGCGGTGTCGAGCAGCGTGACGTCGGCGCGGCGGTCGATCGGGTCCCCCGGATGCCATGACGCCACGACCCTCTTGTCGGGTTCGGCGGGCAGCAGCATCGGGACCCGGACGGTGTCGCCCAGGAGCCCCGCGGTGACGAGGACATCGCGTGCTCGTTCGATCTCTTCCGCGGTGAGGGGGTCGAGGGGGTGGACGGTCGGTCGGGTGCCGGCCGCTCGGTCGAGATCGGGGTTCTCCATCGCCTGGTCGGGGACGGCGTGTGCGTGTTCGTGCATGGTGGGGCCTCCGGTATCCACTCTCGCCCGGCACCCAAGATGCGCGTTGTCATCCCGTGCACGGCGGATGTCCGATCGCGCGCGCCGCGCTATTATCGAGCGATAACACCGCCCCGGAAGGACCAGCGGATGCCGACCCCCCGACGCCGTCCCGCTCGCGATGCCGAGCTGCTCGCCGCCTCCGTGCGGGCGTTCGCGGCGCGGGGCTACTTCGGGACGTCGACCACGCAGGTCGCGGCCGAGATGGGGGTGTCCCAGCCCTACGTGATCCGCACCTTCGGCTCGAAGCTGGAGTTGTTCGTGCGGACGCATGCGTTCGCGGCCGCGGAGATCGTCACGGTCTTCCGCGCGGCCACCGTCGACGGGTTCGACGGCGATCGTCTCGGCGCCGCCTATCGCGACCTCGTCCTGTCGAACACCGCCGCCCTCCTGGTGTGGGCGCACGCCTTCTCCGCGGCGACGGCGGAACCGGCGATCGGCGCGGAGTCGCGTCGACAATTCGATGACGTCTACCGCGTGCTCCGCGATGCCGGAGCGTCCGATCTCGAGCTGTGGGTGTTCATGGGCCGCGGCATGCTCATCAACAATCTGCTCCTCATGCAGGCTCCGCGGTTCGCGGACGACTACGACTTCGCGCCGCTCGTCGACCTCGTGTTCGGTGCGCGGCCCTCCGTTTCCCCCATCCCGGCGCCGACGGCGCCCCCGCCCCGCGATCAGGAGTGACATGAGCGACCTCGTCCCGTTCACCGACAACTTCAGCGATCTGTCGAACACCGACGGATACCAGTTCGAGTTCCGCTGCGAACGCTGCGGCAACGGCTACCGCTCCGCCTTCCGTCCCGACCCGCGCGCGACCGGGCAACGCCTGGCGCGCGGGATCGGCAACCTCTTCGGAGGACAGCTGTCGCAATTCACCTCGATGGCCGACCGCCTGCTCGACCGGGGGACGAACTCGCCCGCGAAAGATCAGGCCCTTCGCGCGGCGACCGCCGAGATCGCTCCTAAGTTCCATCAGTGCCGCGCGTGCAGCGACTGGGTCTGCGACGACGTGTGCTGGAACGACGGCGTCGGGCAGTGCGTGCGGTGCTCGCCCATCGCGGTGGAAGAGCTGGCGCAGTTGCAGGCCGAGGCGCGACGTCGGCAGGTGCAGGAGCGGCTCGAGACCGTCGACCTCGTCGGCGGGGTCGACCTGAAGACCCCGGCGCGCCCGCGATGCGGCGCGTGCGGGGCGCAGTCTCACGGCGGGAAGTTCTGCGGGGAGTGCGGATCGCCTCTCGTCGTCGTGGCGACCTGCACGGGCTGCGGGTCCGAGAACCCCTCCGGCGCTCGCTTCTGTTCCTCGTGCGGCACAGGCTTGGCGTCCTGAGGTGCGTCCGTCCACCGATCGCTGACGTGCGCCGAGCCCGCGCGCTCGCCGTGCACGCGGCGCACGTCGCCGCCGCGCGAAGCCGCGAGGCGGCACACGGAGGCGCGGGCTACAACCCCGCGCGGATCGCCTCGGCCGCCACCGACAGACGCGCCGCGATCGCCGCGTCGTCGAGCGTGCTCGTCACATGGACGGATGCCACCGCGGCGGGCTCGCGGCCCTGAATGGCGAGCGGCACGGCCACCGCGCGCAGGGAGGGCACGACCTCGTCGTGACTCGTCGCCCAGCCGCGCTCGGCGGCGTCGGCGACCTCCGCCGCGAGGCGGGCATCGACGCTCTCGGGCCAGCGGCGCGGGGGGAGCTGCGCGAGGATCGCACGCCCGGGAGCGCCACGGGTGACCGCGTGTCGTGCTCCGGGGCGCTGGGCCACGGCGGTCATCGCGTGTCGCGGCTCGACGCTCGTGAGCGTCACGCACTCGTCGTGGTCGAGCACGACGAGGAAGCACGTCATCCCCAGATCGTTCGCGGCGGCCGTGAGCTCGGGCAGGGCCTCGGCCTGCAGGTCGGCGGCGACACCCGCGGCCAGCGCGGCCAGGCCCGTTCCCAGCCGTACCGCGCCCGCGGCATCCCTCGTCACCAGTCCGTGGTCCTCGAGGGTGCGGAGCAGCCGATAGGCGACGGAGCGGTGCAACTCCACCCGCGCGGCCAGATCGTCGATGGTCAGGGGAGTCCGCGCGTCGGCGAGCTCTTCGAGCAGGCGGATGCCACGGCTGAGTGTCTGCGAAGCGGGGGCGACGTCTTGCCGTGGCGGCATGGATCCTTTAACCTCTCGTTCGATAGAAGAACGGTGCGTTCGAATATAGAACGCACAACGCGGCGGCGCAAGCGCACCCGACATCGACGTCAGGAGAAACGATGCAGTTCCACCACCACGGCTACGTCTCGGGTGACCCACGCGTGCAGAACGCGGCGGGAACCGGCATCGACCGCCCGGTCGATCTCCCCGATGAGGTCGACGTGCTCATCGTCGGCTCCGGACCTGCGGGCATGCTGCTCGCGGCGCAGCTGTCGCAGTTCCCGCAGCTGACCACGCGCCTCATCGAGAAGCGCGAGGGGCGCCTCGCCCTCGGCCAGGCCGACGGCATCCAGCCCCGCAGCGTCGAGACCTTCCAGGCGTTCGGTTTCGCCGATCGGATCACCGCCGAGGCGTACAACATCGGCTGGATGAACTTCTGGGCGCCCGACCCCGAGAACCCCGACCGCATCGTCCGCACCTCGCGCACGGAGGACTACGGCCTCAAGATCAGCGAGTTCCCCCACCTCATCGTCAACCAGGCGCGTGTGCTCGACTACTTCGCCGAGGCTGCCGCCCACGGTCCCGGGCGGATCGTGCCCGATTACGGCGTGGAGTTCCTCGGCCTCGAGGTCCAGGGTGACCACGTCGACGTGCGCGTGACGGACGCCGGGGGAGAGCGCACCATCCGCGCGAGGTACGTCGCGGGGTGCGACGGGGCGCGCAGCGGGGTGCGGCAGGCGATCGGCCGCAGCCACGTGGGCGCCGCCGCGCAACACGCCTGGGGAGTGATGGACGTGCTCGTCGAGACCGACTTCCCCGACTGGCGGATCAAGTGCGCGATCAACGCCGCCGCGGGCAACATCCTGCACATCCCCCGCGAGGGCGGTTACCTCAGCCGCATGTACATCGACCTCGGTGAGGTCGCCGAGGGCGACAACCATCGCGTGCGGCAGACGCCGATCGGAGAGGTCATCCGCCGGGCGAACGAGATCCTGCACCCGTACACGCTCGACGTGAAGCAGGTCGCGTGGCACAGCGTCTACGAGGTGGGGCATCGGGTGACCGACCAGTTCGTCGACGACCTCGAGAACCCCCGAGTCTTCCTCACGGGCGACGCCTGCCACACGCACAGCGCCAAGGCCGGTCAGGGAATGAACGTGTCGATGCAGGACGGCTTCAACCTCGGCTGGAAGCTGGGTCACGTGCTCACCGGTCTCGCGCCGGCCGAGCTGCTGCGCACGTACGACGCCGAGCGTCGCCCTGTCGCCCAGCAGCTGATCGACTTCGACCGCGAGTGGTCGTCGCTCATGGCGCGCAAGCCGAGCGAGATCACCGACCCCGACGATCTGGCGACCTACTACCTCGCCACCGCCGAGTTCCCCTCGGGCTTCATGACGCAGTACGACCCCTCGCCGATCGTCGCGGGCGATGCGGCGCAGGATCTGGCATCCGGATTCCCCCTCGGCAAGCGCTTCAAGAGCGTCGAGGTCGTGCGGGTGTGCGACGGTAACGCCGTGCACCTCGGGCATCACGCGAAGGCCGACGGGCGATGGCGGATCTACGCCTTCGCGGATGCCGAGGGCGCGGCGCTGCGCGCGTGGGCCGAGGAGGCACGCCCGATCGTGGAGCGGTTCACCCCCGCCGGGGCCGACCTCGACGCCGTGTTCGACGTGAAGGCGGTCTTCCCCGGGCGCTGGGAGGACGTGGTCGACGTGCCGTCGCTGTTCCGCCCGCGATCCGGGCCGCTCGGGCTGACGGATCTGGAGAAGGTGTTCGCCGCCGCGCCCTCGGCGTGGACGAGCGCCGACATCTTCGCGGAACGGGGGATCGGGGTCGAGGGCGCCGTGGTGATCGTCCGCCCCGACCAATACGTGGCGCACGTGCTGCCGCTGTCCGCGCCCGAGGGGCTGGAGCGCTTCCTGGCCGGCGCGATGGCTCTGCCCGCGGCCGCGGGCGCGCACTGACTCACCGGGCCCGCTCCATGCGCGCGCCGACCCGTCGGGCCCGTCGAGCCCTCGGGCCTGTGGACCCCTCGGGCCCGTCGACCCGCCGGACCCCGCCACGCATAAACGCGATCGGCGCGCATAAACGCGAGTACAGCGCGTTTATGCGCGCGGAGAGCGTTTACGCGTGAACACCGGCCGCAGTTCCGCCGTGTGCGAACGGCACCGCTCCGCACAGGGCACTCCCCCCGACTCCCCACCGGCCACGGTGGCGACAACGACGATCCCTTTGTACGCAACGTATATCGGCGCCCATCCGTGCGCTGAGAAGAATGGGCGGGGAACCCCGCCCCGATCCAGGAGGACCCATGACCGATTCGCGTGAGAGCGAGCTGCTGGCATCCGTACCCACCGGTCTGCTGATCGACGGTGAGTGGCGCGAAGCCACCGGCGGCAAGACGGTCGCCGTGTACGACCCGGCGACGGGCGACGTCATCCGCGAGATCGCCGACGCGAGCGTCGACGACGGGGTGGCGGCGATGGATGCCGCTGCCGACGCTTTCCCGTCGTGGGCCGCGACCCCGGCGCGCGAGCGTGCCGAGATCCTCCGCCGCGCGTTCGACCTGCTGCAGGAGCGCAAAGAAGACATCGCGCTGCTGATGACCCTCGAGATGGGCAAGCCCCTCGCCGAGGCGCGCGGCGAGGTCGGCTACGGCGGCGAGTTCCTCCGCTGGTTCAGCGAGGTCACCGCTCACACCCAGGGCCGCTACGGCGCGAACCCCGAGGGCACCGGTCGCATGATCGTCACGCAGCACCCGGTCGGACCCTGCTACCTCATCACCCCGTGGAACTTCCCCCTCGCGATGGCCACCCGCAAGATCGCCCCCGCGCTCGCCGCCGGCTGCACGGTGGTCATCAAGCCGGCCACCCTGACGCCGCTGACGACGCTGTTCTTCGCGCAGATCCTGCAGGACGCCGGCGTCCCCGCCGGTGTCGTCAACGTCGTGACCACCACGAACACCGGTCCGGTCTCGGAGCGCATCATCTCCGACCCGCGCCTGCGCAAGCTCTCGTTCACCGGCTCGACCCCGGTCGGCGTGAAGCTCCTTCAGCAGGCCGCGCCCGGGGTCTTGCGCACGTCGATGGAGCTCGGCGGCAACGCCCCCTTCGTCGTGTTCGACGATGCCGACCTCGACAAGGCGGTCGAGGGCGCGATGCTCGCGAAGTTCCGCAACATCGGCCAGGCCTGCACCGCGGCCAACCGCTTCATCGTGCAGCGGAGCGTCGTCGAGGAGTTCACCCGCCGGGTCACCGAGCGGGTGCAGGGCATGAAGATCGGCCGCGGTACCGAGGAGGGCGCGCAGATCGGACCCCTCATCGACGACCGCGCGGTCGACAAGGCCAAGACCTTGGTGGGGGATGCCGTCGAGCGCGGTGCGACCGTGACCACCGGCGGCTCGCCGGTCGAGGGCCCCGGCACGTTCTTCGAGCCGACCGTCGTGTCGGATGTGCAGCCGGGCAGCGACATCCTGCGCGAGGAGATCTTCGGCCCCGTCCTCGCGATCGTCCCCTTCGACACGGAAGACGACGCCGTGCGCATCGCGAACGACACCGAGTACGGCCTCGTCTCGTACGTCTTTACCGAGTCGCTCTCTCGCGGTCAGCGCATGATCGACAAGCTCGAGACCGGGATGATGGGCCTGAACGTCGGTGTCGTCTCCAACGCCGCGGCCCCCTTCGGCGGCTGGAAGCAGTCGGGCCTCGGTCGCGAGGGCGGCGACGAGGGCATCCACGAGTACCTGCAGACGAAGTACACGCTCACGGCCAACCCGTACGCGTAAGACACGGATGCCACGGCCCCGGCGCCCCGCGAGGGCCCGGGGCCGTGGCATCCGCGCGTCTGCCGCTCGCGCAGCGTGCGAAACTCCTGAGTTTTCGCGTCGGCAGCAGCGGAACGGGCACTCCGAGGACTCTCGCGCCACACTTCTCAGGAGTTTCGCCCGACGGCGCGCGCGGAGGTGACCGGCGGAGCCGCGACGTCAGTCGCCGGCGTGCCGGTCGAGGAACGAGAACACCTCGGCGTCGTCCACCCCGGGGAACATGCCGCGAGGGAGCGGCGAGAACATGTGCCGGTGCACCCGCGCGCTCGGCCAGGCCTTGCCCTGCCAGCGCTGCGCCGACTCGGAGTCGGGACGACGGCAGCACGACTCGTCGGGGCAGCGGGAGACTCCGCGCGTCGAGGTCTCGCGTCCGCGGAACCATCGCGCATCGTCGAAGGGCACCCCGACGGTGATCGAGAAGTCCCCGTCGGAGGTGCTCCCGGTCTGCGTCGAACACCAGAAGGTGCCCGCGGGGGTGTCGGTGTATTGGTAATGCTCGGTTGTGCGGTTGTGCTCGGCGAAGGCCGACCGCGCCGAGAACTTCTTGCACACGATCTGCCCCTCGACCGATCCCGTGACATCGGAGGGCAGCGGCAGGCCGTCGTTCTCGTAGACGCGCGAGATGGCGCCGTCGCCATCGACACGCAAGAAATGCAGACGGATGCCGAGATGCGCCGTCATGAGGTTCGTCATCCGCATCGCGGCGGCTTCGTGCGTGACACCGAACGCGTCGCGGAAGTCCTCGACCGCGAGGTTGCGGTCCTTCTTGGCCTGGGCGAGGAAGGCGACGGAGCTCGTCTCGGGCATCAGGCAACACGCCGCGTAGTAGTTGATCTCCAGACGCTGCTGAAGGAAGTCGGCGTAGTCGGTGGGTGGGCGGTGACCGAGCAGGCGGTGCGCCATCGCCTGCAGCGCCATCGACCGCAGGCCGTGACCCCCGGGGATGGAGGCCGGCGGCAGGTAGATGCGCCCGTTCTCCAGGTCGGTGACCGACCGGGCCGAGTGGGGGAGGTCGTTCACGTAGATGAGTTCGAAGCCGAGCTGCTCCGCCATGATGCTCACCGTGCGGTGCGTCAGAGCGCCCGTGCCGTGACCGGCGGCTTTGAGCTGCTTCTCGGCGAGCTTCTCGATCTCGGGCAGGTGATTGTCGACGGCGCGCATGCGCAGACGCATCTCGGTGTTGGCGCGGCGGGCCTCCTCCGGGCTCGCGATGGTCTCACGCTCGCGACGCTGCAGCTCGCGATGGAGGCCGAGGACCGCCTCGATGGTCTCGTCGGTGGTGCCCTTGCTGACCTTGATGGGAGGGATGCCGAGCTGCTGGAAGAACGGACTCGACTGCGCGCGCTCGAGCTCGATCTCGAGCGCGGCGCGTCGGTTGGGCGGCTCGGTCGACAGCAGCTCGGTGACCTCGGTCTCGGTCGCGCGGGCGATCTCCTGCAGGAGAGACAGCTTCGGTTCGCGTTTGCCGTTCTCGATCAGGCTGAGTTGGCTGCCCGCGACGCCGACCAGCGCGCCGAGCTCGTCGAGGGTCAGCCCGCGTGCCAGCCGGTGGTGACGGATGCGGTGTCCGAGCGTGGTGAGTTCGAGCGACGAGGCCATTCCTTGACCATATCGAAAGATCAGTGACTTTTACGCACAATTTTGCTCTAAAGAACACCCGCATCCGGGTCAGAGTGGGGGAACACCGAAGAATTCCGCTCAACAAGGAGACGACATGGCCCTCGCCGACATCTTCGCCCGCCCCACCGGCCGCGCCGCCGCGACCGCTCCCGTCGCACGCCCCGGCTACGGCGCGCGGCCTGACGTCGACGGCCCCGGTATGCCCGGCCTCGTCGCCTGGGTCGACCAGGTCGCTGCCCTCACGCAGCCCGACCGCATCCACTGGGTCGACGGTTCCGCCGCCGAGAACGACGCCCTCCTTCGCGAGATGGTCGATGAAGGCAAGCTCATCAAGCTCAACCCCGAGTGGCGGCCCGGCTCGTACCTGGCCCGCTCGCACCCCAGTGACGTCGCGCGCCTCGAGTCGCGGACCTACATCGCGTCGGACAACGAAGAAGACGCCGGTCCGACCAACAACTGGATCGCCCCCGCCGAGATCCGCGAGACGCTCAACGGTGTCTTCGAGGGGTCGATGCGCGGCCGCACGATGTACGTCGTGCCTTTCTCGATGGGCGCGGTCGGTGGCCCGCTGAGCCACATCGGTGTGCAGATCACCGACAGCGCCTACGCCGTGGCATCCATCGGTGTCATGACCCGCGTCGGCGTCGCCGTCACGGAGCAGATCGCCGAGGGCGCTCCGTGGGTCAAGACCGTGCACTCCGTCGGTGCCCCGCTCGCTCCGGGGGAAGCCGATGTCGCGTGGCCCTGCAACGACGAGAAGTACATCGTCCACTTCCCCGACACGCTCGAGGTCTGGTCGTTCGGCTCGGGGTACGGCGGCAACGCGATCCTCGCCAAGAAGTGCTTCGCCCTGCGCATCGCGTCGGTGATCGGCCGCGACGAGGGGTGGCTCGCCGAGCACATGCTGCTCATCCGCGTGATCGACCCGAAGGGCAAGGCGTACCACGTCGCCGCGGCCTTCCCCTCGGCCTGCGGTAAGACGAACCTCGCGATGCTGCGCCCGACGATCCCGGGCTGGCGGGTCGAGACCCTCGGCGACGACATCACGTGGATCCGCCCCGGCGAGGATGGGCGTCTGTGGGCCATCAACCCCGAGGCCGGTTTCTTCGGGGTGGCTCCCGGCACCGGCGAGTCGACCAACGTCACCGCGATCGAGACGCTCTGGGGCAACACGATCTTCACGAACGTCGCCCTGCGCCCCGACGGCGACGTGTGGTGGGAGGGCCTGACCGACGAGGCGCCGCCGCAGCTCATCGACTGGGAGGGCAAGCCCTGGACGCCCGCGTCGGGCCGTCCGGCCGCGCACCCGAACTCGCGCTTCACGGTCGGCGCCGCGCAGTGCCCGCAGATCGCCGACGACTGGGAGGCACCCGAGGGCGTTCCCCTCGACGTCATCCTGTTCGGCGGCCGCCGAGCGACCAACGTCCCGCTCGTCGTCGAGGCGACCGACTGGTCGCACGGGGTCTTCATCGGCTCGACCGTCTCGAGTGAGAAGACCGCCGCCCAGGAAGGGACCGTCGGCGAACTGCGTCGTGACCCCTTCGCGATGCTCCCCTTCTGCGGGTACAACATGGGCGACTACTTCAGTCACTGGCTCGAGGTCGGCCAGAAGCTCCGCTTCGACCGCGCTCCGCGCATCTTCCAGGTCAACTGGTTCCGCAAGGGTGACGACGGGCGCTTCCTCTGGCCCGGGTTCGGCGACAACGCCCGCGTGATCGACTGGATCATCCGCCGTGTCGACGGTCAGGTCGACGCGGTGGACAGCCCCATCGGTCGCCTGCCGCGCGTGGAAGACCTCGACCTCTCGGGCCTCGACGTCCCCACCGCCGACCTCGAGGAACTGTTCTCGATCGATCCGGCCTCGTGGCTGGCCGAGGCCGACTTGACCGAAGAGTTCTACGACACCTTCGGCTCGCACCTCCCGGCCGCGCTCCGCGCCGAGCTCGCGGCGCTCCGCTACCGCCTGCAGCGCGCATGACCGGGCGCCCGCCGTCCGACGGCGGGCGCCTCCCGAATCGACGCCCCTTCCCGCTCTTGGCGCGCGGGAGGGGCGTCGTGCTGTCCGGGCCCGCGTGCCGCGCGCGCCGACCACGCGTGCGCAGCCTCGCCCCACCGCCCCCCGGGGCGCGGGCGCGGGTCAGACCAGCAGCTGGTGCTTCGCCAGATCCCGATACAGGGGAGTGGATGCCACGAGCTCGCTGTGGGTGCCCTGACCGACGACGCGGCCGTTCTCGAGCACGACGATGAGATCGCTGTCAACGACGGTCGAGAGGCGGTGCGCGATGACGAGCAGCGTCCGGTCGGTCGCCACGGCGTCGATGGCCTCGCGCATGCGCTGTTCGTTCACGCCGTCGAGCGACGACGTCGACTCGTCGAGCAGGAGCACCGGGGGAGCAGCGAGCAACGCACGCGCGATCGCGAGCCGCTGGCGCTCTCCTCCCGAGAGCATCACGCCGTCCTCTCCCACGGGGGCGTCGACGCCGAGCGGACTGCGCTCGAGCACGTCGCCGAGATTGACTTCGCGCAGCACCCGCTCGCAGTCGGCATCGCTCGCGTCGGGCGAGGCCAGGCGGAGGTTGTCGGCGATCGTGCCGGCCAAGGTGGGGGCGTCCTGCTCGACGTACCCGAAGCGTCGGCGCAGGTCGTCGCGCGCGATGTCACGGGCGTCCACGCCGTCGAGGAGAATCGCCCCCTCCGTCGGGTCGTAGAAGCGCTCGATGAGCGAGAGGATCGTGCTCTTTCCCGCTCCCGACGGTCCGACGAGCGCCACTCGCGACCCGCGCGGCACGGTGAACGAGACACCGCGCAGTACCTCGTGATCGGTCTCCACCGGGAGGTCCTCCGACTCGAGGTGCACGTCGGCGAGCACCGAGCGGGCCTCGCGGGCCGCCGCCTCCCGCGCCTTCACGACGTGCTCGGGATAGCGGAAGCGGACGTCGCGGAACTCCAGGGCCGCAGCGCCCGGAACCGGCGCCGCCGCGCGCGGCTGGTCGCCGTCGCTCTCGAGGGGAAGCTCGAGCACCTCCTGGATCCGTCCGAGCGCGCCCAGCGCCTGGTTCACGGAGGTGATCGCGCCGATGGCGGAGGCGAGCGGCTGCACGAGCAGGAAGAGGAAGATCACGAACGTGACGAGGGAGGCCACGTCGATCGCTCCGGATGCCACGCGGTACCCGCCGACGCCCAGGACGACGAGCAGCGATACCTGGAGCGCGACGAAAGCGATCGGCACGATCAGGGCCGACACCCGCGCGATCCGCACCCCGGCGTCGTAGGCGGCCGTCGCCGTCTGCGTCACGGCCGCCGTCTCCCGTTCCGTCGCCCCG
Source organism: Microbacterium enclense (assembly GCA_038182865.1). Lineage (NCBI taxonomy): Bacteria > Bacillati > Actinomycetota > Actinomycetes > Micrococcales > Microbacteriaceae > Microbacterium > Microbacterium enclense. Next base: position 246,635 of record CP116226.1, on the reverse strand, counting down.
GCGGCGCGGATCGTGCGGATGGAGCCCACCGCCCGCTCGACCCCCGACGAGAGCTCGCCGACCCTCGCCTGCTGATCCGCGGATGCCGAGCGGATGCGCGTGCTCAGCAGCACCACCACCGCGAGCGAGGCGCCCACGACCACCACGATCAGTCCGAGCAGCAGGGGGTCGATGAACGCCATCGCGATCACCGCGCCGACGAGGATGAGGGCGTTGCCCACGGCATCCGCGAACCCCTGCGTGAGAACGGCGTAGAGCAACGTGGTGTCGGTGCCGACGCGCGAGACGAGGTCGCCCGTGCGGCGGGCGTCGAACTCGCTGATGGGAAGTCGCAGGATGCGCGCGATCAGCCGTCGCCGCGAGGAATAGACCACGGCTGTCCCGGTGCGTTGGAGCAGGTAGTGCTGGAAGCCGGAGATCACCGATGACAGCACGACGAAGCCCACCAGCACCCACACCAGGGCGCCGAGGGGCACCGTGTTCTGCACACGGGAGATGACCTCGCCCACGAGGAGAGGCTGCGCGAGCGTGGCCGCTGCCCCCAGCACGCTGAGGACGCCGACGACGACGAGGGTGCGCTTGTGCTCGAGCAGGAACGGCAGGAGCTGGCGAAACGACGCGCGCGGACCCTCGGGGCTGCGGCGGCCGCGCCGGCCACGCGCGGGAGCGGGAGAAGACATGCGGACCTCAGGGGAAGGAAGTGGGTGATTCGACCGTACCTCTCGGCGTGCGCGAGCCGGATCCGCTCGCTCGCCGGTGGACCAAACTCCTGAGAATCCTCGACCGTCACCCGGTTTCGGCGCGGCCTGGCGCCGCTCGGCTCGACAACTTAGGAGATCGGCACGGCACGGCGGTGCGGAGAACGACGGATGCCACGAGGCCGGGGCCCCGTGGCATCCGTCGTCGGAGAATTCCGCTTACGGCGCTGTCGCTCCGGCGGCGATGTTGTCGTCGTAGTCGACGTCCTTCGTCTCAGGCGAGAGGACGAGAGCGATCAGCGTCAGCACGCCCATCGCTGAAAGGTACGCGCCCACCAGCCACGGGTTGCCGTCACCCGCCGCCCACAGAGCCACCGCGACGATCGGGGCGAGGGCGGCGCCGAGGATCGACGACACGTTGTACGAGATCGCCGACCCCGTGTAGCGGACGTTCGTCGGGAACAGCTCGGGCAGCACGGCGCCCATGGGGCCGAAGGTCGTTCCCATGAGCAGGAAGCCGATGATGAGGAAGGCCTGCACGAGGATGCGGGTGAGGCCCGCGTCGGCCTGCGGCATGAGGAAGAACGAGAACGTCAGACCGAACACGATGATCGCGATCGTCACCCCGATCAGCAGGCGCTTGCGCCCGAGCCGGTCCGCGACCGGGCCCGAGAGCAGCGTGAAGATCCCGAAGAACACGACGCCGATGATCTGCATGATGACGAAGTCGGTGTAGCCGAATCCGAGACCGGGGACGAACGTGGCCGCGTCGGAGGGCGTCCCGGCCTTCTCTGCCGCGGCCTGCGCCCCCTCGATCGTCGGCTTGGTGCCGTACGAGAGGGTGAAGCTCGTCATGAGGTAGAAGAGCACATACGTCGCCAGCATGATGAACGTGCCGAGGATGAGCTGCTTCCAATTGCGGCGGATCGCCTCGCCGAGCGGGAACTTCTTGATGACGCCGGTCTTCTCGGCCTTGGCGAACGACTCGCTCTCGACGAGCTTGAGACGCACCCACAGCCCCACGATGACCATGACGGCCGAGAACAGGAACGGCACGCGCCAGCCCCACGCGAGGAACTCCTCGGAGCGCTGCGCGGTGCCATCGGGGTGCGGCAGAGCGAAGTTGATGATGAGGAACACGCCGTTGGCGATGATGAAGCCGATCGGCGCGCCCAGCTGCGGGAACGTGCCGTACCAGGCGCGCTTGCCCTTGGGGGCGTTCTCGGTGGCCACGAGCGCGGCGCCCGACCATTCGCCGCCGAGCGCGAAGCCCTGCGCGAGACGCATGACGAGAAGCAGGATCGCCGCCCACACGCCGATCTCGTTGAAGGTGGGGAGGCATCCGATGAGGAAGGTCGCGACACCCATCGTGAGGAGGGATGCCACGAGCGTGGCCTTGCGTCCGAAGCGGTCGCCGAAGTGTCCGAACACGATCGCGCCGAGGGGCCGCGCCACCATGGCGGCGCCGAACACGCTGAACGACAGCAGAAGCGAGGTGGTCTCGTTGCCGGTGGGGAAGAAGAGGATCGGGAAGACGAGCACCGCCGCGGTGGCGTACGCGTAGAAGTCGTAGAACTCGATCGTCGTGCCGATCAGGCTCGCGGTGATGACACGCGAGCGGGGATTGGCGGGAGCGGACGTCGAGGGGGCGGTGGGGGATGAGGAGGTCATGACAGCCTGACGAGAGAGCGATCGGTTGCGTCCGTCGTGGGATCGCGGGGTGGGGCGGGACGGATACCGGGGGTGATGGCATCCGGGATCGCCGAACAGCACCCGGTGACGGTCCCGAGTGGGGACCATCGACCCTCCAGTCTATGCGCGGGCTGGGAAGACCTCGGCGCGAACGGGGGTCAGCGCCAGAGCACCGCGAGCGCGGCGTTCAGGAGCGTCAGGATGCCGACGAGCCAGAAGACGGCGGACGGGAGGTCGGCGCCGCGCTTCTGGCGGGCCGAGCCGATGCCGAGGAGAGCACCGATGACGAGGAGCACGACGAGCTTCACGCCGATCTTCACGTAGTTCAGCTCGTGGTCGAGGCCCCACGGGGCGGCGAGCGCGAGTCCCGAGACGAGCGAGATGACGAGCGCGTAGTTCATCAGCGGCGTGACGCGCGCCCGTCGCGCGACGGCCTCGACGACCCACGCCCCGAAGAGGATCGCGAACCCGACGAGGTGGACGAGGACGACGGCGTGACGCAGGATCTCCATACCGGTCAGGGTAGGGATGCCGCCGCCGCCCCGCCAGCAAGGCGGACCTCACCGCGACGCGGCTCCCTGAGCTCGTCGAAGGGTCCGCCCACCCCGTGCGGGATCAGCCCCGCAGCTCCCGCAGAACCAGCGCGGTGCGGATCGCTGCGTCCGCGGCCTCGGCACCCTTGTCTTCCTTCGAGCCCTCGAGGCCCGCGCGGTCGAGACCCTGCTGCTCGTCGTCGAGGGTCAGCACCCCGAATCCGACGGGCTTGCCGGCGTCGAGAGCGACGCGCGTGAGCCCGTCGGTCGCGGCCGACGAGACGAACTCGAAATGCGGGGTGCCTCCGCGGATGATGACGCCGAGGGCGACGACGGCATCCGCGCCCCCGTCGAAGGCGGCGCGGGAGGCGACCGGCAGTTCGAACGATCCCGGGACGCGCACCACGCGGTACGTCGCGCCCGTGGCATCCAGAACCTTCCTCGCCCCGGCGATGAGGCCGTCGGTGATGACCTCGTGCCAGGTGCCGGCGATGACGACGACGTTCAGGCCCGACGCGTCGACGCCGCCGGTCTCGGGTGCTCCACTACCGGCCATCAGGCGCTCTCTTCCTTCATGTGCGCGAGCGCGTCGCGCAGGTCGTCCTCGGCGATGATGTGACCCATCCGGTCGCGCTTCGTCTCGAGGTACTGGTGGTTGTTCGGGCCGACGCCCACGAGGAGGGGTACCTGCTCGACGACGTCGAGGCCGAAGCCGCGAAGCTGGTTCACCTTGTCGGTGTTGTTGGTGAGCAGGCGCACCTGCTCGACGCCGAGGTCGGCGAGGATGCCTGCGGCGGCGGCGTAGTCGCGCGCGTCGGCGGGCAGGCCCAGGGCCAGGTTGGCATCCACCGTGTCCAGGCCGCGCTCCTGCAGGTTGTAGGCCCGCAGCTTGTTGATGAGGCCGATGCCGCGTCCCTCGTGGCCGCGCATGTAGATGACGATGCCGCCGTCCTCGTCGATGCGATCCAGCGCCGCCTCGAGCTGAGGGCCGCACTCGCACTTCAGCGAGCCGAACGCCTCACCGGTCAGGCACTCGGAGTGCACGCGGACGAGAGGGGCGTCCGCACCGAGCTCTCCCGAGACGACCGCGATGTGGTCGGTTCCGGTCACCCGGTCCTTGTACGCCAGGAAGCGGAAGGTGCCGTGCGTCGTGGGCACGTTCGACTCGGCGCGCAGGCTCACGCGGCGTCGGGTGGGAGCAGACGCGGGCAGGGGATCGGTCTCGTTCAGGTACCCGATCAGCTGCTCGATGGTGATGACCGGGATGCCATCGCGCTCGCCGAGCTCGAACAGTCCGGGCAGGCGCATCATGCTCCCGTCCTCGGCGACGACCTCGGCGATCGCGCCGACGGGCTCGAGGCCCGCGAGGCGCATGAGGTCGACCGCGGCCTCGGTGTGGCCGGCGCGTTCGCGTACACCGCCGTCGACCGCGCGCAGCGGCAGGACGTGCCCGGGGCGGATGACGCTCGTCGGCACCGACTCGGGGTCGGCGAGCACGTTGAGCGTGCGGGCGCGGTCGGCGGCGCTGATGCCGGTGGTGACGCCGGAGGCGGCGTCGACGCTCACCGTGTACGCGGTGCCGCGGGCGTCTTCATTGACCGCCACCATGGGCGGGAGGTCGAGGCGGTCGGCCCATTCGGCGGGCATGGGCGCGCAGACGTACCCGCTCGACCAGCGGACGGTCCAGGCAAGCGCCTCGGGGGTCGCGAGCTGGGCCGACAGGATCACGTCGCCTTCGTTCTCACGGTTCTCATCGTCGGCGACCAGGATCGGTCGCCCGGCGCGCAGGGCCTCGAGGGCCTCGGGGATGGTGGACAGGCTCATGCGGAGCCCCTCTCGGTCGATGCGGCGTCAGCCGCGGGATTCTCAGAAGCGCGGAAGCTCAGCATGCGCTGGACGTGCCGAGCGAGGATGTCGGTCTCGAGGTTGACCGGGCTGCCCACGGTCGCGGAGCCGAGGGTCGTGGCGGCGAGCGTCTCGGGAATCAGCGACACCTCGAGCCACTGCTCGGCCTCGTCGGGGGCGCTCACGGCGCTGACGGTCAGAGAGACGCCGTCGATGGCGATGGAGCCCTTGTCGACCACGAGGGGGGCGAGACGGGGCGGGATGCCGATGCGCACGACGCTCCACTGCGCCCCGGGTCGCACGTCGCGCACGACACCCGTGCCGTCGATGTGGCCCTGCACGATGTGTCCGCCGAGGCGCCCGTGCGCGGCGGTCGCCCGCTCGAGGTTGACGGCGCGGCCGGGCGCGACGTCGGCGAGCGTCGACATGTCGAGGGTCTGCTTCATCACGTCGGCGGTGAACCAGTCGTCGCCCTGGTCGACGACCGTGAGACACACGCCGCTGACCGAGATCGAGTCGCCGTGGCCGGCATCCGAGACGGAAAGGGGAGCGCGCACGGTCACGCGCACGCCGTCGCCCGCGGGCTCGACGGCGGTGATGGCGCCCATCTCTTCGACGATTCCGGTGAACATCAGTGATCTCCCTGCGTTCGCGTGGTGGGGTGGGCGACGATCAGGAGGTCGTCGCCGAGGGACTGGACGGATGCCACGGCGAGCCGCCGCGCGTCGTCGATGGTCGGCACGCCCACGTCGCCGAGGGCGAGGCGCGAACCGCCGAGGAGCACGGGGGCGACGTACACGAGGAGCTCGTCGGCCAGATCGGCGTGCACGAAGGCGCTCGCGAGCGTGGGGCCGCCCTCGACGAAGACGCGTTGGACGCCTCGCGCGCCGAGGTCGGCGAGCACCGCGGCCAGGTCGTGCATGGCGTAGAACAGCGGCTCGCGCGGGTGGCGGCGGACCGCGGCCTCCGGGGCCGTCTCGCTCACACCGACGATGACGGGCACGGGCTGAGACTCCAGCAAGGTGCCGTCCTCTCCGCGGGCCGTGAGCGCGGGGTCGTCCGCGCGGACGGTGCCCGTTCCGGCGACGATCGCGTCGGCGGCCGCGCGGCGCGCGTGGACATCACGGCGTGCGGTCGGGCCGGTGATCCACTGGCTCGTCCCGTCGTCGGCGGCGGCGCGGCCGTCGAGGCTCTGCGCCCACTTGACGGTGACCCGCGGACGGCCCGTGCGCTGCAGGGCGACCCAGTCGTGGATCAGCTGTTCGGCGGTGTCTGCTTCGACGCCCTTCTCGACATCGACACCCGCGGCGCGCAGGCGTTCGGCTCCGCCGGCGGCGGCATCCGTCGGATCGTCGAGGGCGTAGACGACTCGGTCGACACCGGCCTCGATGAGTGCGACGGCGCACGGGCCGGTGCGACCCGTGTGGTTGCAGGGCTCGAGGGTGACGACGGCGGTGGCGCCGCGGGCGGCACCCGGGGCGAGCTGCGACAGGGCGTCGACCTCGGCGTGGGGGGTGCCTGCACCCCGGTGGTACCCCTCCGCGAGCACTTCGCCGGTCGGGGAGAGGATGACCGCACCCACCTGCGGGTTGAGACCGCGCGGGCCGCGCCGGGCGAGCTCTAGCGCTCGTCTCATGGCGTCGATCTCGACGGCGGATGCCATTTTCCCTGTCCTTCCCGCGGTGTCGGGGCAGGATCAGCGGGAAGGCGCGACGCGCCATCCGTGCTGCCTCCTATCCGGACTAGCGACGGATTCCCGTCGCATCACCGTCGGTCCCGGAATTCCACCGGATCGGCCCCACCGCCGAGCGGGAGGGTTCGCGGACTGTCACCGCCGGTTCGGATTCTCACCGACCCCGGAGCACGTTGTTGCACTTCGAAGTGTAGTCAACGCGCTGTGCGGGGTTTCATTCCCCGACATGGATTGACACGTGGCGGGGCGGCGCCGGATCACGGTCAGGGGCGGGGCCGCGCGGCTGCGGCCCGCGCATCGCCGCCGTGGACCCGGCGTGGCCGTGGGCCGTCGTGCCGAGCGCCCGGCCCTGCCGCCGTGCCCCGCGCCGCCTCGGTGCGCCCCGCGCGTCACTTCAGCAGTCGCGAGAGCCTCCGGTCGGCCAGCAGCTTGCCCCCGGTCTGGCAGGTGGGGCAGTACTCGAGCGAGTTGTCGGCGAAGAAGACGCTGCGCACCTCGTCGCCGCACACCGGGCACTCCTGGCCGCGGCGACCGTGGACGCGCATGCCGCGTCTCTTGGCATCCTTCAACTCCGCCGGGGGTTTGCCGCGCGCCTCCGCGATCGCCTCGGTGAGCGTCTCGGTCATCGCGGTGAAGAGGCGATCGACCTCGTCGTCGGTGAGGGTCGCCGCCAAAGCGTAGGGCGACATCTTCGCGGCGTGCAGGATCTCGTCGGAGTAGGCGTTGCCGACCCCCGCGATGATCGACTGGTCGCGCAGCACGCCCTTGATCTGGGTGCGTCGCCCGACGAGCAATTCGCCGAACGCTGCCCGGTCGAAGCCCTCGCTGAGCGGGTCGGGGCCGAGCCGCGCGATGCCCGGCACCTCGTCGGGAGAGCGCACCGCGTACACCGCGAGCGACTTCTTCGTGCCCGCCTCGGTGAGGTCGAATCCGGAGCCGTCGTCGAAGCCGATGCGCAGGGCGATCGGCGTCTTCCCGGGCTTGATGACCGTGGACGGCAAGGCGTCGTACCAGCGCAGCCAGCCGGCCTTCGCGAGGTGGAAGATCAGATGCACACCCGCGTCGGTCGAGACATCGACGAACTTGCCGTGCCGGTCGACGGCGGTCACGGCCGCGCCCACGAGCGCCGTCAGGGGCGGATCGTAGGTCTTCAGCGCATTGATCGCCGACACGGTGGCCTTCGACACGTGCAGCCCCGTGACGCGGGCACGGAGGAACTCCACGAGTCCCTCGACCTCAGGCATCTCCGGCATGCGCCCATGCTGCCATGAGTTCCCGACATCGCTCAGGCCCCTTGCGAGGCTCGGGGTGCACCGGATCCGGAGATGTGCAACGGATTCGGATGCACGAGGCCGATTCATCCGTATCCGGTGCCGTTCCCCGGTTCTGTGACGCAATCCCTCCCCGTCCGCTGAAGCGCGGCGAATGGATCGCCGGCGATCAGGGTCGGCATCCGCCGAGCGGTGCACGCGGGCGCCGGGAGGGGTCCTCAGCCGCGGCGCAGCAGCCCCACGCGGTCGTACACGTCGGCGAGGGTCTTCTCGGCCACGGATGCCGCCCGCTCCGCGTTCACCGCCAGCACGCGGTCGAGCTCGGCGGGGTCGGCGATCAGCTCGAGAGCGCGCTCGCGCACCGGCTCGAACTCGTTCACGACGACCTCGGCGAGGCCCTTCTTGAAGTCGCCGTAGCCGCGGCCGGCGTACTCGTCCTCGATCGTCGTGATGTCGCGGCCGGTCAGGGCCGAGTAGATGACGAGGAGGTTCGAGACGCCCGGCTTCTCCTCGCGGTCGAAGCGCACCGACCCCTCGGAGTCGGTGACCGCGCGCATGATCTTCTTGGCGCTGACCTTCGGCTCGTCCAGCATCCACAGCACGCCCGCGTCGGACTCGGCCGACTTCGACATCTTCGCGGTGGGGTTCTGCAGGTCGTAGATGCGGGCCGTCTCCCGCTGGATCATCGGCGTGGGCATGGTGAACGTCTCGCCGAAGCGCTGGTTGAAGCGCTCGGCGAGGTCGCGCGTGAGCTCGATGTGCTGCTTCTGGTCGTCGCCGACGGGCACGACGTCGGTCTGGTAGAGCAGGATATCGGCGGCCATGAGCACCGGGTAGGTGAACAGGCCGACGTTCGTGGCATCCGTGCCGTACCGGGCCGACTTGTCCTTGAACTGCGTCATGCGCCCGGCCTCACCGAAGCCGGTGAGGGTCGACAGCACCCACTGGAGTTCGGCGTGCGCGGGCACGTGCGACTGCACGTACAGTGTCGAGCGCGAAGGCTCGATGCCGGCGGCGATGTACTGGGCCGCGGTGCGACGCGTCTTCTCGCGACGTTCGGCGGGGTCGCCGGGCTGCGTGAGGGCGTGCAGGTCGACGACGGAGAAGAAGGCGTCGTACTCGTCTTGCAGCTGACGCCACTGCAGCAGCGCACCGATGTAGTTGCCGATCTGGAGGCTGTCGGCGGAGGGCTGCATTCCGGAGTAGAGGCGCTGCTGAGTCACCCCTCGATCCTAGGCGTGGGTGCGCACCTCCCCGTCGCGTCGCAGCGTCCATCCGCTTCACCGAGCCCGCAGACGGGCGACGTGCGATCCGGGCGCATCAGTGGGTGCACGATCGGTCCCGGTTTCGAGACGCCGGCCGGGGAGGCGCCCCGGCGCGCGGGACTTCCGCCCGGCGGGCGTCTCAGCGGCCGAGTGTGTAGTCGACGATGACGGGGGAGTGGTCGCTCCACCGGGTGTCGTAGGAGGGGGCGCGGTCGACCCGGTAGTCGGTGACCCGTTCGGCGAGGGCGGGCGTCGCGACGTGATAGTCGATGCGCCAGCCGCTGTCGGTGTCGAATGCTTTTCCGCGCATCGACCAGAACGTGTACGGTCCGTCGACCTCGCCCATGTGGCGGCGTCCGACATCGATCCAGCCGAGGCCCGTGCCCGTCGATCCGTCGACCCCCTCGACCTGCTCGCCGGCGGGGCCGAAGAAGCGGTCGAAATACGCCCGCTCCCGGGGGAGGAAGCCCGCGTTCTTGCGGTTGCCGCGCCAGTTCTTGATGTCGAGCTCGCGGTGGCCGACGTTGAGATCGCCGGTCACGAGCGCGAGCTCGCGCTCGGCCTTGAGAGTGGCGAGGCGCTGCTCCATGGCATCCAGGAACAGCCACTTCGCGTCTTGCTTGGGCGTGTCGACCTCGCCGCTGTGCACGTAGGCACTGACGATCGTGATCGTCTCGCCGTCGATGTCGAAGTCGGTCTCGATCCATCGTCCCGAGGCGTCGAGCGGCTCGGGACCGAGGTGCGTCCGGGTCTCGACACCGGGGAGGCGGCTGATGATCGCGACGCCCGCGCGCCCCTTCTGCAGGGCCTCGTCGTTGACGATCTCCCAGCCGGGGAGGGCCTCGGCGAGCTGCTCGGCGGTGGCGCGCACCTCCTGCAGGGCGACGATGTCTGCCCCCGAGCCCTCGAGCCACTCGACCATGCCCTTGCGCACGGCGGCACGGATGCCATTGACGTTGATGGAGACGATACGTACGGAACGAGCCACCCGACGAGCGTAACGCGGGCCTCCGACATCGCTCTCGGGCTCCTCGTCCCGACGCCGATGACGCCGGCTCCGGCTCAGTCGGGCAGCAGGGTGGCCCGCCGCGGAGTGGGGAGGGCGGCCTGCGCCTGCGCGAGGTTCTTCTTCGCACCCGCGAGACGTCGCCGGGCGCGCCAGCGCCAGGGCCACCGCGCGAGCGCCGCGGCACGCTCAGCCTCGCGCAGCGCCACCTGCGCCGCGATCACGAGCGCCGCCTGCTCCATCGCCCGTCGGTCTTCGGGGGAGCGGAGGGGAACGTCGCGGTCGCCCGCGGCGACCGCGATCCAGGCTGCCGACACGAGGATGACGATGCCGATGAGGCGGAACCACAGCAGAAAACCGATGAGCGCGGCGAACGTTCCCAGGAGCGGGTTGGTCGGGGTGTACACGAGGAGGAAGCCCGCGCCGATCTGCAGGAGCACCATGCCGGCCGCGCCGACCAGCGCGCCCGGCCACGCCCGTCGCCAGGTGAGGGTGGTACCGGTGAGGAAGCGGAACAGCGAGGCGAGAGCCACCGTGTTGACGGCGAAGGCGATGAGGGCCGACACCGCTCGCGCCCCGATCGTCCACCCGGGCGTCTCGCGATCCCAGCCGAGGATGCCGAACACCAGGTCCACCGCGCCGGTCGTGATCGAGCCGAGGAGCGCTCCGATCAGCAGAGCGAAACCAAACAACAGGGATGCCACGAAGTCGCGCGCCTTCAGCAGCACGTAGTTGCGCATGTCGAACGGCAGGCCGAACGTGTCGCGCACCGCGCGGCGGGTGAAGGTCACGAAGCCGATCGCCGTCCAGATGACGACGACCGCGGCCACGCCACCCGTGATGCCGAGGAGCTTCCCGCTCTCCTGGGCGACGGCCTCGACCTTGTCGGGCTGCACGAGCCCGTTCTTGCTGATGAGGCCCGGGATGTACCCGTTGACGATGCCGATGAGGCCGTCGATCGCCGCTTTGCTGCCGCCCAGCCAGATGCCGACCGCGGCGAACGAGAGATAGAGCGCGGAGAACACCGCGAACAGTCCCTGGTAGCTGATGCCGGCGGCGAGCAGGAAGCCGTTGTGCTGCAGGAAGTGCCGCCACACGCGGATCGGGAACCACTGCACGACCTGAGCCGCGCGCGCGAGGGGCTCGTCGAGACGGTCGCGCAGGGCCGACTGGGCCGCGTCGAACCGTTCGCGGAGCGTGCGCTCGTCCTCGCTCGCCGCGGGCAGCGGGTGCGGGTCGTGGCGGCTCTCGGTCACCCGTCGAGCCTAGTGAATCGACCCGCGCGCTCGTCGCTCGCCGCGTCCGGCCGGCCGGGCTCGGGTCGCACGACGTCGAACTCCGCTCGACGCGGCGCACGGTGTGCCCCTGGGAGACGCCGAACGGCGGGGCGCCGAAGCGCACCCGCCGTTCGCGAGGAGAGGGTCAGCGACCGCCGCGGAGGACGGCCTGCTTGACCTCGGCGATGGCCTTGGTGACCTCGATGCCACGCGGGCACGCCTCGGTGCAGTTGAAGGTCGTGCGGCAGCGCCACACGCCTTCCTTGTCGTTGAGGATGTCGAGACGCACATCACCGGCGTCATCGCGCGAGTCGAAGATGAAGCGGTGCGCGTTGACGATCGCGGCGGGGCCGAAGTACTGCCCGTCGGTCCAGAACACGGGGCACGACGAGGTGCAGGCGGCACAGAGGATGCACTTCGTGGTGTCGTCGAAGACCTCGCGGTCCACGATCGACTGGATGCGCTCCTTGCCCGGCTCGGGCTTCGAGTTCGAGATGAGGAAGGGCTGCACCTCGCGGTAGGAGGCGAAGAACGGCTCCATGTCGACGATGAGGTCCTTCTCGAGCGGCAAGCCCTTGATCGCCTCGACGTAGATCGGCTGCGAGATGTCGAGATCCTTGATCAGCGTCTTGCAGGCCAGGCGGTTGCGGCCGTTGATGCGCATGGCATCCGATCCGCAGATGCCGTGCGCGCACGAGCGGCGGAACGACAGCGAACCGTCGGTCTCCCACTTGATCTTGTGCAGGGCGTCGAGCACGCGGTCGGTCGAGTACAGCTCGACGTCGTAGTCGACCCAGCGGGGCTCGTCGTCGACCTCGGGATCGAAGCGGCGGATGTTGAAGGTGACGAGGAACGACTGGATGCCGGTGTCGGCGGGAGCCTGCTCGATCTCGTCGGAGACGTCGGTGGTGTCGAGAACGGTGGATGCCATCTCAGTACTTCCTCTCCAGCGGCGGGTAGCGCAGCTCCCCGGCCTCGTTCTTGGTGAACACCACGGGCTTCCAGCCGAGTTCGATGTGGTCGGCGGGGTGCGACGAGTGGGGGTCCCCCGACAGGTACGCCATGGTGTGCTGCATGTAGTTCTCGTCGTCGCGCGTGGGGAAGTCGTCGCGCATGTGACCGCCACGGCTCTCTTCGCGGTTCTGCGCCGAGTAGACGACGACCTCGGCCAGATCGAGCAGGAAGCCCAGCTCGACGGCCTCGAGAAGGTCGGTGTTGAAGCGCTTGCCCTTGTCGTCGACGTGGATGTTCTTGTAGCGCTCGCGAAGGTCGGCGATCACGTCCATGACGTGGGCGAGCGACTCGTGCGTGCGGAACACCTGCGCGCCCTTGTCCATCTCGTCCTGCAGCGTCTTGCGCAGGACCGCGATGCGCTCGGTTCCCCCGTTGTTGCGGAGGCCCTCGATCAGCCCGCGCACCTCGGCGGCCGGATCTTCGGGAAGCGCCACGAAGTCGGCGGTCTTGACGTACTCGACCGCGTTGCGCCCCGCGCGCTTGCCGAAGACGTTGATGTCGAGCAGCGAGTTGGTGCCGAGACGGTTCGAGCCGTGCACCGAGACGCAGGCGCACTCGCCGGCGGCGTACAGCCCCGGGACGACGGTGTCGTTGTCGGCGAGCACCTCGGCCTTGATGTTGGTGGGGATGCCGCCCATCGCGTAGTGCGCGGTCGGCATGACCGGCACCGGCTCGACGACCGGGTCGACGCCGAGGTAGGTGCGCGCGAACTCGGTGATGTCGGGGAGCTTGGTCTCGAGCACCTCGGCGCCCAGGTGCGTGCAGTCCAGCAGCACGTAATCGCGGTGCGGGCCGGCTCCGCGGCCTTCGGCCACTTCCTGCACCATGCACCGCGCGACGATGTCGCGGGGAGCGAGGTCCTTGATCGTGGGGGCGTAGCGCTCCATGAAGCGCTCACCGCTCGCGTTGCGGAGGATCGCCCCTTCACCACGCGCACCTTCGGTCAACAGGATGCCGAGACCGGCGAGGCCGGTGGGGTGGAACTGGAAGAACTCCATGTCTTCCAGCGGCAGGCCCTTGCGCCACACGATGCCGACGCCATCACCGGTGAGGGTGTGGGCGTTGGACGTCGTCTTGAAGATCTTGCCGAAGCCGCCGGTCGCGAAGATGACGGCCTTCGACTGGAACACGTGCAGCTCACCCGTGGCGAGGTCGTAGGCGACGACGCCGGCGACCTGCGTCTTGCCCGCGGCATCCTTCACCGTGATGAGGTCGAGCACGTAGAACTCGTTGAAGAAGTTGATGCCGAGCTTGACGCAGTTCTGGAACAGCGTCTGCAGGATCATGTGACCCGTCCGGTCGGCGGCGTAGCACGCGCGGCGGACGGGCGTCTTGCCGTGGTCGGCGGTGTGCCCGCCGAAGCGGCGCTGGTCGATCTTGCCCTCGGGCGTGCGGTTGAACGGCAGGCCCATGTTCTCGAGGTCGATCACGGCGTCGATCGCCTCTTTGGCGAGGATCTCCGCGGCATCCTGGTCGACGAGGTAGTCGCCGCCCTTGATCGTGTCGAAGGTGTGCCACTCCCACGAGTCTTCTTCGACATTGGCCAGCGCCGCCGCCATACCGCCCTGTGCCGCACCCGTGTGAGAACGGGTCGGGTAGAGCTTGGAGATGACCGCGGTCTTCGCGCCCGGGCCGGCCTCGATGGCCGCGCGCATTCCCGCGCCGCCCGCGCCGACGATGACGACGTCGAACTGGTGGTAGTGGACGCCGTCCTTGACGACGGAATCCGAAGAAGTCTGGGTGCTCACGTGTGCGATACCTCTGCTGTCGGGGAAAAGGAGGGATGCCCGCGGCTCACGCCGCCTGGCACACATCCCACAGGGAGCTGCTCTCGGTCACGCCGAGGCAGGGGTCGAAGGTGAAGACCACGAGGGTGCCGAGAAGGATCAGGAATCCCGCCGACAGCCACAGCGACCAAACGAGGACCTTGCGGACGGTGGCGTTCGTGACGTAGTCGTTCACGATCGTGCGCATGCCGTTGGCACCGTGGATGAGGGCCAGCCACAGCATCAGCACGTCCCACCACTGCCAGAACGGCGAGGCGAGCTTGCCCGCGACGAACGCGAAGTCGATCTGATGGATGCCGTCGCCCGTCATGAGGTTGACGAACAGGTGGCCGAAGATGAGGACGATCAGCAGCACGCCGGACGCGCGCATGTAGATCCATCCCCACTTCTCGAGATTGGAGCCCTTCTTGCGCACGCTCGGCGTGCGCGGGGCGGGGATCGTGCTGGCTTCCTGGGCGACGGACATCAGTGGCTCCCGGTGACGGCGCTGAACACGTTGATGAGGTGGCGCGGGGTGAAGCCGAGCATCGTGACGACCCACAGGCCCAGTACGCCCCACCACAGCTGACGCTGGTGACGCGTGGCCCACGGCCAGAAGTCGACGAGGATGATGCGCAGGCCGTTGAAGGCGTGGTAGGCGATCGCGCCGACGAGGGCGACCTCGCCGAGACCCATGATCGGGTTCTTGTAGGTGCCGATCACCGCGTCGTACGCCTCGGGCGAGACGCGGATGAGCGCGGTGTCGAGGATGTGCACGAGGAGGAAGAAGAAGATCGCCACACCCGTGATGCGGTGCAGGACCCACGACCACATGCCCTCGCGACCGCGGTACAGAGTGCCGCGCGGCCTCTTCGAGGTGGTCTCTTTCACCGACGGCGTGGCACGTGCTGGTGCTGACACGGTCGTCCTCCCTGATCGAACACGGTGGGGGAGCCGGCAGAGGCCCCAAGCGTCACACGGGCGCTAGCAAATACTACGGCCGAGCTATGAATCCGGGGGATTAGGGGCGCCTAACAGTCTCTCGACATCGAGATACTTTCCGGCTGCCGAGGCCGTCGCGGATCTGCCCGCGTCACTCCCGCGCACACCGCTCGACCAGGGGCGGAAACACGATGCCGCTAGGGTCGGTGCCATGGCAGACTCCGCTATCGACGACTTCTACGCCGTGATCCCCGCCGGAGGGATCGGGAGCCGGCTCTGGCCCCTCTCTCGGGCCGACGCCCCCAAGTTCCTCCACGACCTCACCGGCTCGGGGCAGACCCTGCTGCGTGACACCTGGGACCGCCTCGCTCCGCTGGCGAGCGAGGAGCGCATCGCGGTCGTCACCGGTCGCGCCCACCGCGCCGCCGTGGAGCGGGAGCTGCCGGGCGTGCCCGACCACAACGTCTTCCTCGAGTCCGAGCCTCGCGACTCGTCCGCGGCCATCGGTCTGGCCGCGGCCATTCTCGTGCGCCGCGAGCCCGACGTGATCATCGGCTCGTTCGCCGCCGACCATGTCATCCGGCAGACGCGCCAGTTCGAGTTCGCCGTGCGCCAGGCGGTCGCCGTCGCGCGTGACGGGTACATCTGCACGATCGGTATCCAGCCGAACGAGCCCTCCGTCGGTTTCGGGTACATCAAGCAGGCCGGCGAGCTCATCGTCGACGGCGCCCCCGAGGCGTACCTGGTCGAGCGCTTCGTCGAGAAGCCCGACCTCGACACGGCCAAGCAGTACTTCGAGGACCGCGCGTACCTGTGGAACGCGGGCATGTTCATCACGCGCGCCGACGTGCTCCTCGCCGAGCTCGCGGTGAACGAGCCGGAGCTGCACGCGGGCCTGCTGGAGCTCGCCGAGGCCTGGGACGACCGCGACCGCCGGGGCCCCGCGGTGGACCGGCTCTGGCCCAGCCTGAAGAAGATCGCCATCGACTACTCGGTGGCCGAGCCCGCCGCCGAGAAGGGGCGCCTGGCCGTGATCCCCGGGCATTTCGATTGGGACGACGTGGGCGACTTCGCGAGCCTGTCGAAGCTCAACTCGCACGGTCGCAACGAGCTCGCGATCCTCGGTGAAGACGCGCGGGTGCTCGCCGACGCCTCGAGCGGCATCGTCGTGACCCAGACCAAGCGCGTCATCAGCCTCATCGGCGTGCGCGACATCGTCGTGGTCGACACCCCCGATGCCCTTCTGGTCACGACCGCCGAAAACGCTCAGCGTGTCAAGGGAGTCGTCGACGCCCTCAAGCTCACCGGTCGCGGCGACGTTCTCTGAGACCGGATGCCAGTGCCCCTGGCATCCGGTTCCTCTATGACAGGCGGCTTGTAGCGCGCGCGTCACGCGAGATTGCGTCTTTGTAACCATTGCGCTGCACGGGGCCTGCCGGGTCACAAGCGGATCGTCACAGTGGGTAACGTGACGGGATCGTCCCCCGAACCCGTTGGGGGCCCCCGTCTTGGAGGACCATTCGTGAAGACCACGAAGAAGGCCGTCGTCAGCGGCCTCGCCATGATCGGCACCGCCGTGCTGCTCGCCGGCTGCGGCGCCGCACCCGAGAGCAACGGCTCGTCCGCCGCGGCCGGTGCCAGCGACTACCTGCCCTGCATGGTCTCGGACTCCGGTGGCTTCGACGACAAGTCGTTCAACCAGCTCGGCAAGGAGGGCCTCGACGCCGCCGCCGAGCAGCTCGGCTCGAAGAAGCCGATCGAGGTCCAGTCGCAGTCGGAGACCGACTTCGCGTCGAACCTCTCCAGCCTCGTCGACCAGGGGTGCAACACGATCATCACGGTCGGCTTCCTCCTCGCGCCCGCCGCGCTCGAGTCGGCCAAGGCCAACCCCGACCTCGAGTACGTCTCGATCGACGACACCGTCGACACCGACTTCGACGGCAAGACCGACGCCCCGAACATCAAGCCGATCATCTTCGACACCGCTCAGGCGGCCTACCTCGCCGGCTACCTCGCCGCGGGCACCTCGAAGACCGGCGTCGTCGGCACCTTCGGTGGCATGAACATCCCGACGGTCACCATCTTCATGGACGGCTTCGCCCAGGGCGTCGAGAAGTACAACGCCGACAACGGCGCGTCGGTCCGCGTCGTCGGCTGGGACCGCGCCGCCAAGGACGGCTCGTTCACCGGTGGCTTCGAGGCCAACGACACCGCGCGTCAGACCGCGCAGGCCATCATCGACCAGAACGTCGACGTGCTGCTGCCCGTCGGTGGCCCGATCTACCAGTCGGCCGCCGTCGCGATCCAGGACGCCGGTCGCGAGATCGCGCTCGTCGGCGTGGACGCCGATGTGTTCGAGACCGACCCGGCCATCGGCGACCTGCTCCTGACCTCGATCCTCAAGGGCATCGACGTGGGCACGAAGGACGCGATCGTCGCCGCGGGCGAGGGCTCGTTCGACACCACCCCGTTCGTCGGCACGCTCGAGAACGAGGGTGTCGGCCTCGCGCCGTACCACTCCTGGGAAGACCGCGTCCCCGCGGAACTGACCACCAAGATCGACGCCCTCAAGGCCGACATCATCAGCGGCAAGATCACCGTCGAGTCCTACCTCGCCGGCTGAGACACGGACGCTCCCGGGGGAGGTCGGCGCACGCCGGCCTCCCCCGCTCTATGGGCGACGGTGTACCGGGCCCGGTGCACCGTCGAGCCACCCCTGACCGGACACGCTCACGAGGCGCGTCCTTCCGCCGCGAACCCCCGCGCGCGGTGCCACAGAACCTAGGATCGGGAACATGAAGCTCGAACTCCGCGGGATCACGAAAACCTTCGGATCCCTGGTGGCGAACGATCACATCGACCTCACCGTCGCGGCCGGAGAGATCCACTGCCTGCTCGGTGAGAACGGTGCGGGCAAGTCCACCCTCATGAACGTCCTCTACGGCCTCTATCAGGCCGATGGCGGAGAGATCCTGCTCGACGACGCTGTCCAGCACTTCTCCGGCCCCGGCGACGCGATGCGCGCCGGCATCGGCATGGTGCACCAGCACTTCATGCTGATCCCCGTCTTCACCGTCGCCGAGAATGTGATGCTCGGTCACGAGCCGACCCGTTTCGGCGGCCGCCTCGATCTGGCATCCGCTCGTGCCCGCGTGCGTGAGATCTCCGACCGCTTCGGGTTCGACGTCGACCCCGATGCGCTCGTCGACGATCTGCCCGTCGGTGTGCAGCAGCGCGTCGAGATCATCAAGGCGCTCTCCCGTGACGCGAAGGTGCTCGTGTTCGACGAGCCCACCGCCGTCCTCACCCCGCAGGAGACCGACGAGCTGATGGCGATCATGCGCCAGCTCAAGGAGGCGGGCACCTCGATCGTCTTCATCACGCACAAGCTGCGCGAGGTCCGCGAAGTCGCCGACCGCATCACGGTCATCCGTCTCGGCAAGGTCGTCGGCGAGGCCGATCCCCGTGCCTCGAACGCCGAGCTCGCCTCCCTCATGGTCGGCCGCGCGGTGGAGCTCACCGTGCAGAAAGAGGCGCCCACCCTCGGTGAGGTGGGCCTGTCGGTGGCGGGCCTCACGGTGGCCGATGCCATCGGTCAGCTCGTCGTGAACGACGTCAGCTTCGATGTCCGCCGCGGTGAGGTTCTCGCCATCGCCGGCGTGCAGGGCAACGGGCAGACAGAACTCACCGAGGCGTTGCTGGGCCTCCAGGACCGCGTCGAGGGGTCGATCGTCCTCGACGGAACCGAGTTGAACGGCTCCAGCGTCCGGGGCGTCCTCGACGCGGGCGTCGGGTTCGTGCCCGAGGACCGCAAGGAAGACGGACTCGTGGGGGAGTTCTCGATCGCCGAGAACCTCATGCTGGACCGCGCCGACGGCGCGCCCTTCGTCAAGGGCGGGGCCATCCAGCTCTCGACCCTCGCCGACTTCGCGCGCGAGAAGGTCACGGAGTTCGACGTGCGCACGCCCTCCATCGATACCGCGGTGGGCAAGCTGTCCGGCGGTAACCAGCAGAAGGTCGTGCTGGCGCGCGAGTTGAGCCGCGACCTCCGGCTCTTCGTGGCCGCCCAGCCCACCCGCGGCGTGGATGTCGGGTCGATCGAGTTCATCCACAAGCGCGTCATCGAGACGCGAGACGCGGGCGTGCCCGTGATCGTCGTCTCCACCGAGCTCGACGAGGTCACCGCGCTCGCCGATCGCATCATGGTCATGTACCGCGGTCGCGTCGTGGGAATCGTCCCCGGCGACACGTCGCGCGACGTCCTGGGCCTCATGATGGCCGGCGAAGCGCCCCAGAACGAAGGAGTGGCCGCGTGAGCGATCCGCACAGCCCTCAAGATCCGACGGTGTCGCAGGCCGACCTCGCCGCGGCGCCGCAGGCCGACGTCGCCCTCGAGGGACCCGCCGTGGTCGACAGCGCGGCGGGTGCTCGCGTCGTCGTTCCGCCGCCGGCTCCCGACGAGGGGCGCTGGCAGCGCGCCCTGCGCGAGATCGCGACGGGCAACGCCATCATCTCGGTGCTCGCGGTGATCCTCGCCCTGGTCGTCGGCGCGATCATGATCGCCGCGACCGACGAGAACGTCCAGGCGGCTTCGGGCTACTTCTTCGCTCGCCCGCTCGATACTCTCTCGGCCATCTGGGAGTCGGTGTCGGGCGCGTACTCGTCGTTCTTCCAGGGCGCGATCTACAACTTCCGTCGCCCGGAGTTCGCGACGGGCATCAAGCCCCTCACCGAGACCCTGACGTTCGCGACCCCGCTGATCGCCGCCGGTCTCGGTGTCGCCCTGGCGTTCCGCGTCGGCATGTTCAACATCGGTGGCCGCGGCCAGATGCTCGTCGCGGCTGCGGCGAGCGGGTGGGTCGCCTTCGCCTTCGACCTCCCCTGGGGCGTCCACCTTCTCGTCGCCCTCGTGGCGGGTGTCGCCGCCGGCGCCGTCTGGGCCGGCATCGCGGGTGTGCTGAAGGCCCGCACGGGAGCGCACGAGGTGATCGTCACGATCATGCTCAACTACGTCGCGTTCTATCTCGTCTACTACATGCTGCGCACGCCCGGCCTGCTCCAGGCCCCGGGCTCGAGCAACCCGACGACCCCGGCGATGAAGGAGACGGCGGTCCTGCCCGATCTCCTCGGCTCCGGGTACAACCTCCACTTCGGCTTCGTCCTCTCGATCCTCGCCGTGGTGCTCGTGTGGTGGATCCTCGAGCGCTCGTCCCTCGGCTTCCGCTTCCGCGCCGTCGGGCTGAACCCGAACGCCGCCCGGGTGGCCGGCATCAACGTCAAGTCGATGTACGTCTACGCGATGCTCATCTCGGGTGCGCTCCTCGGTCTCGCCGGCGTCGACCAGGTGCTCGGCACGGTGACGACCGGGTTCTCCAGCGGTATCGACGCCGGCATCGGGTTCGACGCCATCACGGTGGCGCTGCTGGGGCGTTCGACCCCGGCCGGCGTGCTCGTGGCCGGCATCCTGTTCGGCGCCTTCAAGGCCGGCGGATTCGCGATGCAGGCGGCCAACGGCGTCCCGATCGACATCGTGCTCGTCGTGCAGTCGCTCATCGTCCTGTTCATCGCCGCCCCGCCGCTCGTCCGCGCGATCTTCCGCCTGCCGGCCCCCGGGATCCGCCAGCCGAAAGCGCGCGCCCTCAAGAAGAAGGAGGCGGCCAAGTGAGCACCACCGCCGCGCACCGCGAGGTCGCCCCTCAGCCTGCCGCCCTCGACACCGCGGTCGTGGTCAGCTGGAAGGCGCCGATCGTCTACGCCGTCATCACTGTGCTCGCCGCCGTGCTGTTCGTCGTCGCTCGCCAGGACGGTGACGCCGTCTTCCGCATCTCGAGCCCGGGCGAGTTCCTCCAACTCCCCGAGGTCGTGCTCGGCGGAACGGTCACCGGCATCGTCTGCACCATCCTGATGGTGCTCGTGACCGTCGCCGCGGCCGTCCTCGTCCGCGCTCGCCGGCGTCCGCCGATCTGGCTGGCCGTCGTGTTCGCGCTCGTGTTCATGGTGGGCTTCCTCACCTGGGCGGCCGCGGGAGCCACGACCGCCGTCATCCCGCTCACCGGCCTGCTCGCGGGCGGTCTGAGCCTGTCGGTGCCGCTGATCTTCGGTGCCATGGCGGGTGTCATCAGCGAGCGCGTCGGCGTGGTGAACATCGCGATCGAAGGTCAGCTCCTCGCGGGCGCCTTCACGTCGGCCGTCGTGGCGACCGCGACGGGCAACCCCTTCATCGGCCTCCTCGCGGCGGCCGTCTCGGGTGTGCTGGTCTCGTTCGTGCTCGCGGCATTCGCGATCAAGTACTTCGTCGACCAGGTCATCGTCGGTGTCGTGCTGAACGTGCTCGTGGTGGGTCTGACGAGCTTCCTCTTCTCGCAGCTGCTCTCGCCCAACGCCGCCACGCTGAACTCGCCCCCGCGCTTCCCGCGCCTGCCCATCCCGGTGCTGGCCGACATCCCGATCATCGGACCGATGCTGTTCAACCAGACGATCATCGTGTACCTCATGTACGTCACGGTCGCCCTGGTCTACGTCGGACTCTTCCACACCCGCTGGGGTCTGCGTCTGCGCGCGGTCGGAGAGCACCCGCAGGCCGCCGACACCGTCGGCATCAACATCGCCCGGACCCGCTTCTGGAACGTGTCGCTGGGCGGGGCGATCGCCGGTCTGGGCGGTGCGTTCTTCACCCTGGGTTCGGTCGGTGCGTTCAACAAGGAGATGACCGCCGGCGCCGGATACATCGCCCTCGCCGCCGTCATCTTCGGCCAGTGGGATCCGATCCGCGCGACCCTCGCCGCCCTGCTGTTCGGGTTCGCCTCGAACCTGCAGAACACCCTCGGCGTGATCGGTTCGCCCGTACCCAGCGAGTTCATGCTCATGCTGCCGTACGTGGTGACGATCTTCGCCGTCGCCGGTCTCGTCGGAAAGGTCCGCGGACCCGCGGCGGCCGGAAAACCCTACGTCAAGGGCTGACCCAGCCCGCTTCCCCCTTCACGAGAGGACCCTCTGCTCCACGATGACCGACATCGACTGGGACGAACTCCGTTCCGCCGCGACGGATGCCATGCACCGCGCGTACGCGCCCTACTCCCGCTTCAAGGTGGGCGCCGCAGCGCTCGTCGCCGACGGCCGCATCGTCTCGGGATGCAACGTCGAGAACGCCTCGTACGGGGTGACGCTGTGCGCGGAGTGCGGGCTCGTGTCCGAACTGCACATGTCGGGCGGCGGCCAGCTGGTCGCGTTCGTCTGCGTCGACGGGGAAGGACGCACGCTCATGCCGTGCGGACGCTGCCGTCAGCTGCTGTTCGAGCACGCCATCCCCGGGATGCTGCTCGAGACCGTCAGCGGCATCCGGACCATCGACGAGGTGCTGCCCGACGCGTTCGGGCCGCGTGAGCTCGAGGAGGCGGCGCGATGAGCGCCGAGCAGTACGACGCCGTCGACATCATCCGTGCCCAGCGCGACGGGCGGGCGATCACCGAGGGCGAGATCCGCTGGCTGGTCGATGCCTACACGCGCGGCTACGTGATGGATGCGCAGATGTCGGCGTTCACCATGGCGGTGCTGTTGAACGGCCTCGGTCGCGATCAGATCCGGGTGCTCACCGACGCGATGATTGCCTCCGGTGAGCGGATGGACTTCAGCTCGCTGGGCAAGGTGACCGTCGACAAGCACTCCACCGGTGGTGTCGGCGACAAGATCACCTTGCCCCTCGCCCCTCTCGTGGCCGCCTTCGGCGTCGCCGTGCCGCAGCTCTCCGGCCGCGGTCTCGGCCACACCGGCGGCACGCTGGACAAGCTCGAGTCGATTCCCGGTTGGCGTGCGGCGCTGTCGAACGACGAGATCATGGCGCAGCTGCGCGACGTGGGCGCGGTCATCTGCGCCGCGGGCACGGGACTGGCCCCCGCCGACAAGAAGCTGTACGCGCTGCGCGATGTCACCGGCACCGTCGAGGCCATCCCGCTGATCGCGTCGAGCATCATGTCGAAGAAGATCGCCGAAGGCACCGACTCGCTCGTGCTCGACGTCAAGTTCGGCTCCGGCGCCTTCATGCAGGACATCGACCGCGCGCGCGAGCTCGCCGAGACGATGGTCGCCCTCGGCACCGACTCGGGCGTGAACACGACGGCGCTGCTCACGGACATGAACACTCCGCTCGGGCGGGCCATCGGCAACGCCAACGAGGTGCGCGAGTCCGTCGAGGTGCTCGCCGGTGGGGGTCCGGCCGACGTCGTCGAGCTCACGATCGCCCTCGCCCGCGAGA
Source organism: Microbacterium enclense (assembly GCA_038182865.1). Classification (NCBI taxonomy): domain Bacteria; kingdom Bacillati; phylum Actinomycetota; class Actinomycetes; order Micrococcales; family Microbacteriaceae; genus Microbacterium; species Microbacterium enclense. The sequence continues at coordinate 223,382 of CP116226.1, read as the reverse complement.
TGCTCACGCTCGCCGGCCAGCCCGACGCCGACATCGAGGCGGCGTTGCAGGACGGCCGGGCCATGGACGTCTGGAAGCGTATGATTCGCGCGCAGGACGGCGATCCGGATGCCGCCCTCCCGACGCCCCGCGAGACGCACACCGTCACCGCGGAGCGTTCGGGTGTCGTCACGCGCATCGAGGCGCTGCCCTTCGGGATCGGGGCCTGGCGCCTGGGCGCCGGGCGGGCCCGCGCCGAGGACGCGGTGGTACATGCCGCGGGGATCGACCTGCACGTCGCCGTCGGCGAGAGGGTCGCCGCCGGTCAGCCGCTGTTCACCCTGGCGGCCGATGATGAGTCGCGCTTCGAGCGGGCCCTCGGGGCCGTCGACGGCGCGTGGGAGATCGGTGACACCGTGCCCGTGGCATCCCCGATCGTCCGCGAACGCATCACCGCCTGATGGCATCCGGAAAGAAGGACACCGTGGCATCCGAAGAGTTCCGCATCGGCCGGACGAAGATCGCCGACCTGCCCAAGGTCTCGCTGCACGATCACCTCGACGGCGGGCTCCGCCCCCAGACGGTGCTCGAACTCGCCGACGAGGTCGGGCTCGACCTGCCCGCGGATGACGCCACGGGGCTTCAAGCCTGGTTCTCGGACCACATCGACGGCGGCTCGCTCGAGGACTACCTCGAGAAGTTCTCCGCGACCGTCGGTGTCATGCAGACCCGCGAGGGACTCGTGCGCACGGCGAAGGAGTTCGTCGAGGACCTCGCCGCCGACGGCGTCGTGTACGGCGAGGTGCGCTGGGCTCCCGAGCAGCACCTCACCCGCGGCCTGAGTCTCGACGAGGTCGTGGACGCCGTACAGGAGGGCATCGAAGAGGGAGAGGATGCCGCGGACGCCCGCGGGCACGACATCCGTGTCGGTCAACTTCTCACGGCCCTCCGGCACAACGACAACGCGCGCGACATCGCCGAGCTCGCCGTGTCGTGGCGAGGACGCGGTGTCGTCGGGTTCGACCTCGCCGGTCCGGAGGACGGGTTCCTTCCCTCCGGCCACCGCGCGGCGTTCGACTACCTCGCCGAGCAGTTCTTCCCCACGACGGTGCACGCGGGTGAAGGGGCGGGGCTGGCATCCATTCGTTCCGCCCTCCTCGACGGGCGCGCCCTGCGCCTCGGACACGGCGTGCGCATCGCCAACGACCTCGATGTCGTCTCGCGCGAGGGCGAAGAGGTGCAGGTGACGTTCGGCGATCTGGCTCGCTGGGTGCGCGACCGCGAGATCACGCTCGAGCTGTCGCCGACGTCGAACCTGCAGAGCGGGGCCGTCACAGCCTGGGGCGACACGATGGACGCGCACCCCTTCGATCTGCTGTACCAGCTGGACTTCTCGGTGACGGTGAACGTCGACAACCGTCTGATGAGCGCGACGACTCTCACGCGCGAGCTCGGACTGCTCGTCCAGGCGTTCGACTACGACCTCGACGACCTCGAGGCCTTCCAGCTCAATGCCGCCGCGGGGGCCTTCCTCCCGGTGGAGGAGCGCGAGGAACTCATCGAGATCATCTCGGAGGGCTTCCAGCGCTGATCGCCCTCACGCGTCTCGCGGGGTTGGTTCGTTGGGCGGCGTGCGCGCCCGCCGCGCGGCGTGCGTCCGCCGTGCGGCGTGCGAAACTCCTGAGATTCGCGCTCGAGCTGCCGCGTGGTGGCTGTTTCCGGCCGTGACGGCGCCGTTTCTCAGGAGTTCGGCCCGCGCGGGGTGGGCCCTGCGCGGCGGGCCGGCGCCGCGAGTGGGAGGGCGGGTGCGGGCGCGCGGCGTGCGAAACTCCTGAGATTCGCGCTCGAGCTGCCGCGTGGTGGCTGTTTCCGGCCGTGACGGCGCCGTTTCTCAGGAGTTCGGCCCGCGCGGGGTGGGCCCTGCGCGGCGGGCCGGCGCCGCGAGTGGGCGGGCGGGTCGGGGCGCGCGGCGTGCGAAACTCCTGACGTTCGTGCCCGACGGTGGCGGGATGGCCGCGTTGCGAGACGGAAGGGGCCGGGACTCAGGAGTTTCGCCCGGGTGCGCCGTGCACGAGGATGCGCTCGAGCGCTGTACGCACGCGGTCGGGGCGGTACAGGATGTCTTCGGCGAGCAGGCGGAGCGTCGCATAGCCGCGTTCCAGAGCAGCCATATCTCGGCGCCGGTCCTTCTTGTGCACGCGCCAGGTGCCGTGGAACCGCTCGCTGTCACACTCGACGATGAGCCAACCGTCGACCAGGAGGTCGACGCGACCCACCCCGTCGATGCGGACCTGCAGCTCGATGCGACAGCCGAGCTGCCGCAGGAGCAGTCGGACAAGCGACTCGGTGCCTGCCTCGGCGCGGGGGTCTACCAGCCGACGCAAGACCTGGAAGCGTCGTGGGACGCGGGCGAAGACGTCGCCGATGCCGGCTTCATCGATGAGCCCGAGGTGCCAGGCGCTGTCGAGGGTCGCAACAGCCGAACGCGGTGGTTGGCATCGGATCGCCTGTGCGAGGGCCTCCACGACGTCGACCCCGAGACGGTCGTGTGACGCCGACGATGCACGCCAGTGATAGACGACGCCGCGGGGTGTCGGGGGTCGTCGACTGGCCAGCGGATTCTGCTGCACGTGGCGGTCCGTGTGGTGGTGGACGAACACACCGCGCAGGGCCAGGAGGCTGACGCAGTCCAGTCGTCCGCCCACACGGCCAGCCGTGACGATGTCATCGTGCGCGTCGGCTGCGACGAATCGGCCCTGTCGCACACGGATGAGGGTTCCGTCGGCGACGGCGCGGGCGAGAGACCGCCGCGACCACCCGGCCGCGTGGAGCTCGCGTGTCGTCCACACCGCCTCGCGGTTCTCTTCGGACAGGAGAGCGAGGGAAGCCATCGGCCCACCTTGGCCGTTCTGGTCGCTTCGAAGGAGGCGGGGACCCGAGCTGTGGATAACGGGTGTGGGGACGCGCAATCTCGCGAGGGCGAAACTCCTGACTTTTCGCCGCGAGCGGGCCTCCCGTGGGGGTTCCGAGCGAGCACGCGTGGCTTTCTCAGGAGTTTCGCTCGCACCGGCGCCCGCGTGCCGGGGCACCCGCGGCCGGGGTGCTCGCGTGCCGGGGCGCCCGCGCGCCCAGGCTGCGCGCCCGGACGCGCGACACTCCCGCCCGGGTCTGGCTACGGACGCGGGAGGAAGCCGGCGAGCTGCTCGGCGATCACGCGGTCGACCTCGGCCGGGTCCGCCGTCGGGGTGCCGTCGCCGGGCTGGGGTCCGTACGCGCCGAAGGAGGCGTGGGAGGCACCGGGGATCTCCACGAAGGTGGCGTCCGGGGGGAGTTCGCCCTTGGCATCCGCGATCTTCTGCGCAGTGCTGAGCCCGTCTTCGGAGCCGGACAAGCTGAGGACGGGGATGCCGGATGCCGACAGGTCGTTCGCACAGTAGGAGGCGAAGAGCACGAGTGCGTCGGCGTCGGTGGCCAGCTGGCAGGCGCGGACGCCGCCGAGGGAGTGTCCGCCGACGGCCCAGGCCGTCACGTCGGGGGCGAGGTCGGTGAACGTCGAGAGCGGCCGCGGATCGAAGAAGGCGAGGTTGAGCCACGGGCGCGTGATGACGACAGTGATGCCGTCGTCGACGACCGTGTCCGCGAAGGTCGCGATGTACCCGTCTGCGGCGACCTTGGCTCCGGGGATGAACACCAGCCCCTGGCCGGTTTTGCCTGCGGCGGGCGAGAGGACGATGCCCGCGCCGTCGTCGGTGATCGTCAGACCGGGATTCGCCTCGGCCTCGGCCAGGGGACCGGGTTCGGCGCCCATCACGCCGACCTGGCTGTAGATCAGGATGCCGCCGACCAGCACCACCACGAGAGCGCCGAGGCCGCCGAGGATCCAGCGCAGCCACCGTCGCCGACGACGGGGGACGCGCGAGGGAGAGGAGTCGGCGGGGGGCTCGCGGTCGGTCACGTCTCGAGCGTATCCCCGCCCACCGGCGTCACCGCGACGGCCCCCGCGCGCGAAATGCCGCCGCCGACGCGTGCACCGGCGGACGGCCCCCGCGCGCGAAACGCCGCCGCCGACGCGCGCACGGGGCGACACGTCGGCGGCGGGGTTTCCGCGGGGCGGGCTTCAGGCGCCCAGCGCCGCCTGCCGTGCCGCGACGATGTCGACGACGCGCGTGGACAGCGGGTGCTCCGGCTCCAGACCGGTCACCTCTGCGGTGAACGCCTCTGCGTCGAGTTCGCGCAGCATGCGCTGCAGGTCGACGGCCTGGGCGTCCTCGGCATCCGAGAACTCCAGGGCGGCGGCCATCGCGGCGACGAGCGCGTCGACGGGAAGATCGCGCTCGATCGCCTCGGCGGCCGGACCCACGAAACGTTCGTGACGGGAGAGCTTGCGCAGCGGCTGCCGACCCACGCGCCAGACGGTGTCGGGCAGAGCGGGGTTGCGGAAACGACGCAGGATCGTCGCGCGGTACTCGCCCTGCACTCCGGCGTTGAGTTCGTGCTTCTGCACCAGCAGGGCGCTGGTCTCCTCGAGCGCCGCTTCGACCTTCGCCGCGATCGCCGTGTCGGCGAGCGCGTCCGAGATGCGGTCGATCCCGGCCTGCGCACCGAAGTACGCCGTGGTCGCGTGCCCGGTGTTGACCGTGAAGAGCTTGCGCTCGATGTACGGCTCGAGGTCGTCGACGAAGTGCGCCCCGGGGATGTGGGGCGGGGTGTCGCCGAAGGGTCCGCGCTCGATCGCCCATTCGTAGAACGGTTCCACCGTGACGTCCACCCCGCCACCGGACTGCGCCGGCACGATGCGGTCGACGGCGGTGTTCGCGAAGACGGCACGCGCGGCGAGGGCGTCCCATGACTCGCCGGCGAGCTCGATGACGTGCTCGCGCAGCTGGTCGGTCGCGCCGATCGCGTTCTCGCACGCCATGATCTGCAGCGGAGCGAGGGCAGGGTCGCGCAGGGCGAGCCCCGCGACGATGTGCGGGGCGACGAACTTCAGGATGGTCGGACCCACGGCGGTGGTGACCACGTCGGCCGTGGCGATCTCGTCGATCAGAGCCTCGGCATCCACGGAGCTGTCGATCGCGCGGAAGCCGGTGACCTCCTTGTCGACGCCGCCCTCGCCGACCTCGTGCACGGTGTAGCTCGAGGCGGCGTTGATCGCCGCGACCAGGGCCGCCGAGACGTCGGAGAAGACGAGGTCGTAGCCGCCCTCGTGCAGAAGGAGACCGACGAAGCCCCGGCCGATGTTGCCGGCGCCGAAGTGGACGGCCTTCATGCGTTGACGGACCCGGAGAGGGCTTCGAAGAGCTCCTCGGGGGAGGAGGCGGCCTTCAGGCGCGCGACGTCGTCTTCTTCGGAGAAGAGGATCGCGATCTGCGACAGGATCTCGAGGTGCTCGTCACCCTTGCCGGCGATACCGATCACGAAGGTCACGGGTTCCCCGCCCCAGTCGACGCCGCCGTCGTAGCGGACGACCGACAGTCCCGAGGTGAGGATGGCCTGCTTGGTCTCGTTGGTGCCGTGGGGGATCGCGAGCTCATTGCCCATGTAGGTCGACACGGTCTCCTCCCGCTGCTGCATGGCGGCGAAGTATTCGGAGGTGACGGCGCCGGTGGCCTGCAGCAGGTCGGCGGCCTCTTTCATCGCCTCCTCGCGGGTGGCACTCCCGGGGTGGATGCGGACGGATTCGATGCGGAGGACGTCTGACATGGTTCTCGCCTTTCTCGTCGTGCTGTCCAGCCTCGCAAAACACGGGCCGGACGGGAAGACGCCAGGGGCCGGGCTGACGCTCCGGCCCCTGGCGTGCTAGGGGATTACTTCGCTTCGTGCTGGGTGCGGACCATCTCGACGACCTCGTCGTACTTCGGCGAGTTCATGAAGTTGTCCACCGAGACGTGCACGGCGTCGGGCGACTGCGCCTTGGCGCGGTCGGTGAGCTGGTTCTGCGTGATGATCAGGTCGGCGGAGCCGTCGAGGTTCGCGATGGCCTGGTTGGTGACCGTGACCCCCTCGATACCGGCCTTCTTGATCTTGTTGCGCAGGACGCTGGCGCCCATGGCGGAGGAGCCCATGCCGGCGTCGCAGGCGAACACGATGGTGTTCAGCTGCTTCGTGGCGACGGCGCCGTCGAGGCCGCCCAGGGCGCCGTCGACATCGCGGTCGGCCGACTCGGTGGTGCCCGATCCGGTCGTGCCAGCGGCGCGGGTGCGCAGCGCACCGAGGGTCGAGGACTCCTTGCCCTTGTTCGCGGCCGTCTGGTCGATGGCCGCGGCGAAGCTGTCGCCCTCGGCGTCCTGGTCGCGCTTGCGCGACGCGCGGAGGATGATGCCGGCCACGAGGAAGGTCACGACCGCGGCGACGAGCACCGAGAGGTAGACCACCAGGACGTTTCCGACGCCACCACCGGCGGCCGCAGCGGTCACGGCGATGATGCTGCCGGGAGCCGCGGGGAACGCCAGGCCGCCGCCGAAGATCATGTTCACGGCCACACCCGAGGCGCCACCGGCGATCAGCGCGAGGATCGTCATGGGCTTGGCGAGGGCGTACGGGAAGTAGATCTCGTGGATGCCACCGAAGAACTGGATGATGATCGCGCCCGGGGCCGAGGCCTTGGCCGCGCCGATCCCGAAGAACGTGAAGGCGAGCAGCAGACCCAGGCCGGGGCCGGGGTTCGCCTCGATGAGGAACAGGATCGACTTGCCCGACTCGGCCGCCTGCTCGATGCCGAGCGGGGTGAACACACCGTGGTTGATGGCGTTGTTGAGGAACAGCACCTTGGCGGGCTCGACGATGATCGACAGCACCGGGAGCAGGTTGAACTGCACGAGGAACGCGACGATCCCGCCCAGGAAAGCGCTGATGCCGAGGAAGACCGGACCGAAGGCGAAGAAGCCGACGATCGCGAGGATCATGCCGAGGATGCCCGCCGAGAAGTTGTTCACGAGCATCTCGAAGCCGGGGCGGATCTTGCCGTCCCACAGCTTGTCCATCTGCTTGGTGATCCAGGCCGCGAGGGGGCCCATGATCATCGCGCCGAGGAACATGGGGATGTTCGTGCCGACGATGACGCCCATGACGGCGATCGTTCCGACCACGCCACCGCGTGCCCCGTAGACGATGCGTCCACCGGTGTTGGCGATGAGCAGCGGCAGCAGGTAGGTGATCATGACGCTCACCAGGCCGACGTAGCCCTGGTAGGTGCCGTTGTCACCCTCGGTGAGGGCGGTCATGGCGCCGGGCCAGCCGATGGTGGCCGCGTCGCCGCCGCCGCCGATGATGTCGGCGACCGGGGCCCAGTGCCAGGCCGGCCCGAAGGGGCTGGCCGACCCGAAGAATCCGGCCGGGATGAAGAGCATGGTGATGAAACCCCATGCGATGAATGCCGCGATGTTCGGCATGATCATGCCGGAGAGGAACGTGCCGAATCGCTGTACGGCGATTCGCGCTCCTCCCGGCTGCTTGGTGGGTGACGTCGTCGTCATTGCGGTGTCTCCTTGGTGTGGGCGCGGCATGCGCCGCGCGGGTGGGGGGAAGCGGCTCAGACGGCCGCGGTGTTCGAGGACGCGGCCTGGGCCGCCTCCCGAGCGGATGCCGCGTCGTCGGCCGCCAGGGCGGCTTCGGCGATGCGGCGCGCGTCGTCGAGGGTGTGGGTGAGCAGGGTGGCGCGCACGTCGGCGAGGGCCGTAGGGGCCATCGACAGCGTGGTGGCGCCGAGTCCGACGAGAACGACGGCGAGCAGCGGGTCGGCCGCCGCCTCGCCGCAGATGCCGACGGGCTTGCCGTGGGTTCGTCCGGCGGCGCCGACCTCGCGGATGAGGCGGAGGACGGCCGGATGCCACGGGTCCTGGAACGACGCGACCGACCCGAGCAGCCGGTCGGCGGCGAGCGTGTACTGCGTGAGGTCGTTCGTGCCGATCGAGGCGAAGTCGGCGATCTCGAGGATGCGATCCGCGAGGAGGGCGGACGACGGTACCTCGACCATCACGCCGGTCGTCTTCAGGCCGTAGTCCTTCGCGAGCGCGGTGAAGTACCGGGTCTCCTCGACGGTGGAGACCATCGGGGCCATCACCCACAGGTCGGCCGGGCCGGCGGCGGTCTTGCGCGTCGCGGCATCCGCTTCGGCCAGCGCCGTCAGCTGCTCGCGGAGGATGTCCTCGCTCGCGCGGAGCGCGCGCAGGCCGCGGAGGCCCAGTGCGGGGTTCTCCTCGTGGGCATCGTTGAGGAAGGGCAGGGGCTTGTCGGCACCCGCGTCGAGCACGCGCACGACGACCTTCTTGCCGGGGAAGGCGCTGAGCAGCTCGGTGTACGCGGCGCGCTGCTCCTCGACCGTGGGCGCGGAGCTGGAGCTGAGGAAGAGGAACTCGGTGCGGAACAGACCGACGCCCTCCGCGCCGAGCTCGACGGCTTCGGCGGCGCCGCCCGGCTTGCCGAGGTTGGCCAGCAGGGGGACCGCGGTGCCGTCGGCGAGGGCTCCGTCGGTGATCGGAGCGGACGCGGCGGCGGCGCGCGCGTCGGCGCGGTTCTGGGCACGGGCGAGGTCGTCGGTGCTGGGGTCGACGGTCACGACGCCGGCTGCGGCATCCACGATCACCGTCTGACCGTCGGCGAGGTCCTTCGCGCCGGCGGCACCCACGACCGCGACGATCGACTTCTCGCGGGCGAGGATCGCCGTGTGCGAGGTGGGGCCGCCCTCGGTGGTCACCAGGGCCAGGACCTTGTCGAGGTCGAGCAGCGCCGTGTCGGCGGGGGCCAGGTCTTTCGCGACGAGCACGAACGGGTGACCGGGATCGGGGATGCCGGGGGCGGCGACGCCGCGCAGACGCGCAATGACCCGCTGGGCGACGTCATCGAGGTCGGCCGCGCGCTCGCCGAGATACCCGCCCAGGGCGACGAGCTGCTCGCGGAACGACGCGAAGGCGTCGTGCACGGCGAACTCGCCCGTCTTGCCGGCGGCGAGACGGCTGTCGACCTCGGCTTCGAGGGTCGGGTCCTCGGCGATCATCGCCTGGGCTTCGAGCACGTCACGGGCGGCTCCCCCCGCCTGTGCGCCCCGGGACTCGAGCTCACGGGCGACGGCGCCGATGGCCTCGCGTACGCGTGCGGTCTCTTCGTCGACCGTCAGCTCGCTCTTCGCGTCCTTCGGGGCGGGCAGGGGCTCGGCCATGCGCGCGATGAGTCCCTGGGCGACGCCCAGTCCGATTCCGACTCCACGGAGTTCCGTCATGGTGCTGTTCTTCCTTTGCTGGGCGTCTTCGGCCGGCGTTCTCACGCGGCGTCTCTACTCGGCGTCGTGGTCGGTGGTCAGCAGTTCGCTGAGGCGGTCGAGGGTGGCCTCGGCGTTGTCGCCGTCGGCGGTCAGAGTGACGTAATCGCCGTACTCCAGGCCCAGGGCGATGATGCCGAGGATGCTCGCGGCGTTGACCGGGCCGCCGGAGTCCTTGGCGATGGTCACGGGGATGCCGGCGTCTTTGGCCGCCTGGGCGAAGAGCTTCGCGGGCCGAGCGTGCAGGCCGTGCGACGATCCGATGCGGACCGTCCGAGTGATTCGGGGCATGAGCGGAGTCCTTCTCGCGGGTCAGACGCTGTCGGCGGGGTGGCGGGCGCGAAGCGCCTCGTGGACGAGGGCGAGCGTGCGGCTGCCGTCGCGATCGGCGAACACGTCCTCGGGCAGCAGCACCACCGAGACGCCGCGCGTCCCGGCATCCCGTTCGATCCTCTCGAGGTCGTCGGCGAGGTGCGGGCCGACGAGGACGATGTCGCAGGCGTCGAGATCGATCGGAAGCGAGCGTACGGTCCCTGCCGAGGCGGCATAGTCGAGGCCGCGGTCCTGAGCCGCTCGGCGCACGCGTTGCGCCACGAACGTGCTGGACGCGCCCGCGCCGCACACCACGAGGATCCTCATCGAACCCGCCTCCTTACCTCTCGATTGTCGGGAACCGACTCCCAGCAGACAACCAGGTTCGTTTCCCACCCCCCGGAACACGGATGCCGTCGGCCCGCGCCCGTCCCCGAGCCGCGTGGTTGGATGGAGGGAGCGCTGCCATCACGGGCGCGGCGCGGAGGACGGATCGTGACGACGAAAGCGCGCCAAGACCGCCTGCTGGCGCTGCTGATGCGCGACGGGGAGTGGTCGACCGCCGCGTCCCTGGCGGACGCCCTCGGGGTGACCCCGCGCAGCGTCCGCTCCTACGTCACGGCGATCAATGCCCGTGTCCCCGGGGGAGCGGCCATCGAGTCGGGACCGCTCGGCTACCGGGCGGGCAGCGATGCCGCCGCCGCGCTGCGTGCGACCGGGGGATCGGATGCCGGGACCCCGCGCGATCGCCTGCACACCCTCGTGCGCCGCCTGCTGGATTCCGCCGAGGGCATCGACGTGTTCGAGACGGCTGACGAGTTGCACGTGAGCGCTGCGACGCTGGAGGCCGATCTCTCGCGCGTGCGCGGACTGCTCGGTGGGACCGAGCTGACCCTCGAGCGCTCGGCATCCCTCGCGCGCCTGCGGGGGACCGAGGTGGCGCAACGCCGGCTGCTGTCCAAGCTCGCGCACGACGAGATGGATGCCGGGCACTTCGACCTCGACGCTCTGCGGCGCACTCTCGGGGAGAGGTCCGTCGGCGCGCGGGCGTTCGGGCCCTTCAAAGCCGAACTGGTCGCCGAGCTCGGCGCCCTCGGCTACTTCGTCAACGAGATCGGTATCGGCGACGTCGTGATGCACATCGCGATCGCTGCCGACCGGACCACGCGGGACCGCGCCCTCGGCTCGACCGGCTCCGATGTGTCCGAGGCCACCGCCGCGGTCGCCGAACTGCTGGACCGTCTCACCCTCAAGCACATCGGGGTGCAGCTGGGCCAGGGTGATCTCCGCCACCTCGCGACCCTGGTGCTCACGCGCATCGTCGCCCCGGGTGCCCCGGCGACCGACGATGTGCGCGCCCGCCTCTCGCCCGAGGTCGAGGCGGCCGTCCGCGCGGTCGTCGAGGCCGCGGCGTCCCAGTTCCTCGTCGACATCGCTCACGAGGACTTCATCCTGCGACTCGCGCTGCACGTGCAGAACCTGCTGCACCGCTCCCGCGAGCAGGCGTGGTCGCGAAACCCCCTCACGCGGTCGCTGAAGTCGACGTATCCGATGATCTTCGAAGTCGCGGTCTACATCGCGACCGGACTGCAGGAGTCGCTCGGCATCCCCATCCTCGACGACGAGATCGCCTACGTCGCGATGCACGTCGGCGGACGTCTCGAGCGCAGTCGTCGCGCCGATCAGCTCCTCACCGCGACGATCGTCTGCCCCGGCTACTACGAACTGCACGAACTGCTGCGTTCCAGCGTCGACCGCTCCCTGGGCCAGGCGATCGAGGTCGTGGGCGTCGAGACGCGCATCGACCCCGTGTGGGAGGGCATCGACACCGATCTGGTGCTCACGACGATCGACCCGCCGCGCACCGGCGACCGGTTCGTCCGCATCCAGCCGTTCCTCACCGACGCCGACGTCGAGCGCGTCCAGGCCGCTGCCGGTCGGGTCCGTCGCGGTCGCCGCCTCGCGCGCCTGCGGGCCGAGCTCGAGCGCTACTTCTCACCGGACGCCTTCGTGCGGGGGCTGGATGCCGCCGACGGCGAGGCCGGCGTCATCCGCGACCTGGGTGCGCTGCTGACCCGCCAGGGCGTCATCGACGACGACTACGTCACCCGGGCCGTCGAGCGCGAGGCCATCTCGTCGACGGCCTTTACCGACGCGCTCGCCGTGCCGCACGCGATGGGAATGACCGCGACCCAGACCCGCATCGCGATCGGCATCGCCGATCCGTCGATCGTGTGGGGGGAGGGTCGCGTGCAGGTGGTGGCGCTCGTCGCCTTCAGCGAGGCCGACCGCGAGGCGTTTCAAACGGTGTTCGAGCAGTTCGTCGAGGTCTTCAGCGAGCGCGACAGCGTGCAGCGCATCGTGCGCCGGGGCACGGACTTCGCTGCGTTCCTCGACGAGCTCGTCGCCGTCATCGACGGCTGAGGCGTCAGCAGCACACCGCCCGCCTGTCACTCCTCCCCGATGTCCTCGTTCCACACGGCGGGGTTGTCGTCGATGAAGGTCGACATGACCTCGATGAGCGCGGGGTCCTGGAGCACGGCCACGTCGACACCGTTCTCGCGCAGCCAGTCCTCGCCGCCGTAGAAGGTCTGGTTCTCTCCGATGACGACGCGTCCGATCCCGAACTGGCGCACGAGGCCCGAGCAGTACCAGCACGGTGACAGGGTGGTGACCATCGTCGTCCGTCGGTACGACCGTTGGCGTCCCGCGGCGAGGAATGCCGAGGTCTCACCGTGCAGAGCGGGGTTGTCACCCTGGACGCGCTGATTGCGCCCCGACCCGAGCAGGCGATCTTCGTGGTCGAAGAGAGCGGCGCCGATGGGGATGCCGCCTTCGTCTCGGCCCTGAAGTGCTTCCCACCGGGCGACCTCGAGCTTGTCCTCGTCGGTGGCGTAGACCGCCCCGACGACGGGTGCGCCGCTCACGCGCCCTGCTCCGCAGCGTCGACGCCGGTCACGATCTCGCCCTCGGCGGACAGCGGGCCGCCGAGAGCCGGGGAGAGCGCGCGGAAGAGAACCACGTAGATCGCGCCCGCGAGGACGAACCCGACGGCTGGCGTCAGGTCGCCCAGCGGGGAGGCCGCACCGCCCGTGGCCTGAACGACGAGGCCGAGGAACAGCGTCTGGTTGGAGAAGAGGACGACCGAGACGACCACGGCCACGACGAAGGCGATCGGGCCGGCCGGGTTGCGGTACGCGGCCGCGTCGGTGACGAGCGTCGCGATGGACGTCCCGCGCCGCAGGTACCTGTCGACGAGCACGATGCCGAGCCATGGTGCGATCCAGTAGGCGATCACCAGCAGGAAGTTCTCGTAGACCACGGTCACGTCGACGAGGATCGAGACGAGCGCGATCACGAAGCCGAGCACGCCGAACCCGAGCGCGATGATGGCGCGGCGCAGCGAGAAGGGGATCCGCACCCCTGCCGCGAGGAACGACATCGCGCCGGAGTACACGTTGAGTGCGTTCGCCGCGACCGCGCCGATCGCGATCGCGGCGAGCGTGAGCGATCCGATCCACCCCGGCATCCCGTGCACGAACGCGTCCGTCGGCGACGACCCGTCGGGAGCGACGATCAGCGCGGAGGCCGCTCCGACGGACATCAGCACGGTGCACGAGACGAAGATGCCGAGTCCCGCGGCCCAGCCGGTCGCGCGGAGGCTGACGGTACGGGGGAGGTAACGGGTGTAGTCCGAGGCATAGGGAGTCCATCCGGCGGCATACCCGAATGCGGCCGCCGCGGTGAGCAGGAAGCCTGCGAACGAGAAGTCGCCGCCGGAGATGTTCGCACCCACCTCGGGGTTGGCGAAGATCGCGATCGCGGCGAGGACGAAGATCGCCCCGAGGGCGATGCTCGCGTAGCGCTCGAAGATCTGGACGAGGTCGTAGCCGACGAACGCCAGGAGCACTTCGACCACGACGATCAGAACGAGGCTCAGCCACACCGGGAGTCCGGTGAGAGTCGTCAGCGCGAAGGCGCCCGAGACCGAGTTCACGGCGAACCAGCCCAGCCCGGCCATGACCGTGTTCAGCCCCGCCGGCAGGATGTTCCCGCGAAGTCCGAACGCCGTGCGACTGAGAACGAGCTGCGCGAGGCCCTCGCGCGGTCCCCATGTCGACAGAACCCCCTGGGCGACCGCGGCGAGGGCGTTGCCCACCACGATGGCGAGCACCGCCTGCCAGAAGCCGAGGCCGAAGAACGCGACGCCGATGAATCCGACGAAGACGGTCGCGAACTCCAGGTTGGGAGCCGACCAGGTGGAGAGCAGCTGCCACGGCGAGCCGTGTCGGTGGGCGGCGGGAATCGGTTCGATCCCGCCGGTCTCGATGACCGTGGGCCGCATCTTGGGCTCGCTCGTGTCGGGCGTCTTCGTCGTCATGACCTCACGGTACGAGTCCGCTGTTACCGGCGGATTTTGCCCACGTAAGAAGTGTCGACGCCCGCGGACGATGCCGGTGCGCCCCCGCGGGAGCGACACCGGCGGCGTCAGCGCACCGACGCCAGCAGCTCCTCCGCGCCGGCCCGGAGAGCGGCCAGGCGCCGGGCAGCCTTCTTCGCAGAGGAACCGCGCACGTCGAGGTACAGCTTGAGCTTGGGCTCGGTTCCGCTCGGGCGCACGATCAGCCGCGAGCCGTCGTCGAGCCACAGGCGCAGCACGTCACCGGGCGGCAGGCCGTCGACACCGAGCAACAGGTCGTCGATGCGCGACACGGCGATCCCGCCCACCGTCGCCGGCGGCTGGGCGCGGAGCGAGCCCATGATCCCGGCGATCTCGCTCACGTCGGCGACGCGGATCGAGATCTGGTCGCTCGCGAAGGCGCCGAACAGCTCACGGAACTCCCGCAGCAGGTCGGCCACCGTCCGGCCGTGTCCGCGCGCCTCGGCCGCCATGCCGAGCAGGGCCACGGCGGCGGAGATCCCGTCCTTGTCGCGCACGACGTCGGGATCCACGAGGTAGCCGAGGGCCTCTTCGAAGCCGAAGACGACCCCCGGGGCGCGGGAGATCCACTTGAATCCCGTGAGTGTGGAGTGGAAGTCGAGGCCGTAGTGCTCGGCGACCGCCTGCAGGCCCGGCGACGAGACCAAGGAGCACGCGAGGGAACCGCCCGTGCCGGCGTCGGCCGCGGCCCGCGCCGCACGCCAGCCGAGGAGCAGACCGATCTCATTGCCGGTCAGACGTCGCCACCCGCCGTCGGTCTCGGCATCCGGGATCGCGACCGCCAGGCGATCGGCATCCGGGTCGTTCGCGATGACCAGCTCGGCGTCGGCGGCACGCGCGGTCTCGAAGGCGAGATCCATCGCGCCCGGCTCTTCGGGGTTCGGGAACGCGACCGTGGGGAAGCGTCCATCCGGGTGGATCTGCGCCTCCACGACCCCGGGCGTCGGATACCCGGCTTCGGCGAGCACGCGCGAGACGGTCTCCCACCCCACGCCGTGCATGGCGGTGTAGACCCAGCGCAGTCCCTCGGCGCCGGCCGGTGCGGGGGCGACGGCGGCGGTCGCGGCGACGTACGCCTCGACGACCGACTCGGGGGCGTTGGCGTACCCCACGGAGCGCGGAAGGACCGTGACGTCGCCCTCGTCCGCGATGCGCTGGATGTGCGCGGCGATCTCGGCGTCGGCGGGGGAGACGATCTGGGCGCCCTCGTCGGCACCGCCGAGGTAGACCTTGTACCCGTTGTCGTCGGGCGGGTTGTGGCTGGCCGTGACCATGACTCCGGCGTCGGCACCGAGGTGACGCACCGCGAAGGCGAGGACCGGCGTGGGCAGCAGGCGGGGCAGCAGGATCGCGTGCAGACCCGCCCCGGCGAAGATCTCGACCGAGTCGCGCGCGAACACGTCGGAGTTGCGCCGTCCGTCGTAGCCGACCACCACGGTCGGCGTGCCCGAGGAACGCTCGTTCAGGTAGGCCGCGAACCCCGCGGCTGCCTGCGCCACGAGTACGCGGTTCATCCTGTTCGAGCCCGCGCCGAGCGTTCCGCGCAGTCCCGCGGTCCCGAACGCCAGACGCATCGAGAAGCGATCAGCGAGGTCGTCGGCGGCCGCGGCGTCGCCGTCCTCGACCCGCGCGATCAGGGTGGCGAGCTCGTCGCGGGTGACGGCATCCGGGTCCTGCGCGAGCCAGGCGCGCGCCGCGGTGAGGTACTCGCTCACAATGCGTGGACCACGCGGGCCAGCAGCGCCGAGATCACGGGCTCGGCGTCGCGACCGGCCTCGAGGACCTCCGCGTGGCTGAGCGGGGTCTTCTGGATGCCGGCGGCCAGGTTCGTGATGAGCGAGAAGCCGAGGATCTCCATCCCGGCCTGGCGGGCGGCGATCGCCTCGAGCGAGGTCGACATGCCGACGATGTGGCCGCCGATCGCCTTCGCCATCTGCACCTCGGCGGGGGTCTCGTAGTGAGGCCCGCGGAACTGGGTGTAGACGCCCTCGTCGAGCGTCGGGTCGATCTCCCGGGCGATGTCGCGCAGCCGCTTCGAGTACAGATCGGTGAGGTCGATGAAGGTCGCGCCCTCGAGCGGGGAGTCGGCCGTGAGGTTGATGTGGTCGCTGATGAGCACCGGCTGACCGGGCTTCCACGTCTCGCGGATGCCGCCGGCACCATTGGTCAGGATCATCGTGGTCGCACCGGTCGCCGCGGCGGTGCGAACGCTGTGGACGACCCGGCGGACCCCGTGGCCCTCGTAGTAGTGGGTGCGCGCGCCGATGACGAGGACGTTCTTGCCACCGGGGGTCCGGACGCTGCGGAGCGTGCCGACGTGGCCCTCGAGGGCGGGCTTGGAGAAGCCGGTGACCTCGGTCGCGGGGAACGACGCCGTCTCCTCGCCGATGAGCTCGGCGGCGCGGCCCCAGCCGGACCCGAGGGTGACGGCGATGTCGTGGTGCTCGACGCCCGAGAGGCGGGCGATGTCGGCCGCCGCGGCCGTGGCGACCTCGAACGGGTCGACCGCCGGGTCATCGAGCGGGTGAGAAGTGCTGTTGGACATTCCCCCACTCTAGAAAGTGCGGGGCCCCGGGGCCAGACGGCGGTGCGGTGAGGGGCGGGCGTGTCGGCGCTGACAGAATGGATGCCATGGTGCAGAGCTTCGAGCGCAAGCAGTCCGTCGCGATCGTCGGCGGAGGCCCCGGCGGCTACGAGGCGGCCCTTTCCGCCGCGCAGCTGGGCGCCGACGTGACGCTCGTGGAGCGCGCGGGCGTGGGCGGCTCGGCCGTCATCACCGACGTCGTCCCCTCGAAGACCCTGATCGCGACGGCGGACGCCGCCGTGGCCATCCGCAACGCCAGCGAGCTCGGGGTGCAGCTGTTCGCCCGGGACGACCGGGGCAAGCCCCTCACCCCCGAGGTCGCGATCAACCTCGCCGCCGTCAACCAGCGCCTGCTCTCGCTCGCGCGACAGCAGTCCGACGACATGCGCGCGTCGCTGCTCGAGGCGGGCGTGCGCATCATCTCGGGCCACGGGCGACTGGAGGGCAACGGCGCGGTCGTCGTCTCGACCGAGGACGGCGGCACCGACTTCGACCGCATCGAGGCCGAGACCCTCGTCGTCTCGGTCGGCGCATCGCCGCGCGAACTGCCGTCCGCCAGGCCCGACGGCCAGCGCGTGCTCACGTGGACGCAGCTGTACAACATGAAGTCGGTCCCCTCGCACCTCATCGTCGTCGGCTCCGGCGTCACCGGCGCCGAGTTCGCCTCGGCGTACATGAACCTGGGCGCGAAGGTGACGCTCGTCTCGAGCCGCGACCAGGTGCTCCCCGGTGAGGAC
Organism: Microbacterium enclense; assembly: GCA_038182865.1. Taxonomy (NCBI): domain Bacteria; kingdom Bacillati; phylum Actinomycetota; class Actinomycetes; order Micrococcales; family Microbacteriaceae; genus Microbacterium; species Microbacterium enclense. The sequence goes on along the minus strand of CP116226.1, from coordinate 206,073 downwards.
CAGGATGCCGCGGCGGTCCTGGAACGCGTCTTCCAGCGCGGCGGGATGACGCTGCTGTCGAAGGCCCGCGCCGAGTCGGTGGTCAACACCGGCGACGAGGTCGTGGTGACCCTCGCCGACGGACGCACGATCACGGGCAGCCACTGCCTCATGGCGGTCGGCTCGATCCCCAACACCGCGGGCATCGGTCTCGAGCAGGCGGGCGTGCAGATGACGCCGTCCGGCCACATCCGCGTCAACCGCGTCGCGCGCACCTCGGTGCCCAACATCTACGCGGCCGGCGACTGCACGAACTTCTTCCCCCTGGCATCCGTCGCATCGATGCAGGGACGCCAGGCCGTGTTCCACGCCCTCGGTGACGTGGTCATCCCGTTGGAGACCCGCCGGATCACGGCGAACATCTTCACGGCGCCGGAGATCGCCACGGTCGGCTTCAGCGAACAGGACGTCGTGGACGGCAAGATCGCCGGCGTCGTGAAGAAGCTCCCGCTCTCGGCGAACCCCCGCGCGAAGATGCAGGGCATCACCGACGGTTTCGTGAAACTCATCGCCCGCAAGGGCAGTGGCACCGTCATGGGCGGGGTGATCGTGGGTCCGCGTGCGTCGGAGCTGATCTACCCGGTGGCGATCGCGGTCGAGCGGCGCCTGACCGTCGACCAGGTCGCGCGCGTGTTCGCGGTCTACCCCTCGCTCACCTCGAGCATCACCGACGCCGCCCGGGCGATGCACATCGTGGACCGCGACGACCCCGGCGAAGACTGAGCCGTTCCGGATGCCGCAGCCTCGCGGCATCCGTTGCCCTCGGTGGTTCGTGGGGTGTCGGTTCACGCATAAACGCTGTCTGCGCCGATAAACGCGGTGTGCTCGCGTTCATGCGTGTGGATCGCGTTTATGCGTGGGGGAGACCCGGACGAACGACGGCGCCGCACCCCCGAGGGAGCGCGGCGCGTCGCGGGGCGTGGACGCTCAGTTGATCAGCAGCAGCTGGTGACCCGCCGACACCGTGGTGCCGGGGCTCGCGTCGATCCCGGCGACCGTGCCGTCCTTGTGGGCTTGGATCGGCTGTTCCATCTTCATCGCCTCGAGCACGACGACGAGGTCGCCCTTGACGACCTGCTGTCCCTCTTCGACGGCGACCTTGACGATCGTGGCCTGCATGGGCGACTTCACCGCGTCGCCGGTGGCTCCAGCCGTGGGTGAGGCGGCGTGCGAACGGCGCGACGGGGGAGCTGCGGCGGGGCGGCCCACCGCGGGCGCGGCGACGGTGATGCGGTCGGGCAGGCTCACCTCGAGGCGCTTGCCGCCGACCTCGACGACGACCGTGTGACGGCCGGCCTCGGCGGCGGGGGCGTCGAGCTCACCGTCCCACGCGGGGATGTCGTTGACGAACTCGGTCTCGATCCAGCGCGTGAAGACGCCGAAGGTGCCGTCCTCCGCGGTGAAGGCGGGGTCGCGCACGACCTTGCGGTGGAACGGCAGCACGGTCGGCATGCCCGCAACCTCGAACTCGTCGAGGGCGCGGCGCGAACGCTCCAGGGCCTCGGCGCGATCGCGGCCGGTCACGATGATCTTCGCGAGCAGCGAGTCGAACGCTCCCGAGACGCTGTCGCCGGCGGTGACACCGGAGTCGAGGCGGATGCCGGGACCGCCGAACGTCTTGAAGACGTGGATGGGACCGGGCTGCGGCAGGAAGTTCCGACCCGGGTCCTCTCCATTGATGCGGAACTCGATCGAATGCCCGGTCGGGGCCGGGTCGTCGTAACCCAGCTCCTCGCCCTCGGCGAGACGGAACTGTTCGCGCACGAGGTCGAGTCCGGTGACCTCTTCCGACACGGGGTGCTCGACCTGGAGGCGCGTGTTCACCTCGAGGAACGAGATGGTGCCGTCGGCGCCGATGAGGAACTCGCAGGTGCCGGCTCCGATGTAGCCGACCTCTTTGAGGATGGCCTTGGACGCCGAGTACAGGATGGCGTTCTGTTCGTCGCTGAGGAACGGCGCGGGAGCCTCCTCGACGAGCTTCTGGTGGCGACGCTGGAGCGAGCAGTCGCGGGTCGAGACGACGACGACGTTGCCCGCGGCATCCGCCAGGCACTGCGTCTCGACGTGGCGCGGCTTGTCGAGGTACTTCTCGACGAAGCACTCGCCGCGACCGAAGGCGGCGACGGCCTCGCGCGTCGCGGACTCGAACATCTCGGCGACCTCGTCGAGTTCGCGGGCGACCTTCAGGCCGCGCCCGCCACCGCCGTACGCGGCCTTGATCGCGATGGGCAGGCCCACCTCTTCGGCGAAGGCGATGACCTCGTCGGCACCGGAGACGGGGCCGGGAGTGCCGGGGGCGAGCGGCGCGCCGACCTTCTCGGCGACGTGGCGCGCGGTGACCTTGTCACCCAGGGCCTCGATGGCCTCGGGGGAGGGGCCGATCCAGACGAGTCCTGCGTCGATCACGGCGCGGGCGAAATCGGCGTTCTCGGCGAGGAATCCGTAGCCGGGGTGCACGGCGTCGGCACCGGAGCGGCGGGCGACCGAGAGGATCTTCTCGATCGAGAGGTAGGTGTCGGCGCTGGTGGCGCCGTCGAGGGCATACGCCTCGTCGGCGAGGCGGGTGTGCAGCGCATCCCTGTCCTGGTCGGCGTAGACCGCGACCGAGGCTCGGCCCGAATCACGGGCGGCGCGGATGACACGGACGGCGATCTCGCCGCGGTTGGCGACAAGGACCTTGGCGATCTTCGGCATCCTCCCAGCCTACCGAGGGGCATGGGTCACCTTTTGACCCTCCTCGACAAGAAACGCCGAAAAACGTGTGCGGGACCCTACGAACGATTCCACAGGCTCGTCCACGAGCCCCCGAGCTCGCGAACGAGGTGGCGCACCGTCGACAGCGACATCCCGACCACGGTGGAGGGGTCGCCCTCGACGCTCTCGATGAAGGCCCCGCCCAGGCTGTCGACGGTGAACGCCCCGGCGACGAGCAGCGGCTCGCCGGTGGCGACGTACGCGGCGATCTCGTCGTCGTCGACGTCGGCGGCGAAGCTCACGCGCGCCTGGGCGACCGCGTGCGCCTCGGTCGGCGGCGCTCCCGGGGAGAGTCGGAACACGCTGTGCCCCGAGTGGAGGACGCCCGTGCGCCCGCGCATCTGGCGCCACCGGGCCGTCGCCGCCTCGGGTGTGTAGGGCTTTCCGAGGATCTCGTCCCCGAGCTCGAACATCGAGTCGCCGCCGATGACGAACCCGTCGAAACCCTGGTCCTCCTCGTGGAGCCTCAGCGCCACGTCGGCCGCCTTTCGCCGCGCGAGCAGCAGGACGTGCTCGGGGGCGGGCAGGCGTCGTCCCTCCGCCGCCTCGACCTCGGCGATGACGGCTTCCTCGTCGACCCGGGGAGAGCGGGCGTCGGGCTCGATCCCCGCCTGGCGCAGCAGCATCAGTCGAGCAGGGGAAGTGGATGCCAAGCACACGCGCATGCGACCACGCTAGCGCCGTGCTCACGGTGGGCTCCCGCAGACGACCGCCCCCGCGCGGATGTGTCAGGCTCGGACAATGCACGACGGCGACCTCATCGATCTCGACATCACCGGTATCGCCCACGGCGGGGTGTTCGTCGCACGACACGAGGGCCGCGTGGTCTTCGTCTCCGACACGCTGCCCGGGGAGCGGGTGCGGGCGCGTCTGACCGACACGCGCAAGAAGTCGTTCTGGCGCGCCGACGCCGTCGAGGTGCTCGAGGCGGCCCCTGAACGGCGCCCTCACGTCTGGTCCGCCGCCGCGATCGACGTGGCGCCCGACGAACGCCCGGGCGGTGCGGAATTCGGCCACATCGAGCTCGCGCACCAGCGTCGGCTCAAAGAACGTGTCATCCGGGAGGCGTTCGAGCGCGTGGGGCGCCTGGAGCTTCCCGTCGACGTCCGCCCGGCCGGAGACGCCGCGAACCCGGAGACGGCCGACGGCACGGGGTGGCGCACGCGCGTGAGTCTCCATGTCGACGAGGCGGGCCGCGTGGGGCCGTTCGCGGCGCGCTCGCACCGCGTGATCGAGACGCCCGACCTGCCGCTGGCCGCACCCGCTGTCGCCGAGGCCGCCGCCGCGGCGCGGGGCGCCGAGCCCGGCCGCCTCGACCTCGTCCTCCCGGCCGACGGTCGCGTGCGTGTGCTCCCGCGACCGGACGGTGTGCGGACCCGACCGACCGCGGAGGTCATCGAGGAGCGGGTCGGCGACCGGACGTTCCGCGTCGATGCGGGCGGGTTCTGGCAGGTGCACCGCCTCGCCGCCACGACGCTGACCTCGCTCGTCGCCGAGGAATTGACCCGCAGTGCCGGTGACCTCGACCCCGAGGCACTGCATCTCGACCTGTACGGCGGCGTCGGCCTGTTCGCCGCCACGCTCGCCGATCTCGGCGGACCGTCCACGCGCGTCATCAGCGTCGAGTCCGATCCCCGCGCCACCGAGCACGCCGGAGAGAACCTCGCCGAATGGATCGGTGCGCGCGCCGAGACGGCGCGCGCCGACCGCTTCGTCTCCAGGCTCGCGGCGGACGCGTCCGCACGGGAGCGGGAACGCCTCGCGCGCGGCGTCGTGCTGCTCGATCCGCCGAGGGCCGGAGCGGGACGCGACGTGGTCGAGGGGATCGCCGCACTCGGGCCCGCGACGGTGGTCTACGTCGCGTGCGACCCCGTCGCCCTCGCACGCGATCTGGCCACGTTCGCCGAACACGGGTACCACGCCGACGGCGGCATCCGGGGCGTCGACCTCTTCCCTCATTCACATCACGTCGAAGCAGTGGCCGTTTTGCGCAAGTGACCCGCCGATCGGCGGATGTCCAGGCCCCTGACACGAGGATCCGCGCCGATACGATGTGGAGATGACCCGCGTCGCCCTCATCGATGATCACGAGTCGGTTCGGCTCGGGCTCGAGGCAGCGCTCGCCGGCACCGAGACCACTCAGGTGGTGTTCTCGGGTGCGAACGTCGCGGCGTACCTGGATTGGCGTCGCGTCGCCGTGCAGTCTCCCGCCGATGTCGTGGTCCTCGACCTCACCCTCGGCGATGGCACCACGGTGTCCGAGAACGTCGACCGCGTGGTGCGCGACGGTTCGAGCGTGATCATCCACAGCGTCGCCGATCGCCCCGCCGCTGTGCGCGAAGCGCTCGCCGCCGGGGCCGCCGGCATCGTGAGCAAGTCGTCTCCCACCCACGAGGTGCTCGGCGCGATCGGCACCGTCGCGCGCGGCGAGCTGCTCGACAACGTCGAGTGGGCCAGCGCCGTCGAGGGTGATCGCGCCTTCGCCGACGCACAGCTGTCGGCCCGCGAGCGAGAGGTGCTTCGGCTGTACGCGGCCGGACTGCCGTTGAAGGCGGTGGCCGAGCGTCTGGGTGTGGCGTACTCCACCGCGAAAGAGAACATCACGCGCGTCCGCGTGAAGTACGTCGAGGTGGGTCGCCCCGCTCCGACCAAGGTCGATCTGCTGCGGCGGGCGATGGAAGACGGCATTCTGCACGACGCGCCCGAAGCCGGGACCGATGCCTGAGACCCTCCGTTCGGAGGCCCAGCGATCGGTACTCGAGGAAGCCTGGGGGCGCATCCCGCACTCGCGTGAATCGCGAGACGATCCCGGTTCGTTCACCCAGAAGCGGATCGAGCGAGTGCTCACGCTGTTCGTCGGCCCGGCGTCGCTCGCCCTGGGCGCGCAAGCGCTCGTCGCCGCCTTCGGGCGCGCCGACGAACGCGACGGGTGGCACCTCCCGCTGGCCCTCGGTGTCTTCGTACCGTTGGCCGCGATGATCGTGGCCTGCGCCGTCGGGCGCTTCGCCCGGCTGTTCGCGGGGATCTTCGCGGTGGTGTTCCTGCTCGCCCTGGCGCTGTGGCCGATCGCGACCGCCGGGGGACCGCCGCCGTCTCCGCTGGAGAACCCGTGGATCTTCTACCTCATCAACGTCGCGACCGTGGCGGCGGTCGTCGCGTTCCCTCTCTCGCTTCAGATCGTGTGGACGGTCGCCGCCCCCATCCTCTTCGGCGTCGTGCGCCTGATCCAGGCAGAGGGCCGGAGCGAGTTCTACGTCCCGGTCGCCCTCGACGTCTCCTTCGCGTTGATCCTCGGCAGCGTCCTGGTGACGCTCACGTGGATGTACCGCTCGATCGCCGCGCACGTCGACGAGACGCGCGCGCAGGCGGTGTCGAGCTATGCCGAGGCGGCTGCCACCGCCGCCACCGAGAACGAGCGCGTGGCGGTCGCCGCCCTCATGCACGACAGCGTTCTCGGCGCGCTCCTGGCCGCGGAACGAGCGTCGACACCACGTGAGCGCACTCTGGCGGTGAGCATGGCCCGCGAAGCCCTCACGCGGCTGGCGAACGCGGAGAAGGACGCCCTCGAGGGAAGCGACGCGCCGGTGGATGCCACGCGCCTCGCCGACGACATCGAAGCCTCCGCGCGCGACCTGGGCGTCGAGCTGAACGTCGGCCGCCGGGTACAGCCCGACACGCCGCGGGTGCCGGGCCGCGTGGCCCGCGCGCTGGTGCTGGCGGCCATGCAGGCGGTCGCGAACGCGGTGCAGCATGCCGAGGCGCGCGGTCTCTCCGTCGAGGTGGCGGGCTACGCCGATCCGGGCAGCGTGGTCGTGCGGGTCCGCGATGCGGGGGAGGGATTCGACCTCGAGACGATCCCGGCCGATCGCCTCGGCATCCGCGGGTCGATCATGGCGCGCGTGACGGCCGTCGGCGGGCGATCCGACATCGAGTCCGGTCCCTCGGGCACGACCGTGACGCTCGAATGGGAGAGCGGGGATCGCTGGTGAGCGTCCGCGCCGTCCTCTCCGTCATCGCGCTGGCGTTCACGGCCTATCTGGCCGCCCGCGGACTGCTGTGGACGAGCCCCGAGACGGTGCAGCGGGGCTGGCTCATCGTCGCGGCGCTGGTGCTCTACCTGCCGGTGACGTGGCTCTGGATCCTGCTGCCCGGGTCGCGGCCTCCCGGCGCGGCGGTCGGAATCCCGGGTGAGCGGTCGAGTCTGCCCGCCTGGGCGGCGGCGCTGGCGCTGGTGGCGTCGGTCGTCGTGCCCAACGCGGCCTTCCTCGCGGTCACCGAAGCGGGTCGCACGCAGCCGTTCGTCACCTGGGTCATCGGCGGGATCGGCGCCCTGATGACGATCGTGATGGTGCGCCACCGGCCGATCGTCGCCTGGATCGGCATGGGAGCACTGTCGGTGTCCGCGTCCGCGTGGCTCGGCCCGGTCTCGGCCCTGAGCCTCGGGCTTGTCGGTTCGCTCGTCTGGGTCTCGGTCGCCCAGCTCATCTCGATCGCGCTGGGCCGCACGGCCCGGGACGCCACGCAGCTCTCCGAACTTCAGCAGGCGGCCTCCGCGTGGCAGGCCTCGCAGAGCGGCCGGCAGCGCGAGAGGCGACTGCACGTGCAACGCGCCCTGGGCGTCGCGGGTCCGGTGCTCGGCCGGGTCATCGAGACGGGTGGCAACCTGCGACCATCCGAGCGGGATTCGGCGCGGCTGGCCGAGCACAGCCTGCGCGACGAACTACGCAGCCCCCGCCTGCTGGATCAGGGCGTGCGCGCGCAGATCGACGCCGCACGGCGTCGTGGGTCGGCGGTCACCCTGTTCGACGAGGGCGGGCTCGAAGGGCTCGACGGCGCAGCTCTCACCGCCATCCGCGCCGAACTGGCCGACATCCTGCGAGGAGCCGAGTCCGACCGCCTCATCATCCGCACCTCGCCGCACAACGGGGTCGCGGTGACGGTCGTGGGACGGTCGGCGGGAGACGGCGCGGGGGGAGACGACGACGAGGTCGACCTCTGGCGCGAGATCCGTCGACCGCGCTGAACCGGACGATCCCCGAGAGGGGGATGGGGGTGAGGGGCGGCGATTGCTCACCCCTCACCCATGCGGACGGTTACCCGAAAACCGGCCGCGTGGTCGGCACCGGCTCGATGAGCGGCCCGACCGAACGCACGAAGCGTTCCAGCTCGTCCAGTATCCGTGAGCGCTCTCACGCGCGTCTGTAGGTATTTCGGGGGACAGTCGTCGCGCCGGTCTCAGCCGGTGAAACTGTGCCACCCCGCCGAGCGGTCGAGGGGGACGCGAAGCCCGCGCGCCGACAGTTCCCACCGCGACCGCACGGCGGTCTCGGGGACCGTGGCGTCGGCGACCTCGTGGGCGTACGCCTCGCTGACGACGACGACGGCCGCGGCCAGCTCCTCCTCGGTGGGCGCGCCGCGCACGACCTCGGCGACGACGGGCGGCTGCCCGGCGTCGGTCTCGGCGTGTTCGTCGCTCACAGGGGGATGTTCCCGTGCTTCTTGGCGGGCTGGCTCGCGCGCTTGTTGCGCAGGGCCCGCAGGGCCTTGGCGATCGAGACGCGCGTCTGCGCCGGTTCGATGATGCCGTCCAGTTCGCCGCGCTCGGCGGCGAGGAACGGGGATGCCACGTTGTAGGTGTATTCGTTGGCCAGACGCGTCCGCACCGCGGCAACGTCTTCACCCGCCGCCTCGGCGCGCTTGATCTCGCCGCGATAGAGGATGTTGACCGCACCCTGACCACCCATGACGGCGATCTCGGCCGTGGGCCAGGCGAGGTTGATGTCGGCGCCGAGCTGCTTGGAGCCCATGACGATGTAGGCGCCGCCGTACGCCTTGCGCAGGATCACGGTGACCAGGGGCACGGTCGCCTCGGCGTAGGCGTAGAGCAGCTTCGCGCCGCGGCGGATCACGCCGGTCCACTCCTGGTCGGTGCCGGGCAGGTAGCCGGGGACGTCGACGAGGGTGACGATGGGAACCGAGAACGCGTCGCAGAAGCGCACGAACCGGCTGGCCTTCTCGCCCGCGTCGATGTTGAGCGTGCCGGCCATCTGCGAGGGCTGGTTGGCGATGATGCCGACCGTGCGACCCTCGATGCGGCCGAAGCCGATCACGATGTTCGGTGCGAAGAGGGGCTGCACCTCGAGGAAATCCCCCGCGTCGACGATCCCCGCGATCACGGTGTGGATGTCGTACGGCTGGTTCGGCGAGTCCGGGATGATCGTGTTCAGCGAGCGATCGGCATCCGTGGTCTCGAACTCGAACGGCGTCTCGTAGATGGGGATCTCGGCGAGATTGTTGTCGGGGAGGAAGCCGATGAGCGTGCGCGCGTAGTCGATCGCGTCGTCTTCGTCGTCGGCGAGGTAGTGCGCGACGCCCGAGCGGCTGTTGTGCGTGAGCGCGCCGCCCAGCTCTTCCATGCCCACGTCTTCGCCGGTCACGGTCTTGATGACGTCGGGACCGGTGACGAACATCTGGCTGGTCTTGTCGACCATGATCACGAAGTCGGTGAGGGCGGGGGAGTAGACCGCGCCGCCCGCGGCGGGGCCCATGATGAGCGAGATCTGCGGGATGACCCCGGAGGCGGCGGTGTTCAGTCGGAAGATCTCGCCGTACTTGCCGAGGGCGACGACACCCTCTTGGATGCGCGCCCCACCGGAGTCCAGGATGCCGATGATCGGGATGCCGCTGCGTAGCGCGAGCTCCATGACCTTGATGATCTTGTCGCCCGCGACCTCGCCGAGCGAGCCGCCGAACGTGGAGAAGTCCTGTGCGTAGACGGCGACGGTCCGGCCGTGGATCGTGCCGGTGCCGGTGACCACGGAGTCGCCGTAGGGGCGTGACTTGTCCATGCCGAACGCCGTGGTGCGGTGCCGCACGTACTCGTCGAGTTCGACGAACGAACCAGGATCGACCAGCATCTCGATGCGCTCGCGGGCGGTGAGCTTGCCCTTCGCGTGCTGCTTGTCGCGGGCGGCGGCTTCGGCGTCGACGACCGCCTCCTGGAACCTGGTGCGCAGGTCCGCGATCTTGCCGGCGGTGGTGAAGAGATCGGGCTGGTCGGTCACGCATTCCACCCTAGCGACAGCGTCGGCGCCAACGTTGGAGGGTGCGCACAAGTGAAAGGGCGAGGCGCTGTGGCATCCGTCCAGGTCTCTCTTCTTCGACATCGCGGGGCGAAAGGCAAGCGGATGCCGTCTCCCCGCGAATTCCCTAGGGTGTGGGCATGCCGATCCCCGAAGCCGGATTCCCGCGCACTGCCACGGTCAGCCCCCGCGTCCAGATGGTCGAGACCACCGGTTCCACCAACGCCGACGTGGTCGCGGCCGTCACGGCGGATCCGGCCGGGTGGCCGCACCTGTCGCTCCTGGTCACCGACGACCAGCGCGCGGGCCGAGGGCGCCTCGATCGTTCCTGGACGGCGCCGGCGGGTACCGCGATCGCCGTGTCGATGGTCGTGGACGCCTCCACCGTGCCGGTGGCGCTGAGGGGCTGGATCCCGCTGGCGGCGGGCGCGGCGATGACACGGGCGGTGGGATCGCAACTGACGGGACACAGCGGATCGACCCAGCTGAAGTGGCCGAACGACGTTCTCGTGGACGGCGGCAAGATCTGCGGCATCCTCGCCGAGGCCGTGCCCGGGACGTTCGACACCGTCGTGGTCGGAGCCGGCGTGAACACGCGGATGAGCCGCGCCGACCTCCCGGTCTCGACGGCGACGTCGTTCGCGGCGATCGGTGCGGAGTGCGACGTGGACCGTCTCCTCGCCGACTACGTCGGCGCGTTCTCGGAGTTCGTGACGGCCCTGTCGTCCGGGGGAGAGGAACGGGTGCACCGCGACATCGAGAAGCTGTGCGCCACGGTCGGCCGCGAGGTCACCGTCGCTCTCCCCGACGACACGAGCCTCACGGGCCGCGCGACGCGTCTGGACGAGACCGGTCGGCTCGTCGTGGAGGCGGGCACGATCGTCACGACGGTGTCGGCGGGCGATGTCGTGCACGTGCGCTGACACGCCCCTTCCGCGTGTGCGACCGGAGCCGCCGCGTGCACGCCGCACAATGAGAGGGTGACCCAGCCCACCAGCTACGGAGGGCGCCCGCGGATGCCGGCGCCCGGCGCGTCGGCGCCCGAGCTGCGTATCGCGCGGGTCCGCTCCCACGCCCGGCGTCTTGCCCTGTCGGCGATCGTGCTCATCGGCGTCTCGGGTGCCACCGCGTACTTCTACGACAATCTGCCCGCTCCTTTCGAGAACTGGATGCTGGTCGCCACGGCGGCCGCCGTCGTCCTTCTGCTCGTCGTCGTGCCGTATGTGGCGTGGTTGTCGCGGTCGTGGACGATCACCACCCGCCGGGTCATCGAACGTTCGGGCTTCTTCGGTTCTCGTCGTCAGGAGATCTCCCACGTCCGCGGCTACGCGATCCAGATGCGCCGCGGCGTGCTCCAGCGCCTGTGGGGTGCGGGCACGCTCACGCTGTCCAACGGCGTCGAACCGCCCCTGCGGTTGAAGAACGTCCCGCACGCCGTGCTCCTGCACGAGACGCTGGTCGATCAGGTCGAGGTGAACCAGATCCTCGCGCACCGTGACTCCCAGGCCTTCGGTTCCGGAGCCGTCGAGGTCTGACCTCCCGCACGCCGCCCCGCGACACAACGGCGGAGTGGCGCGTCCCCGAGGCGGACGGGGCCGGAGCGACCGCTGTGGCATCGGACGTCCGGGGTCGCGCCGCGGCGACTGACCCTGCCTTACCGCTGCGGCCGCGCGCACCCGGCTCGCGCCCCCGCCGGAGGCCAGACAGAATGGATGCCGTCGAAGGGAGCGGCATGGCGCTGCGAGTCGGAGTGATCGGTGGCGGACAGCTGGCGCGGATGATGATCGCACCCGCCGTCGAACTCGGGATCGACATCCGGGTGCTCGCCGAAGACGAGGGGATGTCGGCCGCGCTGGCCGCGTCTGCGGTGGGCGACTATCACGACGCCGAAACGGTGGTGGCCTTCGCACGCGAGGTCGATGTCATCACCTTCGACCACGAGCACGTGCCGCAGGACGTCCTGGCCGCGCTCGTCGACACGGGCGTGGCGGTGCACCCGGGACCCGCGCCTCTCGCGGTGGCGCAGGACAAGCTCGTCATGCGCTCGCGGATGGCGGAGCTCGGTCTGCCCCAGCCCGACTGGGCCGCGGTCGCCGACGCCGCCGAACTGCAGGACTTCCTCGACGCCCATGGCGGTCGCGCCGTGGTGAAGACGCCCCGCGGCGGTTACGACGGCAAGGGCGTGCGCGTCGTGTCCGCGGCGGCGGAGGCCGACGACTGGTTCGCCGCGCTCGCCGAAGACGGCAACGGCGGCTCGCTCCTGGTCGAAGAGCTCGTCGACTTCACGCGCGAGCTCGCCCAGCAGGTCGCGCGCCGCCCCTCGGGGGAGGTGCGCGCGTACCCCGTGGTCGAGACCGTCCAGCGCGGTGGGGTGTGTGCCGAGGTGGTCGCCCCCGCTCCTCGGGCCGATGCCCGCGTCCAGCGGGTCGCTGCCGAGATCGGCGTGGCCGTGGCCGACGGGCTCGGCGTCACCGGAATGCTCGCCGTCGAGCTCTTCGAGACGAGCGATGAACGCGTCCTCATCAACGAACTCGCCATGCGTCCGCACAACAGCGGACACTGGACGCAGGACGGCGCGGTCACGAGCCAGTTCGAGCAGCACCTGCGGGCGGTCCTCGATCTCCCCCTCGGATCCACGGATGCCACGGCGGAGTGGACCGTGATGATCAACGTGCTCGGCGGCCCCGCCGAGGGCACCCTCGAGGAGCGGTTCGCCGCCGTTCTCGGTGCCCACCCGAGCGCCAAGGTCCACACCTACGGAAAGGCGCCGCGTCCCGGTCGCAAGGTCGGGCACGTGAACGTCACCGGCGACGACCTCGACGATGTGGTCTACGAGGCCCGCGCGGCGGCCGCGTTCTTCGACTGAGCCAGACGTCTGAGCGCGCCGTTCCGAGTTCTTCCAGCGAGCCGCCCTACCCTGGACCGGTGACCCGGCCGCTGCATTCTTCCGAGACGCCCGTGGTCGGCGTCGTCATGGGCTCCGACTCCGACTGGCGCGTCATGAACGCCGCCAGCGAGGTGCTGACCGAATTCGGCATCCCGCACGAGGTGGAGGTCGTCTCTGCGCACCGTACCCCCGACAAGCTCATCCGCTACGGGCGCGAGGCGCGGGAACGGGGCCTTCGCGCGATCATCGCCGGGGCCGGGGGAGCAGCGCACCTGCCGGGCATGTTGGCATCCGTCACCGCGCTCCCCGTGATCGGCGTCCCGGTGCAGCTCGCGACCCTCGACGGACTCGACTCGCTGCTGAGCATCGTGCAGATGCCCGCCGGCATCCCGGTCGCCACGGTCTCCATCAACGGTGCCAAGAACGCCGGGCTCCTCGCGGCCCGCATCCTCGGTGCCGCCGACCCGGTGATCGCCGAGCGCGTCGAGGCCTACGCGCGCGATCTCGAGACCCAGGTCGACGAGAAGAACCGACGGCTCAAGGAGTCTCTATGACCCTCGCGCCGCCGCGCAGTTCGGTACGCTCCCCGCTGGTCGAGCAACGCCCGCTGCGCAATCCCGACCTCACGTCGAGCGCGGTCATGACGCGTCGCGGCTGGTGGCTCGTCGTGGCGAACTTCCTCCTTCCCGGATCGGCCCAGGTCCTCGCCGGCAACCGCCGTCTCGGACGCCTCGGTCTCGGCGCCACACTGGCCCTGTGGGTCGCCCTCGTGCTGACCGCACTGTTCGGTCTCCTCGCGCCGAGCAGCCTCTTCGCCCTGGCCACGGGCTCGTTCATCCCCGACTTCCTCGCGTGGTTCCGATGGCTGCCGCTGACCCTCGTGCAGCTGGTGCTCGTGGGATACGCCGTGCTGTGGATCGTGCTGACCATCGACACGCTCCGTCTCGTGCGCCTCGTCAAGACCGGACCGCTGGCGCGCTTCGGAATCGCGATCGTCTCGATCGGTCTCACCAGCGCGCTCGTGACCGGCGCCGGGTGGGCGGTGCAGACCGCGGGGACGACACGCGATACGTTCGCCGAGATCTTCGCCCAGTCCGCCCCCGTCGTCCCGCCCTCCGACGGGTACTACAACATCCTGCTGCTCGGCGGCGACTCCGGCGAAGGTCGCGATTCCATGCGCTTCGACAGCATCTCGGTGGTGTCCATCAACGCCGCCTCGGGGGCCGTCACGATCACCGGCATCCCGCGCGACATGCCGCACTTCCCCTTCGCGCCCGGTCCGATGCAGGACGAGTACCCGAACGGGCACGAGGGCAAGTTCGGCGAGACCTGCGGGTGGGGGAGCGGGATCAACCAGCTGCGCACCGAGGTCGAGGTCTGTCAGGACGGCAACGCCCTGTACCCGGATGCCGAGTCACGCGGGTCGGAGCCGGGCATCGAGGCGACCAAGGACGCGGCCGAGGGGATCCTCGGCATCCAGATCCCGTACTACGTCCTCCTCGACATGAAGGGGTTCGCCGACGTGGTGGACGCCCTCGGCGGCGTCGATATCACCGTCGACGAGCGCCTTCCGAAGGGCGGTCCGGCCTACGACGGGCAGCCCGTCGACGACTGGGCGTTCGGGTGGATCGAGCCGGGTGCGCAGCACATGGACGGCGACACGGCGCAGTGGTATGCCCGTTCGCGCTACACCACGAGCGACTTCGACCGGATGCGGCGTCAGCGTCAGCTGCAGGAGGCGATCCTCGCGCAGTTCACCCCGCAGAACGTCCTCACGCACTTCCAGGAGGTGGCGGCGGCCGGGACGAACACCGTCGAGACCGACCTCCCGCAGGGTCTCATCGCCCCGACCCTCGTCGATCTCGCCCTCAAGGCCAAGGACCAGCCCGTCTCGACCATCGAGCTCACGCCCGAAGGGGGTGTCGACGAGTTCGACCCGGACTACGCGCAGGTCCAGCAGATCGTCCACGACAAGCTGCATCCGCCCACCGAGACGGAGGCACCCTCCCCATGACCGTCACGTTGCGCGTCGTGCTGGATCAGCTCGTCGCCCCCACCTCCCGCGATCTCGCCGAGGCCTCGGCCTCCCTGACTCAGGCCCTGGTCGACACCGCTCCGCGCGGCTGCGACGTGTCCGCGATCGTGCCCGCTCCGGGCCTGGCCGACGACGCGGGCGTCACGGGCCTCGCCGCCGAGACACGCCTGTCCATGCGCCGACGAGAATTGGCCGCCTCGTGGCAGCTCGGTGTCGCCCCCGGCGTCGGTAAGGGCCTCATCCATTCGCCCACCGCCCTCGCCCCCCTCGTGCGCCACGACCGCGTCAACGAGACGCACCAGATCGTGGTCACCCTGTGGGACCTGCGCGCCTGGGAAACGCCCGATGAGCTCCCGCGCGCCGAGGCTCTCGCCGCCCGCGCGCTCCTCTCGCGGGTGTCCAAGCACGCCGACGCGGTGGTCGTCCCCACCCACGCGATGGCGGAGCGTCTCGGTGAGGTGGCCAAGTCCAAGCTCGCCGCGAAGGTCCGTGTCATCGGCGGGGCTCCGGCCGCGGGACTGCGCGTCCCTTCCGATGCCGTGGGGCGTCTCCGCGCCCTCGATCTGCCCACCTCGTTCCTCGCACTCGCGGGGGGAGCGGCCCTTTCCGACGGGCTCGGCGACGCGTTCTCCGCCATCGTCGCCGCGGGCGAGGACCGCGACGTCGTCGTGCTCGACGTCCCCGAGGGCGAGGAACCGGCCGTCATCGAGCGGGCGGTCGCCGCCGGCATCCCGGAGACGCGTGTGCACGCCCGGGGCTCCCTCGATCAGTGGGACCGCGCGGCGGTGCTCTCGCACGCGGCGGCTTTCGTGACCGGGTGCGCCCGGACCGACTGGCCGTGGCGAGCCGTCGACGCCCTCGCCGTGGGGATCCCGATCGTGGCGGTCGACACCGCCGTCCACCGAGAGGTGCTCGCGGATGCCGCGGCGTTCGCGCCCGCAGACGAGCTCGGCACCGCGCTGGGCCGTGCCCTCGGCGACGACGGAGCACGGCTGCGCGTGCTGGCCGGAGACCGCGCGAAGGGCTTCGCGTGGGCGGCCTGCGCCGACCGCATCTGGGCCCTGCACGCCGAGCTGTAGCAGCCGCGACTCCGCACACCCGAGTGACGCTCGCCCCTATGCTCGGACGCATGCCTGCACGCGCCGGGATCGTCGTCCGCACCCGCCACCGCCCGGCGTTCCTCCGTCGGGCGCTGCGCGACATCGCCGATCAGCGGCTCGATGACTGGCAGCTGGTGGTCGTCAACGACGGTGGCGATCGGGCCGAGGTCGACGAGATCGTCTCCGCGGCGGCTCTCGGCGACCGCGTCACGGTCGTCCACATCGCTCCCGGCGAGGGTGGGCGGTGCGTCGCGGCGAACGCCGGCGTGCGCGCCCTCGACGCGCCGTACGTGGTGCTGCACGACGACGACGACCGGTGGCATCCCGCCTTCCTCGAGCGCACGGTCGCGCACCTCGACGCCCATCCCGCGCACGCCGCGGTGTCGGCGGTGACCGAGATCGTCTACGAGGAGAACCGTGCCGGTACCTGGGTCGAGGTCGGACGGGCCCCGTTCTGGGCCGGGATGGGGCGGATCTCGCTCGGCGAGATGATGAGCGTCAACCGCGCCGTCCCGATCTCGGTCGTCTACCGCCGCCGTCTGCACGACGAGATCGGGTGGTACGACGAGACGCTCGACGCGGTCGAGGACTGGGACCTGTACCTGAGGATCCTGCGCGAGCACGAGATGGGCTTCCTGTCGGGGGAGCCGCTGGCGTTCTGGACGCAGCGCCCCGACTCGGTGGGTCTCGACGCCAACAGCATGTTCGGTCTCGCGGCCGAGCACGCCCGCGACGACGCGGTGGTGCGCGACCGGGCCCTGGCCGAGTGGGTGCGCCGGGAGGGCCCGGGCCTGCCCCTGTACATGGCGTCCCTGCAGACCCAACTCGCCGCCCACGTCGACGAGGCCGTCGAACGGCTGCGCAAGGAGCTCCGTGACGACCTCCGCCGCGAGATCGATGCGCATCAGCCCCTTCTCTCCCGGGTACGTCGGCTCCGCCGCCGCCTGACGCGCTGACCGGCCGCCCGTAGACTCGGAGGATGCGCCTCGGTCCCCTTCGTGAGACTGTCCGTCGTTCTCGCGACCTCCGAGTCGTCGGTCCGGTGGTCCGGGCCGCGGACCGCCTCTGGTGGGCACGGACGATCGGGCGATCGAGCCTGGTGGATGCCGAGTACTACGGCGCCCAGCTCGGGGTCCGGCGTCTGCCGCGCGCCGTCGCCATCGGGCACTACGTCGCACGCGGCTTCCGCCGCGGAATGAGCCTGAACCCCCTCTTCGACGACATCGTCGCGGGTGGGGAACTGCCCGAGGTGTTCCGCGTCCCCGCCCTGTACGCGTACTTGCTGAGCGAGCGCGAGACCGTCCGCGTCCACCCGTGGTGGGATGCCGAGGAGTTCGGCCGCGCGCACGGAGGGCCGGGTCTCGAGCACGCCTGGGCTCACCCGGACGCGGAGATCGAGCTGCGGGCCGCGGGACGGACGCTGCGTCTGAGCGTCGCCGAGGTGCGGCGGCGCGCGATCGTCGCGGCGGGGGCGTGGCGGCGCCACCGGGGCGGTTCGCCGGTGGCGAGCGCGCCCGCGGAGGTGGGACTGATCCGTCCCGTCCAAGCACGCGATCGCCGATACGACCGCAAGCTCTCCCAGGCCGCCGCGAGGTCTGCGCGCGACCGCGTCGTCGTCCCGCTCATCGGCGTCGACGCCGCCCAGTGGGTCTCCGCGCGCCTGTTGGGCGATATCGTCCCGGGGCTCGGCGTCCGTGGGGAGAGCGCGCGGGTGAGCTGGCCGGCGATGGTCCGGCGGGCCGCGGCCCCCCTCGAGGTCGAGGTGAGCGTGATCCTCGACCCCCGTGCCGAGTTCGCGGACGACGAGATCGACGCTCTCGTCGACACGGCGCGGGGGCACGTCGCGGCGATACCCGTGCACCGGGCTTTCGACGGCACGGTCGAGGGGGTCGGCGCGGCGGAGACCGGAGGGGCCGCCCCGTGGGCGATCCTCGCCGAGCATCCGGTCGAGGATCTCGAGGCTCTTCCCGCCGTCGTCGAGATTCCGCTGATCCACGGCCTCACCGTCGCGCTGCCGCACGCGGTGCTCCGAGAGGTGCTCGGTCACGACGCGCCCCGATCGGCGGCGGCCTTCGCGCGAGCGCTGCGTTCTCGGACCGGCGCCACGGCCCTCACCGAGGTCCGTCCCGTGTTCGACGAGCCGTCCCTGGTGTTCTCGGAGCCCCGCCCGTCCGGCGACGGCAGCACGCGGGACCGGGCGGTCGCCGCAGACCTCGTCACGGCGGCGGGCTTCGACGTCGTCTCGTGGCGCGCCACGAAGGGGCGCACCGTCGAACCCGTCGTGCGGTGGCGTCGTCCGACGCCGGACGCTCAGCGATGGGCCGTCAAGATCTGCGCCCCGGCCGGTCGACGCGGGGCGGTATGGGGCGACATGCACTTCGCCCGCGGTCTGGCCGCCGCCCTGCGGCGTCGCGGCCACACCGTCGTCATCGATGCCTTCGACGCCCGTGAGCGTCGAACGGCCGCGCTCGACGACGTCAGCGTCGTCGTGCGGGGCCCCTATCGCATCGATCCCGTCGGACCCGGGGTGAGCCTGCAGTGGATCATCAGCCACCCGGACGACATCACCCGCGGTGAACTCGCCCAGTTCGACCGGGTCTTCGCCGCCTCGGAGCGGTGGTCGTCCCGCACGCGAGAGAAGTGGGGCATCGACGTCCAGCCCCTCCTCGAGGCGACCGACGTCGATCTGTTCCATCCCACGGGTGTCGAGCGCACCCGGGAGATCGTCTTCGTGGGGACCGCGCGCGGCATCGCGCGCCCGAGCGTGGTCGTGCCCCTGCGCGCCGGGCTGCCCGTGCGCGTCTACGGGCCCGACTGGCGACCGTTCATCGCCCACTCCGCGATCGCCGCGCCGACGATCGCCCACGGCGACCTTCCCCGTCGCTACGAATCGGCCTCGATCGTGCTCAACGACCAGTGGCCGGCGATGCGTCGTCACGGGTTCATCGCGATGCGCCCCTTCGACGTCGTCGCGGTGGGCGGCCGGGTGATTTCAGAGGACGTCGACGGGATCGAGGAGATCTTCGGCGGTGCCGTGATCGCGTACCGCGACGAACAGCATCTGCTCGAGCTGCTGCGCACCGACCCCGACACGATCTTCCCCGACCGGGAGAGCCTGGCCCGCATCGCGGACCGCATCCGCACCGAGCACTCCTTCGACGCCCGCGCGGCCGTTCTCGACGCCGCGGCCCAGGAGGTCCGAGCGCGCCGTCCCTCGGCGCCGGCGGACTGACCCGCACACAGGGAGTCCTCCGCGCGGCCCTCTAAGCTCGATCCCGTGCGTTCTCTCCTCCGACGGGCCGTCTGGCAGATCAACGCGATCCGTCACCGCGACCCGCTCTCCCCGGCCGTGTTCGCCCGCCTCTTCGGGGCGCGTCGCCGCCGCTCCTGGGACCCGACGGTTCGACCGCGTCGCATCGTGGTGCTCCGCAGCGACGAGATCGGCGACACCACCACGACGCTCGCCCTCTTCGCCGCCATCCGCGCGCACTGGCCCGACGCGACGGTGCACTTCGTGCTCAAGCCCGGCCCTGCCACGATGTTCCACGCCACCCCGACGGTCGACCGCGTCATCGAGTGGACCCCCGTGACGGAGGGCTCCGCGCTCAAGCGGCAGATCCTCACCGCCCGGCAGGGGCTGCGCCGGTTCGGCCTCCGCGGCTACGACCTCGCGATCCTGCCGCGCTGGGACTTCGACGACACCCCCGTCCGATACTTGGCCGCCGCCTCGCGGGCGCGCTCGATCGTGGGCTTCGCTCCGGTCGTCGACCGCGAGCCGGTGTGGTTCGGGCCGCAGGATCAGCTCCTCACCGATGTCATTTCGCGCGGAACCACGCCGCGCCTCACGGTCGGTCAGTTGCGCCGCGTCGCGGAGTACCTCGGCCTGCCGTGGGAGGACCACCGCCTCCCGCCCGTCGGCCGCGGGCTGTTCGACGCCGCCGACCTCCGCTCCGCGACCGAGAAGGCGGCTCTCGGCGACACCGAGGGGATCATCGTCGGACTCGGCATCGGCGCGCGCGACGCGAAGCGCCAGTGGCCGGTCGACGACCTCGCCGAGGTGATGGAGCGCCTCGCCGCGCAGCGACCCGTCGCCGTACAGGTGCTCGGCGGCGGCGTCGACACCGCCCGCGCCGAGCAGCTCGTGGCGCTCCTCGAGGCCCGTGGCATCCGGGCCGTCGACCTCGCCGGGAAGCTCAGCCTGAGCGAGAGCGCCGCCGCCATCTCACGCTGCGATCTCTTCCTCGGCAACGACTCGGGTCTGCAGCACATCGCGAGCAGCCTCGAGGTGCCCACGGTCGTGGTGACCTGCCACCCCGCGACGGGCTCGCCGTGGAGCGACAACGCGCCCGAGCGCTTCGGACCGTGGTCGGCGCGCAGCGCCCTCCTGCAGCCCGCGCACCCGGCCGAGGGATGCGTCGACGAATGCGTCGCGAGTGAGGCGCACTGCATTCGCGCCGTCCGCCCCGACGAGGTGACCGAGGCGATCGAGGGGCTCCTCCGGGAACCGCTCGCCTGAGTCCGTTACGCTCGTTCGGTCCGACCGCCCGTCGGCTCGCTCGCCCCACGTCTGGAAGACACCATGTCAGCACTGCCGTCGATCACCCCGCAGCACATCCTCGGCTTCGAGGGCGCGCGGGTCGTCGTGATCGGCGACGCCATGCTCGACCGGTACGTCGCGGGCGCCGTGGATCGCATCTCTCCCGAGGCGCCCATCCCGGTCCTGCGCGTCCGGCAGGACCGCAGCGTCGCGGGAGGCGCGGCCAACGCCGCCATGAACATCGCCGCTCTCGGCATCCAGACGACTCTCGTGGCGGCCTGGGCCGACGACGAAGCGGGCCGTGAGCTGGAGCGTCTGCTCTCCGGAGCCGGGGTCGCCGCCGCGCCCGTCCGCCGTGGATCGTCGCCGACGATCGAGAAGCTGCGGGTCGTCGCGGGCATGCAGCAGATCGTCCGCGTGGATCGGGAAGACCTCACCCCGCTGGATGCCGTCGGCATCGACGCCGCCTTCGACGCGGTCCGCGCCGCCCTCGGCGACGACACGTCGCGCACCGCCCTCGTCGTCTCGGACTACGCCAAGGGTCTGCTCGGCGACGAGCTGGTGGCGCGCGTGATCGACCTGGCGCGGGAGCGCGGCATCCCGGTCATCGTCGACCCGAAGTCCAGCGACATCCGCAAGTACCGCGGCGCCACGATCGTCAAGCCGAACTTCGCCGAGGCGCTGCAGATGTCGGGCGTGCGTGCCGACGCCCCCGACGACGAGACCCTCGACGTCATCGCCGATCGCCTGCTGGTCGACGGTATCGGGGCGCTCGCCGTGTCGCTCTCGGCGGTCGGCGTCGAGGTCATCGAGACGACCTCCCGCACTCGCATCCCCACCCGCGCCCGGCTGGTCGCCGACGTCTCCGGCGCCGGTGACTCGATGATCGCCGGGATCGCTGCGGGCCTGGCCGCGGGACTCTCGACGCTGCAGGCCGTGCAGGTGGGAAACATGGCCGCGGGTATCGCGTGCGGGCGTCCCGGCACCGCCGTGGTGTCCAGCGCCGACCTGCTGAACGAGCTGCTCGTGGCCTCGTCGCCCGAAGAGCGTCCCGGCACGATCGAGGACTGGGACGAACTGGCTCAGCTCGTCGCCGTCGAGAAGGACGCCGGCAAGACCGTGGTGTTCGCCAACGGGGTCTTCGATCTCCTGCACGCGGGACACGTCGCCCTCCTGCGCGAGGCGCGTTCACTCGGCGACGTGCTCGTCGTGGGCGTCAACTCCGACGAGTCGACGGCGCGGTTGAAGGGCCCGACACGTCCGCTGCAGCCCCAGGCCGACCGCATGAGCGTGCTCGAGGCGGTGCGCTACGTCGACTTCGTGACCGTGTTCGGCGAGGACACCCCGCGCGAACTGATCCGTGCGATCCGCCCCGACGTCATCGTCAAGGGCTCCGACTACCGCCCCGACCAGGTCGTCGGCGGAGAGGATGCCAAAGCCTGGGGCGGTCGCGTCCACATCGTGAACCTGCTCGACGGGGTGTCGACCACGCGCCTGTCGCAGGGCCAGCAGGTGCGTCGGGGCTGAGGCCCGGGCCCCCGAGGAAGGAACCATCATGGGTGTTCTGCAGGAGAACCTGCTCGACAATGCGCGCCGCATGTCGGCGCTCGCCGACGACGCCGCGTTCGGCGCCGCTTTCGATCGCGCCGCCGAGGCGATGGTCAGCTCCCTGCGTCAGGGGGGCACCCTCCTCGCGTGCGGCAACGGCGGCTCGATGACGAACGCGCAGCACTTCGCCGAGGAGCTCACCGGACGTTTCCGGGGCAACCGCCCGCCGCTGCGGGCCATGGCGATCTCCGACCCCTCGCATCTCACGTGCGTCGCGAACGACTACGGCTACGAGTTCGTCTTCTCCAAATTCGTCGAGGCCTTCGCCCGGCCCGGCGACGTCCTCCTCGCGCTGTCGACCAGCGGGAAGTCCCCCAACGTCCTCCGCGCCGCCGAGGCGATGAAAGCTGCGGGTGGCATCGTGGTGGCGTCGTCGGCGACGGCGGACTCGCCGCTCGGCCAGGTCGCCGACGTCACGATCGCCCTCGGCACCAGCCGGTGGGCCGACCGCGTGCAGGAGTCCGAGCTCGTCGTGATCCACTCGCTCATGCAGGCGATCGAAGACGCGTTCGGTTACTCCGCGGAGTGAGCTGAAGCCGGCTTGAGCAGGGGCGCGAGCGCCGCGGCGAAATCCGCGAGGCTGCGGAACGTGAGGTCGGCTGCCGGGTCGTCGTGGGGAGCGATCCGCACGGTCGCGCCGCCGCCGGTCGCTGCGGCGAGGCGACGCCCCATCTCGATGTCGGCGGGGGTGTCGCCGACCATCACCGACAGTGCTCCGTCGATCTCCGGGTGACGCTCGAGGTCGTCCAGCGCCATACCCGGGCGGGGCTTGCGGCACGGGCAGTCGTCGGCGTCGAGATGGGGGCAGAACCGGATGCCGTCGAGGCGACCGCCCGCCTCGACGATGTGGTGCGTCATCCGCGTGTGGAGGGCGGCGAGATCGTCCGCGGTCATGAGCTTCTTGCCGATGCCCTGCTGGTTCGTCACCAGCACGATGCGCGGTGCCCAGCGGGCGAGGGTCGGCAGAGCGGAGAGGACCCCGGGCTCGAAGTGGAACTCGTCCCAGGTGCGGACGTAGCCACCCATGATCCGCGTGTTGACGACGCCGTCGCGATCGAGGAAGAGCGTCCACGGCCGCTCGGCACGTTCGGCGACCACCCGGGCCAGACGAGAATTCACCCGACGACGCTAGCAGTGCCTCCCGGGAGCGGGGACCGAGGGGCGCTACGTTGACCGCATGGCCTCTCGGGTTTTTCACAGCTTCGTCGCTGTCGCCGTCATCCTGACCTCTCTGACGGGGACGACCGCGGCGTCCGCGCTCGAGCCGCGCCCGACACCCCCGGCGCCGGTCGACTCCGCGCGCGTCGACATCGCCCCGGGAGGCGGCGCCGCCACGACGGGTGCGCTGGTCGAGGTCACCGACCTCCCGGGGACGACGGGGTCGTCGTTCTTCGTGCGTGATGACGCGGGCGAGACCACCGCCGTCGATGCCGACGCGGTCGAGAAGGTCGGAGCGGTCGCCGGCGACCGGGTTCAGATCGCCGGGGGAGAGCTCACCGTGACCTCCGAGGTCGAGCCCGCCGCCGCGGGGCTCGCGCACAGCGTCGACGTCGTCCTCGTGACGGTGCGCATGCCCGCGGCCAACGGTCGGCCCGCGTACGAGGCGCGGCCG
The DNA here is from genome assembly GCA_038182865.1 of Microbacterium enclense. Classification (NCBI taxonomy): domain Bacteria; kingdom Bacillati; phylum Actinomycetota; class Actinomycetes; order Micrococcales; family Microbacteriaceae; genus Microbacterium; species Microbacterium enclense. Next base: position 182,419 of record CP116226.1, on the reverse strand, counting down.
CAGGCATCGGCGGACACGGCGGGGACGTGGATCTCCTACGCCTCCGAGTACCTCCGGCAGGCCAGCAATGGTCGCGTGGCCTCCATCTCTCTCGGCGCGCGGGCGGCGATCACCACCGCGGGGAGCTGCCGGCTCGATCTCGCCGGCTCATCGGGAGATCTGTCGGTCTGGAACGAGGCGGCGCGTGCCATCCGTCCCGGGCAGACCGCCGCCAGCTACGAGAACAGCGGCGGGCGTCACCTGCTCGTGGTGTTCCCCGAGGACTGCGCGGACGCGTGGGAGGGGTCGGTGGGAATCGCCAACGTCGGGAGCGACCTCGCCTACGGCGGGAACATCGCCCTCCTGGACGGCGGACGCGGCCAACGTCAGATCTTCCTGCACGAGTTCGGCCACAACCTCAGCCTCCGACACGCCGACACCTACGCGTGCCTTCCGCTGCAGCGTCACTGGGAGGGCAACGAGGACTGCGGCTTCACCCCATACGCCGACATCTACGATCCGATGGGTCTCGTCATCGACGCCGACGTCGAGTCGCCCCTGTTCAACGCCGCGCACCGCAACGCGCTCGGTGGATACCCGCAGGGTGCGCTCGTGACGGTCGAGCAGAACGCCACCGCATCTGTCACTCTGCGCCCGGCGTCGTCGTCGAGCGGGACGCTCGGGGTCAAGATCCGCGATTCCAACGGCTGGGACTACTACCTCGACCTGCGCAACGGCCGCGGTTCGTACGAGAGCGGGGCGTACTACGCCCGCGGGAACGGCTGCGACATCACCGGACTGTGTCCGCGCGACTTCGGCGTTCGTGTCACCCAGCAGCACTCGAAGAGCACGCAGTCGTTCGCCGTCGCGAGCGCGCAGGAAGACGGTGACGGCTACTCGCTGGTCGCGGGGGATTGGTTCTCGTCGTCCGAAGGGACCACCTGCAACATCTGGCTCTCCATCGACGACATGCCGACCGACAGCGGCGGTCGTCCGACAGCGGCCACGGTGACCATCCGTACCGGCGACAAGGCCCCCGCGTGCGGGACGAGCCCCGACGGCGTCCACCCCTGGTTCCAGGCGAAGTACAAGGAGCTCGGCGGGGCTTCCGGTCGTCTCGGCAAGCCCGTGGGCGGTCTGGTGTGCCAGTCCTCGGCCTGCTGGCAGGAGTTCGAGGGCGGCGTGCTGACCTCCGACGGATCGCAGATCGTCATGCTGTCCACCGCCTACGTCACCACCTGGCTCGCCAACGGCGGCCCCGACGGTGCGCTCGGTCTCGTCGCGGGACCGGAATCGTGTTTCGGCACCTATTGCGCGACGCCGTTCTCCGGGGGCGCGATCACCTGGGTCCCCGGTCAGGGCGTCACGGCGGTGCCGATTCACCCCTGGTTCCAGGCGAAGTGGCGCGAACTCCGCGGCATCACCGGGTCGATCGGCACACCGACGGAGCCGATGCGGTGCCAGTCCTCCTCGTGCTGGCAGCAGTTCACCGGCGGAGTGCTCACCTCCGACGGCCGGCAGATCGTGCGTCTGTCCTCCGCCTACGTCACGACGTGGACAGCGTGGGGAGGGCCGGATGGCGACCTGGGACTGGTCGCGGGCGGCGAGTCGTGCTTCGGCACGTACTGCCAGGCCTCCTTCGTCGGCGGCGTGATCGTCTGGGTCCCCGACAGCGGTGTCTTCCCGGTGGCGAAGAAGTGGTTCTACCCCGCGTGGATCGCCCGGGGCGGGGCATCGGGCTCGCTCGGACTCCCCACGGATGCCATGAAGTGCCAGTCCGCGGCGTGCTACCAGGTCTTCCGGAAGGGCACGCTGACCTCGTCGACGTCGGGCGTGGTGTCCCTCTCGTCCGCATACGTGTCGATGTGGCTCGCTGCGGGTGGTCCCGATGGTCGCCTCGGCCTGATCACGGGACCGGAGGTCTGCGCGGGCTCGTTCTGCCAGGTGTCCTTCCAGCACGGGCTCATGGTGTGGCAGCCCGGCTCGGGGGTGCGGATCCTCACGGGGAACGACGCCGACGAGTGGCGACGCACCCATCCCATCAACGGGACTGCGCGATGACCGCGCGCGGGGCGCGTCCGGAAAGTCCGTGTCAGAGGGGCATTTTCCCCCGTTCCGGTGATACTGGAGGGGTGAATGAACGATCCGGCCGATCGCCGAAGATCCCCGGGCGGGCCCGCTCCCGCGCGAGAGTGCTCCAGGGCGCCCTCGTGTCGGTCGCTCTCGTCGCGGCTCTGACCGCCTGCGCGTCGCGTCCGGGATCGGCCTCGACCGAGACGCCCACCGCGGAGCCGACGCCGACCGCGTCGGCATCCGTCTCGCCCACCCCGGCTCCGACTCCCACGCCCACGGCCACCGACGAGGTGCAGCCCGAGCCCGTGGCGACGGAGGCGGGCCCGGCCTCTGTCACGATCGTCAACGTCGGGGCCGACGGGCAGAACATCTCGGCGTCGGGGCTCGTGACGGGGATCGTCGAATCGGGGGGCGTCTGCACCCTGACCGCGACGTCGGTCACCGGACGCGTGCTCACCGGGTCGGTCGACGCGGTGTCCACCCCGGCTGCCGTCAACTGCGGGATCATCGACATCCCCGCGCCCGCTGGGGAGTGGTCGGTTGTCCTGGAGTACCGCTCCACCGCGACGTCGGCCGTCTCCGAGCCCGTCACGGTCTCCCAGCCGTGACGTTCGCCCCCGCCCGAGCGCGGTTCTCCTGGATGCTGGCGGCGCTCGCATCCGTCGCGCTCGTGCTCGGGATCCTCCCCGTTCTCGCTCCTGTCGCCGCTCCGGCTGCCGTGGCCGCCGACGCCCGGGACTTCCAGGACGGCTTCCTGATCTCGGACGACAACTTCTTCGACGCCGGGTCCATGACCGCGTCCGACATCCAGAGCTTCCTCAACTCCAAGGTCACATCCTGCCGCGGAGACGAGGGGATGCCATGCCTCAAGGACTACGTCGCGCAGTCGACGCCGTCGCTGGGGGCGGACTCCTACTGCAAGGCGTTCGGCGGGGGCACCATGAACGCCGCTCGCCTGATCGCCGAGGTCTCGCAGGCGTGCGGGATCAGCCCCAAGGTCATCCTGGTCATGCTCCAGAAGGAGCAGGCCCTGATCACCGACCCCGCCCCGTCGCCGTACCAGTACCGCGCCGCGCTCGGTCAGGGGTGCCCGGACGGCGCGGAGTGCGACCCGAAGTTCGCCGGATTCTTCTACCAGGTGTACGGGGCAGCGCGTCAGTTCCAGATCTACGTGAAGAACCCGCGCTGGTTCAGCTACCAGCTGGGCTGGAACAACATCCTGTACCAGGCGACCCCTCCCGACAACGACCGCGTGTGCGGGACCAAGCGCGTGAACATCAAGAACGATGCCACGCGCGCGCTGTACATCTACACGCCGTACACCCCGAACCAGGCGGCCCTGGACAACCTCTACGGCACGGGTGACTTCTGCTCCGCCTACGGCAACCGCAACTTCTGGCGGCTGTACTCCGACTGGTTCGGAAGCCCCACGGCATCCGCGGTCACCGGTGAGTACGCGAAGGTCTGGGCGTCCCTCGGCGGAGCGAGCGGCCTGCTGGGCTCGCCGACCTCGACCGAGCAGTGCTTCGGTCGGTACTGCCAGCAGTCGTTCCGCAACGGCACGATCTTCTGGTTCCCGGGACGCGGGGTGTTCGGGGTTCCCACGGTCATCGAGTCGATGTGGCGCAACCTCGGATTCATCGACGGCGCGGTCGGTCGCCCCACCGGGGTCGTGGTCTGCCAGGGCGATCTCACGTGCACACAGTCGTTCGACGGCGGCGTGATGGCCGCCGACCGCACCGGCGGGAACCTCGTCGGCCGTCACGTCGAGGGGGTCTGGGCGTCGTCGGGCGGCATCGACCTCGGTGCGGCTCGTGGTCCGGAGGTCTGCAACGGCTCGCAGTGCGCCCAGATGTTCGCTCGCGGAGCGCTCTTCTCGGGCGGGTCGGCGACCGCCGTGACCGAACCGATCTTCAGCGCGTGGGTCGCCGCCGGAGCCAGTGGCGGCTCGCTCGGTTTCCCCCAGTCCAACGCGTCCTGCGTCACGGCCGGATGCACCCAGCGCTTCTCGGGAGGCCTCATCGCCTCCGCGGGTCGCGACAGTGCCCAGGTCGTGCCCGAACCGATCGCGACGAAGTACCTTCGTGCCGGCGGACCCGCCGGTGTCGGCGGTCCTGCCGGACCCCAGGTCTGCGACTCCTCCGGCGCATGCAGCCAGCGCTTCGGCACGGCGCGCATCGACACGTCGTCCCGGGGGACGTTCATCACGACGAAGTGGTTCTTCGACGCGTGGTCGGCTGCCGGCTTCGAGAAGGGGCGACTCGGCCGGCCGCTCGCCGACATGTCCTGCGTCCCGGCGACCTGCTTCCAGCGCTTCGACGGAGGTACGCTGTCGGGCTCGCCGTCGGGGGCCGTGCTCGCGGTGTACGGGGCCTATCGCGATCTGTGGGCGAACGCCGGAGGTCCGACGGGCTCTCTCGGACTCCCCACCGGTTCCGAATCGTGCAACGGGCTCAACTGTGCGCAGTCCTTCCAGGGCGGCGTGATCGGATGGAACCCGAAGAACGGTGCGGTCGCCGTGACCGGACGCTATCTGACGGCCTGGCAGGCACAGGGCGCGGGCGGGGGTCGACTCGGGGGACCGCGATCGCGGCCCGTGTGTGCGAGCGGTATCTGCAGCCAGGCCTTCCAGACCGGTGTGCTCACAACCGCTCCCTCGGGCGCCCTCGTGGCGGTGGCGGGAGAGTACCAAAGCGTGTGGAACCGCGCGGGCGGGGCGAAGGGGCAGCTGGGCCGTCCGCTGAGCGACGAGACGTGCAACGGCCGCAGCTGTTCGCAGACGTTCCAGAACGGCGTGATCGTATGGACCCCGGGCTCCCGCGCGGTGATCGTGTCGGGCTGGTTCCTGGGGCCGTGGCAGGCCGCCGGAGCGGAGAACGGGCGCCTCGGCGCCCCGACCGCCGCCATGGTCTGCCTCCCGGTGACCTGCTACCAGGCGTTCCAGGGGGGAACCCTCACCGGCTCGCCTTCCGGCATCCTTCCCGTCTACGGGGCCTACCGCGACGTCTGGATGAGTGCGGGAGGGCCCGCGGGATCGCTCGGTCTCCCCACCCGCGCGGAGTCCTGCTTCGGTGCGTACTGCCGTCTGCCCTTCGAGCGGGGCACGATCATCTGGCGTCCCTCGGCCGGGGCCTTGGCGATCGCGCCGCCGGTCTTCGCCGCGTGGGACGCCGCCGGGGGCGTGACCGGACGCTACGGTCTGCCCGTGGCGAAGGCCGTCAAGAGCGGTGGCAAGGTGACGCAGAAGTTCGAGCGGGGCACCGTATCGGTCGCCGGGTGAACTCTCGCCGACGCGGCGGGGCGACGGGCGCGAGCGCCAGGATGCGCTCACGGGGGGATGCTAATCTACGACACGATGTGGATGAAGGATCCGGTTCCCCTCCACCGCCGTTTTTCGGCAGGCCCATCGTGAACGTTCCCGGCCACCGAGTCGGCATGCCCTTCGTCGCGGCCCTGTGCCGCGCCGGGGTCGTGCCCAGAGAATCAGAGAGAGGTGTTGGCCATGGGGAAGAACCCGGAGCTGACCGCCGAAGCCGTTGACGCGGTGTCACTCGAGCGTGCGCTGCAGGATGCCGAGGTCGCCAACCGACGTGTGATCGAACTGACTCGAGGCCTTCTCGAACGTGAGGAGCAGATCGCCAAGCTGCAGATCGAGATCGTCTCGCTCAAGCAGCTCCTCGACCCCCGCCGCAAGATGGAGCATGTGTTCCGCAAGAACCACGCCCTCTACGTCGTGGCGCGCCGGGCGCGAAGGATGATGGGGCAGTGACCGCGGCGACGCCCCGGATTCTGCTCGCCGTCACCTTCTACAACGGACGAGACTTCGCGCGCCGGACGTTCGAGTCCATCGCGCACCTCGATCACGACGGCTTCGACCTCGACGTGCTGGTGCTCGACGACTGCAGCCCCGAGCCGGGCTTCAGCGAGTACCTCGCCGAGCTCGCCGCCGAGTTCGGCGCCGTCTTCTACCGGTCGCCGCGCAACCAGGGGATCCCGCGCAACGTCAACCTCGGGCTCGCGACGGCTCAGCGGCTCGGCTACGACTACGTCATCATCTCGAACTCCGACGTGATCTACTCGCGGAACTCCGTCAAGGTGCTCCTCGACGTGGTGTCCGCGTCGCCCGCCGCGGCCTCTGTGACCGCGTGGTCGACGAACGTCGATCCGTACTCTCTCCCCAACGGAACCGAGCTCTACACCGAGACGCCCGAGGTCGCCGACCTCATCGGCGAGGCGCTCTCGGCCGAGTTCGCCTCCGAGGCGCTCGAGATCCCCGCGGGTATCTCGTTCGCGATGATCGTGCCCGTCGCCGTGCTCCCCACCGTGGGGCTCATGGACCCCGTCTTCGGCCGCGGCTACGGGGAAGAGTCCGACTGGTCCGCCCGCGCGTCCAACGCCGGCTACCAGCACCTGCTCGCCCAGGGAGCGTTCGTCTACCACGCGGGACGCGGGTCGACGCTCGCCGCCGGCGTCATCGCGCAGAGCGACATCGCCGACTGGAGCAACCAGCACATCGTCAATCATCGCTCGCCGATGTTCCGGTGGAGCGTCGACGGCTTCCTGCGGTCGGGCGTTCTCGAGCAGGCCCAGATCCGTGCGGTCGCCGCTCTCATCCTCGAGGCTGCCGCACGCGGAGGGTACGCGGTCGTCGATCCCACCCTCGACTGGATCGATCAGGATCCGAGCGTCGTCACCGTCGCGATCCGCTCGCAGGCGTACGAGATGTGCACCGCGCACTGGAACGGGTTCACGGTCGAGATCGACACCGACACCCTCGACGTGCTCGCGGCGATCCGCAACTTCTTCTCCGGTGCCGAGCCGATCTACACGAACATCCCGGCCGCGACGTGGGAGGGTGCCGAGGAATTCGGTTATCCCCTCGGCGTGTGATCGCAGTGCGCAGTCTGGGAGAGGTGTTCGATCCGCGTCACAACTCCATCGGGTTCCTCCGATGGGCGATGGCCTTCATGGTGATCTTCTCGCACGCGGGCCCGATCGCGGGCATCTTCGGCGGCGTCGACATCGGCGCGCAATGGGGAGCCGAGACCTCGCTCGGCGGTGTCGCCGTCACGGGGTTCTTCTTCCTCTCCGGCATGCTGATCACGCGGAGCATGATGCGATCGCGGTCGCCCTTCCGCTACCTGTGGCACCGCGTCGCGCGCATCTATCCGGCGTGGTTCCTCATCCTCGTGGTGACCGCGTTCCTGTTCGCCCCCCTCGCCTGGCACCACTCCCAGGGCACCTTCCAGGGCTTCCTCTCGTTCCCCGACAACTCGCCGTGGGACTACGTGGCGAACAACTTCACCCTCGTCCTGAACCAGTGGGCGATCGCCGGGACCGGAGGGAGCACCCACGCCGTCCAGGTGGGGTACAACACGTGGAACGGCTCCGCGTGGACCCTGATGTACGAGTTCGCCTGCTACCTCGGTGTCTTGGTCCTCGGGGTCATCGGGGCCCTGCGCGCGCGCATCGTCGGGGCCATCGTGGCGGGCGGCATCCTCGTGCTGAGCACGTTCCAGGCTTTGCACGTCGGTGACCTCGGGTCGATCATCCAGACGCTGTCCAACCCGCAGGTGCTGCAGCTCGCAGCCCCGTTCGCCTTCGGCACGCTCGTGCAGCTGTACATCGAGAAGGTGCCGTTCGACGATCGCCTCGGGATCGCGATGCTCGTCATCGCGGCGTTGTGCTGGTGGCGCGGCGGCTGGTTCCTCTTCGGGCAGTACGCGTTCGCGTACGGATTGATCTGGTTCGGCACGCGCGTGACCGCGCTCTCGCGGTGGGACCGCCACGCCGACCTGTCGTACGGCATCTACATCGCAGGCTGGCCGGTCATGTTCCTCGCCGCCGAGTACGGTCTCCCCGAGCGGGCGGGCGCCTTCGTGTACCTGCTCGTCGTGATCGTCGCTGTGCACCTCTACGCCTACGTCAGTTACATGCTGTTCGAGAAGCCGGCGCTCGATCTGAAGAACTGGATGCCACGATGGCTGGCGCGTGTCCTGCGCGTCGATCCCGTGGCTCCGAGCGGCGGAGGCACCGGGCTGCTCGTGCGCACACGATTCATCCCCCTCGTCCTGCTGCTCCTCGTCACGGCGGCCCTGATCGTCATCGGCGTCGTACGGTAGAGCCCAGGAGGTCGTCGTGAGCAAGATCGTCGTCATCACCGGTGCAGGGGGATACGTCGGGCGGCATGTCACCCGCGCGGTCGTCGAGCTGGGCTACGAGGCCGTCGCCATCGTGCGGCATCGCCGCGAGGGAGACCTCGACCCCGCGGCGCGCGTCATCGAAGCCGACGTGCTCGATCCTTCGTTCGCCGTCTCCGACGTCGTTCCGGTGGATCGCATCGAGGCGGTCATCCACCTGGCGTGGCAGGACGGCTTCGTGCACAACGCCCCCTCTCACCTCGAACGCCTGTCGGACCACTACCGGTTCCTCACGGGGCTCGTGGAGGCCGGGGTGACGCGTATCGCCGCTCTGGGGTCGATGCACGAGATCGGTTACTGGGAGGGGGCGGTGACGGCCGAGACCCCGACGAACCCCGTGACCCTGTACGGCATCGCCAAAGACGCTCTCCGTCGCTCCGCCACGCTGACGATCGGGGACCGCGCGCAGTTCGTCTGGCTCCGCGCTTACTACATCCTCGGCGACGACCGCCGGAACCGCTCGATCTTCGCCAAGCTCCTCGAAGCGGCCGATCGCGGGGACACCTCGTTCCCCTTCACCACGGGTCGAACGCTCTACGACTTCATCGACGTCGCCGAACTCGGACGCCAGATCGCCGTTGCGGCGACCGCGGACGGTGTCACCGGGATCGTGAACGTGGCATCGGGGGAGCCGGAGTCTCTGGCGAGCCGCGTCGAGCGCTTCATCGCCGAGAACGGTCTCCACGTCGCGCTGCAGTACGGGGCCTTCCCCGATCGTCCGTACGACTCACCGGGCATCTGGGGCGAGGCGACGACGATCACCGCCCTCATGGCGGGGTCGCCCTTCTCCGCTCGCGGCTGAGGCTCTCGGCCCACCCATCCGGTCAGGGCCCGGTGGTCGTGGTCTGCTGCGCGGCACGGTCTGAGAACGTCACGCCCGCCTGCCCGTGGGGGCGCGGGAGAGCGGGTCAGCGGGCTCCGCTCGTCGACCCTTCGACGTCGATGCGCAGGTAACCGGTGGCGCGGGGGTCGAACTCGACGTTGAACGAGGTGGCCTGCATGATGTTGTGCAGGTCGTTGCCGTGCCCGTCGATGAGGGTGGCGTTGACGAAGTACTTGCCGCCGGCGAGCGGCGGGTCCTTCAGCACGAACGAGACCTCTGTCTCACCCTTCATCGGGTCGACGGGGGTCTTGAGCCAGTCGGTACCCGTGACGAACATCTTGTGGCCCATGTGGTCGTCGATCTGGATGCGGCATCCCCACTCGTTCAGCTGCTCGGAGGCGAGTGTCAGCCGGACCTCGAGGTCGTCGCCGGGTTGCAGGGGTTGTCCGGGCGCCCGGCCCGCGACGACCGCGCTGACGCTGCGGACGGACCCCTGCGGACGGGGGACGCCGGGTTCGGCGGCGTCGCGCTCGGCGACCCGGCGCTCCTCGAGCAGGTCGCGGAAGCGGGCGACGGCCGTGGAAGGGGCGCCGTCGAAGAGGACCTCACCCTGGTGCAGGAGTACGGCGCGACCGCACAGCTCGACCACCTGATCGAGGGAGTGCGTCACGAGGATGATCGTGCGCCCCTCTTTCTGGAAGTCGCGGATGCGATCCATGCACTTGCGCTGGAACGCTTCGTCGCCGACGGCGAGCACCTCGTCCACGAGCAGGACGTCGGGGTCGGTGTGCACGGCGACCGCGAAGGCGAGGCGCACGTACATGCCCGAGGAGTAGAACTTCACCTGGGTGTCGATGAAGTCGCCGATCGAGGCGAACGCGACGATGTCGTCGAACTGCGCCTCGGTCTCTTCTCGGCTGAGGCCGAGCACGGAGGCGTTGAGGAAGACGTTCTCGCGGCCGGTGAGGTCGGGGTGGAACCCGGCACCCAACTCGAGCAGAGCGGCCAGGCGACCGCGTTCTTCGACGGTTCCCGAGGTCGGGTCGACGATGCCGCCGATGACCTTCAGCAGCGTGCTCTTGCCGGAGCCGTTGTGGCCGATCAGGCCGATCGTCTCGCCCGCGTAGATGTCGAGGTCGACGTTGCGCAGCGCCCAGAACTCCTTCTTGTGGCGGCGTCCGGCGCGGCCGAGCGTTACGACGCGCTCCTTGATGGAGGAGTCCTTGCGGATCGTGAACTTCTTCGAGACGCCGCGGATGCGGGCGACCTCGGGGCGCGGGGCACTCTCCGAGGGCAGGACGGGGGGCGTGGACATGGGGTCAGAGCTCCTGGGCGAAGTTGCCCTGCAGGCGGATGAAGACGCGGTGGCAGATGAGCAGCAGCACGACGCCGATCGCGCCGGCGATGCCCATGCGCATGAGGAGGTCGGCGGGCCACTCCGCGGTGTCGCCGGCGACCCAGAACGCGCGCTGGAAGCCGAGGACGGCGAGGGTGAGGGGGTTGTTCGTGTACACGTCGAGGACGAGCTGGGACGGAATCAGGGTCTTGGCCATCTGCCACGAGTAGACGATCGGACTCGCCCAGAAGAGCAGCATCGTGATCACCTCGACGAGGTACTGCACGTCGCGGAGGTAGACGTTCACCGCGCTGAACAGCAGCGCGAACGCCGTGCCGTACACGACGATCAACAGGACAGCGGGGACCGCGTACGCGAGCTGGAGGTGCAGTGGCGGCTTCGCGACGAGCAGCGTGGCGCCGATCAGCACGATCAGCTGGATGCCGAAGTTGAACAGGGCCGAGCCCACGCTCGAGAGGGGGAACACCTCACGGGGGAGGTACACCTTCTTGACGAGGCCCGCATTGGTGAGCACCGAGCCGGTTCCGCCGACGACGATCTCGGTGAACAGACCGATCGCGGACAGGCCCGCGAAGACGTAGACCGCGAAGTCGGGGATGCTCTTCGCCGCCTGCAGGAACTGACCCATGACGACGAAGTAGACGGCCAGCTGGATCAGCGGGCGGATGAGCGACCAGAAGAACCCCAGCGTGGAGTCTTTGTAGCGCGCCTTCAGGTCACGGCGGACGAGGAGGCCCAGCATCTCGCGGTGGGAGAAGATCGCGCGGACCGCTCCCCACCACGCTCCGGAACCGCTGACGGCGCCGACCGGCTTGAGCGGGGTCGCCGCCAGCCGCTGCAGGCGAAGCGTAGCCTCTTCATTTGCGCGTGACATCGCCTCCGATCCTACCGTGCGGGTTCCTGGGAGCCGCCGGAGGTGGGCCCTCAGCCGCGGGAGGACGCGAGGTACTCGGCGAGCCGCTGCTGCCAGGTGACGTCGAGCGCCGCGGTCTCCAGCACGCTGTTGCGCGGGCGCGGTGCGACAGGACCGGTCGAGCCGGCGTCGTACTCGTCGGTGGTCACCCCGGTGATGCGGTCGGGGTCGTGTCCGGTCAGCGCGAACACCTCGCGTGCGACGTCGTACCAGCTGGCCGGCTCGCCCGCGCTGGTGATGTTGTGGACGCCATACGGCGCCCGGGACTCGAGGAGGCGACGGATGCTCGCGGCGATGTCGGATGCCAGGGTGAGACGGCCCACCTGGTCGGTCACGACGCGCGGGTCGACGCCCCTTTCGGCGAGGTCGACCATCGTGCGGACGAAGTTGTGCCCGTCGCCGATCACCCAGCTGGTGCGGACGATGTAGTGGCGGGGGACGACGGAGACGATCGCGTCGCCGGCCGCCTTCGTCTGCGCGTAGACGCCCAGGGGGGACACCCGGTCGTCCTCGGTGTACGCGCCGTCTTTCGCACCGTCGAAGACGTAGTCGCTCGAGATGTGCACGAGGGTGATGCCGTTCGCCGTGGCGATGCGGCTGAGCGCGGCGACCGCGGTGACGTTGGCCGCCCACGCCTCGGTACGGCCCTCGGCCGTCTCGGCGGCGTCGACCTTGGTGTACGCCGAGGCGTTGACGATCGTGCGATAGTCGCGCCAGCGGCGGGCGGCATCCAGATCCGGGGAGGTCAGGTCGAGGTCGTCGCGAGAGGCGTACTCGATCCACGGGTGCTCGCCGAACTCCGCGCGCAGCGCCCGGCCGAGCTGTCCGCCCGCGCCGGTGACGAGGATCTTCGCCGGGGGCATGGGGACGACGTCGGCGAGGCGCGGATGCTGGAGGTCTTTCGCGCTGATCTCGACCGAGTCCAGGGGGATGGGCCAGGCGATGGCCGCGGTCTCGTCAGCGAGGTTGAGGAACGTGTATGTCGCGTCGGGCGACCAGTGGTCGTTGACGAGATAGGTGTAAGCGGTGTCGGGCTCGAGCGTCTGGTACGAGTTGCCGACGCCGCGCGGCACGAAGATCGCCGTCGACGGGTCGAGTTCGGCGGTGAAGACCGCGCCGAAGGTGTCGCCCTCGCGGAGGTCCACCCACGCACCGAAGATACGGCCCGTGGCGACGGAGACGTACTTGTCCCAGGGCTCGGCGTGGATGCCACGGGTGGTGCCCACCGCGTCGTTGAACGAGATGTTGTTCTGCACCGGACCGAAGTCGGGGAGATCGACCCCGGCGGCGACCATCTTCTCGCGCTGCCAGTTCTCCTTGAACCACCCCCGCGCGTCGCCGTGCACGGGCAGATCGATCAGGATCAGCCCGGGAATGGGGGTCGCGCGCGCGCGGAGCGCCTTGCCGAACTCGATGCTCACGCCGGTCACTGTCCCTTGCTGGCGTAGAAGGCCTCGACGCCGTCCTTCGCGGGGGCCCACCAGGCCTCGTTCTCGCGGTACCAGTCGATGGTCGCGGCAAGCCCCGACGCGAAGTCGCCGTAGGTCGGCGCCCAGCCGAGCTCGGTGCGGAGCTTGGTCGAGTCGATCGCGTAGCGCAGGTCGTGACCGGGGCGGTCGGTGACGAGGTCGTAGGCGTCGGCGGGCTGACCGGTGAGCTGCAGGATCAACTCGACGACGGTCTTGTTGTCTTTCTCTCCGTCGGCGCCGATGAGGTAGGTCTGCCCGATCTCGCCCTTGTCGAGGATCGTGAGCACCGCGGAGGAGTGGTCGTCGGCGTGGATCCAGTCGCGCACGTTCTCGCCCGTGCCGTAGAGCTTGGGACGGATGCCGCGGAGCACGTTCGTGATCTGACGCGGGATGAACTTCTCGACGTGCTGGTAGGGGCCGTAGTTGTTCGAGCAGTTGCTGATGGTGGCGCGCACGCCGAACGAACGGACCCACGCCCGCACCAGGAGGTCGGATCCCGCCTTGGTCGACGAGTACGGCGACGAGGGGTTGTAGGGCGTGCTCTCGGTGAAGCGCGCCGGATCGTCGAGCTCGAGGTCGCCGTACACCTCGTCGGTCGAGATGTGGTGGAACCGCACGTCGTGGCGACGCGCCGCCTCCAGCAGCGTGTACGTGCCGATGATGTTGGTGTCGAGAAACGGCCGCGGGTCGTGGAGGGAGTTGTCGTTGTGCGACTCGGCGGCGTAGTGCACGACGGCGTCGGCCTCGGCGACGAGGGGGTCGACGACCGCGGCATCCGCGATGTCGCCCACGACCAGGCGCACCCGGTCCTCGGGGAGACCGTCCAGCGACGCGCGGTTGCCCGCGTAGGTGAGCTTGTCGAGCACGGTCACGCTGTGGTCGGTGTGTGCCACGACGTGGTGCACGAAGTTGGAACCGATGAAACCGGCGCCTCCGGTGACGAGAAGTCGTGCCATCAGTGGCCCCTTTCCAGGATCTCGAGCAGGTAGGCGCCGTAGCCCGACTTCACCAGCGTCGTCGCGCGCTCACGCAGTGCCTCGTCGGAGAGGAAGCCCTGACGCCACGCCACCTCCTCGGGGACGCCGATGCGCAGGCCCGTGCGGCGCTCGATCGTGCGGACGTAGTCGGCCGCGTCGGTCATCTGGTCGAACGTGCCCGTGTCGAGCCAGGCGGTCCCGCGCGGGAGGACCTCGACCTGCAGCTTGCCGGCCTCGAGGTAGGCGCGGTTGATATCGGTGATCTCGTACTCGCCGCGAGCGGACGGCTCGAGGTTCCGGGCGATCTCGACGACGTCGTTGTCGTAGAAGTAGAGCCCGGGGACGGCGTAGTTGCTCTGCGGATGGGTGGGCTTCTCCTCGAGGGAGACGGCGCGGCCGTCGGCGTCGAACTCGACGACGCCGTACGCGGACGGCTCGGCGACCCAGTAGGCGAACACGGCGCTGCCGTCGACGTCGGTGAACCGCTTGAGCTGCGTGCCGAGGCCCGGTCCGTACAGCAGGTTGTCGCCCAGGACGAGGGCGACCTTGTCGTCGCCGATGAAGTCCGCGCCGATGGTGAAGGCCTGGGCCAGGCCGTCGGGGGACGGTTGCTGGGCGAACGAGAGACGGATGCCGAATTGCGATCCGTCACCCAGGAGGCGCTCGAAGAAGGGCGCGTCGTGGGGGGTCGTGATGATGAGCACGTCGCGGATGCCCGCGAGCATGAGCGTCGACAGCGGGTAATACACCATCGGCTTGTCGTAGACCGGAATCAGCTGCTTCGAGACGCCCAGCGTGATCGGATGCAGACGCGTGCCCGATCCACCGGCGAGAATGATGCCCTTCACGTCCCCATGGTGTCATATTCCGCTGTGCGTGCCCGGTTCGCGGGCCGCTCGGGGCGGCGGGCGGCGGCTACTTCAAGAGCCGCCGGGCCGCCATCTCGTCGAGGGAGCGCTCGTAGTCGCCGGCGGCGAGGGGCTCGTCGGCGACCCACTCGACGAAGCGCCGCACGCCCTCGGCGAACGAGACGGTCGGCTGGAATCCCAGCACCGAGGTCACGCGTCGCGTGTCGGCGACGTTGTGGCGGATGTCGCCGAGGCGGTACCGGCCGGTGAGGGAGGTCTCGACCTCGACGCCGAAAGCGTCCGACAGCGCGGCGACGACCTCGAGGACGGTCGTGGCCGTACCCGAGCCGATGTTGAACACACCCCCCGCGGCGGCGGGGGAGGTGGCGGCGAGGTACGTCGCCTCGACGACGTCGTCGATGTAGACGAAGTCGCGGCTTTCCAAGCCGTCTTCGAACACGTCGATTCCTTTGCCCTGGCGGATGAGCGTCGAGAAGATCGACAGGATGCCGGTGTACGGGTTGGTCAGCGACTGACCGGGACCATAGACGTTCTGGTATCGCAGCGAGACGGCCTCGACGCCGATCGTGGGAGCCACCGTCATCACGAGCGACTCCTGCACCTGCTTCGTGATGCCGTACACCGACGAGGGGTGCAGCGCCGCGTCTTCCGACGTGGGGATGACCTGGAGTTCCTCCCCGTCGTCACCGCGGACGGCGAAGTCGCCGCGCGCCATCGCGGCATCCGTCCGGTGCGGCGGGTACACCACCGCGCCTGCGACGGTGCGGTAGGCCCCCTCGCCGTAGATCGAGCGGGAGGATGCCACCACGACACGTCGTACCGTGTGGGGCTCGTTGGTCAGCAGGTCCATGAGCTTGGCCGTGCCGCCGATGTTCGCCTCGACGTAGCGATCGATCTCGTACATCGACTGGCCGGTGCCGGTCTCGGCGGCCAGGTGGACGACCGTGTCGATGCCCTCGAGGGCCGCGCGGAGGTCGTCGGTCGAGGTGACGGTCCCGCGGTGGAGCTCGCCCACGCCCGCGACCGCGCGCAGCAGCGGCGACGTGGCATCCGGGTCCGGCCCGTGCACCTGCGTGATGAGCGCGTCCAGGACGCGCACGCGGTGCCCCTCCGCCACGAGCCGCGCGCTCAGACGGCTCCCGATGAACCCCGCGCCGCCGGTGACGAGAACGTGAGCCACGGTGTCAGGCGGGCAGGACCGAGCGGAAGTACTCGATCGTGCGCTCGAGGCCGGCCCGCAGGGCGATCGTGGGCTCCCAGCCCAGGTCGCGGCGGGCCAGGTCGATGTTGGGCTGGCGCTGCTTCGGGTCGTCCTGCGGGAGGGGACGGTGCTCGATCGTCGAGTCGCTGCCGGTGATCTCGAGGACGGCGTTCGCCAGCTCGAGCATGGTGAATTCGCCGGGGTTGCCGACGTTGATCGGTCCGGTGACCTCGTGATCGGTGTTCATCAGGCGGATCATGCCGTCGACGAGATCGTCGACGAAGCAGAACGACCGGGTCTGCGAGCCATCGCCGTAGATGGTGATCGCCTCGCCGCGGAGGGCCTGCACGATGAAGTTGGACACCACGCGGCCGTCGTTCGGGTGCATGCGCGGACCGTACGTGTTGAAGATCCGGATGACCTTGATCGACAGGTCGTGCTGGCGGCGGTAGTCGAAGAAGAGCGTCTCCGCCGCGCGCTTGCCTTCGTCGTAGCAGGAGCGGGTGCCGATGGGGTTCACGTTGCCCCAGTAGTCCTCGGTCTGCGGGTGCACAGCCGGATCGCCGTAGACCTCGGAGGTGGAGGCCTGCAGGATCGGCACGCGCAGGCGCTTGGCGAGACCGAGCATGTTGATGGCGCCCACCACGCTGGTCTTCGTGGTCTGGACCGGGTCGTGCTGGTAGTGCACGGGCGAGGCGGGGCACGCGAGGTTGTAGATCTGGTCGACCTCCACGTACAGCGGGAAGGTGACGTCGTGCCGGATGAGCTCGAATCGCGGGTTGTCGAACAGGTGCTCGACGTTGCGGCGTGACCCCGTGAAGAAGTTGTCGACGCAGATCACCTCGTTGCCCTCGGCGAGGAGTCGCTCGGAGAGGTGGGACCCGATGAAGCCGGCGCCGCCGGTGATGAGAACTCTGGATGACACGTCCTCAGCGTAACAGCGGGGTCTCGGGCGCTCAGCGGGTGGCGGAGACCATCCGTGCCTGACCGAAGGTCCGGCCGAGCGTGCCCTCGAGCCGACCGACGAACATCGGCCAGCCGTCGCCCACCGTGATCGGACGCGGATTGCGGACGCCGTAGAGCAGACCCGCAGCGGTGAACGCGAGGCGCCACCACAGGGGATAGCCGTGGATCGCGAACGCGCGCCCCGTCCCGCGGCCGTAGGCGCGCAGCTTGCGACGGCGTTCCGCCGCGCTGAGGCCGAAGCCCGTGGAGATCCCGTCGACGTGGACGTCGGAGGGAAGCCACCGGAACTCCTCGACCAGGCGGGGTTCGTGCGCCATCGCGCGCAGCAGCAGGTCCGTGCCCTCGGCCACTTGCCACGGCGAGGCGGACCCCGGCCCCATGGCCTCGTCGAAGCCCCCCACCGCGTCGAAGAGCGAGCGGCGCAGGAGGATGCCCATCTCGATGATCGACCACACGTTGTACTTGTCCAAGGGTGTGCCCGCCGTGGGAAGCGTGGTCTTGGGACCGCGCTCGTCCCACGAGGTGAAGCCTCCGGCGAGGAACCTGGGGTCGTCGACGGCCGCGTGCAGGGCCGCGACGGTGCCGGCGGGATAGGTCGTGTTGTCGTTCGGGAACGTCACGACCGCATCGCCGGACGGCAAGGCGGCCACACCGGTGTTGCGGCCGAGCGAGGCCCCTCGCGCGGAGGTGGTCGCGGTGACCGGGACACCGCGCGCTGAGAACTCGGCTGCGAGGGCGGCCACGTCGTCCTGCGCCCCCTGCGCCACGAGCACGACGTGGTCTCCGCTGCGGAGCTGGTCCTCGAGGGGGGAGAGGAGGGCGCGGAGGGGGTCGAGTCGTCCCAGCGTCGTCACGACGAAACCGATGGTCATGGAGCGTCCTCTCGGATCAGGGCAGAGCGTTGACGGCCGGGTAGGCCGGATCGGGGGCGGGGGAGCCGAGGCGCCAGCCGGCGCGGACGTAGGCCGCTCCGCGGCGATCGCCGCGGGCGAGGGTCAGCAGCACCTTCGCGCTCAGGCGGGCGAGCCCCGTGATCGTGGTGGCTCCGCCGTGCAGCGCCAGGAAGTGGCGGAACGCCTGGCTGGAGTAAGCGAGGATGCGCGAGCCCGCGCGCGAGTGCGATGAGGACACGGCGTGCGTGAGCACCGCGTCGGGGACCTCGGCGAACCCGATGCCCTCGGCGCGGAGGCGGAAGCCGTACTCGACGTCTTCCCAGTACATGAAGAAGCGCTCGTCCAGCAGGCCCGCCTTCTCGAGCGTCGAGCGTCGCACCAGGACGCACGCCCAGGTGAGGAAGTCGGGCTGCTCCTCCGGTCGCGGCTGCCGGATGCCCCAGGTGAGGCGGTTCACGACCCCGCCGGCCGAGAAGCGCTGACCGTCGGGGGTGACGATGCGGGGGCCCACGACGCCCAGGGAGGCGTCGCCGGTCAGACGCGCACGCAGCCGCTCGATATCGTCCGCGGGCAGGGTCGCGTCGTTGTTCATGACGAGCAGGAGATCGATCCCGTCGTCGGCGAGCAACACCTTCATTCCCGCATTCACCCCGACCGCGAAGCCGGTGTTGGCGCTCAACTCGACGAACTCGATGCGGTCGTCGGGCGCGAAGGCATCCCGGATCGTGCCGTCGGCCTCGTTGTCGACGACGACGACTCGGGTGATGGCCGGTGACGCGAGGAGCCCTGTCACGCACTCCACGGTCTGGACGCGGTCGCGCCAGGTGAGCACGACGGCACCGATGCGCGCAGCGGCGTCGGGGGGAGAGGAAGTCATACGGTGCGGTCCTGTTCTTCTCGGGCCGGTGGGGACGCGATGTCGCGCATCGCGAGGGCACACGGTCGCCACAGCAGGAGGGTGGCGAGGCCTTCGGTCAGGGCGTAGCCGAGGGCTGCGCCGAGGGGGCCGATCGCGATGGCCAACGCGATCATGGCCGGGACGCCGATCGCCGTCGCAACGAGCGTAGCGCGCATGACCAGGCGGGCCTTGCCCGCGGGGAAGAGCACGTGACGCGTCATCGAGGTGCGGATCGACAGGAACGCGAAGACGAGTCCCATCGCGGCGAGGAGGTCGATGCCGGCGGCGGCGGACTCGCCGAACATGACAAGGCTGACCCACGGACCGAGCGTCGTGAGCACGAGGGCGCCGAGGAGGCCGAAGGCGCCGTGCGTGGCCAGGGCGACGCGAAGGCGCCTCCGGCGGTCGACGGCGTCTCCCTCGCTCACCCAGCTCTGGAAGGCGCTCGCGAGGGTGAACGGCAGCACGCTGCCGAGCTTGAACATCTTGTCGGCCGAGGCGTAGCCCGCGGCCGCGGAGGGAAGGGCCGTGACGTTCACGAGGGGAGCGGGAACACTCGAGTAGGCGCTCAGCGCGGCGTCGTTCACCGCGACCGGCAGCCCCACGCGCAGCAGCCCCGGGATCTCCCGCACCGGCGGCCACGGACCCGGATGCCGGCGGAGCAGCCGCACGCTGAACAGCGTCGTCCCGATCAGGGTGACGAGGATGCCGGCGACGGGGTAGAGCTCGACGATCCCGGTGAGCAGGATCGCGCCCGCTGCGAGAGCCGTCGCGACGACACGGGGGACCGCGTCGTAGGCGATGATCGTGCGCGGGTCGCCGACCCCGGCGCAGTACCACGTGAACGTGAGCGCGATCAGCGCTCCCTGTACGCCCATGAGCACGGTCAGCAGCTCGGACCCGGGATGCGCGACCAGCCAACACACCACGACGAGGACCGGGAGCAGAACCACCGCGAGCAGGGCTCGCACCACGATCGAGTCGCGGTACAAGCGCGCGCGGCGATCGTCGTCGGCGGCGATGGAGACGAGGGCGGGACCGACAGCCGTCCATCCGTAGCCGATCGCGATCGCCGCGAACGTGCCGATGGCCTCGCCGGCGATCGCGCTCGCCCACCCGCCGTCGCCCGCGAGTCGCGAGATGAGCGGAAGCACCAACAGCGGGGAGATCGCGGCGATCGCGGGGACCACCATGAATCCCACGAGACGCCCGCGCAGCGGCGCCGGCCCGGCGGAGTCGGTCATCGACGGGCTCCGAGGGCGCGGTCCAGAACCTCCGCGGTGCGGTCGGCGGCGTCGTCCCACGTGAAGCGCGATGCCCACCGCTGCGCGGCAGCGCGGGTCGCGGCATCCGGCGGGGCGATCAGCGCTGCGCGGATCGCGGCCCCGAAGGCGAGGGCATCCGTCGCGTCGGAGTACCGGGCAGCGTCGCCGCCCACCTCGCGCAGGACCGGGACATCGTTCGCGAGCACCGGAACCGACCGGCGCAGCGCGTCGACGACAGGCAAGCCGAAGCCCTCGACGAGGGACGGGCAGGCGTAGAGGTCGGCGATCTGGAACAGGGCCTCGAGCTGGGCGTCGCTGACCCAGCCCGGGAGGACGACGTCGCGTTCCAGTCCCAGGCGCTCGACGTCCGCGGCGAGCGGGTCGGGCAGTCGGCTCCCCGCGATGACCGTGACCGGCCGGTCGGCGGGCGGAAGGGATGCCACGGCCTCGAGCAGACCGGGGAAGTTCTTGTGCGGCATCCGGTTGCCGACGCTCAGGAGAACTTGCCGACCGGGCGGAAGCCGGAGCGCGGCGAGAACGCTCGCGGGATCGGACTGCGGCTGGGGGGTCGAGCTGCCGTTGTGCACCACCGTGAGGCGCTCGGCGGGGAGGCCCAGGTGGGTGCGGATGCTGTCGGCCGCCGCGTGCGACACCGTCAGGACGCGGTCGGCGGTGCGGGCGGACCGCCGCATCAGGAGGGAGGTGATGCCCCGCTGCGCCCGCTCGGCCAGAGAGCCCGGGACCTCGTCGTAGATCGCATCGTGCACGGTGACCACGCGGGGGAGGCCGCGGAAGACCGGTCCGAAGTTCGCCGGCGCCCAGACGAGGTCGGCGCGGTGCCGACGGGCGAGGGCCTCGGTCGCGGCGACGGCCCCGAGCGCCCAGGTGGCCGGGTCGGCTCCGACCCAGGGGACGATGCGCACCTGCCCGGGGAAGAACGAGGCGACACGGCCGCTGCCCGCCCGCCCGGTGATCGCGGCGAAGTGCGCTCGCGGCATCCGCTCGGCCAGGCGCGGGAGGAGTTCTCGCGCGTAGGTCTCGGTTCCGCCGCGCCCGCCGGTGAACCCCAGCAGGTCGACGAGGATGCGACGCGCGGCCATCAGCTCTCGATGACGGCTTCGGGGCGCTGCTCGCGCCGCGGCGTGGTCAGCACGCCCGAGAAGAAGCTCATCATCACGGTCTGGAAGCCGAGGATGATCGTCAGGGCGCTGGGCACGGCGATCCGCACGGCTTGCGCGGCGTTCTGCGTGCCGAAGTCGAGGCTGCCCCACAGCGTCACCTGCACGATGCCGATGACGATGCCGAGGAGGAAGAGGCCCACGCCGATCAGCAGACCCCGCTCCGCGGACCACTTCGCCACGATCCGCCGGTACCGCTCGCTGGTCGGCAGGAACCCCTCCTGCGTGGCGTAGAGCTTGGTGAGCCAGAAGAACAGCAGGGACTGGAATCCGATCACGCACAGCGCGCTGGCATAGACCATGGTCGTCACGTCGAAACCGACGCCGGCGATCTCGATGCCCCCGAACGACAGCACGCCCACCGCGATCGCCCCCAGGAAGAAAGCGACGAGGCCGGGGTAGACGAACAACCAGCGGGGCGCGAACAACAGGAGGAAGCGGAGGTGGCGCCAGCCGTCGTGCCAGCTGCGCAGGTGCGGCGGACGCGAGCGTCCGTCCTTCTTCAGCGTCGTCGGCACCTCTTCGATGCGATACCGCGCGAGCGACGCGCGAACGACCATCTCGGAGGCGAACTCCATACCGGTCGTCTGCAGGTCGAGGTCACGGATGCGGGCGCGATTGAAGCCGCGCAGGCCGCAGTGGAAGTCGCGGATGCCGGGACGGAAGAACAATTCCCCGATGAACGACAGCACGGGATTGCCGAGGTATTTGTGCAGGGGCGGCATGGCGCCCGGCTCGATCCCACCCCGGAAGCGGTTGCCCATGACGAGGTCGGCGCCGGCGCGCAGGCGCTCGACGAACGGCTCGAGGTTCTCGAAGTCGTAGCTGTCATCGGCATCCGCCATGATCACGAACCGCCCACGAGCCGTCTCGATGCCGTTGATCAGCGCGGCACCGTAGCCCCGACGGGGAGCGTGAGAGACTCGCGCGCCGAGGCGCTCGGCGATCGCCTGAGAGCCGTCGGTGCTGCCGTTGTCGGAGATGAGCACCTCACCCCGGATGCCGGTGCGCAACAGGAAGCCCTGCGCCTTGCGGATGCAGACCTCGAGTGTCTCCGCCTCGTTGAGGCAGGGCATGAGGATCGTCAGCTCGACGTCGTCGGTCGGGGCGGGAGTGGTCACGGGGTGTCTTCTTTCGTCTTCACCGAGGAGCGGGTCGGCAGCGTCAGTGCCGACGCGATGCCCTCCACGGTGCGGCGGATGGTGCGAGTGCGGACGGCGGTGTCGTACCAGGCGCGCGCGGTGCGGCGGAGGTCGTCACCCCCGTCGGCGACGGCCCGGATGGCCCGGGAGAGATCGGTGGCGGAGGCAGAGGGAGCGACGACGCCGTTCACGTGCGCGTCGATGAGCTCGGTGGCCGCATTGCCCTCGTCCGCGACCAGGACGACGGGGGTGCCGTGGGCGTTCGCTTCCACGACGACGAGGCCGTAGCCCTCGCGCCGCGACGGGTTCGCCAGGCACAGGGCGCCGTGCAGGAGCGTGTCGAGCTCGGCATCCGAGACGAATCCGGGGAACGCGGTCCACTCCTCGCCGCCCACTCGGCGGACCTCGGCGCGGATGGCGTCGCCGCTGGGGCCGGCCCCGAGGATCACCAGCCGCAGGTCGGGGATCGCCTCCCGAGCGGCCGCGACGGCCGCGGGCAGCGTGTCGACGCGCTTGTCAGGGATGTGGCGCCCCGCGTAGAGGACGTAGGGCGGAGTCGCGGCGGGGCCGGGAGCGGCCACGTCGACGGCGGCGTCGATCAGTCCGGGGCTGACGATCGGCGCGCGACGCAGACCCTCGCGTCGCAGGCGCGTCGCGCTCAGCTGCGAGTGGCACGTGGCGAGGGGCGTGATGGCGATCGCCGCGCGTTGCAGGATCCACGCGATGGTCCCCGTGACGAGACCGGAATACTCGACCCACTGTCGTCGGTGCCACACCTCGAGGTAGTCCACGGCGAGGCGGGTGCCCGACCCGAGCAGCGCCAGCCGGGCTGCGAAGACGTTGAAGACGGGCAGCCCGCTGACGACCACGGCGGCGTAACGGCGCCGGCGTCGGACGAGGGCGGTGAACAGGCCCGCGGCGTAGCGCAGGGCCGCCGGGATGCGTCGCACCCCGTCGGCGGAGTAGAGCGAGAGGCGCCCGCACACCGGGATCACGCGGAATCGCTCGTCCGTGGGCGCCGGCCCCTCCCACTGCACGGCGGTGAGGTAGTCCACCTCGAGGCCGAGCTCCGCGAACGCGTCGGCGAACGCGCGGTACTGCCTCTCGCCGCCCCCGGTGGAGTGCGGGAACAGGCAGTCGTAGGCGACCGCGACGGTCTCTCCGCGCGCCATCGTCAGCACCCCTCGATACGGAACAGGCGCGCCTCGGGGCCCTGGGAGTCGACCAGGACGAGGTGCGCGGAGGGGGTCAGGTCCTGGATGCCGTCGTACGCCGTGGCTCCCGACGGGTCGTCGATGACGTCGCGTCGACCGAAGTCGAGGACGTAGTCGATTCCGAGCTCGTCGACGGTGGAGCACACGACGGGGTCGCTGTCGATGTCGCGCAGGTGGGTGTTGAGGTACACGAGGTCGGGAGAGGGGGAACCGAAGACGTGCCGCTGCGTGACCTCGCGATCGGCGAGCGCGAGCGCCAGGGACGTTCCCGTGCGCGGGCTGCCGATGATGAGCGCGTCGTCGGGGGTCTCGTCGTCGAGGCGCTCCAGGAGGGCGTGCTCGTCGCTGGAGAGGATGAGTGCGTCGTCGGTGTAGGCGTACGCCTCGTGCACCTGCGCGAGGGCGATGCGGATGTTCGGACCGATGACCACGCTGAACACGGCGATGACCGCCAGGGCCGCGGCGGTCAGGCGCGCCGCCCGCGGGAGCGACCACCGGGCGGCCACGCGCCGTGCGGCGTCGACGATCGCCAGAGCCCCGAGGGTCGCCAGCGGGATCGCGACGAGCGGCAGGAGAGCGGCGAGGCGGTTCGAGTCGTTGTACCAGGGGTTGGTGAGCCACTGACGGACCGGGTGGTCGATGCGCAGACCCGACGCCACGACGAACAGGAGCACCGCGACGCCGAACATCGCGAGCACGGGCAGCCACCGCGGGCGCCGCACGACGGCGACCACTCCCGCCGCGAGCAGGAGCACCGCGACGATCGTCGGGGTGAACCCGCGGGGCGAGACGAAGAGTCCCTCACCCAGCGCCTGCGCGAGCTCCTGCCAGGGGAGCCACCCGGAGTGCTCGGCACCCGTGCGGAAGATCGACCACACCACGAGCATCACGACGGCGAAGCCGACGACCGCGACACCGACCGCGACCACGGACGCGCGCGTGCGCGCGCCGACCGCCCGGATGCCGAGCACCACGATGACGAGGGCGGCGGCGAAGGCGAGCAGCGAGAGGAACGCGTTCGGGTGCCCGAGGAACACGCCGCCGCTGAGCAGGGCCACGAGCAGGAGGGCGCGCGTCAACGCGCGCGGACCGCGGTCGTCGAGAGCGGTGGCCACCGTCGACAGGGCGGCGGGGACCATCGCGTAGCCGACGAGGTTGGGATACAGCACGCCCCAGTTGAAGAACAGGGCGGGGAAAGCCCCGAAGCCCGTCGAGAGGGCCGCGGCCGTGATGTAGGCGGTCCGACGCTGCGCGAACAGAGCGCCCACCAGAGCCATGATCGACGCCGGCCACAGCAGCGAGACGATCGCGAGGTTCGCGCCGTTGACCGCGACGGGGATCGAAGACCCGGTGAGTTCCACCGCGAGCGTGGTGAGGGCGTGCCACCCGTTCGGGTAGAAGTCGATGTCGGAGGTCGCGCCGATCTGGAACCCCGACGCGTCGCCGTTCTGGACCGCGAGGGCGATCGCGTTCAGGTGGACGATGTTGTCGAAGCGCTGGGCGATGTTGTCGGGAGAGCCGAACGCCCGGGCGAACATCACCGTCGTCACCCCCGCCGTGGCCGCGAGAGCGAGAGCGGCGGTGAGCATCGTCCGGCGCCCGGTCGGCGCCGGGTCCGCTCCCGTGCCGCGGCGCAGGAGCAGAGCGATGCCCACCACGACGAGGGTGAGCAGCGCGAGCGGCAGAAGGTTCCAGCGCAGGCCGACGAACGGCGCGATCGTGGCGGAGGCGGCGGCCAGCGTCGCCGAGATCGCGGGCGCCAGCAGGAGGCGCTGCGGGTTTCGCACCCCCCAGCCGGCCGCGACGACCGCGATACCGGGGAGGATCAGGACCAGGACGACGGCGAGGTACGACGGAACGGCGCTGATCCAGTCACCCATACGATCCGTCTCCGTCAGTTCCGTTTTCGACACGCCATCGTATCCGACCCTCTCTGCGCGCCCGCTGAGGCGTTCCGTGCGAGGCCTCAGGAAGCCCCCGGGTAGGATGGACGGCGTTCTTCCCCGAGACGAGAGTTGTTCGCGTACATGGATCTTCTGGTAGTCGGTTCGGGCTTCTTCGGTCTCACGATCGCGGAGCGGGCGGCTGCCGCCGGTCGCCGCGTCACCGTCATCGACCGCCGTCATCACATCGGTGGCAACGCCTATTCCGAGGACGAGCCCGAGACGGGCATCGAGGTGCACCGCTACGGTGCGCACCTGTTCCACACGTCGAATCCGACGGTGTGGGAGTACGTCAACCGCTTCACGCAGTTCACGAACTACGTGCACCGGGTGTACACGACCCACAAGGGTGTGGTGTTCCCGCTGCCGATCAACCTGGGCACGATCAACCAGTTCTTCCAGGCTGCGTACACCCCCGACCAGGCGAAGGCGCTCGTGCACGAGCTGGCGGGGGAGTTCGATGCGAAGGATGCCGCGAACCTCGAGGAGAAGGGCATCGCGTTGATCGGCCGGCCCCTGTATGAGGCGTTCATCCGTGATTACACGGCGAAGCAGTGGCAGACGGATCCGAAGGATCTGCCGGCCGAGGTCATCTCGCGCCTGCCCGTGCGGTACACGTACGACAACCGGTACTTCAACGACACGTGGGAGGGTCTGCCCGTCGACGGGTACACCGCGTGGTTGGAGCGGATGGCGGATCACCCGAACATCGAGGTGAAGCTGTCCACCGACTATTTCGATGAGACGCAGCCGCTGAACAAGAAGGCCACGGTGGGGCAGGTCCCCGTCGTCTACACCGGACCGGTGGATCGGTACTTCGACTACGCCGAGGGGGAGCTGTCGTGGCGGACCCTCGATTTCGAGCAGGAGGTGCTGCCGATCGGCGACTTCCAGGGCACGAGCGTGATGAACTACGCCGACGCAGACGTGCCGTACACGCGTATCCACGAGTTCAAGCACTTCCACCCCGAACGCGCCGATCGCTACCCCACTGACAAGACCGTCGTGGTGCGGGAGTACTCGCGCTTCGCCACCCGTGCGGACGAGCCGTACTACCCCGTCAACACCGCCGACGACCGCACCGGTCTGCTCGCGTACCGGGAGCTGGCCAAGGGCGAACGAGACGTCCACTTCGGCGGACGCCTGGGCACCTACCAGTACCTCGACATGCACATGGCCATCGGTTCCGCCCTCTCGATGTGGAACAACCAGCTCGCGTGATGCCCCCGTGCGTGTGACAGACGCTTCCGTGCACCGCCCGGCGCTCGCCGGACGGGCCGACGAGGGACGGTGGGCGTACCGTCCCGACATCGACGGACTGCGCGCGGTGGCCATCCTCCTGGTCGTTTCGTACCACGTGTGGGTCGGCCGGGTCTCGGGCGGCGTCGACGTCTTCCTCATGCTCTCGGCGTTCTTCCTGACCAGGGGCTTCCTGCGACGTATGGACGGACCCACCCCGATCCGGCCCGTCCCGCACCTGATCGGCATCTTCCGGCGGCTGCTCCCCGCCGCCGCGGTCACGATCGTCGGCGTGCTCGCCCTCGTCTGGACCTTCTTCCCCGCATCGACCTGGCGCACGACGTGGGAGCAGACGTGGGCGTCGCTCCTGTACGTGCAGAACTGGGTGCTGGCGGCGGACTCCGTCGACTACTACGCGCGGGTCGAGACCCCGAGCCCGCTGCAGCACTTCTGGTCGATGTCGGTGCAAGGACAGGCGTTCGTGCTGTGGGTCGTGCTCCTGGCCGCGTGCCAGGTCGTCGTCCGCCGCTTCGGGCTGTCTCCCGATCGCGTCGTGGGCGTCGTCTTCGCCGCGGTGTTCGCCCTGTCGCTGTGCTACTCGATCGTGCGGACGGCGTCGGCTCAGCAGATCGCATACTTCGACACCGGGGCGCGCCTCTGGGAGTTCGCGGCGGGCTCCCTCCTGGTCATCGCACTCCCGCACCTGCGCCTGCGCCCTCGCCTGCGCGTCCTGCTCGGCTGGGCGGGGTTGGCGGGATTGCTCGTGCTCGGCCTGGTGCTGGACGTGCAGGGTGGGTTCCCCGGGTACCTCGCGCTGTGGCCGGTGCTCTGCGCGGCGGCCGTGGTCGTATCGGGCAGCGGCGACGAGGCGCGCGGACCCGCGCGGTTGCTGGCATCCCGTCCGATGCGCCTCCTGGGCCGCGACGCGTACGCCCTCTACCTCGTGCACTGGCCGATCCTCATCACCTTCCTCGTCGTCACCGGCGCCGACGGCGCGGGTTTCATCGGCGGAACGCTCATCATCGTGCTGTCCCTCGCCCTCGCCCGCGCACTGACAGCCGTCGTGGACGCCCCGGTCCGCGCGTGGCGGAAGGGGGATCCCTCGCGGCTCGTCCCCGTCGCGGTGCTCGTCGCGGCGACGGCTGTCGTGGTGGTGCCCGTGACGGCATGGCAGGTCTCGAGCGAGGTCGAGGCGCGCGCCATCGCCGCGCGTGCCTCCATCACCAACCCGGGAGCCGCGGTCCTGCGCGACCCCACCCTCCCCGAGCCGCCCGCGGATGCCGCGATGCTCCCGCTGGCGACGGCGCTCGAGGACGAGTGGATGCAACTCGACCGCCCCTGCTCGGGTGACCGCGTGCCGGAGAACGGCATCCTGAACGTCTCGTGCTGGGAGACCCCGCACACCGCGCGGGCCGCGCGGACCATCGTCGTCGTCGGCGACTCCCACTCGCAGCAGATGACGGCTGCGCTCCTTCCGGTTGCCGAGGAGAACGGGTGGGGAGTGGTCATGCTCGCCAAGGGCGGGTGCTCGATGGGACTGGACGAGCCGGGAATGGACGACCAGTGCGACCAGTGGCGTGAGGCAGCGATCGAGCACGTGGAACGGATCCGACCGGATGCCGTCCTCACCGTCGTGACCCGGTCCGACTGGGGCGAGCTCGACGAAGCCGTGCGCCCGGGCATCGACCGCTTCCTCGACCGCATGGGCGAGGCCGGGATCGAGGTCCTCGGGGTGCGTGACAACCCGCGGTTCCCCTTCGACATGTACAGCTGCGTGACCGAGTCGAGCGATCCGATCGACTGCGCTGTGCCGCGCGCCGGATCCCTCGCCGACGACAATCCGGCAGCGGTGCTCGACCGTACGGGCGTTCAGCTCGTCGATCTGA
This sequence comes from Microbacterium enclense, assembly GCA_038182865.1. NCBI lineage: Bacteria > Bacillati > Actinomycetota > Actinomycetes > Micrococcales > Microbacteriaceae > Microbacterium > Microbacterium enclense. The sequence continues at coordinate 153,934 of CP116226.1, read as the reverse complement.
CGCCCTGGATCTGCCCCGACGACGTGTGCGTCGGCGTCGTCGGCAACGTCGCCCTGTACCGCGACGACAACCACCTCTCGCGCGCGTACGCCACTACCCTCGCACCGTCGTTGGCCGAGCAGCTGCCCCCGAGCCTGGGATGACGCGCGTGCCAAGGACTCCGCGGTGACCCCCGCCACCGTCGGCGCCCCCGGTTCGGTGCGGCGCTCCCTCCACTCGCTGTGGCTGCTGTCGTCGCGCGACCTGCGCGTGCGGTACTCCACGAGTGCCCTGGGCTACCTGTGGTCGGTGCTCGATCCGCTCGTGATGAGCGGGATCTACTGGTTCGTCTTCACCCAGGTCTTCCACCGTTCGGTGGGCGAGGACCCGTACATCGTCTTCCTCATCACGGCCCTGCTGCCGTGGGTGTGGTTCAACTCCGCGGTCACCGACTTCACCAAGGCGTTCAAGAAGGACGCGCGTCTGGTGCGCTCCACGTCGATCCCGCGGTGGATCTGGGTGAACCGCATCGTCGTGAGCAAGGGCGTCGAGTTCCTCTTCTCCCTGCCGGTGCTCGTGCTCTTCGCCGTTTTCGGCGGAGTCCAGGTGTCGTGGGCTCTGCTCGCCTTCCCGCTCGCGGTGCTGCTGCAGACCACTCTCCTGGTCGGCCTCGGCTTGATCGTCGCGCCATTGTGCGTGATGTTCGGTGACCTCGAGCGCACCACGCGGCTCGTGCTGCGCGCGCTCTTCTACGCCTCGCCGATCATCTACGGCGTCGGCAACCTCCCCGGCGTCTTCGCCGACATCGCCGCGTTCAACCCGCTCGCGGGCATCTTCACGCTCTACCGCGTGGGCTTCTTCCCCGACCAGTGGGACCTCCTGACGGTGGTCGTGGGCGCGGCGGTGAGCCTCGGCATCCTGGCGGTCGGCCTGTGGGTGTTCCCGCGGCTGGAGCGTCCCGTGCTGAAGGAGCTGTGATGGTCGGCCCCGCGATCGAGGTGGAAGCCCTGGGCGTGCGGTTCCGCCGCAACCGCCGCGGTGCCCGCGACCTCAAAGACCTGTTCGGTGGCGCCGCGCGGCGTTCCCGCCCGGACGAGTTCTGGGCCTTGCGCGACGTGTCGTTCCGTGTGCAGCCGGGGGAGTCGATCGGCGTGGTCGGCCGTAACGGCCAGGGCAAGTCGACGCTGCTCAAGCTCGTGGCAGGAGTACTCCTGCCTGACGAGGGACGCGTCGAGGTCGACGGCGGTGTCGCCCCGCTCATAGAGATCACGGGCGGCTTCGTCGGTGATCTCACCGTGCGCGAGAACGTGCGCCTGACGGCGGGACTGCACGGGATGCCGCGCGCCGAGGTCGCGCGCCGTTTCGACGACATGATCGCCTTCGCCGAGATCGGCGACTTCGTCGACACTCCGTACAAGCACCTGTCCAACGGCATGAAGGTGCGGCTGGCCTTCTCCGTGGTGTCGCAGCTCGACGAGCCGATCCTCCTCGTCGACGAGGTGCTCGCCGTCGGCGACCGGTCCTTCCGCGAGAAGTGCTACCGCCGGATCGACGAGCTGCTCTCCGAGGGACGCACGCTCTTCTTCGTCAGTCACAACGAGAAGGATCTGCGCCGCTTCTGCACGCGGGGCCTCTACCTCGACGGTGGGCAGCTGAAGCTGGACGCGCCGATCGCCGAGGTGCTCGACCGCTACAACACCGACTACGCCACGGGCTGAGCGGGACGTCCGGAGTCGGGCGCTAGGCGACCGGTTGCGCGCGCTCGAGCGGGGGCATCGGAGTCCACGATGCGTCGCGGAGGATCCGACGGCCGTCGCGGAGCCCCCGGAAGAGGTGGCTCGTCCCTCGGAGCTTGCGCTCGACGACGACCAGGCGGATGAGCTCCTTCACGAACGTCAGCGCCGTGCCGGCCGAGAACGGCAGGGGGCGGTACACGTCGAGCTCGCGGTAGTACTTCTGCAGGTACGCGCGATTTCGCATGATGTAGTACCGGTAGGCGTCGCTCGAGGCGTTCATGTGGCGGATGCCCATGTCCCACTGCTTGATCTCGCGGGTGCGGCGCAGCACGAACTCGTTGACGATGACAGACGGCGTCTGGCGCGAGGCGAGCCACCCGTAGAGCTGGTCGTCCCAGTAGATGAAGAAGCGCGGGTCGGGAAGGCCGATCTTGGCGACGATGTCGCGGTGGATGAACATGCCCTCGAAACAGCCGGAGTTCATCGGCTTGTAGCCCGAGTCGTCGAAACCGGCGGGGGCGAAGGGGATCGGGATCGCCATCGATTCGGCCACGCGGTACTGCCAGTAGAACTCGCTGCCGTCGTAGTCGTAGCGCCGACCCTGGATGCTGCGGAAGCGCGGCGTCCAGTGGCCCATGCGGGCCAGGCCGTCGGAAACCACCTCGACGTCGTCGTCCATGAGCCAGATCCACTCGGCGCCCAGCTCGTACGCGACCCTCATTCCCTCGCTGAACCCGCCGGAGCCTCCGGTGTTCGTCTCGAGGCGGCGGTAGACCAGCTCGGTGGGGAGTCGATCGCGGAACGATTCCACGACGGCGGTCGTGTCGTCGGTGGAGGCGTTGTCGATGACGACGAGGTGCCCCGGCGCGGGGTCCATGCGTTCGACGCTCTCGAGCAGACGCGTCAGCAGGTGCGTGCGGTTGTAGGTGACGACGACGATGGTCGCGGTGGCCGGATCGAACGCGGTCACGACTGCTCCTCGAAGGTGGCGCGCCATCGGGCCTCGGAGACGAGGTCGGGCAGAGCGCGGCGGTACTGGGCGGACAGTCGGGGCCATTCCCGCTGCAGACGACGGTGCAGGCGCAGGCTCTCTCGCAGCATGCGGCGGTACTGCGCGCGGTCGCGGGTGTAGATGTTCTGTCCCGACCCGTCGGCGGCGCTGACGAGGGCGCTGTCGAAGTGCGGCACGCGCCACCAGTGCGCGTCGTTCTTGCCGAACTCGACCTCGGGCTGGGCCAGGTTCTCGGGGTGCGGGGTGTGGAACCAGTGCGACAGCAGCGTGCGGATGGTGAAAATGCGCAGGCGCAGGCCGGTGGGGCTGTCGAACTCGTGCTGCTTCAACCGCTTGAAGACCTGGCGTCCCCGGCGCGAGCGCAGCGGCACCCCCGAATCCTTGTGGACCACCGTCTCGGGGTGCTTCTTCGCGATGGCGCGGGCTTCGGGCATCGCGGTCGCGAGGCCGCGTCGCATGTGCGCCGGACCGGAGAGCACGTCGCGCAGGGCCCGGTGCCGCAGCTCCACGGGGTAGTACTGCATCATCATGAGGTGCTTCAGGTCGAGGCGTCGGCTGTGCCGGATGAGCGTTCCGCCCTGGGGGGAGTGCGAGTGCAGGAGAGCGGACACGATGCGGTTCCGCGCGTGGAAGTAGGCCTGCCAGTCGATCGAGTCGTCCTTGCCGACCCACGAGACGTGCCACAGTGCCACACCGGGCATCGACACGGTCGGGTACCCGGCATCCCGCGCTCGGAGGCAGAACTCCGCGTCGTCCCACTTGATGAAGGCGGGGAGGGACAAGCCGATCTCGCGGAGGATGCTCGTGGGGATGAGGCACATCCACCAGCCGTTGTAGTCGGCGTCGAGCCGCATGTGCAGGATGGGGCTCTGGCGAAGGTTCGCGACGCTGAAGTCGTGGGGGAGGCGCTCCTGGTACAGCGCCCGCCACATGAAGGGGGCGTCGTCGACGACCTCGGCCCACGCGTGCAGTTTGGGGCGGTCGAGCAGATCGAACATGTGGGCGCCGACGATGGTCGGGACGGAGGTGTAGCGGCCGAAGACGACGGAGCGGCGGATCGACTCCGGCTCGATGCGGACGTCGTCGTCGAGCAGCTGGACGAAGTCGCTCTCCGGGCGCTGGAGCGTCTCGGTCATGGCGCGCGCGAAGCCGCCGGAGCCGCCGAGGTTGGGCTGGCGGACGAGCTGCAGGGTCTCGCCGAGGCGGGCAGCGACCTCGGGGTACGCGTCCTGGTCGGCGACGAGATCGGTGCCCTGGTCGATGAGGAAGACCCGGTCGACGACGTCGAGCACGTCGGGCGCGTCGGCCAGCGCCTGCAGGGTGCTCACGCAGTAGTCGGGCTTGTTGTACGTGGTGATGCCGATGCTGGCCTTGCCGGCGCGGACCGGGTCTTGCTCGGTGGTCCAGGTGGCGCCCTCGAACATCGCGTCCGAGCGGTCGGCGGCCACGTCGAACCAGATCCAGCCACCGTCGCTGTACTGGTCGAGCACGAGGTCGAACGACGTCTCGGTCGATTCGCCGCGTACCTCGCGCGTCTCGATCCGCTGCTTCGTGCCGGCGCCGTTCGAGCGGTACACCAGGATCGTGGCGTCGCCCGATGTGCGCACGTTCAGGCGCACCTGGCGCACCGCCGTCCAGTGCTGCCAGTACGACGCGGGGAACGCGTTGAAGTACGTGCCGAACGACACGCGACGGCCGGCGACGATGCGCGCACGGTGACGGTCCAGGACGTTGCTCAGCTGCGCCACGTTGGTGACACGGACCGGTTCTTCGTCGATCGTCGACCACGTCTCGGGGTCGACGTAGAGGGGGAGAAGGTCGGGATCACGGTCGAGCGGGAGCACGGCGTTCTGCAGGGTGTACGTCACGAAGGGTCTTTCGTCGAAGGCGCAGGCCGTCGGGCGGCCGACCCGGAGTCTACCCGGCGGCGGTGGGCGGGCCCTGAACGCCGGGGCCGGCGTCGCGCGAGGGTGCCGGCGGCATCCGGAGTCCGAGGCTCTCACGCCACGAACGCGACTGTCCCGCCCGCACCGCGCAGACGACGAGCAGGAGCAGCCCCGCTCCCGAGAGCGTGAAGCTCTCGAACAGCGAGAACGTCAGAAGGGCGACCAGCGTGAGCGGCGTCCACGCGTGCACGACCGAGCGCCTCTCGCTCGCCACCAGCCAGCCGCGGGCGAGCGCGAGGGCACCGAGGGTGAGAAAGAGAAGGAGTCCGGCCCAGCCCAGTTGCAGGAGGACGTCGAGGTAGGCATCGAGCGCCGACGTGTGCCGCTCGCCGAGAGTGAAGTTCAGCGAGGCGAAGGGGAAGGAGTCGAGCGACCACGGGCCGAACCACCCGAAGCCCTCGACGGGCCGGTACGCCACGTACGTCAGCAGCTCCGACCACAGGTCGGTGCGCAGCGACAGGTCGGCTCGTGCATCGACCAGCGCGACCACGCCGTCGCGGAGGGCATACCCCGTGGCGACAGCGACGATGACGCCGACACCGAGGACCAGCTGGGCGAGAGGGCGACGGCGTGAGGGCAGACGGCGGACGAGAGTGAGCGCAAGCGTGGCGACACCCGTGCTCACGGCCACCGCGAGCACGGTCGGCGAACCGCTCAGCGCCGCGAGCGACCCGGCGAGGATCACGGAGGCGATCGCCGCCCCCGGTCGGACCGACTGCGTGCGGTACTCGACGAGGAAGGTGATGAGGGCGATGACCGTCACGAAGCCCAGGACGTTGCGCGTGCCGAAGAGTCCCTGCACGGGGCCCAGGGCGGCGATGTCGCCCTGGATGCCGAGGAAGGGAATGGGCAGATCGAGCAGGATGCCGCTCAGCACCTCGAGTGCGAGCGAGGCGCCGAGCAGCCAGCGGAGAACGTCTCCGAGGGCGCGCACCGTCTGCAGCGCGTCGCGGATGTGCCCGATCACGACGGCGAGGAACGACACCGCGACCAGCGCGGCCCACCCGCCGAGGCTCGCCGCGGGATCGGCGCTCCAGAGCACGCTCGCCCCCGCCCACGCCAGCAGGAGCACGAGCGTCGTCGGAGCGAGGCGGACCAGCTCGATCTCGTGGCGTCGGGCGACGAGGATCCCCCCGCCGAGGAGGCAGAGGCCCGTCTCGATCGTGCCGAGGGTGACGTCGCTCGCAAGCCCGCGGATCGCGACGGAGCCGAAGACGGTCGCGAAGACGGTCAGGGTGAAGGCTCGCGCGAAGCCCGCGGAGGCGAGGAGCGAGGACAGGGCGGCGACGGGCGCGAACGGCGCCGAGCTCACGATCCGGTGCTCTGCGGCTCGCCCCGCTCGATCGCGATGCTCTGTTCGGCGGGTCCGACGCCGACGAGCGGTGCCTGCTTGATCTTCGCCCCGAACAGCACGACGAACATCCACCCCCACAGCAGCAGGGGACCGGACTCGGTGAGCCCCTGGACGACGAGCAGCGCCCCGATGAGAGTGGGCAGCAGCGTCAGCGGAGAGTACGGCCGATCTGCGCGCAGATCCCAGCGCGGACGGTCGATCGCGAAGAACCATGACCGCCACAGGTACGCCAGGTACACCAGCGTCAACAGGAGGACCCCGACGCCGCCGAGCTGGAAGAAGATGTCGATCCAGACGCTGTGCGCTTGCACGACCGTTTGGCCGTGGTCGACGATCCAGCCGTCGATGAGCGGTTCCGAGGCGATCCACGGCGTCGAGAAGCCCCACCCGGTGACGGGCCGCTCCGCCGCGCGGGCGAGCACGTCTGCCCAGATCCCCTCACGGCCCGTGAGGTCGGCCCCGCGGCCGAGGAGTCCGAAGATCGCGTCCCGCCCGAACCAGAGCGCCGCGCCGCCGCCGAGGCCGAGCACCGCGTACAGGAGGTACCACCGGGTCCGCTCGCCGGGGCGGCTCGCCGTGCGCATCACCAGGACCGTCCCGAGCACCAGGGCCACGAAGGCCGCCGAGATCACCGCCGTGGCCGATCCCGCGCGCACGAACAGGAACGCCGCGACCGCGATCCACGCGAGGAGCAGGGTGCGCCGCGGAGCGCCCGCGGCGAAACGGATCGCGAACACGATGATGGCCACGAGCATGACCGAGGCGAGCAGGTTCGCGTTTCCGAAGATGCCCTGGATGCGCCCGCCGTCGAAGAGGTTGTCTCGCGACCAGTACACGATCGGATCCATCCGCGAGGTCGGCAGGACGAAGCCCGGGAGGATCGGGCCGCGGACGAACAGCGAGACCGCGACCTCGAACAGCAGCGACAGCCCGACGATCCATTTCGCCGCGGACGCCACGGCACGCACCACGTCGCGCCACGTCAGCACCGCACCGATGAACAGTCCCTGGAACGTCGTGATGAGCAGGAGCAGAAGGGTGAGGATGGATGCCGCCGGCCACGCGCTCCACAGCACGGAGAGGACGGCCCACGCGACGTACGCGAACGCGAGCCAGGGGAGGCGGCGCACCGCGACGGGCGGGCGCACGACGAGCCAGACGGTCGCGGACACGATCGCGGAGGCGATCACCACGACGGTGCTGAGCGTCGGGCCGACCGCGTTGACGAGCCCCACGCCGCCGAGGGCCAGGACGATCACGAACACGCACCACGCGCGCAGCAGCAGATGGCCCGTGGTCTCGCGAACGGGAGCCGTCGGCGGTGCCGAGACCGGGTGGTTCGTGTACATGGCCATGGTGGATTCAGGCTACCGCCCGGGTCCCGGTCCCGACGGGCGGGAACGCTAGGCTTTCGCCGTGCTGGTTGCCCTCTCGAACACGCCCCGCGCCTACGCGTGGGGAAGCCCGACCCTCCTCGCCGACCTCGAAGGACGCACCCCCACGGGTGCTCCCGAAGCGGAGGTGTGGTTCGGTGACCACCCCGGCTCGCCCGCCGAGGTGCTCGACGGCTCTGGCGCGACCCTCGACGAGTGGCTGCCGGCCGCGGCGCGTGAGACGGGATCCCCGGAGAAGCTGCCCTATCTGCTGAAGCTGCTCGCGGCCGGGGCGCCCCTGTCGATCCAGGTCCACCCCTCGAAGGCGCAGGCCGTGGAGGGCTTCGCCCGGGAGGAAGCCGCCGGCGTGCCGCGCGACGCGGGGTCGCGCAACTACAAGGACGACAACCACAAGCCCGAGGTCATCGTCGCCCTGAGCGAGACGTTCACCGCTCTCGCAGGCCTGCGCGACGTCGAGCAGACGCAGCGACTCGTGGCCGACCTCGCCGACGGGGAGGGGGTGGCCCAGCTCCGCGCCCGGCTCTCGGCCGACGCCGCCGCCGAGGGACTGCGTGCCGCGATCGGCTGGGCCCTGGGAGAGGCCACGAGGGCGCAGATCGAGCAGATCGTCGAGGCGGCGGCATCCGTGTCGTCCCCTTCCTTCGCGGCGGAGTCGGCTCTGGTCCGCCAGCTCCGCGAGTCCTACCCGGGCGATCCCGGCATCGTCGTGGCGCTGCTGATGAACCTCGTCGAGCTCCGTCGCGGCGAAGCGATCTTCGTTCCGGCCGGGGTGCTCCACGCCTACGTCGCCGGCCTGGGCGTGGAGATCATGGCGGCGAGCGACAACGTGCTGCGTGGCGGACTCACCCCCAAGCACATCGACGTGCCGGAACTGCTGGGCCTCGTCGATTTCCACCCCGCGGCGCCGCCGCGCCTGCTCCCCACGACGACCGCTGACGGTGCAGAGCTGTTCGCGCCCGGCATCGCGGACTTCGCACTCGCCCACGTCGATGCGTCGGCGTCTGCGACGCCGGTCGATCTGCGCGGCGTCTCGATCGCGGTGGGCGTCGCGGGTCACGCGACGGTCACGGGCGCGTCGGGAGCGCGCGTGACCCTCGCACCCGGGCAGGCGGCCCTGGCGACGACCGACGAGAGCCCGCTGACGGTTCAGGGCGGCGAGGTCTTCGTCGCCATGCCGGGGGAGTGACGCGCGCGACACGCCGAGGGCGCGGGTGAAGGTTCACCTCTGCCTTGAGGGTTTACGATCCGCGACTTGACCAATCCGAATGACACGGGTGTAATTACTCGTACGCGAAAACGCGTGGCGGGGGCTCGAGCGAGGCGGAGGACGACATGACGACGTCGCAGTACCGGTCCGGTGTTCCGGACAACTGGTTCGTCGATCCGGTCGACCTCGGCGTTCCCGGCGTTCGCCGGGATATCGATTCCGTCGAGGAGAACACCCTCGCGTGGCAGACCGATGCGCTCTGCGCTCAGACCGACCCCGAGGCGTTCTTCCCCGAGAAGGGCGGATCCACGCGCGACGCGAAGCGCATCTGCACCTCCTGCGACGTCAAGTCGGAGTGCCTCGAGTACGCCCTGCAGAACGACGAACGGTTCGGCATCTGGGGCGGTCTCAGCGAGCGCGAGCGCCGCAAGCTCAAGCGTCGCGCCTGACTCGGCGACCGACGGGCGACGCGGTCCTGAGCGATCCCCCTCCGCTCGGCGCGGCGTCGGCGAACGCGGGGGAGCGCGCTTAGGCTGACTGCGCCATGCCCGCCCGTGTTCACGCCATCCTCGTCGTCCGCCCCGAGGGACGGACTCCTGCCGCGCACCATCTGACGCGCACTCTGGCGGCCATCGCCGCCCAGAGCCGCCCCGTCGACGCGCTCACCATCGTCCTGTGCGGAGCGGATCCCGCTCTGACGCAGCTCGCCGCCTCGTCGGGTGCCGAGGGCGTCATCACCGCCGCCGCCGGGACGCCCTTCGCCGTCGCGACGGCGCTGGCGACCCCTCGACTCACGGGCGACGCGGTGTGGCTGCTCGCCCAGGACACGGCTCCCGAACCCGACGCTCTCGTCCGTCTCGCCGGCGCGCTGGAGCTGTCGCCGTCGCTCGCGGTCGCGGCTCCCAAGCTCGTCCGCTGGGACGAGCCCGAGGAGATCGTGTCGCTCGGTGTCAGCCTCACCCGCTACGGCCGTACGGTCGAGCTCGCGGCCGGGGAGTTCGATCAGGGGCAGCACGACGGCGACGCCGACGTCCTCGGCGCCGATGTGCGCGGCCTGTTGATCCGCCGCGAGTCGTGGACCGCCCTGGGCGGGCTCGACCCGGCCCTCGGCGGTGCCGACGAGGGCGTCGACCTCGGTGTGTGCGCGCGCCTCGCGGGAGACCGTGTCTCGCTCGTGCCCTCCGCGCGGGTCGCGGTGGCCGGTGACGGTGTCGCGGCCATGGCGCGCGGTCGCCGCCGCGCCCGGCGCCGGGCTTTCGCCGAGCGCACCGCGCAACTGCACCGCCGTCTCGCCTACGCGCCGGCCGCTGCCGTCCCGCTGCACTGGTTGTCGTTCCTGCCGCTCGCGTTGTGGCGCAGCATCCTGCACCTCGTCGCCAAGGCGCCGTACCGCGTGCTTCCCGAGTGGGGTGCCACGATCCTCGTCATGGCCCGCATGGCTGCCGTCGCCCGCGCCCGTCGCCGCATCCGCACGGTGCGCGCGGTCGGGTGGTCGCGCATTGCGCCGTTGCGCGTCTCACGGGGCGAGATGCGCTTGCGCTGGGAGTCCGACGGCGCCGTCGTCGACGCTCCGGTGCGCTCCGAGCTGCGCTTCTTCACCGGGGGCGGCGCGTGGGCCGTGCTCGGTGCCCTCGCGGTCTCGGCGGCCCTGTTCTTCCCCCTCCTGGCCTGGCCGGTGCTCGGCGGAGGTGCGCTGGCGCCGTTGCGGGCGACCGTCGTGCAGCTCTGGCAGGACGCGGCGTGGGGCTCGCGGGCCCTCGGATGGGATGCCGTGGGCCCGGCCGATCCGTTCTCCGCGGTGATCGCGCTCATCGGCACCCTCTCGCCCGGTGACCCCTCCCGTGCCCTCGTCGTGCTCTGGGTGCTCGCTCTCCCGCTCGCCGTGCTCGGCGGGTGGTTCGCAGCGACCCGCATCACCGAGTCGTCGCTCCTGCGCATCACCGCGGCCGTCGCCTGGGCGCTCGCGCCGACGTTCCTCGCCGCGATCGTGGAGGGCCGCCCGGCGGCCCTGCTCGTGCACCTGCTCCTGCCGTGGCTGTTCTACGCCGCGAGCGTCGCGCACCGTGCCTGGGCGCCGGCGGGCGCGGCATCCATCCTTCTGGTGCTGGTTCTCGCGTGCGCGCCCTCGCTCGCCCCTGCGGTCGTCGTGCTGTGGTCGGCGGCCCTCGTGGTCGTCGCCCTCGTGGCCGCGCGCGGAGTGGCGCGCGTGGTGTGGCTCGTGGTGCCCTCGATCGTCGTGTTCGCCCCGCTCGTGTGGACCCAAGTGCGTGCGGGCAACCCATGGGGGCTGCTCGCCGACCCCGGCGTCCCTTACGCCGGTGACGAGGTGTCGGCGAACCCGCTCGGCCGCGCGCTCGTCGCCGCCGGATTCCCCAGCTCCGATCCCGGCGGATGGGCCACCGTGTTCGACGGTCCCGTCTGGTGGGTGGGCCTGCTGATCGCCCCGCTCGCCGTGCTCGCGCTGCTGGCGGTCCTCACGCCGCGGTGGGTCACGGCATCCGCTCTCCTCGTGATCGCGGCGGTGGGGCTGGCCACCGCGTTCGCGGCGGTGGGCGTCGCCGTCTCGTTCGATCACGGCACCCCCGTGCCGCTGTGGCCGGGTGCGGGTCTCAGCCTCGCGTGGCTCGGCGTGGTCGGGAGCGCGATGGTGGCCCTGGATGCCGGAATCGTCGAGCGCGTCCGCGTGCTGCGACCCATCGGCGCTCTGGTGACCCTCGTCGCGCTGGTGGTCGCCGTCGGCCCGGCCCTCACCGCTTCGGCGGATCAGTCCACCCCGCGCTCGGTGCTCACGAACGGCCCGACCTCGACGCTGCCGGCGTTCGTCGCCGCCGAGGGGCGCGGCTCCACCTCGATCGGCACGATCGTCCTCGACCCGCGCGCCGACGGACTGCGCGTGGACGTCGTCTGGGGCGGCAGCGCCACGGTCGGGGGACAGAGCACCGTCCAGGCCACGCGCACCGAGGCGCGGCCGGCCGACGTCGAGCTCGCCGATCTGGCCGCCGACCTGTCGACCCCGTCGTCGGACGATGTGGTGGAGCGCCTCGCAGAACGGGGAATCGGCTTCGTCCTGCTGCAGGCCGCTCCGGCGGGCGAAGACGATGTGATCCGTGGCGCGCGCCTGGCCGCGGCGACGTCGTTGGACCAGCGCGATGCGCTCGACAGCGTCGGCGCGACATCGCGCGGAGACCTCTGGCGCGTGACCGCCGACGTGCAGCCGCGAGCGCCGATCGACGCCCATCAGTCGCGTCTGCAGAGCCTCGTGACGGTGGGATCGCTCGGCGTCCTGCTCATCGCGTTGCTGCTGGCCGTGCCGACTGCCGCCTCGCGCCGGGTGGCCCGGCGAACGCCCCGCATCGTGGGCCCGAACCCGGGAGGGAACCGATGACCAGCGATCGCCGACTCGTCCGCTGGGCGACGACCAGTGCGCGCGTGGTGGCGGGGTCCGTCGTGGCCGGAGCGGTCGTCGTCGGAACCGTCGCGGGGATCGCCGCCCCGTGGCCCACGCTGACGGCGACTCCCGTGCGGGTCCAGGCGACTCCCGCTCCTTCCGACACCGTCCTCGCGTGCGACGGTCCCCTGCTCGCTCTCGGTCGGACCGCGGAACAGGCGGGTGCGTTGACCGCGGCCGCGGGACAACAGGTCGTGAGCGGCCCGGCCGGCAGCGACGCGACGACCAGCGCCCTGAGCGGTTCCACCCCCGACGGGTCCGGTGACGCGACGGCGCTGCGCGCACAGCCGCGCGACGGCGCGGCGGCCCCCCTCGCCGCCGCGGGATCGGCGACGGCGACCTCCGAAGACCTCATCGGTTTCTCGGCATCCGCCTGCCGTACCCCGCTGGCGGAGTCATGGCTGGTGGCCGGAGCGTCGACGACGGGGGCGAACGACCTCGTCGTGCTCGGCAACCCCGGTGATGTGCCCGCCACCGTGCAGCTGTCGGTCTACGGCGCGCAGGGCGTGTCGACGCCCCCGGGTGGCAGCAACATCGTCGTGCCTCCCGGCGGGCAGCGCGTGGTTCCGCTGGCCGGTCTCCTCCTCGGCGAGGAGAGTCCGGTCGTGCGCGTCGTCGCCTCGGGTGCCCCGGTGCACGCGTCGCTGCAGGCGAGCCTCACCCGCCTTCTTCTTCCGGGCGGCGTCGACCAGGTCGCCCCGTCCGCTCAGGCCGACACGCGTCTGGTCATCCCGGGCGTGCAGATCCTCACGGCTGGGGGGAGCGAGGCGGGGACGGTGCTGCGCCTGCTCGCCCCCGGCGCCGACGCGACCGCGACCGTGACGCTGACGCCCGTGGGCGCGGGTGCGGCATCGGGTGCTCCGCGCCAGGTGCCCCTCGAGGCGGGCAAGCCGACTTCCCTCGACCTGTCGGGTGTGGATGCCGGGGCCTACACGGTCGAGGTCACCGCCGATCAACCGCTCGTCGGCGGTGCGTGGTCGACGACGGGGTTCGGCGAGGGCGCCGACTTCGCCTGGTACGCCCCGTCTCCGGCCTTCGCCGTGCCGAGCGCCGTGGCCGTCGCCACCGGCGCGGGTGCCGCGCTGGTCATCACCGCCGAGCCGGGCTCGGGTGACGTGACGGCGACCCTGACCCCGATCGACGGGGGTGAACCGCTCACCCTCGCCGTCCCGAGCGGCGCAACGGCGTCTCTCGCGGTCGCCGCCGGCGTGTACACGCTCGACCCGGGTGGCGCGGTGCGCGCGGCGGTCACCTACACCTCGACCGGTGCCCTGGCGGGGTACCCGCTGTGGCCGGCGACGAGCGCCGAGTCCGCGGTGACGGTTCTGCCGTAAGCGCCGCGCGGGCGTCTCTCCACGAGCAGGTGTTCACCGCGCGGGGCGCGACCCCCGCGAGGTCAGAAGTAGCGGAAGCGCTCCGGTCCGAGGTCCCACGGGTCGCGGTCGAGGTACTCGGCCGCCGCACGGAAGACGGCCCCCTCGATCATCATGCGGCGGTGCAGGTCGTCGTCATGATGGGGGTGCCCCAGGCGCTCGATGGGTACGCGGTAGAGGATGATGCGCTTCTCCTCGCGCAGGACCGTCCATCGCGGGATGCCGTCACTCGCGGCCGGAGGCATGATGCCGATCTCGAACGACACCTCCCGCAGCTCGCTCCACGCCGAGCGGAGGAACTCCGCGGCGGCGCCGACGGCGATGTCGAAGCGCTCCACCCGCGTGTCGATAGGGGGAAGGGGCGGTCGCACGACCGGGCTCCGGTTCTCGCGTCCGTGTCGACCGTGACGGGAGGGGCGGGCGACCGGCCGAGCTTCGCGGGATCGACGTCGCACCATGCGCCCATCCTACGGTCGAGCTCGCCGCGTGGCGTTTCGGTGCGGAACCCCCATCGTCGCTCGCTCCCGTGGCTGATCCTGTCCGGCAGAGGGGCTGCGACCGGAAGACCCCCGCCGGAGATACGGGACGGCGGCGCGGCACGGCGGCCGTGTCGGGGGAGGCGGCTACCATCGAACCGATGCGCGACAGACTCTGCTCGAAGGTGGGATGCGCCCGCGAGGCGATGAGCACCCTCACCTACGACTACGGCGACCAGATGGCCGCTCTCGGCCCGCTGGGTCGGGTCGACGATCCGCACGCGCACGACCTCTGCGCGATCCACGCCGATCGGCTGTCGGTCCCGCGTGGCTGGGTCGTGGTGCGTCACGAGACGCTCCGCGCCTGACGCTCCACGCCTGAGGCTCTGCGCCTGAGGCTCTGCGCCTGATGGTGTTGATCGGCGTGCTAGCGGGCGGTGAGGCTCGCGGCGCGCTCGCGTTCGATCACGAGTGCGCGGTACTCCCGATCCCGCCGCAGGGCCGCGACAGCCCGGACGAACGCCTCGGGGTCCGCCGGCGGACGCGGTGAGACGAAGGGGGCGACGGCGTCGGCCAGGGTCGCGGCGACGCGGACCCGTGCCGCGGGATCGAGGAGTTCTGCACCGCGGACGAACTGCGACAGTCGCGCGGCGAGACGATCCGGCAGACGCGAGACGTCGGCGACCTGCGCCCAGGACTCCCAGCCCGCGGGCAGGCCCGGGGCGGGCGGCGGCAGCGGGCGTGTCCGCGTGCGTTCGCTCGACGTGCCCGCGAGCAGGTCACCCAATCGCTGCGCCCGCGGCGTGAACATCCCCACGACGGCGGCGAGGCCACCGAGGGTCAGCCACAGCTCGAGGACGCCGACCAGGGCGCGGATGAACGCGGCGCGGAACCCGGCGGCGCCGCCGTCGGTGCGGACGATCCGTCCGCCCACCGCCAACCGTCCGAGGCTCCGCCCTCGGGAGAGCGTCTCGACGGTGGTCGGGACGACCACCGTCACGACGACGAGCAACGTGATGATGGCGATGCGCAGGGCGCTGTCGGGGATCGTCCCCGCCGACGCCATGGTCACGAGCAGGAGCGCGCCGCCGATGAGCAGGACCGCCCCGACGACCATGTCGATCAGGCAGCCGAGAGCCCGGAGGAAGAAGCCCAGCGGTTGCACGTCGAGGGTGACGGCTTCGCCGGTCAGGGTCTCTTCTGCCGCCGTGTGCACGAGCGCGACCGCCCGGGTCGAGGACGGGGAGGATGCCGTGGACGAAGCCATGCGTACAGTTGACCACATGGACCTCGACGCCCTCACGGCCGCCCGCCGCGAGGAGTGGGCGCGTCTGGACGAACTCGGGCGCACGCGCCGGCTCAGCGGGGGAGAGGTCGACGAGCTCGTCACGCGCTACCGCGCGGCATCCGCCGACCTCGCCGACATCAAGACCTCGGCGGGGCGCACACCCCAAGGCGATTACGTCTCGATCCTGCTCGCCCGCACGCGCTTGCGGCTGACGGGTGTGCGCGAGAACGTGCTGAAGCAGATGCCCCGGTTCTTCCTGCTCCAGCTTCCCGCGGCGCTGTACCGGGTTCGCTGGGCGACGCTCGCTGTGGCCGTCGGGTTCGTGATCGTGGCCACCGCCGTCGCCCTGTGGATCTCGGGCGACCCCGCGGCGGTCGCCGCCCTCGGCAGCCGCAGTCAGCTCCAGGACTATGCCGATCAGCAGTTCGTGAACTACTACCGCGAGAACCCGAACGCGATCTTCGCCGGGTCGGTGTGGACGAACAATGCCTGGATCGCGGCGCAATGCGTGCTGTTCGGGGTGACGGGCGTGTGGCCCCTCATGGCGATGATGCAGAACGCGATCGGCGTGGGCCAGTCGGCGGCGATCATGATCGCCTTCGACCGCACGGACGTGTTCTTCCAGTTCATCCTTCCGCACGGGCTCCTCGAGCTCACCGCGATCTTCGTGGCCGGAGCCGCGGGTCTCCAGATCTTCTGGGCGTGGGTGGCGCCGGGGCGCCGCACCCGCGGGGCGGCGCTCGCCGCGGCCGGACGCTCGCTGGCCACGGTGGCCGTCGGACTCATCTTCGCCCTTGCGTTGTCCGGCGTCGTGGAGGGGTTCGTGACCCCGCGGGAGTGGCCGTGGCAGGTGAAGATCGCCATCGGGGCGGCGGCCCTCGGAGTGTTCCTGTTCTACATGCTCTGGGTCGGTCGCCGTGCGGTGCGGGCGGGCGAGACCGGCGACCTCACCGAGTACGAGGCCGGGACGCCCACGCTGACCGCCGGCTGAGAGCTCTCCACGGATCGTCGATCGTTCTCCCGCGTGTCATTTTTGATTCACTCAAAACAAGCTACAGTGGGGGAATGCTCGACGATCGGACGGATGCCACCGCGGATGACCTCATCCGCGGTGCCGGGCTCCGAGTCACGGCGACGCGTGTCGCCGTCCTCGAGGCCCTGCGCCACCGCCCGCACGCCACCGTGGACGCCGTGTACGACGGCATCCGCGGAGTCCTCCCCGGCACCAGCAAGCAGTCGGTGTACAACGCGCTCGGCGACTTCGCCGACGCGGGCCTCGCCCGCCGCATCGAACCCGCCGGCCACGCCGGCACGTTCGAACTGCGGGTGGGCGACAACCACCACCACGTGGTGTGCACCGGGTGCGGCCGCATCGACGACGTGGACTGCGTCGTCGGCGAAGCGCCGTGCCTGCACGTACCGGAGGGGACCGGGTACGCCATCCAGACCGCCGAAGTGACGTTCTGGGGTGTCTGTCCCGATTGTCGAGCAGAATCCGAAGCCGAAAAACCGAGAGGATCCCGATGAGCGACGCTCTGAACGGGTGCCCCGTCTTCCACGATGGAGCCGCCCCCGACGACAACCGACTGCCGGTGGGCGAGGCCCCCGCCGACAGCGAGCCCGCCGGCGCCCTGCCCCACCCCACCCAGGGATCCGCCAACCGCGTGTGGTGGCCCGAGTCCTTGAACGTCAAGATCCTCGCGAAGAACAACACGCTTCGCGACCCCCTCGACGAGGGCTTCGACTACAAGGCCGCCTTCGAGGCGCTCGACCTCGCCGCGGTCAAGGCCGACATCCAGCAGGTCATGACGACCTCGCAGGACTGGTGGCCCGCCGACTTCGGCCACTACGGCCCCCTCATGATCCGTATGGCCTGGCACAGCGCCGGCACCTACCGCGTGACCGACGGTCGCGGCGGATCGGGCGCGGGAATGCAGCGCTTCGCCCCGCTGAACAGCTGGCCCGACAACGTCAACCTCGACAAGGCTCGCCGCCTCCTCTGGCCCATCAAGAAGAAGTACGGCCAGGCGATCTCGTGGGCCGACCTCATGATCCTCGCCGGCAACGTCGCGCTGGAAGACATGGGCTTCCCCACCTTCGGCTTCGCCGGCGGCCGCACCGACGTGTGGGAGCCCGATGACGACGTGTACTGGGGTCCCGAGACCACGTGGCTCGGCGACGAGCGCTACACGGGCAACCGCGAGCTCGAGCGTCCGCTCGCCGCCGTCCAGATGGGGCTGATCTACGTCAACCCGGAGGGCCCCAACGGCAACCCCGACCCGCAGCTGTCGGCTCACGACATCCGCGAGACGTTCGGCCGTATGGCCATGAACGACGAGGAGACCGTCGCGCTCATCGCCGGTGGACACACCTTCGGCAAGACGCACGGCGCGGCGAGCGACTCGCACGTCGGGCCCAACCCCGAGGCCGCCGACATCGAGGACCAGGGCCTGGGCTGGAAGAACGACCACGGCACCGGCAAGGGCGACGACACCATCACGAGTGGTCTCGAGGTCACGTGGACCTACCACCCCACCCGGTGGGACAACGAGTTCTTCCACATCCTCTTCGGCTACGAGTGGGAGCTGTTCCAGAGCCCCGCGGGCGCGCACCAGTGGCGTCCGGTCAACGGTGGCGGCGAAGGCCTCGTCCCCGAGGCGCACTCCGACGGCCGCCGCGAGCCCCGCATGCTCACGAGCGACCTGGCGCTGCGCGTCGACCCGGCCTACGAGAAGATCTCGCGTCGCTTCGCCGAGGACCCGGCCGCGTTCCAGGATGCCTTCGCTCGCGCGTGGTTCAAGCTGACCCACCGCGACATGGGGCCGCGCGAGCGTTACCTCGGCCCCGAGGTGCCGGAAGAGATTCTCGTCTGGCAGGATCCCGTTCCCGCGGTCGACCACCCGCTCATCGATCAGGCGGATGCCGCTGCGCTCAAGCAGCAGATCCTCGACAGCGGGCTGAGCGTGCAGCAGCTCGTCACGACCACGTGGGCGGCGGCATCCACGTTCCGCGGCAGCGACAAGCGCGGCGGCGTGAACGGTGCGCGCATCCGTCTCGAGCCGCAGAAGAGCTGGACGGTCAACAACCCCGAGCAGCTGGCATCCGTGCTCCAGGTGCTCGAGAACGTCAAGGCCGAGTTCGATGCGCAGGCGGCGGACGGCAAGAAGGTCTCGATCGCCGACCTGCTCGTGCTCGCCGGCAACGCCGGTGTCGAGCAGGCTGCCCGCGCGGGCGGCGTCGAGGTCGAGGTGCCCTTCACCCCCGGCCGCACCGACGCCTCGCAGGAGCAGACCGAGATCGAGTCGTTCCGGTGGCTCGAGCCGATCGCCGACGGGTTCCGCAACTACGCCTCGCGTGAGGCGCGTCTGCCCGCGGAGTTCCTCCTGCTCGACAAGGCGAACCTGCTCACGCTCACCGCACCGGAGATGACCGTGCTCGTCGGCGGCCTCCGCGCGATCGGCGCGAACTGGGACGGCAGCGACTGGGGCGTGTTCACCGACACCCCGGGCGCGCTCACGAACGACGTGTTCGCGAACCTGCTCGACCTCGGTACGACGTGGAAGCCGCTCGACAGCGGCAAGCACGCCTTCGAGGGCACGAAAGACGGCTCGGGCGAGAAGGTCGGGATCGGCACGCGCGTCGACCTCGTGTTCTCGTCGAACTCCGAGCTGCGCGCGCTCGCCGAGGTCTACGCCTCCGACGACGCGAAGGAGAAGTTCGTGCGCGACTTCGTCGCCGCCTGGCGCAAGGTCACCGAGCTCGACCGGTTCGACCTCGTCTGAGTGCGGCCCCGGAAGGCCCGTCCCCTCGCGGGGGCGGGCCTTCCGCCGTGCCGAGGGGACGCGAGATCACACGATCCGCGCGAGGTCACACGGTGTGGGGCGCTCGGAGCGCGTGCGGTCGGCCCGATCGTGTGACGTGGGCCGGAGGAGACGGTGGGAGCTCAGGCGCGCGACAGGCGGCGGAGGCCCTCATCCAGCGACACCGCCGGGGTCCAGCGCAGGTCGCGGCGGATCTCGGTCTGGTCGAACCAGTGCGCCGTCGACAGCTGCTCGGCGAGGAAGCGCGTCATGGGCGGCTCATCGGTGCCCGGGCGCACGGCCCAGACCCGTTCGACCACCGCACCCGCTGCGCGGGCGAGTCCCGCCGGCACGCTGAACCGCGGCGGTGCGACACCCGAGGCCCGGCAGATGCCCGCGAGCAGATCGCCCACCGGCCGAGGTTCACCGTTGGTCAGCACGTAGGCGCGGCCGCTGACGTCGTCGACGCGGTCGAGGGCGGCGACGATCCCGGATGCCGCGTTGTCGACGTAAGTGGAATCGATGAGCGCCGTGCCGCCGTTCAGCAGCGGCAGACGGCCCCGGCGGGCACGGTCGACGACGCGTGCGATGAGCTGGGTGTCGCCCGGCCCCCACACGAGATGCGGGCGGATCGCGACGAGCGCCAGGCCGTCGCCCACGCGGGAGAGAGCGAGCAGCTCGGCTTCGGCCTTGGTGCGGGCGTACTCGCCGCGTGCGGCCTCGGGATCGGCCGGTTCGGCTCCGACCCCCGCGAGGGCGTGCCCCGCGTGCGCGACCGACGGCGACGACACGTGCACCACGCGTGAGACCCGTGCGGCGGCGGCGGCGTCGAGGAGCGTGCGCGTGCCCTCCACGTTGACCGCGCGGAACTGCGCCGGATCGCCGGCGAGCGACACTTTGGCAGCCAGGTGCACCACGCCGTCGATGCCGTCGAGGGCGGATGCCACGGCATCCGGATCCGTCACCGAGCCGAGGTGGTCCTCGGCGCCGTCGACCCCGGAGGGGCGGCGTTGCAGCGTGCGGACGGTGTGACCGGCGTCCTGCAGGGCACGGACGACGGCCCGGCCGAGGAAGCCGGACGCGCCGGTGGCGAGGATCCTCACGGTGCCGTCGGCTTCTCGCCCGCGAGGAGGCGCTCGGCCCACGCCGCGAGGCGCGAGCGGTCGATCTTCGAGTTGTGCCGGATGTCGGTCGGCAGTGCGGGGGCGACGAGCACCGCGGCCAACGGCTGCGCCGTCGCCGCGCGGACCGCGTCGGTCAGCTCGGGGGAGGCGAGTCCCGGGCGACGGGTCCCGGCCTCGACGACGGCGACGACGACCTGGCGGCCCAGGGGGCCGACGCCCACGGCCGCCGCGCGGCTCACGGCGTCGACGGTCTCGGCATCCTGTTCGATGCCGACGGGGGTGATCGGGCCGTCGGCGGTGGTGATGACGTGGGGGAGTCGCCCCTCGATCCACAGGCGCCCCTCCGCATCGAGGTGCCCGACGTCGCCGGTGCGGTGCCAGCGGTCGGCGATGCCGCGGCGGGCCTGGCGGTCGGTGAGATAAAGGCGGAAGTATCCGCGCTTGAGGTGGGGTGCGGAGATGACGACCTCGCCGGTGACCCCGGCGTCAGCGGTCGGCTCACCCATGGCGCGACCCTCGGCGTCGAGGGCCGAGATGCGCACCTGACCGGTGCCGAGCGGGCGACCGACGCAGACGCCGCGGTCGCCCGCGGCCTCCTCGATCTCGGGCAGCGTGACGTCGGCGACGAGCAGGCACTCGGTCATGCCGTACGGGGTGTGCGCGACGGCATTCGGCATGAGCTCCTGCGCGCGACGTAGGAGGTCGATGCCTACCGGGGCGCCCGTCGAGAGGAAGGTCTCGACGCGTTCCAGGGCGGCGCGGTCGGCGTCGTCCAGCTCCGCGACCGTGGCCACGACGTTCGCGACCGCGGCGGGAGACAGGAACACGATGCGCGCTTCGGAGGCGCGGACCGCGGCGGCGACGGCGGCGGCGGTGAGGGTGCGCGGAGCGGAGACGTCCATGTCGGGCGTCGCCGAGCGGGTTCCGAGGGCGGGTCCGAGCAGCGCGAACGGGGCGAAGCCGGTCACCAACCCCGTCTCGGCGGTGACGCCGAAGTGCGCCGCGAGGGTGTCGCGCAGAGCGGTGAGCTGAGCGTGCGTGTACACGACGCCCTTCGCCGGTCCCGTCGAACCCGAGGTGAACAGCACGGCGGCGTCGGCGTCGGGAGCAGGAGGGGCGGGCAGCGCGCGCCCGCGGCCCGCGCGGGCGAGGTCGGACAGGCTCGCCTCGACGCCGAGCGCGCGGCCGGTCACGGCGGGCAGTGCCGCGGCCGAGATCCGGCGCCCCGGCCAACCGAGCGCGCGGGCGGCGGCGAGACCCGCGACCTCGCCGATGACGACGTCGGGCACGGCCCCGCGCACCGCGCGCGACAGACCCCGGATGCCGAGACCCCGGTCGGCCACGACGACGATCGCGCCGATGCGCAGGCAGGCGTAGAGGGCGGCGGTGAGCGTCGGGCCCGGCTGCACGAGCAGCGAGACGCGGTCGCCCGCGCGCACGCCGAACGCGTCGAGGCCCGCGGCGATCTCGTCGACGCGGGCGGAGAGCTGCCGCCAGCTGACGCGGAGCGGTGCGCCGTCGCGCGCGGCGGTCATGTCGATCACCGCGGTGTCGTCGTCGTCGCGGCGGGCGTCGAGGGCGTCCCAGAGGTGACCGGTCGGTGCGATGTCGGGCGCACCCTCGGGGGTGATCGCGGCGTCCGGGCCGGCGGCATCCGTCGCCACCCCCTTCTCGTCGAGCCAGTCGAGCACGACATCGGCGTAGGGACGTTCTTCGGCGATGAGGTGTCCGGCACCCTCGAAGCGGTGCACATCGGCGTGCGGAAGACGCTCGGTGAGGTCGTCGAGATGGCCCTCGCCGAACACGGGGTCTTTCGGGCCGCGGAGGAACAGCGCGGGCACCTCGAGCTCGCGCAGGCCCGCCGACATCCGCCGGAGCGCCGGCGTGCTCTCATCTGCGGCGGTGGCCGGGATGTCGGCGACGAACCCGCCGATGCCCCGACGGCGGGCCACCGTCGCGTACGGCGCGCGGAACGCGGCGCGCACGGCCGGATCGAGCTCGGCCAGGGCGAGGGTCGTGTCGAGGAACGCCGTGGTGCCGGTGGTTCCTGCCGCGAGCATGCCGCGGGCCGTCGCGACGCGCAGAGCGAACGGCAACGGGGCGCCGTCGGGGTGGTGCACCGCGGTGTTCAGGGCGATGACGGCGGCAAGGCGGTCGCGGTTCTCGACGGCCCAGCCGAGCGAGACAGGTCCGCCCCAGTCGTGTCCGATGGTCACGATCGGTCCGCGGATGCCGAGCTCCGCGACGAGTGCGTCGAGATCGGCGATGCGCTGGGCCAGGGTCCGCCGCAGCGGTGAACGCTCCGAGAAACCCATCTCGAGCTGGTCGACGGCGACGACGCGCCAGGGCGTCCGGCCGGCGTCGGCGCGCTCCAGTGATGCGTTCACGAGCGCGCGCCACAGATACGACCACGTGGGGTTGCCGTGCACGGCGACGATCGTGCCGACGGGCTCGAGACCACGCTCGGCGAGGGCGGCGCCGGTGTCGAGCACGTGCCACGTGCGGGTGCGTCCCGCGTCGGCGGCCGCACCGGCGACCCCGACGAGGCGCGACAGCGTCGGGTCGAGTCCGGGCAGCCCGGCGGGGGGCAGGGTCGCATCGAGGGCCGTGACCCTCACCAGGCCAGCTCCAGCATGCCGGTGTTCAGCCCGGAGCCCACTCCCATCAGCAGGACGCGATCGCCCCGGCGCAGCGTCTTCTGCTCGTCGACGAGGGTGATGGGGATGGATGCCGGGCCCACGTTGCCCAGGTGCGGGTAGGTCACGGGCACGCGGTCGCGGTCGAGCTTCGCCGCGCGCACGATGGCGGAGGTGTGCACGGACGACACCTGGTGGGTGATGTAGCGGTCCATGCCCGTCCACGAGAACTCGTCCTTCGCCTCCTTCCACGCCGACACGACGAGGTCGAGGCCGCCCTTGAGCAGGGCCTTGGCGTCGGTGAACATGCCGTCCACACTGCCGACGCACAGGTCGTAGAACTGGGTGGCGGCCCGGGTCACCCCGCCGACGATGCGGTGGCCCTCCGGGTGGTCGCTCGCGCGGCCGAGCACCGCGGCCGCGGCGCCCGAACCGAGCGTCAGCGACGCGAACTCCTGCATGAAGGCGTCGCGGTCGAGGTCTTCGCGCACGAGGCGGTTGATCGTGTTGACCTGGATCTCGTCGGCATCCTCGCCGTTGACGATGAGCGCGTACTTGACCTGGCCCGACTGGATCATGCCGGCCGCGAGGCTCATGCCGTTGATGAAGCCGAGGCACGCGTTGGCGACGTCGAAGTTGATCGCCGAGCTCGGCAGCCCGAGGCCGTGGTGCAGACGCACCGCCACCGAGGGCTCGAGGTGCTTGCGGGTGACGGAGGTGTTGATGATGAGACCGACCTCGCCGGGATGAACGCCCGCCTCGGCCAAGGCTTGCTTGCCGGCCGCGATGGTCGCCTCGTCGGACGACTCTCCCGCGGCCCAGTTGCGGCGCTCGTTCACGCCCGCGACGCGGCGCAGCAGGCCGGGCTTGAGCTTGAGGCGCTGCAGCGCCGGGGCCAGACGCTCCTCGATGTCATCCGACGTCGTGACGCGGCTGGGCAGGACGCTCGCCACCGACACGAGGGCCACATCGTCGAAGTGCGTGGTGGCGTTACCTGGCAAGAGAGCTCCCGCATCCTGTGCGTAGACGGCGC
This sequence comes from Microbacterium enclense, assembly GCA_038182865.1. NCBI lineage: Bacteria > Bacillati > Actinomycetota > Actinomycetes > Micrococcales > Microbacteriaceae > Microbacterium > Microbacterium enclense. The sequence continues at coordinate 130,128 of CP116226.1, read as the reverse complement.
AGCCGGGCACGGAGGGGACGCGCGAACGGCTCGAAGGGTACCCCCCAGGATAAGCCGCGACGTATGTCGCGGGCTGCATGGGGGCTGGGTGTGCTAGAGCCGACCGGCCGCTTTCAGGGCGAGGTACCGGTCGGCCACGAGCGGCGGCAGGTCGTCGGCCGAGGCCGCGACGGCGTCGCCTCCCGCACGGATCACCGCATCGCGCACGCGCGCGGCGTCGTGGCGCGCGCGTTCGACGGCCGCCGCGGCGTAGACCGCGGCGGCATCCGTTCGTTCCGGCTCGTCACCCGGGCCGTCGGTCGCGGTCGCGACGAGCAGACGCGAGCGTGCGGCCACCGCGGGCAGAGAAGCCAGGAAGCCGCGGGCGGCCTCGGGGTCGTCGTGCGCGGTCAGCAGGACGACGAGGGCGGGACGCACCGTAAACCGGCGGACCTGGGCGAAGGCGGCGTCCCAGTCGGTGTCGATCAGCTGCGGTTCGACGGGAGCCATGGCATCGACGAGCGCCGGGAGGAGCTGTGCGCCGTCGACCCGGGTCACCCGGGCACGCGGCGCGCGGTCGAACATGACGAGGTGTACATGGTCGCCGGCGCGGACGGCGAGGGCCGAGAGCAGGAGAGCGGCCTCCATCGCGGCGTCCAGGCGCGCGCCGTCGCCGACGCGGGCCGCGGCCGTGCGCCCGGTGTCGATCACGATGACGACGTGCCGGTCGCGTTCGGGGCGCCACGTCCGCAGCATGGTGGTGCCGGCGCGTGCCGTGGCCCGCCAGTCGATCGAGCGCACATCGTCGCCCCGGACGTACTCGCGCAGGCTGTCGAACTCGGTGCCCTGCCCGCGGACCTGAAGGCTCGTGTTCCCGTCGAGCTCGCGGAGACGCGCGAGGCGGGAGGGGAGGTGCCGCCGGGAGGTGAACGGGGGCAGCACACGGATCCGGCCCGGGGCGTCGATCACCGCCTGGCGTCCGGCCACACGCAAGGGGCCCGCCGAGCGTACGACGACGAAGGCGCTGCGGATCTCGCCGCGGCGACGCGGCAGGAGGGGGAGAGGGGCCGCGCGCCGCTCGCCGGGTGGGACGACGAACCGCGAACGCTCGTCGGGCGCGCCGGCCGTGGGCTGCCACGCATCGCGGACGTGTGCCCGCAGCAGGCGGGAGCCGAGGTTGCGCACGCGCAGCTCGCCGCGCACCGGTTCGTCGCGCAACGCCCGTTCCGGGAGCCGTCGCGTGATCTCGACGGCACGCGGATCCGCCGCGGCGACGACGTCGATGGCGGCCGCCCCCGCGCACAGCAGCACCCAGCCGCCGACGACGAGCCACGCCGAGACGGCCGCCGTGCTCAGGAGAACGAGCGGGACGATCCCCAGGGCGACGAGCAGGGCGAGGCGACCGGTGACGAACATCAGATGGGGACGCGCGTCTGCTGCAGGACCGAGGTGAGGATCGCGTCGACCGACACGCCCTCGATCTCGGCCTCGGGGCGCAGCCGGATGCGGTGACGCCAGACGGGGACGAGCATGGTCTGCACGTGGTCGGGGGTGATGGCGGGATAGCCGCCGAGCCACGCCCAGGCCTTCGCCGCCGCGAGGAGGCCTGTCGTCGCGCGCGGGCTGACGCCCAGCAGCACCGAGGGGCTCTGACGCGTGGCCCGGGCGAGGTCGACGATGTAGGCCAGCAGGTCGTCGTCGACCGCGACGGTGGCCGCGGCCCGTTGCGCGGCGAGGATCTCGTCGGCGGTGACGACCGGGTCCAGACCGGCGGCCTCCAGCCGGCGCGGGTCGAAACCGCCCGCATGGCGCCGCAGAACGTCGACCTCGGCGTCGCGGCCGGGGAGCTCGACCACGAGCTTCATGAGGAAGCGGTCGAGCTGCGCCTCGGGGAGCGTATAGGTGCCTTCGTGCTCGACGGGGTTCTGGGTCGCGGCGACGAGGAACGGGTCGGGCAGGGCGCGGCTGACGCCGTCGGACGACACCTGACGTTCTTCCATCGCCTCCAGGAGAGCTGCCTGGGTCTTGGGCGGCGTGCGGTTGATCTCGTCGGCGAGCAGGACGTGCGTGAAGACGGGCCCCGCCCGGAACTCGAACTCTCCGGCGCGGGCGTCGTACACGAGCGATCCGGTGACGTCGCCGGGCATCAGGTCGGGGGTGAACTGCACGCGGCGGGTGTCGAGACCCAGTGCGCGGCTGAAGGAGCGCACGAGGAGCGTCTTCGCGACTCCGGGGACGCCCTCGAGCAGCACGTGTCCGCGCGAGAGCAGCGCGATCAGCAGTCCCGTGATCGTGCCGTCCTGCCCCACGACCGCCTTGCCGACCTCGACGCGCACCCGGTGCATGGCCTCGCGCAGGGCGGCATCCTCCGGTCCGGAGACCGCGGATGCCGCGGATTCCGTGCTCGTCGCGGTCGCCGCCCCGTCGGGGCGAGGGGGGTCGAGAGGACTGTCGGTCATCGGGTGGTCCTTTCGGTGTGGAGCGCGGCGCGCACGCTCGTCTCGAGGTCGCGCAGCCGGTCGCTCGCGGCGACCAGGTCGCGGTCTCTGGCGGGAGTGTCGGAGATCAGGATGCCGTGGATCACGGTGCGGTCCGCCCGAAGCCGCTCGGCGACCGCGTCGGCGATCTGCTCGGCGGGGGTGTGGGCGGCGAGGCCCAGACTGCGCACGAGGCGACCTCTCGTGGCTCGGCGCAGTTCGTCGAGGGCGTGCGGGGCGTCGCCCGATGCGGCGTAGAGCCGCGCGCGGCCCTCGGTGGTCTCGGTGGCCCGCACCATCACCGGGAGGCGTTCGGTGACGAGCGGGCCGAACCGGCGTCCTCGCCAGATCGCCGCGACGAGGGCGGCGAGCAGGAGGAGCACGATGCCCGGTGTCACCCACGGCGGAGTGAGGTCACCGATCGTGGGAACGGCCGTGTCGGGGTCGGCGTCGGCCGGCGAGGGAACGTACCAGACCACCGTGCCGGTGGTCGCCAACGTGCCGATGGCGAGGGCGGCGTTGCCGTCGAGGGGAAGGGCGGCGTTGGTCATCGTCGCCATGCCGTCGAGCGCCGTCACGGTGCGGCCGTCGCCCCGGTCGGCGACGAGCACGCCGAACTCGCCGTCGACCGGATAGCACCCGGTGACTCCGGATCCGGGACGCATCAGCTCGCCCGTGCGCGCGGTGCCCGCGGCGCGCGGTGCGGGGAGGTCGCATCCGGCGTCGGTCGCGCGGTCGTCGACGTATCCCCCGAGAGTGGAACCGTCCATCAGCACATCGAGTGCACGCGAGCGCGGTTCGACGAGGACGACGCTGCGCGCCCGGTCGGCGAGCGACCGCAGGGCGGTGTCCGACAGCATCGGGGCATCACGCATGACGAGGGTGGCGTCGCCCCCGTCGAGGGCGCGTTCGGCCGCGGCGCGGTCGCGGGCCACGGTCACGCGGACGCCCTGCTCCTCCAGGATGCGCACGAGCGCGCGGGTGCCGTCGGGCGCGGGGGACTCGGGGTCGAGGAGGGCCTTCTGCGTCCACCCGCCGTAGACGAGCGTCGTGCCGACGAGCCCGATCACCAGCAGGGCCGCGACGAGGGCGGCCCACCCCAGAGCGGCGCGGCGTCGGGCGGGGGCGGCGACGCCCGCATCGGTGGTCGCCGTCACGTCGTCGACACCGGAGCGAGCGACAGGGGGCGCGCGCGGATGGCGGCGTCGTCGAGGTCGGCCACCACGCGGTAGCGCTCCTCGGTGCCGGGCCGGCGGAGGTACCGCACGTCATCGAAGATCCCGGCGGCCTCGTCGAGGCGCGTCTCCAGTGAGGGGAGGGCGGAGGCGGAGGCGCGGGCGAACGCCCGCACCGTCGCCCCCGGCGGGGGGTCGACCAGGCCACGTTCGGTGAGACCGCGAGCGAAGGCTCGGAAGCGCAGCACGATCGCCGCGTCCCAGTCGGACCGCACCGCCGCGGCGGACGCGTCGGCCCGTAGCTCTTCCGCGGAGCGGCCGTCGTCATCGTCGAACAGGGCCCGGGCCGGTGGCTGCGCGCGCGCGAGCGCACGAGGTCGGCCCCAGATGAGGATGCCGACGACGATGCCGGCGATGAGGAGCAGCGCCAGCACGATGAGGGCGGACGGACCCCAACCACCGGACGCGGAGTTCTTCAGCAGTTCGCCGAAGAAGTCGACGACCGCCCGGGCGAGACGGTCGATCAGCGTCGGTTCGGCCGCCTGGTACGCCGGGTCGGACAGTTCGCGCTCTGCCCACTCCCGTGCTTCGTCGGCGTCGGGGAGCAGCGAGGCCAGGACCGAGGTCAGGTCCGCGATCACGGGGCTCACGTGTCGTCGGTGCGGGCGCCGGGCGGCGCCCACGTGGTCGTGGGCGGCGCGGGGGGACGCGCTGGCCCGGCGGCGTCAGTCGGCTCGGCCGGTGAAGGGTCGGCGGGGGCGACCGCCGGGGAGGTGGGGGGAGCGGGCGGTGCGGCGGCCACGGGCGGGGCGGCGGCGTACGGCGGTGCCGCAGCCGCGGGCGGCGCCGGCGGCGCGGCAGCGTACGGCGGGGTGGCCGGTGCAGGGCCGGAGGGAGGAGCCGCCTGCGGGGTGCCGAAGGGTGCCCCCGAGGCGGCGGCGTACGGCGGGGGCGGGGGTGCACCCCAGCCCGCGGGGGTCCCACCGGGCGCGGGAGGACCCCATGCCGCCGGCAGAGCCGCCATTCCGGGAGCTGCCCACGGCTGCACGGGAGCGATCGTGCGACCGATGCCCACGCGATACGGGTCGGGCAGATCGTCGCCGCCGGCGTCGCGGGCGTCGACGTAGGAGGCGAGATCGTGGTCGAGTCCCTCGGTGCGCATGCGCGCATCGACGTAGACGAGCACCGCGGACGTGGACTGTACGACGAGGGCGATGGACTGGACGAGCAGGATGCCGGCCTGCCCCAGCAGCTGTACGACGATGAACGCGGTCCAGCCGCCCGGTTCGGAGGCACCGGTCGGGGCGACGATCGTCGACACCGCGCCCGAGAGGATCCCCAGCGGGAAGGAAATGATCTGCGCGATCACGCTGAAGGCGAAGGAGATGATCACGAGCACGCCCAGCGTCGACCAGAAGCGCCCGCGGGTGAGGCGCCACGACCGCGCGATCCCCCGTCGGACGCCGACGCCCTCGAGGATGATCACCGAGGGCACGAGGAAGAGCTTGGTCGCGAGCCACAGGTAGAGCGGGATGCAGCCGAGCGCGAAGAACACACCGGCGATGACCGCGAGGGGGATGGCCACGGGGTAGATGGCGACCACGATTCCCGCGAGGATCCCGAACACCACCACGGCTGCGGCGAACGTGAGGGCCGCGTAGCCGATCAGGCGCCAGAAGACCGGGCGCACGCGACGCCAGACCACCTTCAGGGTGGGTTTCTCGGCGACGACCGCATGCGCGACCTCGCCGACGACGACCCCCTGCACCAGTACGCTGAGGCCCCCGGCCGCCACGCCGAGGACGAGTCCGACGACGGCGGTCAGCGCGAACGAGCCGAAGAACACCGCGTCGTAGTCGTCGGTGCCTTCGACGAGGGTGTCGAGGCGGGAGAAGCTCGCGAGGGCGACTCCCGCGATCGCCACGGTGACCACCAGGTAGGCGACCGTCTGCACGGCGAGCGCGAAGCCGAGGAGCACGCGGGGATTGTGACGCAGGGCCGTGAACGACCGGCCGAGGATCGTGCCGAAACCGAACGGATGCAGCGGGACGATGCCCGGGCGCGACGCGGGGGTCCAGGCGGGGTACGCGGTCACGATGACGCCTCCTCGGTGGTCGGCTGTGTCTTCATCGTGTCATAGACCCCCGACACGGGAAGAGGCGGCCGGGCGGGTGAGCGACCCGGACACCCCCGAGATGCTCGGCCCCTTCGCGGGCGCGTCGACTACTCTCGTAGGGATGCTCCCTCACCCGGGGTGCCCAGGCCCGTCCCCGAGCGGGTTTCGAGACGGAAGACGTACACCCGATGACTTCACGGATCCTGGTTGTCGATGACGACACCGCACTGGCCGAGATGATCGGCATCGTGCTGCGCACCGAGGGATTCGACACCGTCTTCTGCGCCGACGGCGCGCAGGCGGTCGAGGCCTGGCGCAGCGAGAAGCCCGATCTGATCCTCCTCGACCTCATGTTGCCCGGAGTCGACGGCATCGAGATCTGCACGCGCGTGCGGGCGGAGTCCGGCATCCCGATCATCATGCTCACCGCCCGCACCGACACCGCCGACGTGGTGAAGGGGCTCGAGTCGGGGGCCGACGACTACATCGTCAAGCCCTTCAACCCGAAGGAGCTCGTCGCTCGCATCCGCACCCGGTTGCGGCCCTCGCAGGCCCCGGTCGACGAGACCCTGCGCATCGGTGATCTCGTCGTCGACGTCGCCGCGCACGAAGTGCGTCGCGGCGATGCACCGATCGCGCTCACCCCCTTGGAGTTCGAGTTGCTCGTGGCCCTCGCCGAGAAGCCTCAGCAGGTGTTCTCTCGCGAGATGCTGCTCGAGCAGGTCTGGGGCTACCACTACAAGGCCGACACCCGTCTGGTGAACGTTCACGTCCAGCGCCTACGCGCGAAGATCGAGGCCGACCCCGACAACCCTCGCATCGTCACCACCGTCCGCGGTGTGGGCTATCGCGCCGGCGCGGTGGCTTGAGTCCGTCATGACCGGGGCGGTGCGCACGCTGGCGTCGCCGCGAGGCTGGAATATGCGCGATTGGCGCAGTGTCCGGGAACGGCTCATCACCCTGTGGCGCCGGTCGCTGCGGTTCCGCACCATCGTCATCACGGTCGCGCTGACCGCGACGACAATCCTCGTCACGTGTCTCGCCATGGCGCTGGTCATTCAGAACGAGCTCTTCACCGCGCGGAAGGACCAGGTCCTCCTGGAGGCGCAGCGTGCCACCGCCTCCGCACAGGCGACCCTCGACGCCGCCGTCGACTCCACCGATCCGGCGGCCGCGCAGACCCTGATGAACGGCATCGCGACGCGGTTGTCGCAGCAGTCCTCGAGCGACCTCATCGCGCTGTACCGCATCGGACCGCCGTCGCCCCTCGCGCCGCAGCCCTTCATCTCTCCGACGTTCGAGTCCGATCTCGTCACGCCGGAGCTGCGCACGCAGGTGCAGTCGAGCCCGGATCTGCAGTGGTGGCAGTCCGTCGCGCTGCCGGCCGAGAACGACCGTCAGGTTCCGGGCATCCTGGTCGGGCACCAGCTGCGCTTTCCCGCCCAAGACGGTGTCGACTACTACGAGCTCTATATGGGGTACGACCTCGCCAGCGCCGCGCAGACGCTCTCTTTCGTGCAGGTGCTGCTCTGGGTGGTCGGCCTGATCCTCGTCGTGTTGATCGGCGCCATCGCCTGGGTGGTGCTGCGGTCGGTGACGACCCCGATCGCCGATGCCGCCGAGACCAGCGCGAAGCTCGCCGCGGGCGATCTGGCCGTGCGGCTCCCGGTCCGAGGGGAGGACGAGCTGGCGACGCTGAACAGGTCGTTCAACGCGATGGCCGACAGCATCGAGTCGCAGATCAAGGAGCTCGCCGACCTCTCCCTCGTGCAGCAGCGCTTCGTCTCCGACGTCTCGCACGAGTTGCGTACCCCGCTGACCACGATCAAGCTCGCGGCCGACATGATCAACGACCAGCGCGAGGAGTTCGACCCGGTCACCGGGCGTGCCGCCGAACTCCTGCACGCGCAGGTGCAGCGCTTCGAGGTGCTGTTGACCGATCTCCTGGAGATCAGTCGCTACGACGCCGGATCGGTGCAGCTCGAACTCGAAGCGACCAGCCTCGCCTCCCTCGCCGAAGACGTGATCGCGTCGATGGAGCAGCTCGCCGAGAACCACGGCTCTGACGTGCGCCTCGTCGCACCGGGTGGGTACACGCCCGTCGACATGGACGCCCGCCGCATCCGGAGGATCGTGCGCAACCTTCTGGGCAACGCGATCGAGCATGGCGAAGGGCGGCCGATCGTCGTCTCCGTCGACAGCGATCGGGATGCCGTCGCCCTCGGGGTGCGCGACTTCGGTCTGGGAATGCGTGCCGAGGACGTCGAGCGCGTCTTCGACCGGTTCTGGCGCGCCGACCCCTCGCGCGTCCGGACGATCGGCGGGACGGGACTCGGCCTCTCGATCGCCCTCGGTGACGCCCGTCTGCACGGAGGAACGCTCGCGGTGTGGTCGGAACCGGGGCGCGGGTCCAACTTCGTGTTGACGCTGCCGCGTGACGGACGCCCACGGGGGAGCTCGCCCCTGCCCCTCGTGCCCGACGACGAACAGGGCGGCACTCTCGAGGCGCTCGGTATCACGCAGCCCATCTCCCTCGCCCGCACCACGACACGGGGGACGCCGTGAGACGCGCGTTGTCGCTGCTGAGCCTGACCCTCGTCCTCGTCCTCTCGGCCTGCACGGGCCTCCCCACGGCGGGATACGTCAATCCCGGCCGCGGGCCGCAGAGTGACGACGCGCAGACGTTCGCCTTCGTCCCGGATGGCCCCCAGGACGATGCCTCGCCGGCGGAGATCGTCGAGGGCTTCCTCCGAGCCGGTTCGGGTCCCGCCGACGACTGGGCGACGGCCAAGCTCTTCCTCGCGCCGGGGACGCAGTGGGACCCCCGGGCGCGCGTCACGATCGACCGCCTGGCCGATCGACGCGCCACCGCCACGGCAGACGGCTCCGGCGTGAACGTCGCCGTGTCGACGATCGCGAGCGTCGACGGGGACGGGGCGTACTCACCGGCCGTGGACGGCACGACCGAGACCCTCGGCTTCTCCCTCACCCGTGTCGACGAGCAATGGCGCATCAGCGCGGCCCCGGACGGTGTGGTGCTCTACGAAGAGGTCTTCCCGACGGTGTACCAGTCGGCATCCATCGCGTACTTCGACCCCACCTGGAGCTTCATCGTCCCGGACGTGCGCTGGTTCCCCCGCCCGCTGGTGGCAAGTCGCGTCGCCACCGCCCTCGTCGACGGCCAGCCGAGCGCCTGGTTGGAGGGGGCCGTCAAGAACGCGTTCCCCGAGGATCTCTCGCTCGTCGGACGTTCGGTCACGTTGTCGTCGGGCGGAGTCGCCCAGGTGCAGCTGCCCCGGGCCGCGCTGAGCCTGGACACCACGACACTCGATCGCATGCAGACCCAACTGACGCGCAGTCTTGCCACGGCGGGCATCAGCGAGGTGCAGATGACCGTCGAGGGCACGCCCATCGCCGCGAACGAGGTGCCCGTGCGCGTGACGCGCGTCGACCCGCCCCCCGCGGTGCTGACCGCCGACGGTACGTTCGGCATCCTGTCGGGCGACCAGGTGTCCACCATCCCGGGACTCTCCGACGCCGTCGAGTCCCTCGCGCCGGAGTCGATCGAGATCGAGGCGGATCGCAGCCTCGCAGCCGTCCGCACCGCGCAGGGCACGGTCGCCAGCGCTCTGGCCGACGGCCGCACTTTCCTGCTGGATGATCGTCCCGGTCTCGTCGCGCCATCGATCGACGCGTCCGGCCTGATCTGGAGCGTGCCGGCGTCGGCTCCGGCGCAGCTGCGCGCCTTCACCGCCGAGGGCGTCCCCTCCGAGATCGGCAACGCCTGGCCCGATGCGTCGGGGATCACGTCCTTCCAGATCTCGCGAGACGGCACGCGTGTCGCGGCCATCGTCACGGTGGCCGGCGTCCGGGAGGTCTGGGTCGCCGGCATCCTGCGCACCACGGGTGAGGTGAATCTGGGCCCGCCGCACGTGCTGTCCTTCTCCGAGCCCGGGGCGTTCGACCTGGCGTGGCTCGATGACGCGAACATCGGCGTGCTCGCGCTCGATGATGGCGTCAGTCACCTCCGCGAACTCGGCGTCGGCGGGCGGGGAACCACCGGCGCGGCCCCCGACGGCGCTCGTTCCCTGGCGGGAGGAAGCACGAGCGTGCGAGTGCTCGACGAGACCGGTCGCTTGTTCAGCCGCCGGGGGAGTTCCTGGACCCTGGTGGCCGACGACGTCCGCGTGCTCGCGGCGCAGCAGGGCACCGCCTCCTGACGTGCCGCTCGTCCTCCCCATCGGTGGGAGGAGCCGTTTCGTCCACGCACGCGGGTGCGACACCGGCGCGCGGAGCCTCCGATCCGGCAGCATCGCCCCATGCCCCGCCTCCTCGCCGCCGTTCGCACCGTCGTTCCCGCGCTCAACGAGGCGTTGACGTTCTGGCTCCCTCTCGCGTGCGCGGGGTGCGGGGCGCTCGACGTGGGACTGTGCACCGGATGCCGCCGCGCCCTGGCCCCGGATCCGTTCCGACGCCGCACCGGGTCGGGGCTGGCCGTGACCAGTGCGGTGGAGTTCTCGGGCGTACCCGCGCGTGTTCTGCGCGCCCTGAAAGAAGAGGGGCGAACCTCGCTCGCCCGTGCCTTCGCCCCCGCGCTCGCGGCAGTGCTCGCCGAGGCCACCGCGTCGGGGGCGGTCGTGACGACGGTGCCCTCGTCGCGGGCGGCCTACCGGCGGCGGGGGTATCGGCCGGTGGACCTGCTCGTCCGACACAGCGGCTGGCGCCCCGTCCCGTTGCTGCGCGTCGCGCGGACGCCGCGTGACCAACGCGGACTCGGTCGCGACGCGCGCCACGCGAACGTCGGGGGAGCGTTCGTCTCGCGTCCGGTCACCGGTCACCGCGTGGTCGTCGTCGATGACGTCATCACCACCGGCGCCACCCTCGACGACGCGGCTCGCGCCCTGCGGGCCGCCGGTGCGAGCGATGTCGTGGCGGTGACGGTGTCGCACACGCCGCGTCGCAGGGCGTCCTCAGATGAACCGCAGGTGATTCGTACGTGACACAGGAGGGGCCGCGCTACTAGCGTGGGGATGACTGAAGGCGACGGACGTTCCGCCCTTAGACCGGGCGGAACCCGGAACAAGGAGGTCACGGATGGACACCAACATCGTCGGCGTGGGAGTCGGTATCACCGATCGTTTCCGCACGGTGGTCGAAGAAAAGGTCAGCCGTATCGAGCACCTGGCCCCGCGGGCCCAGACGCTCGACGTCAAGGTCACTCACCGTTCCTATCGCAATGGTCGGATGGAAGACGACACCGTTGAACTGACCCTCGACGGAAAGGGTCCCGTCGTGCGTGCGGAGGCGACCGACGCGGACAAGTTCGCCGCTCTCGACCTCGCGGTCGACAAGATCTCGGAGCAGATCCGCCGGGCGAAGGACAAGCGCATCGACGCGCGAAACCACCCGCGTGGAGCGAAGTTCGAGAAGGGCACGGGAGAGCTTTCCGGCATCGATGTGCAGCCCGCGTCCGTCGACGTGCTGCGCGCGGTTGCGACGGGCGAGGTGCCCGTGCAGAGCGACTCCGGCGCTGGCGAGGACTACTCGCCTGTCGTGATCCGCGAGAAGGAGTTCGGCGCCGAGTGGATGACGGCCGAGGAGGCCGTCGATCGCATGGAACTCGTCGGTCACGACTTCTTCCTCTTCATCGATGCGCGCACCGATCACCCGAGCGTGGTCTACCGCCGTAAGGGCTGGGACTACGGTGTGATCGCGCTGTCGACCCAGGCGCCGCCTCAGGCCGTCGCGTCCTGACCTGCATGAGGGAAGCCCCCGGCCATCGGCCGGGGGCTTCCCTCATGCGTCCGCCGCGCGACGGCGTTTCCGCCGGTCGGCTCAGCCGTCGAAGATGTCGCCGAGGAGCGAGCCGATCACGAGGCCCCCGAGCATGCCGCCGACCATGTTGCCGCCACCCATGCCACCCTGACCGCGGCCGCGTCCGTTGCCGCCCCAGCCGCCGTCGCCCCAGTCGGAGGGACGGGACTGCTCGATGTCGCGCTGCGCGATCTGCAGCGCCTCCGCTGCGAGGGCGCCGGTGCGGCGTGCGGTGGCGAGGGCCGTCTCACGGTCATCCTCCGCGACGGGGCCGAGGGGCAGACCCGCGCGCAGGCGCTCGGCCTCGACGAAGCGCGTGCGCGCATCGGCGCCGATCCATCCGCGGTGTCCGGTGATGAGCCCGCGGGCGACGGCGAGCTGACGGTCGGCGTCGTCGATCGCGTGATCGACCTGCTCCTGGGAGGGAACCGGGCGCGCCGCACGTTCGCGGGCCACATCGAGAGCTGCGTTGGCCTGGCGCAGTGTCGAGAGGGAGGCGAACGGGTCGGTTCGCGATCCCGCGGGGGGCAGCGACGCCAGGGCCCGCTCGAGCTCCGCCATCGCGCGGGTCACGTTCGGGGTGAGCGGTCCCCGACGGGCCTCGGCCAGGTCGCCGCGCGAGTCGTCGATGACGGCGGCGAGCGTCGATTCGGCGCGGAGCGCTTCGATCTCGAAGGTGTCCACCGCGTCGAGCAGCGATTCGGCGCGACGCACGGCCTCGGTGGCGGCCTCGAGGGCCACGGACGCCTGCTCGCGTTGACCCGCCTCGCGCCGGCGCTCGGAGACGCCCGCCGTGTGCACGGCGAAATCCAGGAGCTGATCGATCTCGTCGGGGTTGCCGCCGATCTGTGCCAGAGCGGAGTCGGTGTACCGGTGCGCGAGGCGTTCGACCACCTCGCGGGCGTGCGGCACCCGCTCGGCGAGACGTTCGCGATCCGCGCGCACCCGGGCCAGGATCTCCGGGGCGCGGCGCACGGCGTCGATCTTGGGCTGGAGGACGAGGGTGCGCTCTTCGAGCAGATCTTCCGCCCACTTCGACAGCTGGATGATGCGCGCGTTGCGGGTGCGCAGCTCTTCCGACGTATCGGGGATCTCGTCGTGATTGAGCTGGTGCAGTTGGAAGGCCTCGGCGAGATGCGTCTTCACCGAGTCCAGAGCGGCGGCGAGGTCTTCCGTGGCCTTGTCGCCCAACTCCGCGCGGGCGAAATCGAGCTCATCAGAGGTGAGTCGCACGCGCTCGTCCGCCGCCACGATCGCCAGCTCTGCCCGTCGCGCCAGATCGGCGTCCGCGGCATCCTGTTCTTCGCGCTTCCTTCTGCCCCAGAAACCGGCCATGGCACGATCCTAGGCCGGGTGACGGTTACCGAAGCCGAGTGTTCGCTACGGGCGCGAGAGGCGTCGTGATCTTCAGGCCGGCTCGCAGGTCACGAACGGGTAACACGGATAACATGGCGGTGTATGCCTGTTCGCAGGCCGGCGTCCGTACGGGCGTCGCACCCGACAGATGGAGATCCTTCGTGGCCAATCCGCTCGAGAAACTGCTGCGTGCCGGCGAGGGACGCATCCTGCGCCGTTTGCAGGGCGTCGTCAAGGCGACCGGTGCGCTCGAAGAGGACTACGAACACCTCACCGACGAGGAACTGCGCAACGAGACCGCCGAGTTGCGCGCGCGGTTCGGCGCGGGCGAGACGCTGGACCAGCTGATGCCGGAGGCCTTCGCCGCCGTGCGCGAGGCCGCCAAGCGCACGCTCGGGCAGCGCCCGTACGACGTGCAGATCATGGGTGGCGCGGCGCTGCACCTCGGCAACATCGCCGAGATGAAGACCGGTGAGGGCAAGACCCTGACCGCCGCCCTCCCGGCCTACCTGAACGCGATCGCGGGCGAGGGCGTCCACGTCATCACCGTCAACGACTTCCTCGCGAGCTACCAGTCGGAGCTGATGGGCCGCGTCTACCGCGCCCTCGGCATGACGACCGGCACCGTCGTCTCGGGGCAGACCCCCGAGGTGCGTCGCCAGCAGTACGAGGCCGACATCACCTACGGCACGAACAACGAGTTCGGCTTCGACTACCTGCGCGACAACATGGCGTGGCGTAAGGAAGACCTCGTTCAGCGCGGCCACTTCTTCGCGATCGTCGACGAGGTGGACTCGATCCTCATCGACGAGGCGCGTACGCCCCTGATCATCTCGGGTCCGGCGTCCGGCGAGGCCAACCGCTGGTTCGCGGAGTTCGCCAAGCTCGCGCGCACCCTCGAGGCGGGTGTGGACTACGAGGTCGACGAGAAGAAGCGCACGATCGGCGTGCTCGAGCCCGGCATCGAGAAGGTCGAGGACTACCTCGGCATCGACAACCTCTATGAGTCGGCCAACACCCCGCTCATCTCGTTCCTGAACAACTCCATCAAGGCGATCGCACTCTTCAATCGCGACACCGATTACGTCGTCATGAACGACGAAGTGATGATCGTCGACGAGCACACCGGCCGTATCCTCGTCGGTCGTCGGTACAACGAGGGCATCCACCAGGCGATCGAGGCGAAGGAGAACGTTCCCGTCAAGGCCGAGAACCAGACTCTGGCCACGGTCACCCTGCAGAACTACTTCCGCCTGTACGACAAGCTCGCCGGCATGACGGGTACCGCCGAGACCGAGGCGGCCGAGTTCATGTCGACCTACAAGCTCGGCGTCGTTCCCATCCCCACCAACAAGCCGATGGTCCGCAAGGACCAGTCCGACCTCGTCTACAAGAACGAGACGGCGAAGTTCGCCCAGGTGGTCGAAGACATCGTCGAGCGTCACGCCAAGGGACAGCCGGTCCTGGTGGGCACCACGAGCGTGGAGAAGAGCGAGTACCTCTCGCGCCTGCTGGCCAAGAAGGGCGTGAAGCACGAGGTGCTCAACGCCAAGAACCACGCGCGTGAAGCCGAGATCGTCGCTCGCGCGGGGCGCCTGGGCGCCGTCACCGTCGCCACCAACATGGCCGGCCGCGGAACCGACATCATGCTGGGCGGTAACGCCGAGTTCCTCGCCGTGCAGGAGATGAAGGCGAAGAACCTCGACCCGGTCGAGACCCCCGAGGCTTACGAGGCCGAGTGGGACGGCGTGTATCAGGGCGTCCGCGACACCGTCGCCGAAGAGGCCGCCAAGGTCGTCGAGGCAGGTGGCCTGTACGTGCTCGGGACGGAGCGCCACGAGTCGCGTCGCATCGACAATCAGCTGCGTGGTCGTTCGGGACGTCAGGGCGACCCCGGCGAGAGCCGTTTCTATCTGTCGCTCACCGACGACCTGATGCGCCTGTTCCAGTCGGGAGCAGCCGAAGCGATCCTCTCGCGCACGAACTTCCCCGACGATGTCGCGATCGAGTCGGGCCTGGTGTCGCGCGCGATCAAGAGCGCCCAGTCGCAGGTCGAGGCGCGCAACGCGGAGATGCGCAAGAACGTCCTGAAGTACGACGACGTGCTCAATCGCCAGCGCGAGGCGATCTACGCCGACCGTCGGCACATGCTCCAGGGCGACGACATCGCCGACCGCGTCCAGCACTTCATCGAAGACGCGATCACCGCGGTGATCGACGACCACACCGGCTCGGGTCACACCGAGTCGTGGGACTTCGACGCGCTGTGGACCGAGCTGAAGACCCTCTACCCCGTGAGCGTCACGATCGACGAGGTCGTCGCCGAGGCCGGGGGCAACAAGGGGCGCATCACGGCAGAAGGCCTCAAGCGCGAGATCATCTCGGATGCGCGCATCGCCTACCAGAACCGCGAGGAGACGCTGGGCGCCCCGGCGCTGCGCGAGCTCGAGCGTCGTGTGGTGCTGCAGGTGCTCGACCGCCGGTGGCGCGAGCACCTGTACGAGATGGACTACCTCAAGGACGGCATCGGCCTGCGGGCTATGGCCCAGCGCGACCCGCTGATCGAGTATCAGCGCGAGGGCTACCAGATGTTCCAGTCGATGATGGGGCAGATCAAGGAGGAGTCCGTCGGCTTCCTCTACAACCTCGAAGTCGAAGTCCGAAAGGTCGAGGGAGAAGACAGCGCACAGGTCGAGGCCAAGGGCCTCGCCCCGGCCCCGGTCGAGGGGCAGCGCCTGGAGTACTCCGCCGCGAACGACGCGGGCGAGGTCGAGGTGCGCAACGACCGCGGCCAGGTCCAGCAGGCGGCGACCAACCGTCTTCGTCAGGCCGCCACGAGCGCCCCCGCCGCCGAGGCTCCCGCCGCGAGCGGTCCGCGCGGCGCCTTCGGTCAGCGCACGGAGGCCCCTGAGCAGCCTGTCGCGAACAACCGCGCCGACCGCCGCGCCGCCGGGAAGAAGAAGTAAGAGGGCGACGGATGCCGTGCCCGGACGCTCTCGTCGGGGGCACGGCATCGGCGCGGCCGGTATGACACGGATGCGGCGACTCCGGCTTCGGCCGGGGCGCCGCATCCGTGCGTGAGGGCAGTCCACCCGCTGTCGATTGGCCGCCGGGATGCGGGGATATCCTGAACCGATGAGCCCGTTGCGCCCCCTCGACCAGTCGTCGAAGCTGAAGGATGTCCTCTACGAGATCCGTGGAGAGGCCCTCGTCGAGGCCGACCGACTCGAGGCCGAGGGTCACGCGATCCTCAAGCTGAACACCGGCAACCCGGCCATCTTTGGTTTCGAGGCGCCCCACCAGATCGTGCGCGACATGATCGCGGCGGTGCCGAACGCGCACGGGTACAGCGACAGCCGTGGCGTGCTGTCCGCGCGGCGCGCAGTGGTCTCGCGCTACGAGCAGGAGCCGGGGTTCCCGCACCTCGACCCCGACGACGTGTACCTCGGTAACGGGGTGTCCGAGCTGATCACCATGACGATGCAGGCGCTCCTCGACGAGGGCGACGAGGTGCTCATCCCCGCACCCGACTACCCGCTGTGGACGGCCATGACGAGCCTGGGCGGCGGAACCCCCGTGCACTACCTGTGCGACGAGTCGCGCGAGTGGCAGCCCGACCTCGAGGACATCCGGTCGAAGGTGACCCCGCGCACCAAGGCGATCGTCGTCATCAACCCGAACAATCCCACCGGCGCGGTCTACTCGCGCGAGGTCCTGGAGGGTATCGCCGACATCGCCCGGGAGCACTCGCTGCTGATCCTCGCCGATGAGATCTACGACCGCATCCTGTTCGACGACGCGGTCCACATCCCGATGGCCACGGTCGCCCCCGATCTGCTCTGCCTGACCTTCAACGGTCTGTCCAAGACGTATCGCGTGGCGGGCTATCGGTCGGGGTGGCTCGCGATCACCGGTCCGAAGGCCCACGCCGCCGGCTTCCTGCAGGGCATCAACCTGCTGGCATCCACGCGTCTGTGCCCCAACGTCCCCGCGCAGTTCGCGGTGCAGGCGGCGCTGTCGGGGGTGCAGTCGATCGATGCCCTGATCGCCCCGACCGGCCGGCTGCACGAACAGCGGGATGCCGCGTGGCAGGGTCTCGAGGCGATTCCGGGCGTGTCGTGCGTGATGCCGCGGGGAGCGCTGTACGCGTTCCCGCGGTTCGATCCCGAGGTGTATGAGATCCCCGACGACGCGAAGTTCGTGCGCGATTTCCTGGTGGCGGAACACGTGCTGCTCGTGCAGGGGTCGGGCTTCAACTGGCCGGCCACCGATCACGTGCGCATCGTGACGCTGCCCGAGGCGCGAGTGATCAGCGATGCGATCGAACGGTTGGGCAACTTCCTCGCCTCGTGGCGGCCCTGACGGCTACAGCAGTGCGAGCGCCGTGACGCGCCAGCGACCGTCGATTCCTTCCAGTCGGAGGGCGACGGCGCGTGTGCGGGCGCGCCCCGCGGCGGTGACGGTCGCCTCGACGACGCTGTCGGTGGGGGCGAAGAGACGGACGCTCCGGATCTCGTGCACGTCACGCGGGGTGGGCATCCCCCGAGCGCTGCGTGCTCGTTTGGCGAGACTCGCCCGAACGACCAGTGAACGATAGACCTCTTCCGACATCCATCGAGCCAGCTGCTCCACCTCGCGAACCCCGGCGAGGACCTCGAAGACACCGCGCACCATGTTGCGGGTGAAGACATCCGCTCGGGGGAGACGGGTGGCCGAGGTCTTCTGCGGGGCGAAGAAGTCGCTCGCGTGAACCGCGGACAGCGGCGGAGACGAGTCGAAGGTCGAGAGCGGAGCGGGCATGCGTCCCTCCTTGTTGTCGGGCGTGCGGAGCAGGTTGTGGTGGCTCGACAGTAGGACACGGCGAATGACGCGCCGCGGGTGAAGAACGCAGATTGTGGACAACCAGCGCAAGGTGAGTGCGGGGGAGATACCTCAATCGGGGTGACGCACGTCACCCTCGCCCCAGAGCTCGGGGAAGCTCGCTTCTTGCGACTGGCGCCACAGTGCGGAGCGCCGAGCGACCTCCGCGCGGTCGTCGAGGTACGCCGCGACGCTCGCCGAGTCCACGCGCAGGCGCGGGGGCGTGCCGATCTCGATGCCGCGGATCTCTCCGCGGTCGATGAGCGAGAGCACCTCGTCCCGGCTCGTTCCGAGCCGTTCGGCGACGACGTCCGGATCGATGAATCGGTTGTTGGGTGAACTCGTGTCGGTCACGCCCTCATTATGTCGGCCGTTCGGCCGGGGATGAGGTTTCACCCACAAGACGCCCGTCGCGGAAAGCCACGGGTGAGTCCTCCCGTGCGTCCTGCGGAACGCCGGCCTCTGAGGGGACGACAGTCGGGCAGCCGAAGAGAGCGCGGCCCCGTAGTGTGGAGAGGTGTCGACACTCAGCGAACTCGTCTACGCCCAGGGCCGCTCCAGCGAGGCCGATGTCGAGTGGCTGCACCGACTCGCCGGCGACGGACAACTGCTCGCCGACCTCGCCTTCGCCGACATCGTGATCTGGGTGCCGACCCCCGACGACTCCTTCGTGGCGGTCGCGCACACGCGACCCGGGGGAGCGGCCACGCTCTTCTACCGCGACATCGTGGGCGATCGCGTGCGCCCCCAGTGGCGCACGCAGGTGCGCGAGGCGTTCCAGAGCGGGCGCATCGTCGACTCGGCATCCCCCGACTGGTTCGAGGAGACCCCGACCCGTGTGCGGGCCGTGCCCATCGTGCGCGAACTGTCGCGTGAGGGGCACGCGGTCACGACGGTCGGCGTGCTGACCCGTCACACGAACCTCGGGGAGACGCGCACGCCCTCGCGTCAGCAGATCACGTTCAACGACTGCGCAGACGACCTGTTCGGCATGATCGCCTCGGCGGAGTTTCCCGACCTCGCGGCGCCCACCGCGCCGCGGCGCGGGGCCCCGCGTGCCTCCGACGGACTCATCCGCCTCGACGTCGACGGCATCACGACGTTCGCCAGCCCCAACGCGCTGTCGGCGTTCAACCGCATGGGCTTCGACGACGAGCTCGAGGGGGAGTCGCTCGCCGAGGTGACCGCGCGGATCCTCCCCGCCAAGCGGCAGGACGTCGACGAGTCCCTCCCGGTCGTGGTGAGCGGCCGTGCGCCGTGGCGCGCCGACATGGAGGCGCGCGGCGTGCAGGTGTCGTTGCGCACGATCCCGCTGCGCGATCGTGGCACCCGCATCGGCGCCATCGTCCTGAGTCGCGATGTCACCGAGATCCGTCACCAGGAGCAGGAGCTCATCACCAAAGACGCGACGATCCGCGAGATCCACCACCGCGTCAAGAACAACCTGCAGACCGTCGCCTCGCTGCTGCGCATCCAGGCGCGGCGGACGCACTCGGATGAGGCGCGCGATGCCCTGACCCAGGCCATGCGGCGCGTGTCGGCCATCGCGGTCGTGCATGACACGCTGTCGGAGGGCCTGGCGCAGAACGTGGACTTCGACGACGTCTTCGCGCGCGTGCTGAAGCTCGTCGCCGAGGTGGCCGCGGCCCCCAACACGCGTGCCCGCACGCGCACCACGGGGCAGTTCGGCACGTTGCCGAGCCAGTTCGCCACCCCGCTCGCCCTCGCGCTCACGGAGCTGGTGACCAACGCCGTGGAACACGGGCTCGCCGGCCAAGAGGGCGATGTCGAGATCGCGGCCGAGCGCAACGACGAGGTGCTCGCGGTCAGTGTCCGTGACACCGGCGTGGGTCTCCCCGAGGGGCAGGTCGGGCGCGGCCTCGGCACGCAGATCGTGCGCACGCTCATCCAGGGCGAGCTCGGCGGGACGATCGATTGGCACACCCTCATGGGCAGCGGCACCGAGGTCACGATCGAGATCCCGCTGCGCTACATCGGCGGCCCGTCCGTCTGAGCCGCGTTTCGGCCCCGGTGATTCCACCCGGGGTGCCGCTCTCCGGGCGGAATCCCGTGCGACCGGTGCATTGATCGGGGAAAGCGCATTCCCGAAAAAGCATTCCCCGCTCTCCCGGGGAAATACCTCACCGGCCGCTTCCGGAAATGACGAAACCCGCCCCGGAAGGGACGGGTCTCGTCGGACGGCGGATGCCGTGAGGTCAGGACGCGCGGCGCGCGCGGGCGGCGCGGCGCTTCAGCGCCCGACGCTCGTCTTCGCTCAGGCCACCCCAGACGCCCGAGTCCTGGCCGGACTCGAGGGCGTACTGCAGGCAGACCTCGGTGACGGTGCAGCGGGCGCAGACCGACTTGGCCTTCTCGATCTGGTCCACCGCGGGGCCGGTGTTACCGACGGGGAAGAACAGCTCGGGGTCGACGGTCAGGCAGGCTGCTTTGTCGCGCCAATCCATAGGGGGTGCTCCTTGTAACAGAAAATAGGTCGATTCGGCACCGGCATTCGGGTCCGGTACCCTGGTGGGAACGCGAGCGATTGCTCGCCCCACTTCGCTGTGGGAGCACACGGCTTGTTCCATGCTCCCATAGCGATTCCGCGCGATCAAGAGGTAACCGGCAGGTTTCCAAAACGTAACGGCGCGGAGGTGTCCGAAGGAAGGGCCTTTTCCATGCCTGTTCGCCTCTCGGCCGCCCTCATTCTCGCCCTGGAGGCCATCGGCATCCTGGCCCTCGCCGGCTGGCAGGTCGTGGCACTGATCGGCGGTGACACCGACTCGGTCGTCAGCTCCATCGCGCTGATCGTGCTCACGGTGATCGGCGCTGCCATCGTCGGTGCTTTCGGTGTCGCGACCGCGCGCGGCGTGTCGGCCGGACGCTCGGGCGGGATCGTGACGCAATTGCTGATCCTGTCGGTCGCGCTCGGCGCGATCACGGGGGAGTGGGCCGCACCCGCCGTCGCGCTGCTGATCGCCGCCCCCGCCGTCGTCGGACTCGTGCTCCTCGTGCTCGCCGTGCGCGCCGCAGCGCCGCGACATCGCGACGACACCTGACGCGCCACTGCCCGGCCGCGCAGCCCGCTCACCGGCGTCACCGCATCCCTGCTGCGAGGTGCAGCGCACCGCGCAAACGGGAAGACCCCGCCACCGCGGAGCGCGGGGCGGGGCCGTCTCGCGGTGTCAGGCGGCGAGACCGAGGGCCTTGCGCAGGCGCGCGACGTGCCCGGTGGCCTTGACGTTGTACTGCGCCTCGACGATCCGGCCCTCTTCGTCGATGACGAAGGTCGAGCGCAGCACGCCGGTCACGGTCTTGCCGTAGTTCTGCTTCTCGCCCCACGCGCCGTAGGCCTCGTGTACCGCGTGATCGGCGTTGCTCAACAGCGGGAAGGTCAGGCCGTCGCTGTCGCGGAAGGCGCGCAGCTTCTCGGGCGCGTCGCGCGAGACGCCGAGCACGGTGTATCCCGCGCCCTGGAGCGAGGCGAGGCTGTCGCGGAAGTCGCAGGCCTGCGTGGTGCATCCCGGGGTCTGCGCCGCCGGGTAGAAGTACACGATCACGCGGCGACCGCGGAAGTCGCTCAGCGAGACGGGGTGCTCATCTTGGTCGAGCAGAGTGAAGTCAGGGGCGGTGTCGCCCTTCGCGAGGTTCGTCACCCCTCCAGCCTAGAACGCTCGATCGACTGGAACGTGGTCAGCAGGCGATGCAGCGAGTCGAGACGGGCGGCGGCACCCGGACCGAGGCGACCGGACGCCACGGCTTCGGCGATCGCACAGTCGGGGGCGTCCGGAAGGTGGGTGCAACCGCGGGGGCAATCCTCTGCGGCCTCGGCGAGGTCGGTGAAGGCGCCGAGCACGTGGGCGGGGTCGACGTGCCCGAGGCCGAACGAGCGTACCCCCGGAGTGTCGATCACCCAGCCTGACCCCGCAGGGCCCCGGTAGCGCAGCGACACCGCCGACGACGAGGTGTGGCGTCCCCGGCCGGTGACGACGTTGACGTGCCCGATGGCGCGCTCCGAGCCGGTGAGCGCGTTGACCAACGTCGACTTCCCCACCCCGGAGTGCCCGACGAAGACCGTCGAATGTCCGGCGATCGCCTCGCCGATCTCTTCGAGCGGCATGGCTCCCTGCGCGCTGGTGAACACGCGCAGGTCGATCCCGTCGAAATGCGCGAGGAACTCGGTGGGGTCGGCGAGATCGGTCTTCGTCACCACGAGAAGAGGACGGATGCCGGCATCCAGCGCCGCGACGAGGTAGCGGTCGACGAGCCGCTCGCGCGGCTCGGGGTCGGCCGCGGCGACCACGATGAGCATCTGGTCGGCGTTCGCCACGATCACGCGCTCGACCTGATCGGTGTCGTCGGCACTGCGCCGCAGCAGCGACGTGCGCTCCTCGATCCCGACGATGCGGGCCAGCGTCCCCTCGTCCCCCGAGAGGTCGCCGACGACGCGAGCCCGGTCTCCGTTGACGATCGGCTGCTTGCGCAGTTCGCGGGCGCGGGTGGCGAGGATGCGGCGTTCGGTCGGCTCGTCCTCGTCGAGGAGCACCGTGTAGCGGCCGCGGTCCACCCCCAGCACACGGGCGATCCGTGCGTCGGCGTGCGCGGGCCGCCGCTTGGTGCGCGGGCGGTTCGCCTTGGGATTCGGGCGGACCCGGATCGACGACTCGTCGTACTCGAGGTCGTCGTCGTCACCGTCGTCGAGCCAGCTCATGCGCGGGCCCCGGCGTCAGCGCGTGGCATCCGGCGCCTCGTCGAGGCCCAGCATCGTGCGCCACAGACCGGCGAACTGGGGGAGGGTCTTGGCCGTCGTGCCGATGTCGTCGACCTCGACCCCGGGGACACGGAGTCCGATCAGCGCGCCCGTGGTCGCGAGGCGGTGGTCGTGATGCGCTTTCCACTCGCCGCCGCGCAGGGGCTGTGGGACGATCCGGATGCCGTCGTCCAGCTCGTGCGCCTCTCCGCCGAGCGAGCGCAGGTTACCGACGAGGGCGGCGATGCGATCGGTCTCGTGGCCGCGGATGTGGCCGATGCCGTGCAGCGTCGTCGGCCCGTCGGCGAAGGCCGCGAGACCGAACAGGGTCGGCGCGAGCTCGCCCGCCGCCGACAGATCGAGTTCGAGGCCCACGATGCGCTCGCCGGCGGCGACCGTGAGGGCGCCGCCGCGGCGGGTGACGCGGGCTCCCATCTCGGCGAGGATGTCGACCAGGAGTGCGCCGGGCTGAGTGCTGTGCAGCGGCCACCCGGTGACGGTCACCGATCCGCCGGTCACCATCGCCGCGGCCAGGAAGGGTGCAGCGTTGGAGAGGTCGGGCTCGATCGCCACGTCTTTCGCGCGCAGCGGCCCGGCGGGCACGATCCATTCGCCGACCGCAGGACGCTCGACGTGGATGCCGCGGTGCGCCATCGCTTCGACGGTCATGTCGATGTGCGGCACGCTGGGCAGACGCGAACCGACGTGGCGCAGGTGCAGACCGACGTCGAAGCGCGGGGCAGCGAGCAGGAGCCCGGAGACGAACTGGCTCGACTGGCTCGCGTCGATGTCGACCTCGCCGCCGCGGACGTGACCGTGGCCGCGCACCGTGAACGGCAGGGCCCAATGCCCACCGTCGTCGATGTCGACGCCGACGTCGCGCAACGCGGAGATCATGGCTCCCATGGGGCGGTGCAGGGCGCTCTCATGGGCCGTGATCGCGACATCGCCGCGCGCGAACCCGGCGAGCGGTGCGACGAAGCGCATGACGGTGCCGGCTTGCCCGCAGTCGACCGTCACACCGCCCTGGAACGATGCCGGGGGCGTCACGAGGAGGTCGGGACCGAACGGGGAGTCGGCGGGGATCTCTTCGATTCCCACGCCCAGCGTGCGCAGGGACTCGACCATGCGCACCGAATCGTCCGAGTGCAGCGGAGCGTGGAGCATGCCTGGGCCGTCGGCGATCGCGGCGAGCACGAGTTCGCGGTTGGTGAGCGACTTGGAGCCGGGGACCGTGACCGTCGCCTCGACGGCACCCTCGGCGACGGGCGCGTCCCACCGCCCACGGGGAGTGGCGGAAGAGGGGGAATACCCGAGACCAGTCATCGGTTCTAAGCCTACTGAAAGGGGACGACACGTGACCGCACTTCTCGAGCGCTCCGGCGTCGGACAGGCACTCCTGATCGTCGGCGACACGCCGGACGTAGACTGGCGTGCAATGGACGACACGGCAGAGACCCTCCCGCCGGTGGCGGAGCCCCGCGCACAGTTCGAAGAGCAGGCCCTGCCCTTCATGGACCAGCTGTACGCGGCGGCCATGCGCATGACGCGCAACCCGGCGGACGCCGCCGATCTGGTGCAAGAGACGTTCGTGAAGGCTTACGGCTCGTGGGCGACGTTCACCCAGGGCACGAACCTGAAGGCGTGGCTGTACCGCATCCTCACGAACACGTACATCAACACGTATCGCAAGAAGCAGCGCGAGCCGTACCAGAGCGCCATCGACGACCTCGAGGACTGGCAGCTCGGCGGCGCGGAGTCGACGACGGCGACCAGCGCCCGCTCGGCGGAGGCCGAGGCCATCGACCACATGCCCGCGTCGGTGGTGAAGGACGCGCTGCAGTCGATCCCCGAAGACTTCCGTCTGGCGGTGTACCTCGCCGACGTGGAGGGCTTCGCCTACCAAGAGATCGCCGACATCATGAAGACGCCGATCGGGACCGTGATGAGTCGTCTGCACCGCGGCCGGCGACTGCTGCGCGATCTGCTGTCGGACTACGCCAAGGAACGCGGCTTCCAGGCCGCGACGGGAGAGAAGAAATGAGCGACTGCGGCTGCGACCAGGCACGGCGCGACTTGGAGGAGTACCTCCGGAACGAGGTCTGCAAGACCCAGCACCATGACATTCGGGAGCACCTCGAGAACTGCCCCGAGTGTCAGGACGAGGCGCTCGTGGCGCGGACGCTGACCGAGGTGGTGGCGCGCGCGTGCAAGGAGACCGCTCCCGAAGAACTGCGCGACCAGGTGCTCGCGCGCCTGCGTTCGGTCCAAGCCGTCCACTGACCCGGGCGGGCGCCGACGGGCGCCCGGACCTTTCCCCCGCGGTTCACCGCCGGTCCGTAGGCTGGGGGCATGGTCATGTCCGATACGCGCTCTCTTCCCCTGGATGCCACCTCCGCCGCCGACCTGCAGGCCTCGGGCCTCGACTACGTCGCGGTCTCCGCAGACGACGCGGCGTTCGAGCCGTTCCTCCGTGCGGTCGTTCGAGGGTTCCTCGGCGAGGACCCCTCGGCGGACGAGATCGAGAGCGCTCGCCGGGCGCTGACGCCGCGGCGCCTGACCGGTGTCTTCGACCGCGACGCCGTGGCCCCCGGCACCCCGGTGGCCACGGTCGATTCGTGGGCGACCGAGCTGACCGTCTCTCCGGGGCGCACGGTCCCGTTGTGGTCGATCAGCGCCGTGACGGTGTCTCCCACGCACCGCCGCCGCGGGATCGCCCGGGCCATGCTCACCGGCGAACTGCGGACCGCCGCGGCCGCGGGCTTCCCGTTGGCCGGCCTCACGGTGACCGAGGCCACCATCTACGGCCGCTGGGGCTTCTCCCCGGCGGCGTGGGCGTCGGACGTCGTGATCGACACGCGGCGCGCGCGGTGGAGCGGTCCCGTGGCCCCCGGCCGACTCGACTTCGTCTCCCGCGAGAGCCTGCCGGAGCGTCTCCGCGGCGTCCACGAGCGCGTACGGGTGCGGCGCCCGGGCTCCGTCCCCGGGTGGGAAGGGCGCTGGCGCGGCGTCGCCGGGCTCACCCCGGATGAGAAGGACGCGAAGAAGGTCCGGGCGGTGTCGTATCGCGATGTCGACGGTGAGGAGCGCGGCATCCTGGTCTACACGCTGGATTCCGGGCCCCACGACGACTACTCCGCGCACGAGCTGAACGTGCGAGCGCTTTTCGCCGACGGCGATGAGGCCGCCGCCGCCCTCTGGCGCTTCGCCATCGAGCACGACCTCGTGGGCAAGGTCACCGCGTCGCTGCAGCCGACCGTCCCTCCGGTCCAGTGGATGGTCAGCGACCGCCGCGCGGTGACCGCCACTCTCACCGACCATCACTGGCTGCGCGTGCTCGATGTGCCGGGGGCGTTGACGTCTCGGCGCTACACGCACGCGCTCGACGTCGTGGTGCAGGTCGACGACCCCCTCGGGTTCGCCGAGGGGGCGTGGAGCGTGCGCGTCGACGAGAGCGGCGAAGCGGTCGTCGAGACGGCCACCGCGGACCGCGCCGCCGACCTGGAGATGTCGGTCAACGCCCTGGGATCGATCCTGCTCGGCGGCGTGCGCGCGAGCGAGCTCGCCGCGGCCGGACTGGTCCGGGGGTCGACTGAGAGCCTCGCGGCCGTCGACCGCGCCTTCGTGCCCGAGACGACTCCGCTACTGGACATCTGGTACTGACCCGTTTCTCATAGGGTCACCCCGTAGCCTCCTCCCCGATGTCCGACGCCCCACCCCCCACCGCCCCACGCGGCCTCGCGCGTCTGCGCGCGCGCCCGCGCGCCGTCGCGGCTGCGCTGAACCGGTATGTCCGCGCGAACCCGGTGGCCGTGTGCATCGCGATCCTCATCACCGCCGCGGCCGCGGCGACGGGGTCGCTCTGGGGCGAGGACGCTCTCGTCTGGGGTGCGGGCCCGTTGGCGACGTTCGCGTCCGGGCGTTGGTGGACGATCGTCACGGCCCTGTTCATCCCCGACTCTCCCGTGGATGCGATCACCTCGGTGGTGCTCGCCCTGACGGTGCTCGCCGCCGCAGAACGACTCCTCGGATCCCGGCGCACCGGCATCCTGTACCTCGTCATCGGGATCGTCGGACTCCTCGCGGGGATCGGGATGCACACCGTGGTGTGGTCGGTGACCGACCTGCGCCCCATCGTCGCCGCCGAAGTGCCGGTGCTCGATCCCACGACCCCCCTGGCGGGTGTGGTGATGGTCGCGAGCGCGTTCGCCCTGACCCTGTGGCGCCGTCGTCTGCGGCTGGTCGGCTTCGCCCTGCTGTCGCTGTTCGCCCTGTACGCCGGTGACGCCGACTCCTGGTACCGCCTCATCACCGCGACCATCGGCCTCGTCGTGGGCGCGGGGCTGGCGCGCGGCATCGAGCGCCGATCGTGGCACCGCAGCTCGACGCGCGAGACCCGCACGCTCCTCGCGCTGATGGTGGCGGTCGTCGGCAGCGGGCCGCTCGTCGCCCTGGTGAGCGGCGGCGGGCGCGGACCGCTCTCGCTCGTGGTCGACGCGTACACCCAGTACGACGACGAGCTGCTCGCGCGATGCGGCAAGGTCGCGGAGTCGGTCTGCGACGAACAGATCGCCCTGCTGATGACGCGGGGATTGGGCCCGGCGCTGCTGGCGATCGTCCCCCTCGTGCTCATGCTGGTCGCGGCATGGGGTCTGCGGCAGGGGCGCCGCGCGGCGCTCGTGCTCGCGGTGCTCACGCTCGTGGCATCCGCGCTCATGCCCGTCATCTCGCTGTGGGACGGCCGTCTGCGCATCGACCCCTGGGTCGACGGCAGTGGCACGGAGTACGTGCTGTGGGCTCTGGCATCCGTCGTCATCCCGCTCGTGCTGGCGGCGGCGCTCGTCGTCGCGCGGCGCCGGTTCCCCGTGCGGGCCACGCGGCGCGCCGCGCGGACGGTGGCCCTCCTCACGGGCGTGGCGTTCGTGGCGTGCGGAACGGCGTTCTTCGTCATCGAGGAGATCGGACGCCGCTCGTTCGATCGCGACTTCTCGGTTCTCGACCTTCTGGGCATCACGCTGCGGAGGTTCCTCCCGCCCGGTTACACCCACCCCGGGGCCTCGTCGTTCCCGCACCACGGTCCGGCCCTCTTCGCGTACCAGTGGGTGGGCGTGCTCTTCTGGGCGATCGTGATCGCGGCGATCCTGTGGCTGTACCGCCGAGTTCAGCGACCGGATGCCGATGACGACACGCTCTACCGCACCTTGCTACGGCGCGGAGGCGACACCCTCGGCTTCCTGGGCACGTGGGAAGGCAACCGGCACTGGTCGTCGTCGGACAAGGAGAGCGCGGTGGCGTACCGCCTCATCGGCGACGTGGCCCTGGCCGTCGCCGATCCGCTGACACCACCGGGCGGGCGTCCCGAAGCTCTGCGCGCGTTCACCGACTTCTGCGTCGAGCACGGGTGGATTCCGGCGTTCTACAGCATCCATGCCGACACCGCGGCCGACCTCGCCGAGCTCGGCTGGCGGCAGATCCCCGTCGGGGTCGAGACGGTGATGGACCTGCCCGGACTCACGTTCGCCGGCAAGACGTGGCAGAAGGTGCGTCAGCCGCTCACCCGCGCGGAGCGCGAGGGCCACACCGCGGTCTGGACGCGCTGGCACGAGTTGACGGTGTCGCAGGCGTCGCAGGTCGCGGCGATCGACGAGGAATGGGTCGCGGATCGTGCGCTCCCCGAGATGGGTTTCACCCTGGGCTCGATCGACGAGCTGCGCGACCGCGACGTCCGCCTCCTCCTCGCCGTCGGACCCGACGACCGCATCGAGGCGGTCACGAGCTGGATGCCGACCTGGACCGACGGGGAACTGACGGGATGGACGCTCGACTTCATGCGGCGCCGCACCGACGGGCCCAACGGCATGATGGAGTTCCTCATCGCGAAGGCGGCTCTGCAGTTGCAGTCCGAGGGTGCGACGGTGCTCAGCCTGTCGGGCGCGCCTCTCGCGGACGACCCCGACGAGCCCGCCGACGGCGATCCTGCGCCCTTGCGGGCGCTGCTGCGCTGGCTCGCCGAAGTGCTCGAACCGGCGTACGGCTTCGCGTCGCTCTTCCGCTTCAAAGGCAAGTTCCGTCCCCGCTACCGCCAGCTCTCGCTCGCGTACCGCGACCCGCTGCAGCTGCCCGCGATCGGTGCTGCGGTCGGCCGCGCCTACCTTCCCGATGCGTCGCGGCGTGAGATTCTCGCTCTGGCGAGAACCGCATGGGAGGGGCGCCGGTGAACCGTTTCGTGCTGTCGTTCGAGCTGATCGACACCCCGCTGCTGACCATCTGCGCCATCGTCGCCGGCCTCGGGGCCGTCGCTGTCGTCGTCTGGGCACCGCGCCGCGTCGTCCGTACCCTCCTCATCGCCGCCGCAGCCGGTGTCGTGATGTACGTCGTCGCCCACGTGCTCGAGGGGATGGGGACGTTCCAGGGGCCGCTGCCGGTGCACGCGGCCACCTGGGCCACCGGCGGCATCGTGGCCGTCGCCATCGGCATCGTCGGGATCTGCCGACGCCCCTGGGGACGACGCGTGGTGGGGATCGTGACGGTCCTCGCCGGACTGCTCACGGCGGCGCTCGGGGTCAACGCCTCCTATGGTGTCACGCACAACCTCGCCGCGATCCTCGGCGTGCAGGCTCTCGACCCGGCCTCGCTGCCGGCGCAGACGACGACCGGGGGAGACCCGGCCACGCTGTACCAGACGTGGGAACCCCCGGCGGACATGCCCGCACAGGGGTCGGTGAGCGCGCTGTCGGGCAACGCCAAGATCCCCACCGGGCAGTTCGCCGCCCGAGATGCGTCCCTGTACCTTCCGCCCGCCGCTCAGGTGGCCAACCCGCCCGCGCTGCCGCTGCTGGTGTTCATGATGGGACAGCCCGGATCGCCCGACCCCACCAACCTCGCGAAGGCGCTGGACGCATTCGCCGCGAAGAACCGTGGTCTCGCCCCGATCGCGGTGGTCGTCGACCAGCTCGGCGCCCCCGACCGCGACCCGGGGTGCGTCGACTCCGCGAAGTTCGGTGCCGTGTCGACCTACATCAACTCACTCGTGCCGCAGTGGGCCGAGTCCCACTTGAACATCGTCAAAGACCACCGGTACTGGACGATCGGCGGATTCTCCAACGGTGGCTCGTGTGCCGCCGTCTACGGCGCGAAGCACCCCGAGGTGTGGGGGCAGATGCTCGACATCATGGGCAACGAGTTCCCCGGATCCGAGCACGTCCCCCAGACGGTGTCGGATGTGTTCGGCGGCGATGGGAACGCGTTCGAGGCGACCAAACCCTCGGTGATCATGGCTGCCGCGTCTTCCGGGACGTACGCCGGGCACATGGCCATCTTCACCTGGGGGAGCGAGGACACCACGTACGGGCCCGGGCAGAAGGCGAACTCGGAGGCCGCGCAGGCGGCCGGATTCACCGTGGTGACGTACGTCGTCCAGGGCGCCGGGCACACGGGGGAGGCGCTGGACGCGAGCCTGGCGTACTCCCTGCCGGTGCTGGCCCCGGCCCTCGGTCTGTCTCCTCCCGCCTCCTGACTCTCCGCCGGGGCCCGCGCGCGTGCAGCGTCGCGTCGCGACGTGAGTCGTCGACAGGGACGGGAGGCGCGGATCGCAGGGTGATCGCGCACACAGGGCCTCCGTCATCGGACGGTGGCCGCCCGAGCGCGTCGCCCGCGCGGAGCGGACAGGGACACGGGAGGGCGCGCGCGGAGGGTGCAGACGCGACAAGGCCCGGTCAACGACATCGACCGGGCCTTGTCGGCGAAGCGTCAGCGCGCGAGCGCCGCCTTCATGATCTCGGCGTGCTCGTTCGCGTGCACCTTGGGTGAACCCGTCGCGGTCGACGCGGCGGCCGCGCGCGAGATCACGCGGATGGGACGCCCCAGCTTGTCGTCGACCTCGAGAGCGATGAACGGCCACGCCCCCTGGTTCTCGGGCTCGTCCTGCACCCAGACGAGCTCGGCGTTGGGGTACTGCGCCAGCACCCGGTTGAGCTCGTCGATCGGAGCGGGGTAGTACTGCTCCAGGCGCACGAGCGCGATGGCCGGGTTCGGGTTCTTGTCGAGCTCGGCGCGCAGGTCCCAGTGGATCTTGCCGGCGTGCAGCAGCACGCGCGTGACGGCGTTGGCGTCGAGGCCGCGGTCGTCGGCGAGCACCGGCTCGAACTTGCCCTCGAGGAAGTCCTCGACGGGGCTCGTCGCCCCGCGCAGACGCAGCATCGCCTTCGGGGTGAACACGATGAGAGGCCGACGCGGGCGCTGGTACGCCTGGCGGCGCAGCAGGTGGAAGTACGACGCCGGGGTGGAGGGGCGCGCGACGATCATGTTGTCCTGCGCGCACATCTGCAGGTAGCGCTCGATGCGAGCCGACGAGTGGTCGGGCCCCTGGCCCTCGTACCCGTGGGGGAGCAGCAGGACGACGCTCGACTGCTGCGCCCACTTCTGGTCGGCCGACGAGATGAACTCGTCGATGACCGACTGGGCGCCGTTGGCGAAGTCGCCGAACTGCGCCTCCCACAGCACGAGCGCGTCGGAGCGCTCGACCGAGTAGCCGTACTCGAAGGCCATCGCGGCGTACTCGCTCAGCAGAGAGTCGTAGACCCAGAAGCGGCCCTGGTTCTCGCTGAGGTTCGCCAGCGGCAGCCACTCCTGACCGTTCGCACGATCGTGCAGGACCGAATGGCGCTGCACGAACGTGCCGCGGCGCGAGTCCTGCCCGGCGAGACGCACCGGGGTGCCCTCCATGAGCACCGAGCCGAAGGCGAGGAGTTCGCCGAAGGCCCAGTCGATGCCGCCGTTGCGGCTCATGTCGAAGCGCTTTTCCAGCAACTGCTGCAGCTTGTTGTGCACCGTGAAGCCGTCGGGCTTGTTCACGAACGCGTCGCCGATGTGGTGCACCACCTCACGCGAGACGCCGGTGGTCTCGGGCGCGCCCGTGGGGACCTCGTCGGCGGCCTCGGTCGAGATCACCGGGTTGGTGCCGGTCTCGGCCGCGTGCGTGTCGGCGAACGCGACCTCGAGACGGTTCTGGAAGTCCTGCTTGGCCTGCTCGTACTCGTCTTCGGTGATGTCACCGCGGCCGACGAGCGACTCGGTGTACAGACGGCGCACGGAGCGCTTCGCCTCGATGAGGTTCGTCATGAGCGGCTGCGTCATCGAGGGGTCGTCGCCCTCGTTGTGACCGCGGCGCCGGTAGCAGACCAGATCGATCACGACGTCGCGGTGGAACTCCTCGCGGTACATGAACGCCAGCTCCGCGGCACGCACGACGGCCTCCGGGTCGTCGCCGTTCACGTGCAGGACGGGTGCCTGGATGGTCTTGGCGACGTCGGTGGCGTACACCGAGGTGCGCGCATCGGTCGGGGTGGTGGTGAAGCCGACCTGGTTGTTGACCACGACGTGGATCGTGCCGCCCGTGCGGTACCCGCGCAGCTGCGACATCTGCAGCGTCTCGACGACGACGCCCTGACCCGCGAACGCGGCGTCGCCGTGCACGAGGATGGGCAGCCACGAGAAGGTGCCGATGGGCTTGCGATCCTGCTTGGCGCGGACGATGCCCTCGAGGACGCCGTCGACGGTCTCGAGGTGCGAGGGGTTCGCGGCGAGGTAGACGGGGAGCTCGTCGCCCGCGTCGCCCACGAAGGTGCCCTCGGTGCCGAGGTGGTACTTCACGTCTCCCGAGCCCCGCTTGCTGCCGATGGCGACCGCGCCCTCGAACTCGCGGAAGACCTGGCCGTAGGTCTTGCCGCCGATGTTGGTCAGCACGTTCAAGCGGCCACGGTGGGCCATGCCGATCGCGGCTCCGTCGAGACCGCTGGACGCCGCGCCCTGGAGGATCTGGTCGAGCAGCGGGATGAGCGACTCGCCGCCCTCGAGGCTGAAGCGCTTCTGCCCGACGTACTTGGTCTGCAGGAACGTCTCGAAGGCCTCAGCCTGGTTCAGCTTCGACAGGATGCGCAGCTGCTCGTCGTGGCCGGGCTTGGTGTACTTCACCTCGACGTTGCGCTGGAACCAGGCCCGCTGAGCCGGGTCCTGGATGTGCATGTACTCGACGCCGATCGTGCGGCAGTACGAGTCGCGCAGCACGCCGAGGATGTCGCGGAGCTTCGCCGTGCGGCGGCCGCCCAGACCCCCGGTGACGAACTCGCGGTCGAGGTCCCAGAACGTCAGACCGTGCGACTCGATCTCGAGGTCGGGATGGGTGCGCTGGACGTACTCGAGGGGGTCGATGTCGGCCATGAGGTGGCCGCGCACACGGTACGAGTTGATGAGCTCCTGCACGCGCGCGCTCTTGTCGATGCGCTCGGAGAGGTCGACGCTGATGTCGGCGGCCCAGTGGATGGGCGCGTAGGGGATGCGCAGCGCCGCGAAGATGTCGTCGTAGAAGCCGCGCTGACCGATGAGCAGCTCGTGGACCTTCTTCAGGAACTCGCCCGAACCGGCACCCTGGATGACGCGGTGGTCGTAGGTGCTGGTGAGCGTGATCGTCTTGCCGATCGCGAGCTCGTTGAGCGTCTTCTCGCTCGCGCCCTGGAACTCGGCGGGGTAGTCCAGCGCGCCGGCGCCGATGATGGCACCCTGGCCGCGCATGAGGCGCGGGACGGAGTGCACGGTGCCGATGCCACCGGGGTTCGTCAGCGAGACCGTGGTGCCCTGGAAGTCGGCGGGGGTCAGCTTGTTCGTGCGCGCGCGGCGCACGAGGTCTTCGTAGGAGGCGAGGAACTCACCGAACGACAGCGTGTCGGCGCGCTTGATGCTGGGCACCAGCAGCGCGCGCGAGCCATCGGGCTTGGGCATGTCGATCGCGATGCCGAGGTTGACGTGCGCCGGGGCCACGACCGAGGGCTTGCCGTCGATCTCGGCGTAGTAGACGTTCTGGCTCGGGAACTCCTTGAGCGCCTGGATCAGCGCCCACCCGATCAGGTGCGTGAAGCTCACCTTGCCGCCGCGCGTGCGCGACATGTGGTTGTTGATGACGATGCGGTTGTCGATCATCAGCTTCGCGGGGATGGTGCGCACGCTCGTCGCGGTGGGGACCGTGAGCGAGTCGTCCATGTTGGATGCCAGAGCCTTCGGCATCCCCTTCAGGACCGTGACGCGGTCTTCCTCGGTGCTCTCGGAACCCGCCGAGGGGGACGGAGCCGGGGCCTGCGCCGGGATCGGCTGCGGCTTGGCGGGCTTGGTGGTCGTGCGGGCGACGGGAGTCTGACCGACCACCGGGATCGGGGCTGTGACCGGCTTGGGCTCGGAGGGCGGGGGAGCGGCCGCGGCGGATCCGTCGACGACCGGGTGGTACGCCTCCAGGATCGGCCACCAGGCCTTGTCTACGGAGTGCTTGTCGACTTTGAACTGTTCGTAGAGTTCGTCTACGAGCCACTCGTTCGCGCCGAACTCGCCCTCGCTCGAAGTACCGACGCCCGTCACCTGGCTCGACACAGTCGATCGCCTGCTTTCCTCGATGAAGATTCCTGTGGAATGCACGCGACGTCGCCGTCACGCACTCTCTCAACCCTAGCCGAGGATCCTGGACGGCTTCCGGGTCTTTACATTCCGTTGATGTGGTGAGGTGGATGCCATGGAGTTCTCCGGTGCTCAGCCCGACGTCGATCTGACCTACTCGGACGTGTTCCTCGTTCCGCGTCATTCGGAGGTGCGCAGCCGCCTCGACGTGGACCTCGCGCCGGGCGACGGCAGCGGCGCGACCATCCCGCTCGTCTCGGCCAACATGAACTCGGTCACCGGGACACGTCTGGCGGCCACCCTCGCACGCCGTGGTGGACTCGGCGTCCTCCCGCAGGACATGTCCCTGCCCCGCCTGATCGAGGCGGTCGGGTGGGTCAAGGCTCAGCCGGTCGCGTGGGACGCGGCTCTCGTCCTGCCGCCTTCCGCGACGGTGGCGGATGCGCGTCTCACCCTCCCGCCTGTCTCCGGTCGGGGCATCGTGGTCGCCGAGCAGCGCGAGGACGGCACGGTCGCCCTGGCGGACTTCCGCGGGATCGTCCCCGCCCCGCGGCTCGCGACGGCGCTCCCGGATGCCACGCTCGGCGACATCGCCCGCACCGACGCCCCGCTGGTCGACGCCGCGCGGGTCGGAGATCCGCGGGAGGTTTTCGCCCTGGTCGGCGACGCCGACATCGTCGCCGTGGTGGACGGCGACCGGGTCGTGGGGACCCTCTCGGCCCGGAGCGCTCTGCGCGACTCCGTCTACCGTCCGGCGGTCGACGCCGAAGGACGGCTGATCGTGGCCGCTGCCGTCGGCGTCAACGGCGATGTCGCCGGCAAGGCACGCGCTCTGGCCGCCGCGGGTGTCGACGTCCTGGTCGTCGACACCGCGCACGGCCACCAGGCCCAGATGCTGCGCGCGTTGCGCGAGGTCGCGGCGCTCGATCTCGGCATCCCCATCGCCGCCGGAAACGTCGTCACCGCGGAGGGGGTACGCGATCTGACCGACGCGGGCGCGTCGATCCTCAAGGTCGGGGTGGGCCCGGGAGCGATGTGCACGACGCGCATGATGACCGCGGTCGGACGTCCGCAGTTCTCGGCGGTCCTGGAGACGGCCGAGGCCGCGCGGGCTGCCGGAGCACACGTGTGGGCGGACGGCGGGGTGCGCTACCCGCGCGACGTCGCGCTCGCGCTCGCCGCGGGCGCGGCATCCGTGATGGTCGGCTCGTGGTTCGCCGGGACGATCGAATCGCCCGGACGCCTCCGTGCCGATGAGGGGGGCCGGATCTACAAGGAGTCGTGGGGCATGGCCTCCACCAAGGCGGTGCAGGGCCGGTTCGGTCGGCTCGACCCGTTCGAGCGTGCGCGCAAAGAGCTGTTCGCGGAGGGGATCTCGTCGTCGCGGATCTACCTCGATCCGCAGCGGCCGGGCTTGGAAGACCTGCTCGACATGATCACGTCGGGCGTGCGCTCCTCGTTCACCTACGCGGGCGCGGCGACCGTGGCCGAGTTCCACGAACGCGCACGGGTCGGCCTGCAGTCGGCCGCGGGGTACGAAGAAGGAAAAGCGCTGTCCGTCAGTTGGTGACCTCCGACGCCGCCACGTCGGCTTCGAGCGTGATCCACGCGCCGAGCTGCACCGACAGGTCGAGATCGACGCCCTCGGCGCGCGCCGCGCGGCGCGGGTCGGCGGGGAAGAGACCGCCGCGACGGTTCATCCACAGTGCCTCGGCGTTGACGTGCACGAGACGCCGCGCCGTGCGGGACACCGCGCGATGGGTCTCGTTCGTCTCGTCGCCGCCGAACCACACGGCCGCTTCGGCGAGGTAGCGGGCGAGGATCCCGGCGAAGAGCCCGCCGTCTCCGCCGCCCGCGGCGGGGAACAGCCCGCCGTCCGGGGCGCACCAACGCTCGACGGCTTCCACGAGGGCGGCGACCCGTGCTTCGTGGGTCTCTCGACCGTCGGCGTCGGGCGCGGCTTCAGCCAGGGCCAGGGCCGACCCGATCGCGACCCCCTGGTTGTAGGTCCACAGATCGGGGCGGACCACGCCGTTCTCGATACCGTCGCGCACCAGGCCGGTCGCGGGATCGTCCAGGGTCGAGGCGACCCACGCATCGAGGGCGATCGCCGTCCCCCGGTGCGCGGTCCATGCCAGGGCGATCGCCGCGGGGGAGTTGGCGGGGGCGTTGTAGAGGGAGCTTCCGACGGCCCAGGGCAGTGCCCCGACGGCCCGGTCGACGGCGTCGTCGAGCCGGCGCGTGAGCTTCTCGAGTCGCCGGTCGCCGAGGTCGTAGCGCTGCAGCGCCAGGGTCATCCACGCGACGTCGTCGTAGAACGGGGTGGTCCAGCGCCCGAGCGTGCGAAGGGTGATCCCGCGGTGCAGTGCGCGCAGGAGGCGTCCTCGGCGCGGGTCGGGCCTGTGGTGCTGCGCATCTCGGAGGACGTGGAGCAGGTGCGCGTGCCACCAGTAGTGCCAGGTCCGGGCGCCCGGAGCCCCGGGGGTCGACGCGTGCGCCCACGCCACCGGTCCGTATCGGTGGACGAAGCGGCGCACGACGGCGGACTCGGCGGACATGGCACGCTTCTGCGCCGGGGAACGGGCATCCATCCCTTCATCCTGCCCGCGGAACCGATACGGCCGAACCGGGCGCGAGGGGGGCGGGGCTGCCCTAGAATCGTCCGCACGATGGACGACCCTCCCAGTTGTAGACCCGAGCCCCAACGACCCCCCTCCGCCGCCGATCTCCGATCGAGCGGAGGTGATGACTGATGGACTACGTCATGCTGGGCGTGGGGCTGCTGCTCACGGTGGGAACCGGCCTCTTCGTCGCGAGTGAGTTCGCGCTGGTCAACCTCGATCGCGCCGATCTCGAAGCCCGACGCGAGGCGGGCGAGTCCCGTCTGTCGCTGACGATCGATGCGTTGCGCATCACCTCGACGCACCTGTCGAGCGCGCAGCTGGGCATCACGCTGACGACGCTCCTCACCGGTTACACGATGGAGCCGGCGATCTCGAACCTGCTGCGACCGGTCTTCGCCTCGTGGGGGTTGCCCGAGGCGGTGACCGTGACGATCGCCGCCATCATCGGCGTGGGCTTCGCGACGGTGCTGTCCATGATCCTCGGTGAGCTCGTCCCGAAGAACTTCGCCCTCGCCATTCCGCGACAGACGGCGAAGCTCGTCATGCCTTTCCAGGTCGCGTTCACCGCCGTGTTCAAACCCGCCATCGTCGTGCTCAACGGCAGCGCCAACGGCGTGCTGCGCGCCGTGGGGGTCGAACCCAAGGAAGAGCTGTCGGGTGCGAGGTCGGCCGAGGAGCTGTCGAGCCTCGTGAAGCGCTCCGCGAGCGCCGGCATGCTCGAGAAGGACACCGCGTCGCTGCTGGACCGCAGTCTGACGTTCGCGCGTCTGAGCGCCGCCGACGTCATGACCCCGCGCCCGAGTGTGCACGCGCTCGCCGCCGGCGACCCCGCCGACGACGTCGTGCAGCTGGCCCGGCGCACCGGGCACAGCCGCTTCCCCGTGTACGGCGAGTCGATGGACGACATCGTCGGTGTCGTGCATCTCAAGGCCGCGATCGGCGTTCCCCGCGAGAAGCGCGGCGAGGTGCCCGTCGCGGCCCTCGCGACCGAACCCCTGCGCGTGCCCGAGACGGTGCACCTCGACGCGCTCGTGTCGGAACTCCGCTCGCGCGGTTACCAGATGGCCATCGTCGTGGACGAGTACGGCGGGACGGCGGGGATTGTGACCCTGGAGGACCTCGTCGAGGAGATCGTCGGTGAGGTCCTCGACGAACACGACCGCTCGCGTGCGGGCGTCGTGCGCACCGCTGTCTCGCTGACCTTCCCCGGCGACCTCCGCCCCGACGAGGTGCTCGACCGGGCGGGCGTCCGCGTGCCCGAGGGCGAGGCCTACGACACCGTGGGCGGGTTCATCATGGCCGAGCTCGAGAAGATCCCCGCGGTGGGCGACTCCGTGGAGATCGAGGACGGCGTGTTGACCGTGAACCGGATGGACGGTCGCCGCGTCGACCGCGTGCAGTACGTCGCCACCCCCGTGGAGGAGAACATCGACGACCTCGTGCGCGCGGCGAAGGGAGGTGACCAGCGATGAGCGATTGGGCAGGACTCGCCTGGTTGGTCGTGCTTCTCGTCGCCAACGCCTTCTTCGTCGGCGCGGAGTTCGCCGTCATCTCGGCGCGCCGCTCGCAGGTGGA
Source organism: Microbacterium enclense (assembly GCA_038182865.1). NCBI lineage: Bacteria > Bacillati > Actinomycetota > Actinomycetes > Micrococcales > Microbacteriaceae > Microbacterium > Microbacterium enclense. The sequence continues at coordinate 91,963 of CP116226.1, read as the reverse complement.
GCCGCTCGCCGACCGCGGTTCGCGGGCCGCCAAGACCGCTCTGTACGCCATGGAGCACGCGACCCTCATGCTGGCGACGTGCCAGCTGGGCATCACGATCTGTTCGCTGCTGATCCTGAACGTCTCGGAGCCGGCGATCCACCACCTGCTCGCCGAGCCGCTCGGATTGACGGGCCTGTCGGAGACGGCCGTCGACGTCGTCGCGTTCGTCGTGGCGCTGCTCGTGGTGTCGTACCTGCACGTCGTGTTCGGCGAGATGGTGCCGAAGAACCTCGCGTTCTCGCTCCCCGACCGCGCGGTGCTCATGCTCGCTCCGCCGCTCGTGGCGGTGTCGAAGGCGTTCCACCCGATCATCGTCGCGCTGAACTGGACCGCCAACCACGTGCTGCGACTGTTCCGGGTCGAGCCGAAGGATGAGGCGGCGTCCACCTTCACCCTCGATGAGGTCGCGACGATCGTGAACCAGTCCCGGCGCGAGGGGGTGCTCGACGACTCCGCCGGCACTGTCACGGCGGTCGTGGAGTTCACCGAGAAGAAGGCCGCCGACATCGCCGTGCCGATGGCCGAGCTCGTCACTCTCCCCGAGACGACCACGCCCGGCGAGATCGAGCGGGCGGTAGCGCAGCACGGCTACTCCCGCTACGTGATCGTGGACGACGAGGGGCACCCCACCGGTTACGTGCACCTGAAGGACGTGCTGCGCGCGGCCGACGGGTCGAGTGCCGACATGGCGCGTCCCATCCCGAGCAAGCGCATCCACCACATGGTGTCGGTGCTCGAGACGACCGACCTCGAGGACGCTCTCGCCCTCATGCGCCGCTCGGGTCGTCACCTGGCCCAGGTGCGCGACGACGCGGGCGACGTGCGCGCCGTCCTCTTCCTCGAAGACGTCATCGAGGAGCTGGTCGGCGAGGTGCAGGACGCCACCGCGCGTCGCCGTTTCGTCTGAGCGCAGAACACCGGATGCCACGGGGCCTCGGCCTCGCGGCATCCGGTGTTCCGCGCGTCGGGGAGGGCCGCGCGAGATCACACGATCCCGCCCACATCACACGGCCGGGCCCGCGCGGAGCGTGTGCTCTCGGCGGGATCGTGTGATCTCGGGACCGGTGCGGGCGCGGCGCGGCCGGTGCGGGCGCGGCGGGCGGCCGTGGTCAGTACGCGCGGACGTACTGCGCGGGGGCGGGGGTGGGGTCGCCGAGGGTCGCCGCCGCACGCAGCGCGTAGTGCGGGTCGCGGAGCCACTCGCGGGCGGACAGGATCGCGTCGGCGCGGCCGTCCGCCAGGATCTGCTCCCCGAAGGTCGGGTCGTCGATCATGCCGACGGCGGCGACCAGGAGTCCGGTCTCGCGACGCACGGTCGCGGCGTAATCGACCTGGTACCCCGGGCCGGGGACGATGCGCTGCTCGGGCACGAGCCCGCCGCTGGAGACGTCGATGAGGTCGGCGCCCGCGGCGGCGACCCGGCGGGACGCGGCGACGGTGTCGGCCACGTCCCACCCGCCCTCGGCGGCGTCGGTCGCCGAGAACCGCACGAAGACGGCGGCGCCGGGAGCCGCGGCGCGGACGGCCTCGGTCACGCGCACGACGAGGCGGACGCGGTTCTCGAGCGACCCGCCGTACTCGTCGTCGCGGTGGTTCGTCAGCGGCGAGAGGAACTGGTGCAGCAGGTACCCGTGAGCGGCGTGGACCTCGATGACCTCGAACCCGGCCGCGACGGCGCGGCGAGCGGCATCCGCGAAATCGGCGACGACTTTCTCGATGCCCGCCGCGTCCAGCGCCACCGGTGCGGCGAAGGCGTCGTATGCGAGCGCCGAGGGCGCCACCGTCGTCCACCCGCCGTCCGCCGGCGACACGCTGCCGCGGCCTCCGGTGAGCGGCGACGTGGTCGAGGCCTTGCGCCCCGCGTGGCCGAGCTGCACGCCCGCGACGGATCCGCGCGCGCGGATCGCCGCGACGATCGGCGCCCAGGCCTCGACCTGCGCGTCGTTCCAGAGACCGACGTCGTCCGGCGAGATGCGCCCCTCGGCAGAGACCGCGGTCGCCTCGGCGATCACGAGGCCCGCCCCACCCGCCGCGAACTGCGCGAGGTGCACGTGGTGCCAGTCGTTCGGCATCCCGTCGGTCGCGCTGTATTGGCACATGGGCGAGACCCACAGGCGGTTGCGCATCTCGATACCGCGGACGGACAGGGGTGTGAAGAGGGAGCTCACGACGGACCTTTGCGTTCTCAGGTGGCCGTCTAGTCTGGCGATCATGACGGCGAAGGATTGGACCGGGCGGGATGTCGCCCGCACTCTGCGGAGACCAACGGCGAGTGACGACAAGTATTCCCGGGGAGTGGTGGGCATCCGCACCGGATCTGCGCGATACCCGGGCGCCGCGGTGCTCGGTGTCGAAGCGGCTTGGCGCACCGGGACGGGCATGGTCCGCTACCTGGGCCCCGAGCGCGCGCAGGATCTCGTGCTGCAGCGCCGTCCCGAGACGGTGACCGCCGACGGTCGCGTGCAGGCGTGGGTGATGGGGTCGGGAACGGACGCCGCCGAGCGCGATGCCCGCGAGACGGCGGCGCTGCGCGGCATCCTGGGCGGAGAGCTCCCCGTCGTCGTCGACGCGGGAGCACTCGATCTCATCGTCGGGGCGACCGCCCCGGTCATCGTGACCCCGCATGCGCGGGAACTCGACCGGCTGCGCTCCGATCTCGGACTGCCGACGGCGGATGCCACCGATGACGACGCGCGCGAGGGTGCGGCGCTCGAGACGGCCGCCGCCTTCGGAGGCGTGGTGCTCCTGAAAGGGGCGGTGACGATCGTCGCCACCGCGGACGGGTGGGTGCGGCGGGTCGACGCGGGGACGCCGTGGTTGGCGACGGCAGGGACCGGCGACGTCCTCGCGGGGGTGCTCGGTGCCGTGGCGGCGGGATCCGTCGCCGCCGGGCGCGACGGCGTCGACGACCTCGCCGCGTGTGCGGCCTCCGCGGCCTGGCTGCACGGAGCGGCCGGGCGCGCGGCATCCGCGGTCCACGGGGGAGAGGGCGGACCGGTCGCGGCCCTCGACGTCGCCGACGCGCTGCCGGGCGTGGTGGCCGGGGTGCTGTCGGACTCGATCGCGTAACGGTTCCGGCGACGCACGCCGTGCGGGCGCGGGCGAGGGACCCGCCCGTCCGGGCCGCTCGGGGTCGCCCGCTTAGGATGAGGCGGTGTTGAGGCGTGTCGTTCCCCTGTTGATCGCGTTCGTCGCCGTGCACGTCACCGTGGCGATCCTGGGCTATCAGCAGCCCAACGAGCCCATGGGCGACGTGTACCTGGTGTACGAACCCTGGTCGCGCTGCGCGCTGTTCGGGGGCGTCGACGTCACGTCGTGCACCCGCTCCGCCACGTGGGAGTGGCCCGGCATCACCGAGAAGTGGATCTACCCGCAGCTCGCCTTCCTCCCGATGACGTTCGCGTGGGTGTTCGCGTGGGCGATCACCTACACCCCGGCGTGGGCGCTCACGGTGGCACTGGCCGACCTCGTCGCCTTCGTCATCCTCGTCGGCAACGGCCGCTCGCGCGGTCGCGTCCTCGCGGCGTGGTTCTGGCTGGCGGCGATCCTGCTCATCGGTCCCGTCGGGCTGTACCGCATCGACGGGATCACCGTGCCGTTCGCGATCCTCGGTGGCATCTGGCTCGTTCGGCGGCCGTTCCTGGCATCCGTGCTCCTGTCCATCGCGGTGTGGATGAAGGTGTGGCCCGCCGCGATCCTGGCCGCCGGCCTCATCGCCGTGCGTCGACGCCTCGCCCTGGTGTGGGGCGCCGTCGCGGTGTCGCTCGCGACCGTCATCCCCGTCGTGGCGCTGGGCGGTGCGGCCTACGTGCTGGGCTTCGTGGGCGACCAGACCTCGCGCGGCATCCAGATGGAAGCGCCGGTGGGCGGGCTCTACATGATCCTTGCGTCGCTGTACGTGCCGGGGTCGGAGGTCTACTACGACGGCAGCGTGCTCACCTTCCAGGTCACGGGCCCCGGGGTCGAGCCGCTGATCGCGATCATGACCCCCCTGATGCTGCTCGTCATGGCCGGAGTCGCGGTCGTCGGGGCGCGCAAGCTCTGGGCCGGAGCGACGTTCGTCGCCCTGTTCCCGCCGCTCTCGCTGGCTCTGGTCACCGCGTTCATCGCATTGAACAAGGTCGGCTCGCCGCAATACTACGTCTGGGTGTTCGCCCCCGTCGTGCTGGGTCTGATGATCGATCGCCGGCGCTGGTACGGTCTCGCCGCTCTCACCCTCGTGATCGCCGGCCTCACGCAGTGGATGTACCCCCTGGTCTATGACGGCCTCATGGCGACGCACCCCGCTCCTTTCCCGGTGTTCCTGCTGGAGCTGCGCAACGTGCTCGCGCTCGTGCTGATGGTCTGGGCGATCGTGCGGGTCGTCCGGGTGCCGGTCGGCCGCGTCGCGCGCCCCGCCGATCTGCGCGAACTGGTGACCGGTCGACGCACGCCCGCGGTCGCGGCCGCGGCGGACTAGCCTCGACTCATGCTCGTCGCCTTCTCCGTCGCCCCCTCCGGCACCGGCCGCCTGTCCGCCGAGAACCCCGACGCGTCGGTGCACGACGCCGTGGCCGCCGCCGTCGCGATCGTCCGGGCGTCCGGACTGCCCCACCGCACGACCTCGATGTTCACGGAGATCGAGGGGGAGTGGGACGAGGTCTTCGCCGTCGTCAAGCGTGCCACCGATGCGGTTCTTCCCTACGGCTCGCGGGTGTCGCTCGTGCTCAAGGCCGACATCCGGCCGGGGCACACGGGCGAGATCGACGGCAAGATCGAGCGCCTCGAGCGGGCGATCGACGACGCCGCCGGGGAGTGACTCCGACCCGGGTCTCGCGCGGGCGCGCCGTGGTGCGTGCCGTGTCGAGCAGCGTCGCGCAAGCGGCGTGATCGCCGCGCGCGGCCCGATAAATTGGGACAGGGAGAGCGGGGGGGGTCGGGTGGAACCGGAGATCGGTGAGGCGCTGGGAGCCTCGTACCGTTTCGTCGACCGGATCGGATCCGGTGCCGCGGGCGAGGTCTGGCGCGTCCGCGACGTGCGTGACGAGTCGATGCGCGCCGCGAAGATCCTTCGCCGCGAGCACGCGCAGGATGCCGAGCTCGTCGAGCGCTTCATCCGCGAGCGCACCGTGCTCACGCGGCTGCGCCACCCCCACGTGGTCGCCGTGCGCGACCTCGTGGTCGAGGGCGAGCGGCTCGCGATCGTCATGGACCTCGTCGAGGGCGGAAGCCTCCGAGACGCCCTCGACGCCCACGGCACGCTCTCTCCCGCCGACGCCGTCGCGGTGACCGCGACCGTTCTCGACGCCCTGGCCGCCGCACACGCCATCGGCACCGTGCACCGTGACATCAAGCCCGACAACGTCCTCCTCGCCCGCGACCCCGCGACCGACGACGAGGCCACCGACACGGCCGATCCCGGGGCCGCGGTGCGCGTGGTCGACTTCGGCATCGCGCGCGTGATCGACGAGCGCCGTCGCTCGACGACCGCGATCATCGGCACGCCCGAGTACATGTCGCCCGAACTGGTCACGGTCGGCGAGGCCGGACCTCCCAGCGACGTCTACGCCACCGGCATCCTGCTGTACGAGCTCCTGTCCGGGCGCACGCCGTTCGCGGGGCCCGGAACCGACTTCACCGTCGCGTACCGGCATGTGAGCGCCGAGGTCCCGCGCCTCGACGTCACCGACGATCTGTGGCGGGTCCTGCACCGCCTCCTCGAGAAGGCGCCGACGGAACGTCCCTCCGCGGCAGAGGCCGCCGAGAGCCTGCGTCGACTGCGCGCGTCCGTCGCGGACCTGCCCGCCCTCACCCCGCTCGCCGCGCCGACCGACTTCGCCGAGGCCGAGCGTCCGGCCACGGTGCTGCGCGGAGTGGCTCCCCCGACGCCGGAACCGGTCGCGGTCGCCGCCGACGAGCCCGCCCCGGATCTCGGTGCCGCGGGGCAGGCGACGGTCCTCCGGCCGATGCCGCGGCGCGAGGCACCGGCGCCCGTCGAGCCCGCCGCGGCCGGCAAGACGTCACCGTGGACCCGGATGCCGCGCGGTCGCGTTCTCTGGATCGCCGGAGCCGCGGTGGTCGCGGTGGCCGCGGTCGGCGCGTTCTTCCTGCTCCGCCCGTCCGCCGGAGAGGCGGCGCCCGCCACGGCCGGCCCCGTCGTGACGGCGAGCCAGCAGGACCGCGCGCTGCCCACGGGACTCACCGTCAGCCGCTCGGTCAGCTACGACCCGGCGAAGCGGATCGCGACCGTCACGATCGAGTACGGCGCCCAGAACGCCCCCCTCGGCGGACCGTTCCTCGAGGTGCTCCCGGGGGCCGCGGAGTCGGACGCCTGCCCGGCCGCCACCTGGGCGGACGCGACGGTCACCCGCAATCAGGCGAGCGTGACCGGCATCTCCGTCCCGTGCGGATGGAGCGTCGAGGGCCTCGACGTCCCGGCGCAGGATGCCGTCACCGTCACGGCCCAGGTCTCGATCGCCCTCGACGGCCAGGAGGCGGTCGACGCGTGGCTCAAATCCGCGGCCGCGGCGACCTCCGAAGCCGTCTCCGACTCCGAGGTGTCCGGTGCCGCGTACCCGGTCCAGCGTCTGCGCGACATCCAGGTGACGACGCCCTCGCGCACGGTCGGCGGGACGGCGCTGCCGGTCACGCTGCTGCCCGTGTGGCCGAGCGGAGCCGACCCGGTGAACCCGCTGTTCACGAGCCCGTCGGTGGGAGAGGCGAGCACGATGCTCGACGCGGTCGCCGGCGGCACGAGCGGCGTGCGCTTCAGCGACGGGTGCGCCGGAGCGTTGACCGTCTCGTCGGACGGCCTCGTCGTCACGGCGCTGTCGGTCGCCCCCGATTGCACGGTGCGGGCCCGGGTCGGCAACTTCACCGACCTCGTCAGCCCGCCGTTCGGCATCACGACGCGCTGAGGGGTGCGGGGCTCGGTCTCACCGGGCCTGGTCGTCGTCGCAGCGCGCCACGACCCGCGTCAGCCCGCGGGGACAGCGACCGAGGGACCGGCCGCCTGGACGAAGCGCGCCGCGCCCGCGACGCACGCGTAGCCGCGTCCCGTCGTCACGGCCACGGGGGCGCGACGGGGGAGCGTGACCCCCAGCAGGTCGCCGTCGTAGTCCACGTCGGGCTGCAACAGCACTCCACAGCGCGACTTGCGCAGGGTCTTCGTCCACCCCGAGTACTGCGCGCGGAGGTCGGCGGATCGGCCCGCCGCGATCACCAGCACGTGCGGGTTCGTCATCGTGAGGAGCCCCGCGAGCGACTGATCCGCATCGTCGAACGACTCCGCGTCATCGACGAGGATCACGACCGGCCCGGTCTCGAGACGGACGGATGCCACGAGCGCCGGGAGGTCGTCGGCCCCTACGACCACTCGGTCGAGGTCGGCCGTGGCCAACGGCGAGCGTCGACCGCAGACACCCCACACGGCCACGGGGGCCGTGGCATCCGGAGTCGTCCGAAGGGCCTGCGCGATCGCGAGGAGGAGGGTCGACTTGCCCGAGCGCGCCGGTCCGGCCACGAGGACGTGCTCGCCCTCGTACACCTCGAGGAAGGCGGGGGCGAGGTCGGTCTCGGCGATGCCGATGGGAAGGCGCCAGGGCTCGGCGCTCAGGTCGGCTGCGACACCGAGATCGGCGACGCCGACCTGCTCGGGGAGGCGCCCGACCACGGGGGCCTTGGCGGGCGCGTCGGCGTAGGTCGCCCGCACGCTCGCAACGGCCGCGACCAGTTCACCGGCGGGCGTGGCGACGTGCGCCTGACGTGCCGATTCGGCGAGGACGCACCGACCCGGGACGGACGCGGGGGCGTCCTTCGGGCGCAGGCCCGCTGAGGTGTAGTCGTAGGGGTCGGCGAGGCGGAACATCCACTTCTGAGTGGTGACCTCGTCGATCGCCGAGGGAACGGCCTTCGCCCGCGTGGTCGACACCGCGAAATGCAGGCCCAGCTCGGGTCCGTCGGCGTACGCGCGGTACAGCCCGTCGAGGAGCTGCTGGCCCTCATGATCCTGGAACTCGTCGCGCAGCGCCGCCAGGCCGTCGATGAGGACGATCGCACGGCGGCGCTGACCCTCATCGGCGCGACGGCGTTCCAGCTCGGCGCGGAGGTGCCGGAGGAACCGCGCCTGCTGCTCACGTGCGCCCGCCCCGGCGCCGACGTACGCGACGGTGTGGGGGAGGTCGGCGAGGGGTGCCAGATCGCGCGCTCCGGCGTCGAGGACGAGGATGTCGAGGTCGTCGGGGTGCGTCGTGGATGCCAGGGTGAGGGCGATCGACGACAGCGCGGTGCTCGTGCCACTGCCCGGGATGCCGACGGCGAGGAGGTTTCCCCGCGAGAGGTTCCACCCGGCGGGGACCTGGCGCTGGCTGTCGGGTTCGTCGGCGAGGGCGAAGCGCACGTCCGCGCCCTCGACGCCGCCCACGGCGGGGACACCGGTGTCGGCGGGATCGTCGGCGAACCCCGCGAGCGGCACACGGGCACCGAGGGCCTCGGGCCAGACGGGCCGGGGGGCGGGGATCCCCGCCTCGTCGGCCGCGGCGCGGATCGCGTCGATCACGACGTCGAGGTCGGTCGCCGACTCGTCGACCACGGTCGTACGGCCCGCCGGAGCCACCCCGGCGAACGTGACCGGCTGCAACTCGACCGCTTCGACGACCGCGCGCTCGGACTGCCCGGTGACGAGGGCCGTCTGCACGGGCGCGATGTCGTCCTGCCCACGCTTGATGTAGGCGCGACCGCGCTGGGCCCGGCCGATCGCCGAGGCCGCGGGGACGCCGATGACGTTGATCGAGTCGTCACGGCTCTGCACGCGCAGGGCGACGCGCAGGTTCGTGTTCGCCAGGATGTCGTCGTTGACGACGCCGGCGGGGCGTTGCGTCGCCAAGATCATGTGGACGCCGAGGGTGCGGCCGACGGCCGCGACGCTCACGAGCGAGGAGAGGACGTCGGGGAAGTCCTTCGCCAGCATCGCGAACTCGTCGACCACCAGCAGAAGGCGCGGCATCGGTTCGGCCGGCTTGGTCGCCAGGTAGGCGTCGAGGTTGTCGACGCCCTCACCCGCGGCGGCGAAGATGCGCTGACGCCGGCGCATCTCGGCTTCGAGGGAGCGGAGCGCGCGGTCCGCCAGCTGCTCGTCGAGGTTGCTGATCGTGCCGATCGTGTGCGGCAGCCGCTCGCACGCGGTGAAGGCGGCACCGCCCTTGAAGTCGATGAGGATGAAGCTCAAGCGCGTGGGGTCGTTGCGCAGGGCGAGGCCCGCGACGAGCGAGCGCAGGAACTCGCTCTTGCCCGACCCGGTCGTGCCTCCGACGAGGCCGTGCGGGCCGTCGTGGACGAGGTCGAGTTCCATCGTCCCGCCCTCGCCGGTGCCGATCGGCGCGGTGATGCCACGAGCGTTAGCCCACAGCTCGCGAACGGACGTCGCCGTCACCTCGTCGATGCCGAGCAGAGGAGGAAGACGAACGAGTCCCGGCAGAGCTGCGCCGGGGACGACCAGCTCGGGGTCGTCGAAGCGCGCGACGTCTCGGGCGCCGGCGGCGGCGGTGTCGACGTCGATGCCCGCGAGGATGACGTCGTCGACCGTCACGAGGTCTCCCGGACGGGTGACCGTCGCCGCGGCATCCGGGGCGACCCGCACCACGACGGTGCAGGCGGCGGGGAGCTGCTCCTCGGAGGACGCGATGACGATGCCCGAGACCTGCACGCCCTGCCGGTCGCGCGAAAGCGTGGTCGCCCCGTCGGGGCGGCCGTGGCCGAGGAGCTCTCGGGCGGGGGCGTTACGGCCCTCGGTGAGCACGTCGGAGTCGAGCACGAGCAGGGCGGCGGCGGTCGGCAGATCGTGGATGCCGTCGCGCAGACCGCGCAGCAGGTCGGTGCTGCGTTCGCGGTTGTCGGACATCCACCGCTCCTGGGTGCCGGTGCCCTGGCGGCGGGTGTGCGGGAGCCAGCCCGCCCACGCCCAGTCGGGGGAGCGACCCGCGTCGCAGAACACGCCCACCGTGAGGTCGGCGGGGCCGACGTGGATGCCGGCCTGGACGACGAGACTCCGCGCCAGGGCGAGAGCGCCGTCGCGGTCGCCCACGATGCCCACCACGCCCCCGGCCGTCAGGTCGATCTCGACCGGGGCTGCGGGGATCGCGGCGGTGTCGAAGATCTCGCGCACCTCGTCGGCGAGCCGCGACCCGGCCCGCTCGTCGATCGCGGGACGCCACGGGACGTCGCCGATCCCGGCGTGCAGCGCGAGAAGGTCGGAAGAGCCCGCCCGCCGCTGCCAGAGCGTGGTGGCGGGCAGGGCCGCGCGGCGCAGCGTCGTCGCCGGATCCGGGATGGCATCCATCCGCCGGCGCTTCTCGGCCTGGCCCGCCGTGGCGATGTCGTCGCGCAGCGTCTGCAGAGCCTGCGTGAAACGTTCGTCTTCTTCTTTGACGTTCTTGGTGTAGCGACGCTTCTGCTCGAACCACATGCCGACGCCGAGGATCGGGCTGAGCGCGGCGAACAGCGCGTACCGCGCGTCGCCGAGGATCAGCACCATCGCGAAGGCCAGGACGAGTGGAGCCGCCACCGTGATGATGCTGAATTTCGATGCCGGGGGCACGTCTTTGCGCGTCGGCGGGGTGATGGGGTCGGGCTCGGGCGGGCGTCCGGGACGCGGGGGCCGGTTGAAGGGCGCCGTGGCGGCCGGGGTGATGTTGTGCAGCGAGCCGGGCTCGGGGGCGGCCGCCTCTTCGATCGACGGGCGCAACAGGACCGTGGCGCCTCCCGCGGTGATCACGGCGGGTCCGTCGACGACGGTCCCCTCCTCGTCGGTGGCCGTACCGTCGATGAGGGTGCCGTTCGTCGACCCCCGGTCGCTGACTCGCAGGTCGTCGTCGGCACGCGTCGCGGAGAAGTGCTCCCACGACGCGCTCGTGGTGGGCAGGATGACGTCGGCGTGCGGCGAACGACCCGCGACGAGCGCGCGCCCGCGCGGGACGTCGACGACGGGCCCGGCCTGCAGGCCACCCGCGAGCGTCGCCGTCCAGTCCGCGGCGGGCTTCGGGCGCCGGGTCTCCGAGAGGGCGATCCGCGTTCCCTCCAGCAGCAGCAGCTCGCTCAGCACGGTGGATGCCGGATACCGCTGCGCGTCGACCGCGACGAGGGTGTCGGGCGCGAGCTCGCGCCCGGTCGCCGCCTCGACGAGCTCTGCCAGGGTCGCCTGGCTGCGGTGACGGGCGAGGTCCACCACCTGCTCGTCATCGTCGATCGCGATCAGCAGACGCATCGGGGGCCTCCGGGGAGAGTCAGCCGGCCTGTCCGGCGAACCACACCAAGGGCGCCGTGGTACCGGAGGGAAGGGGGCGCAGACCCAGGTTCTGATCGGCCGAGTACAGGGGCGCGATCGCGGGGACGAGTGCCATGGGCTGGGCGCCGTCGAGAGCGGGACCGGCGATGCCGTCGACCGCGTCGACCTTCAGGGTCTTCAGCGCGGTCGCGACCTCGGCGGGCTCCGTGCTGTTCGCGGAGGCGGCGGCGAGGGCCAGCAGAACCGTGGCGTCGTGGCTGCGCGAGTCGGCCACGGCGGCCACCGAGGAGAAGGAGCGGTCCTCGAACAACGTCGTCGTCGAGGAGTCGTCGGCCACGACACGGACACCCGCGAGGAACGCCGACATCGCGCGCCCGTCGACGTCGGACGAGAGGGCGACGGTGTCGTCCCACCCCGCGCCGACCGTGGTCAGCTCGGTCGAGAGCGTGCCGCCGGCGGCGACCAGAGCCTCCGAGAACGCGGGAGCGGTGGCCTCGGGGGTCACGACGATCGGCAGATCGGCGTCGTCGGTCTGAAGGAGCTGGACGACACTCGCCTGCGTCGAGGCGGGACCGTTGATCACCACCGCGTCGAGAGGGCGCGACTCGCGCGCGGCCGCGATGGCGGAGCGGAAGGCGGCCACGTCGCCTCCGGCCGCGAAAGGCACGATCGCGGCGGGGGAGAAGCCCGTCGGGGTGCCGTAGCCCGCGTCGACGAGCAGGACCGAGCTCGCGCCGCCGAGAGCCGTGGGGAGCGCTTCGCTGATGGCATCCGTCGTCGGGCCCGTCAGCCACACGCCGTCGCCGGCGAGAGCGCCGTCGGTCGCGTACGGCAGGACGGCGGGCACGCCCGCGGAACGGGCGACCTCGACGGCGCCGCCGACGTGGGTTCCGCTGGTCGCCACGACGATGCCCGCGGCCCCGTCGTCGACCAGCTGCTGGGCGGCCGCGCGCGCACCGTCGGGGGTGCCCTTGTCGTCGACGGCCCGCACGGTGACCTCGTGGACACCGAGGGCCAGGCGCTTCGCGGCGACGATCGCGCCGTTGGCGGCGTCCTTCCACTCCGACCCCTCGCCCGGGGTGGACGACAGCGAGACGATCACGCCGATGGTCAGGTCGTCCGGGACGGATGCCGAGATGGCCACCGGGATCGAGCCGACGGCTTGCGCTTCGGTCGGGCGGGTCAACGACCAGGTCGTGAACCCGGCCGCGACGAGGACGACCGCCGCACCGGTGGCGATGAGGGCGGTGGTGCGACGCTTCACTTGCCGTCTCCGATCCGGAACGTGTACACCGTCTGCGTCGCGGCTCCGGCGGGAGCCTCGATGTGGAACGGGGGCAGCTTCGAACCGGCTTCGAGCGACGCCTGGGTCTGTGCCTGCTGGAGCAGGATGCCGGCGACGTCTTCGGAGCGCACGTTGGCGTAGCCCTGCGCCTGCTGAGCGGCGAGCGCCAGCTGCACGTCGGCCGTGTCGACCTTGGCGGCGCTGGTGACCATCGAGCCGAGGAGCCCCGATCCGTTGACCTGCCGGTCACCCAGGTCGAGCAGGACCTTGTTCAGGTCGGCCTGCAGCAGCGACGAGGCGCCGTCGGTGTCACGCGTCGCGGCACCGATGCTCGAGGAGATCGACGACAGCGACGACAGGGTCTGCGCCGACACGCTCTGGGAGATCGCGTCGCCCGCGGCGGCGAGATCGTCGCGCTGGGACTGCACGGTCTCCTTGCCGCTCTCCGCGATCTCGGTCGAGGTCGAGGTCAGACCCGCGACGGAACGGTCGAACATGGCGCCGATGGTGGCGGCATCCGTCTTCCCCCGGGCCGAGATCACCCGGACCTGCTCCTCGATGAGCGCCGAGACCTTCTCCGCCGCTTCGTCGTCGGCGTTCGCGAACGCGCGTTCGATGCTCGGGCCGAGGCCGTCCTGCTGCTTCTTCAGGGCGCTGATCCGCTGGTTCAGCTGGTCGCGGTCGCCGGCCAGGGCGTCGGTCGACTCGGTGAGCGCGGTGACGAGGTCGGTGAGGTTCTGGTCTCCGCCGGAAGCGGCGGAACCGATCCGCCCGATCGCCTCGCGCACGGCCGACGTCTGCGCGAGCAGGCCGGTCACCGCGGTGCCGAGCTCCCCGGTGGGCTGGGTCTTCTCGGCGACGCTCGCCCAGGCGTCCGTGTCGGACTTCAGGCGATCGAGCAGAGGGGCGGAGTAACCCGAGGGGGTCGTCAACCGTCCGCCCTCGCACCCTTCCGAGGTGAGGAAGGAGCGCAGGCGATCGACCTGCGCGAGGGTCGGGCCGCCGATGATGACGGGCGGCACGCTCGCCTTGTCACCGCTGTCGTCACCGTCGTCCGGGTCGGGGCTCGTGCTCGGCTCGGGCTTCGGATCGCCGCCGCCCCCGCCGGGCGGGGTCCAGTCGTCGTCGGGGGCCAGCGAGCAGATCTCGTCCGCGAGGCGGGTCGCCTGTTCGCGAATCGATCCGCGGGTGTACGGATCGCCGAGTTCCGCGCGGGCGTCTCGGGCGATCTGGTTGACGCCCGACAGCGCGGACGACAGGGAGCCGAGCGATCCCGACAGGGTGTCGAGTGCGGCGCCAACCTCGGTGAGCGACTGCGGGACGGACCCATCGGGAAGGCCATCCGAGACCTTCTTCGTCGCAGCGCGCACGGCTTCGACGGCGGCCGAGGTCTGGTCGAACTGGGTGACGACCGACGACATCAGCTCGGGCTTGAGCGAGTCGACGAGTTCGCGCCCGTCGACCACCAGCTGAGCGAGGGTCGCGTTCACCTCGCCCTGAGCGCTGAAGAGCGCGCACGTTGTCGAGGGGCTCTGGCAGGTCTCGGCGCTGGGTGCGTCGGGTCCGATGGTCTGACGCAGAGCGCTCTGCACTTCACCCTTGCACTCGTCGGCGGCCGAGGCGTAGTTGTCGAGCTCGAGGGCAAGACGCTGGATGTTCGCGTAGATCGTGTTCGCCTCCCCCGGGATGGTGGAGGTCGCCGCGCAGCCGCTTCCCGTCTGGATCGACGGGGGCGGCGGGGCGGTCGTGTCGCCGAGCATCCCGTCGACCGCGGCGAGGGCGCTGGTCAACTGCGAGAGGACCGCCGAGTTGGTTCCGTTCACCGTGGTCGACAGGTCGGTCTGCAGGGCATTGAGCTGAGCGGTGAGCCCGCGCATCGAGGTGCCGAGCGAGGTTGTGCTGTCGGAGAGCTCGCGCGCCGTGCGCACGCCGAGGGTGTCGGCCGTGCTCTCGAGGTTCGTGCGCACCTCGGTGATGGTGGTGCCCGCGCGCCCGAGGACCTCATTGACCGCCGCCACGACCTCGATCGTGCGGCGCTGGAGGGCCAGCTGCGAGGTCGGGTCGTCGTTGAAGGCGGCATCCAGGACCCCGCCGAGCGAGGCGTCGGTGGAGATCCCCGGCTGCACCGCGATGTCGAAGGCCGGGACGGAGAAGTCGTCGACGTCGGCGACGAGGGTCAGCGTGCTGCTGGCGCGTCCGGACGGCGGGGCGAGGAGCGAGGCCCATTGGACGACCGCGTCGCCCTCGTCGGACCGGCTGAGCACGCCGTTGGTCACGGCGGCGTCGGTGTCGGAGTCGATGACGACCCGGCTCGGGGCCACTCCGCCGAGGACGGTCGAGGCGGCGATGGTCAGCGGGGCACCGACCAGGGCCTCCCGCGTCCGCGACTGGCCGGCCGCGTCGTAGGTGAGCTGCTGCGGCTTGACCGTGAGGTTCTCGACCGTGACATCGATCTCGACGCGTCCCGAGTAGCCCGCGAGGTCGCTCAGGTCGGTGCCGCTGGAGTCGGTCGTGCGGTACGAGGTCCGGATGCGCACGGGGATGTCGTCGGCGACATCGGCCGGCGTGAACGTCGCGGACTCGCTGCTGGTCTCGGACGGCGAACTGCCGATCGCGATCGTGGTCGACTCGACGCTCCGGATGGCGGCGTCGGTCGTGACGCCGACCGCGACCGACTGCAGCAGACGCGTCGGCGTGATCTCCGCCTCACCGTTGGTGCAGGCCGTGACCGTGACGAGCGCCGCCACGGCGAGCATGGCTGCGAGCGCCCGCGGAAGCGCGCGACGAGTTCCTGTTGATTTCCCCGATGACATCCGTCCCCCTTGAGCACCGTCCGGTCGTCGCGGTTGATCGTAGTCGACGCCGTCGACATCGCTGGATTCGAAGGCGGATCTTGACATCCGGGACACGTCGCGCTTCGCGTTCTCGAAACGATTCGACAGTGCCTTGCGCGCCCATTACGATCGACGGGTGACCTCTTCGACGACCTCGAGAGGTGCGGCGATGCGGGCGCTCCTTTCTCTCGCCATCGGCAGTTTCGGCATCGGCATGACCGAGTTCGTGGTGATGGGCCTTCTGCCCAACATCGCGCGAGAACTCGTGCCCACCGTCTGGGCGGCGTCTCCCGACGACGCGATCGCGCAGGCCGGCTGGCTCGTCTCGCTGTACGCCCTCGGTGTGGTCATCGGGGCGCCGACGATCGCGGGGTCGGTCGCCCGCTTCCCCCGGCACCGCGTGATGATCGTGCTCGCGGCGGCGCTGGCGTTCTTCACGCTGTTGACCGTGATCGCGCCGACGTTCGAGCTCGTCGCCGTCTCGCGATTCCTCGCCGGACTCCCGCACGGCGCGTACTTCGGCATCGGGGCGCTCGTCGCCGCCGACGCTCTGGGTCCCGGCAACCGCGCGAAGGGTGTCGCCTTCGTCCTCACGGGTCTCACGATCGCGAACGTCGTCGGCGTACCGCTGGGCACGCTCCTGGGCCAGCAGGTCGGCTGGCGCGCGGCCTTCGCCGTGGTGACCGGAATCTTCCTGCTCGCCACGATCTGCATCGCGTTGTTCGTGCCGAAGCATCCCGGCTCGCCCGGTCGCCGCCTGCGCGACGAGCTCCGGGTGTTCCGCATCGGCCAGGTGTGGTTCGCGCTCGGCATCGGCGCCGTCGGCTTCGGCGGGTTCTTCGCGATGTACAGCTACATCGCCCCGATGATCACCGACGTCGCCGGACAGCCCGAGTGGGCCGTGTCGCTGGTGCTGGTGCTCGTCGGCGTCGGCATGACGATCGGCAACGTGGTCGGCGGCACCCTGGCCGACAAAGACCTGCGGTTCTGGCTGCGGGCCGGTCTCCTCGCGCTCGGTGTCGCCTCGGTCGGCCTCGCTCTCACCGCGGGCTGGATCGTGAGCCTCACGCTCTTCGCCTTCCTCGTCGCCTTCTGCGGTGCGGCCCTGAGCCCCGGCATCCAGACCCGCCTGATGGACGTCGCCGAAGACAACCAGTCCATCGCCGCCGCGCTGAACCACTCGGCGCTGAACATCGGTAACAGCCTGGGGGCATTCCTCGGCGGTCTCGCGATCGCCGCGGGCCTCGGTCTCGTGGCGCCGGCGTGGGTGGGGGCCGTGCTGGCGCTGGGCGGACTCGTCGTCGCCTTCGTGGCGTATCGCGTCGAGGACCGCTCCGGTCGTCATCCCGAGCACCGGATGCCGGCGGCCGAGGCCGCGCGCACCGCGATCACCGGTTCGATCCCGACCCAGGGCTGACGCGCCGCCTGCGCCGCTGTGCCCCCCGCTGAGTGTCCAGAACACCCGGAAGCTGCTCGCGCCACGTCCGGGTGTTCTGGACACTCGACGTGCTCGTGGGCGCCCGGCCTCGCCCGCGCACCGAGTCTGAGGTGTGCGACGCGCGCAGCGGGCGCGCGGCAGAGCGAACCGGGAGGGCGACGGATGCCAGGCCTCCTGGCATCCGCAACCGTCAGGTCGCGAGGAGACGGCGGAGGTGGTGCGCGACGGCGGCGGTCTCGATGAGGAAGCCGTCGTGACCGAAGTCGCTGGAGAGCACGACCGCCTCGTCGCCGTCGAGGGTGTGCGGGATGCCCCGGGCGATGCGGTGCTGTCCGTCGATGGGGAAGAGACGGTCGCTGTCGATTCCCAGGACGAGCGTCGTCGCGGTGACGCGGCGGAGCGCGTCTTCGACCCCGTCGCGATCGCGGCCCACATCGTGGGAGTTCATCGCCTCGACGAGCGTGAGATAGCTGTTCGCATCGAAACGACGCGTGAACTTGTTGCCGTGGAAGTCGAGATACGACTCGACCGCGAACCGCCCGCCGCGCCCGAGGGGGCTCACTCCCGACTGCCACGACCGCTGGAAGCGTTGGTTGAGTTCGGTGGGGCTGCGGTAGTTCAGCAGCGCCATGCGGCGAGCCAGCGCGAGTCCGCGGTGCGGACCGTCGCCGTCACCGGAGTCGTAATACTCGCCGGCGGCGAAGCGGGGATCCATGCGGATCGTGTCGAGCTGCACCGAGTTGAGGGCGATCTGGTCGGCGGTGGTGATCGGCGGCGCCGACAGGATCGCCGCGCGCTGGACGCGATCGGGGTGTCCGACCGCCCATTCCAGGGCGTGCATTCCGCCCATCGACCCGCCGATGACCGCGGCCCACCGGCCGATGCCGAGAGCGTCGGCCAGCTGTGCCTGGGCGCGCACCTGATCGCGGATCGTCAGGTACGGGAACCGCGATGCCCACTCGTACCCGTCGGGCGCAATGCTGGCGGGTCCCGTGGAGCCCTGGCATCCGCCGAGCATGTTGGGAGCGACGACGAACCACCGGTCGGTGTCGATCGCGGCCCCCGGGCCCACGAGATCGCTCCACCAGCCGGCCGTCGGGTGGCCGGGGCCGGCGGCGCCGCGCACGTGGCTGTCGCCGGTGAGGGCGTGCAGGATCAGCACGGCGTTGTCGCGTGCGGGGGAGAGCTCGCCCCAGGATTCGTACGCGAGACGGAACGCGGGAAGGGACTCGCCGTTCTCCGTCGCGAACGGGCCGAAGGCGGCGAAACGGCGGTCGCCGACGGGGTCGCCGTCGCGCCAGGCGCCGGTCGCGGGCGGCCGGCCGAGCAGCGAACGGGCATCGGCCTCCGTGATCGGCGCCGAGGGCACCGTGTCTTCGGAGATCTGCCAGTCCATGGCATCCATTCTCTCCGGTCCGGTCGGGCCTGACCGGAGTGTTACGGCGATGTCGGAGGCGCGGTCTACGATGCGGCGTATGGGTACGTGGAGCGCAGAACCGTTCGGGAACGACAGCGCCGCCGACTGGGCGTACGAGCTCGACGACGCGGGTGATTGGTCGCTCGTGAGCGAGGCGCTGCACGTCGCGGCCGAGGCCGCGCCGTCCGAGCTCGACTCCGACGACGCGGTGACGGCGATCGCCGCGGCGGAGGTCGTGGCGCGCTCTGGGCCGGGTGCCGGACTCCGCCGAGAGCGTGGAGGCTTTCGTCGGGCGGGTGTCGCCCCCGTCGCCCGAGCTGGTGGCGCTCGCCGTGTCGGCGCTCGCTGTCGCGACATCCGACGAGGGCGAACTCGCCGATCTGTGGGAAGACGACCCCGACTGGCTCGCCGAGAACGAGAAGCTGCGCGCGGCGCTCACCACCGGCTGACGGCGTTGTCCAGCCCCCGCTCGCCCGTGGCGGCGGCGGGGATGATCGCCGCATGGCGACCTTCCTCCTCATCGCGGCCTCGAGCGACATCGGGCGTGCGACCACGACGCGACTGCGCGATGCGGGGCACCGCGTCCTGACGGCGGCCCGCGACTCTTCGGTCATCGACCCGGATTTCGTCTTGGATGCCACCGACTTCGACGCCGTCGATCGCGTGGTGCGCGAGGCGGGTCCGGTCGACGGCATCGCGGTGTTCGCGGGATCGATGCTTCTCAAACCCGCGCATCTGACCTCGCGCGAGCAGTACGACGGGCTGATCGCGGCGTCGCTCACCACGGCCTTCGCGGCGGTCCGGGCGGCCGGCGCGCACATGCGCCACGGGGGCGCGGTCGTGCTCGTCTCGTCGGCGGCGGCTCTGGCCGGGTTGCCGAACCACGACGCGATCGCCGCCGCGAAAGCCGGCGTGATCGGTCTGACGCTGTCGGCGGCGGCGAGCTACGCCGCGCGCGCCCTGCGCGTCAACGCTGTCGCCCCGGGGCTGGTGCAGACGCGGCTGACCGCCAAGCTGACCTCGAGCGACACCTCGCGCACGGTCTCCGAGGCGATGCACCCGCTCGGGCGGCTCGGCGAGCCCGACGACGTGGCTCGCGCGATCGAGTTCCTGCTCTCACCAGAGAACGCGTGGATGACCGGGCAGGTGCTGGGCGTCGACGGGGGACTGGGCAGCCTCCGCCCACGGCAGAAGATCTAGCGAACGACTCCGGGGAGCCTGGGGAGGATGTCACGGCCTCCGGCGTATCCTCCGGGAATCCGCCCGCTTCGGCGCTCGCGCGGGCGCGGGCGCGGGGTGAGTGGAGGGCGCGGGCGCGGGTGCGGGCGCGGGCCGGGGTGTGGGGCAAGTGGAGGCGGCGGGCTCGGGCGCGGGGTGAGTGGAGGATCAGGGGCGGAGGGAGGACGCCTCCGCGTCGAGGGTGCTCCCTTCGTCCCTGATCCTCCGCTCGTCACGGCCCCACGCCCACGAACGCGAAACGCCCCGACGCAGGTCGGGGCGTTCCGTCGAGACGAGGCTCAGGCGCGCGCGGCCTCCGACAGGCGACGCGCGGCGGCGAGGGCCTGGTCGAGGTCCGCCTTGAGGTCGTCGATGTTCTCGAGACCCACCGACAGGCGCACGAGACCGGGCGTGACGCCGGCGGTCAGCTGCTGCTCGGGCGTGAGCTGCGAGTGCGTCGTCGAGGCCGGGTGGATGACGAGCGAGCGCACGTCACCGATGTTGGCGAGGTGGCTGAACAGGCTGAGCGAGTTGACGAACTCGCGGCCCGCTTCGACGCCGCCCTTGAGCTCGAACGACAGGACTGCACCGACGCCCTTCGGGGCGTAGTTGTTCGCCGCGGCGTACCAGGGCGAGGTGGGCAGGCCGGAGTAGTTCACGCTCGCGACATCGGGGTGCGACTCGAGCCACTCCGCGATCTCCTGCGCGTTCTGCACGTGGCGCTCGATGCGCAGCGACAGGGTCTCGATGCCCTGGATGAGCTGCCACGCGCTCTGCGGGGCGATCGAGGCACCCAGGTCGCGCAGCAGCTGCACGCGCGCCTTGATGACGTAGGCGAGAGCGTCGCCGACCGCCTGCGTGTAGACCGCGCCGTGGTACGAGGGGTCGGGCGTGGTCAGACCCGGGAAGCGCTCGGAGTACTCCGACCAGGGGAACCGGCCGCCGTCGACGATGACGCCGCCGATGACCGTGCCGTGGCCGCCGAGGAACTTCGTGGCGGAGTGAACGACGATGTCGGCGCCGTGCTCGAACGGACGGATGAGGTAGGGCGTGGCGATCGTGTTGTCGACGATGAGGGGCACGCCGGCGTCGTGGGCGACATCGGCGACCGTGCGGATGTCGAGCACGTTGATCTTGGGGTTGCCGATCGTCTCGGCGAAGAACAGCTTCGTGTTCGGGCGGACAGCGGCGCGCCACTCTTCGGGGTCGTCCTGGTTCTCGACGAACGTCGTCTCGATGCCGAGCTTGGCGAGGGTGTACTTGAACAGGTTGTACGTGCCGCCGTAGATCGAGCTCGACGACACGATGTGGTCGCCCGCCTGCGCGATGTTGAGCACGGCGAACGTCTCAGCCGCCTGGCCACTGGCGACGAGGAGGGCGCCGGTGCCGCCCTCGAGGCCGGCGACGCGCTGCTCGACGACGTCTTGCGTGGGGTTCTGGATGCGGGTGTAGATGTTGCCGAACTCCGCCAGCGCGAAGAGGTTCGCCGCGTGGTCGGCGTTGTCGAACACGTACGAGGTGGTCTGGTAGATGGGCGTGGCGCGCGCCTTGGTGACCGGATCCGGCTGAGCGCCCGTGTGGATCTGCTTGGTCTCGAAACGCCAGTTCTCGGGTGCCGACATGGCTACTCCTCTGCTCTGGTGGCCGAGGCGGTCGCCGTGGCCTGATGCGAGCGTAGACACCGCCTCCGACGCCCGACAACACCGGGGGTCACGGGCCGTAACACCCTGGTGACCGCCGGGAGGAACGGCACGGGTAGCGTGGATGCCATGACGCGACGCGCAGTGGTGACCGGGGCCAGTTCGGGTATCGGAGAGGCGACGGCGCGACTGCTGCGTGCGCGGGGATGGGACGTCGTGGGCGTCGCCCGCCGCGCCGACCGGCTCGCCGCCCTCGAGGCCGAGACGGGTGTGGTGGCCCGCGCCGCCGACCTGACCGACGCCGACGACGTCGCGGCGCTCGCCGCCTGGCTCGACGAGACGGGCGGCGTCGACGCCCTCGTGCAGGTCGCCGGGGGAGCGCGCGGCAGCGACCGCGTCGAGGACGGCGATCCCGAGGACTGGCGCTGGATGTTCGAGGCCAACGTGCTCGCGTCGCAGCGGCTCGTGGCATCCCTCCTGCCGGTGCTCCGGCGCGCTGCCGACGCTGCCGGCCACGCCGACCTGTTGTTCGTCACCTCGACGGCCGCGCAGAACGCGTACCCGGGCGGGGGCGGCTACAACGCGGCGAAGGCCGGAGAGTCGATGCTCGTGCACGCCCTGCGTCAGGAGCTGAACGGGGAGCCGCTGCGGGTCATCGAGATCGCGCCGGGCATGGTGCGCACCGAAGAGTTCACCCTCAACCGTCTCGGCGGGGATCAGGATGCCGCCGACAAGCTGTACGAGGGCGTCGAGGCGCCGCTCGTGGCCGACGACGTCGCCGACGTCATCGCGTACGCCCTCGGGGCGCCGGGTCACGTCAACCTCGACCTCGTCACGGTGCGTCCGGTCGCGCAGTCGGCGCAGCACCTGCTCGCGCGCGGGCCCTTGCGCGTGCGAGACACGCAGGGCTGAGCCGTGACCGCGGGGGGCGGACGGGCGGTGGACCCCGACGCGTTGCGCGTGCGGCCGCGCGGGAGCGAGGTGCGGCGCTTCTGGACGGGATTCGTCGCCGAACATCCGCAGGTGGGCGGAGGGCCGTCTCTGGCTCTGCGCGTCATCGCCGTGGGATCGACGGCGGTCGTCGGGGTGCTCGCGGCCCTTGTGATCTCCGGGATCATCGCCTACGCCGCGGGGGCGAGTCCGTACCGCGCAGACGCCATCGGGCGGGCCATGCCGAGCGCCATCGTGCTCGGCATCCTGTTTCTTTTCCTGTTGTGGATCTCGGTGCGTCTCGTCCGCGGCCGGTCCCGCCTCCGCCGGCACTGGGCGCTCGCGCATTTCGCGGACGCCAACGGGCTGGTCTATGAACCGGGTGCCGCGACCGGGTACGTCCCGGGCTGGGGGCGGCGTCCC
Organism: Microbacterium enclense; assembly: GCA_038182865.1. Lineage (NCBI taxonomy): Bacteria > Bacillati > Actinomycetota > Actinomycetes > Micrococcales > Microbacteriaceae > Microbacterium > Microbacterium enclense. The sequence continues at coordinate 69,476 of CP116226.1, read as the reverse complement.
GGCGAGGTGACGGTTCTGGGCGCGGTCCGGTCGCGGGCAGGGGTGCGGCCGTCGCGCGCGTGGGCCGATCTCGAGCTCCGCGACCGGATGAGCAGCGCCTACACGAGCGTGCAGCGGGTGGGGATGATCGGGATCGGGCTGGCACGTCCGGCACCCGACCTGGTGCTGCGGCCCATCGATGAGGCGACCGCGTCGCTGCCCGAACCCCGGTTGGTCGCTCGGAACGCGGTGATCGGCGACGGCGATCATGCCGCGGTGCTGTTCTGCGCCCCTGACGACGCGGATGCCGCGCGGGAATTCTTCACGCCCGGTCTGCGTCGGCTGATCGGAGAGGGCTGGCAGATCGAGACGAGCGGCACCGCGATCCTGCTGATCCGTCGGGCCGCCGTCGTCACGATCGATCCCGCCGAGTGGTCGCGACTCCTCGAGACCGCGGACGCGGCCGTCGCAGCCCTCGCGCCCTCGTTCCGCGACGACGGGAGCGGCGCGGCGCCGGCCGCCGCCGGCGTGATCGTGACCCGCGACCGTCCGGCGCGGCGGGGGCCCTCGCACGACGGTCGAGAGATTCCCGACCACGCCTCCCCTCGACCGACGCGCTCGGCGCCGGCCGCTGCGGCGTCGTCGATGGCCGTCGCCGGCGCGCCCGCTGTCCCCCAGGCCGAGCCGGCTCACGGCGCACGCACCCTGAATCTCGACGCCCTCCACGCGAGACCGCACCCCGGTGAGGTCCGCGCCTTCTGGGCGGAGCTGCAGAAGGAGGTGCCGCGAGTCCGTGACCCGGAGAATCGCGGGCGCCGTCGGCTCGCGCTCATCCTCACGACCTCCTGCTCCCTGCTCGTGCTCGGCCTGGGGGCGGGCGTCATCGACGAGCTCCGGACGACCGGCTGGGCGGCTCCCGACCAGCTGTTCGGGAGAGCCATGCTGCTCCTCGGCTCGGCGGGTGTCCTGGTCTTCTCGGTGTGGCTCCTCGTGCGCACGAACCAGCGCCGCACGTCGCCGCGCACACATTGGACGCTGACGCGTTTCGCGGACGACAATGCGATGGAGTACATCCCCGGTCCACGATCAGGAACCCTGCGCGCATGGCGCGACCGTGCGGGCCATACCGCGGCGCGCATCATGCGGATGCAGACGCGCACCGGACGGGGGGTCGAGTGGGCCGACTACGAGGTGCGCCGATTCTCAATCGGCTTCACGTACGGTCATTTCGGCGGATGGATCGCCATTCGGCTGGGCCGGCCGCTGCCGCACATCGTGCTGCGCGCGACGGATCGCGGCACGCGACGGTTCTCCATGGGGTACATACCCGATGCCGCGCAGCGGCTGTCGCTCGAAGGCGACTTCGACGAGCATTTCGAGCTGTACTGCCCTGCCGGCTACGAGCAGGACGCCCTCTACCTGTTCACCCCCGACGTGATGTCGCGCGCCATCGACGGGGCAGGGGGGTGGGACATCGAGATCGTCGACGACACCCTCTTGCTCGTGAACCCGCGCGACGTCGTCACCACCGATCCCGAGCGCTGGATCGAGGTCACACGCACCGCTGACGCGTTCGCGGCGAAGATCGACCGGTGGGAGCGGTGGCGCGACGATCGCGTCGAGTCGACCGACGCGGCCCTGACGGACGGCTTGAGCATCGACGCGGGCGACGTCGACGTGGCACCCGCGGGTCGCCGTCTGCGCACGTCGTGGACGTTCTTCGCGTGGCTCTCGCTCATCGCCCTGGCGGCGTTCCTGATCGGCGGCCTCGTGCTCGGCAAGCTGTTGTCGTGATCCCTCCTCCGTGACCCGTGGACCACGGGGCCTCGCGCCGCGGGCTCAGGCCACGACGCCGCGCCCGGCGGTCTCAGCCCCCGGGCATCGTTCCCCGCCGGTCTCAGGCCACGACGCCGCGCCCGGCGCCGGCCGCCGCTTCCTCTTCCGCCGTGTCGGCGAACGCCACCTTCGGCACGAACACGAGCAGCACGGCCGCGACGAACCCGCCGGCCGCGCAGATGATCCACACCGTCAGGTACCCCGACAGCGGCGCCGCGGTCTCGGCCACGACCGCTCCCGCTCCGCCCGCGAGCACCACACCGAACACCGCCGACGACATGGTGCCGCCGATCGTCTTGGTGGTGTTGGTCAAGGCTGACGCCACACCCGTCTGTCCGCGCGGAGCCGCGGCCGCGGCGGCGGCGGGCATCGCCGCCACGAGTGCGCCCGACCCGAGGCCGGCGATGCTCAGGCACAGCAGCACCTGCCAGAGCTCGACGTGGAGGGGGAGGAGCAGCGCGTAGCCGACGCCCACGAGAGTGGCGGCCACGATCAACGTCACTCGGGGGTTGGCGCGACGCGACGTCACGGCGAACAGCACCGCGCCCGCGATCAGCGAGACGAGGTAGACGCCGATGATGTTGGAGCGTCCCGAGGCGTCGAGCCCGAGTCCGTAGCCGAGCGCGCGGTCGGTGCCGGCATACGTTGCCAGCGGCCCCTGCGCTCCGAGCAGGCTGAGACCCACGAGGAACGCCGTCACCTGCACCGGCCACATCTCGGGGCGGCGCAGCACGCGGATGTCGACGGCCGGGTCGGGCTGACGCAGTTCGAACAGAACGAAGACGACACCGAGCACGACACCCGCGATGAGCAGCCCGACGATCACCGCCGGACCGGGACCGTCGGGCAGACGGACGAACGAGAGGGCACCGGTGACGCAGAGCAGCGCCGCCGCCAGGATGACGAAACCACCGGTGTCCAGGCGTCGCTGGCCGGAGGACGGCTCCGATTCGGGCACGCCCCACCAGATGACCAGGCACACCAGCGTGACGACGATGGCGGGCACCGCGAGAGAGAGGCGCAGGTCCCCGCCGGTCGCCGCGAACAGGCGCCCGGCGGCGAGCGCTCCGGCGATGGCCCCGACCTGCAGCCCCACCACCAGAAGTCCCGCGGCGCGGCGTGTCTGCGAGACGCCCCTCTTCTGGCGGCGACCCCGGTCGAAGATGAGGGCGATCTCCAGCGGGAGCCACACGACGTAGAACCCTTGCAGCGCCCACGCCAGCAAGAACGTCGTGAACGAGTCGGCGAAGACGAGCCACCAACTCGCCGCCGCCGTCGCGATCGCCGAGAACAGCAGGATGCGCTTGTGCCCGAACATGTCGCCGAGTTTGGCGAGCACCGGCAGCACGAGCGCCGACAGCAGCAGCTGGGCGGCCTCGAACCAGTTCACATCGGCATCGCGGATGCCGAGGTGCACGACGATGTCGGGGAGCAGTGGCACGTAGAACCCCTGCAGGATGCCGCTGGCGAGCTCCACCAGCACGAACCAGCCGATGAGGCCCGCGGTGACCCCGAGCGCGGAGCCGCGCATCCGGCCGACCGCGCCGGAGACGCGTGACATGGCGCGACGATAGCACCGCCCGAGTCCGGCATCCGGGAAGGTATTGCCCGCCCGCGCGGCGGTGCGGGCGCCGCCCGGGCGACAGGGGGGGGCGGGGTATGGGTGACGCGGGGCCGAGGCACTGACCCGGCACGACGGCGTCCTGCCGACGCCCTAGGGTGAGAGCAGTCGAGGAGAGGAGTCCGGTGTGACGGACGAGCGCGAACGGTTGAGCTGGGACGACTTCGGAGCGGCGACCCGCGACATCTCCCGGGAGATCGTGGCCGACGGCTTCGAGCCCGAGGTGGTCGTGGCGATCGCGCGCGGCGGTCTGCTCCCCGGCGGCGCCATCGCGTACGGCCTCGGCGTGAAGAACTGCGGTGCCCTGAACGTGGAGTTCTACACCGGCGTGGGCACGGTGCTCGACGCTCCCGAAGTGCTCCCGCCCGCCCTCGACCTGTCGTACCTGAGCGGGCGGCGTGTGCTCCTCGTCGACGACGTCGCCGACAGCGGCCGCACCCTCGACCTGGCCGTCACGCTCCTCGCGCGCCACGGGGCCGAGGCGCGCTCAGCGGTGATCTACACGAAGCCGTCGACGATCATCACCCCCGATTACTCGTGGAAGGACACCGATCTGTGGATCGACTTCCCCTGGTCGTTCCAGGGGTCGGTCCACGAAGAAGACGCGGCGTGACGGCGAAGTCCCTCGCCGAGCTCGCGGACGCGGGGCTCATCCACGCGTCGTGGGTGGAGCCGCTCGCTCCGGTCGCCGCGGACATCGCCGCGCTGGGGGAACGCCTGCGTAGTGAGGGGAAGCCGTACCTGCCGGCGGGCGACCTCGTCCTGCGCGCCTTCCGGACCCCGCTCGAGGCGGTCCGCGTGCTCATCGTGGGCCAGGACCCGTACCCCACTCCGGGCCACCCCATCGGGCTGTCGTTCGCCGTTGACCCTCACGTGCGTCCGCTGCCGCGGAGCCTGTCGAACATCTACCGCGAGCTCTCCGACGACCTCGGCATCGACCCCGCGCCGCACGGCGACCTGTCGGCCTGGGGCGCGCAGGGCGTCATGCTGCTGAACAGGGTGCTGACCGTCGCCCCGGGTGCCCCGGCGTCCCACCGCGGATGGGGCTGGGAGCGCGTGACCGAGCACGCCATCCGCTGCCTCGTCGCGCGCACGTCGCCGCTGGTGGCGGTGCTGTGGGGGAGGGATGCCATGAACCTCCGGCCCCTGCTCGGCGACACCGCGATCGTGTCGTCGGCGCACCCCTCGCCACTGTCGGCGAGCCGCGGCTTCTTCGGGTCCAAGCCGTTCTCGCGCGTCAACGCGCTCCTCGTCGAGCAGGGCGCCGACCCCGTCGATTGGCGTGTTCCGTCCTGACGTCGCCGCGCGCGGTCCGAGGACACACGCCCGAAACCGGGTCGTGCGTAAAGTGGCGTGCGTGCTGGAAGAGGAGTACGAGAAGAGCCGTCGGCGTTTGCCCGCGCATCTGCGCCGCGCGCCCGAGCCCGAGCGGCCGTTCTCGTACGTGATCCGTCCCGCCACCGAAGCCGACATCCCCGATATCCGGGAGATCTACAACTACTACGTGCGTAACTCGGTCGTCACCTTCGATGAGAAGGCCTGGTCGATCGCGAAGTGGCGTGACAAGTACGCCACGCTCAAGCGCCTGGGCCTGCCCTTCCTCGTCGCGCAGTCTCCGAGCGGGCAGATCCTCGGGTACGCCCTCGTACAGCCCTGGCAGTCGAAGTCGGCCTACCGGTACACCGTCGAGAATTCCATCTACCTCGGCCAGGCGGCCGCGGGGAAGGGGCTCGGCCGCGCGATGCTGGAGGCCCTCATCGCCGCGTGTCAGGAGCTCGGCATCCGCGAGATGGTCGCCGCGATCAGCGACAAAGGCGCCGACGCGTCGATCGCACTGCATGAGAAGCTCGGGTTCACCGAGGTGGGGCGCATGGGTCGCGTGGGTTTCAAGTTCGGCCGCTGGCTCGGGGTCGTGTACCTGCAGAAGAGCATCCCGTCGAAGAAGAAGCGGCGCAAGCTCTTCGGCTGACGCGGGCGCCCTGCTCCGGGGGACGGTGGCACGAGCGCGCACCTGGATGCCGCGTCCGGATGCCGGGTCCGGATGCCGCGTGAGGCGGGCGAAACTCCTGAGTTGTCGGCCGCCGGATGCCTGTTCTTCCCCCGCGCGATGGTCGAGGTCCGGTGTCTCAGGAGTTTCGCCCGCTTCTCAGTCTTGGCGTGCGGCCGCGAGGAGCACCTCGGCGAGGTCGCGCGGGCGGGACCACATCGGCCAGTGCCCGGTGGGGAGATCCACCGACTCCGTGCGCGTGAGCCGGGCGACGTCGGCGAACATCGGATGGCCCGTTCCCGCGAGTTCATGCACCTGGGCGCTCGGGAGCGAACAACACACGAGGGTCGTCGGGACGTGGTGTCGGGCCTCGTTGCTCAGATTCACGGCCTGGCGGAGGACCGGGGCCGGTTCGGTGACGGCGCGGTCGCGGAACCGCTCGAGCTGTTCGGTGGTCAGCCCCTCGAGGCTCGCCTGCTGCGCGAGGGCCTCGAACGGCGGGAGAGGCAGGTCCCTTACTTGTGCCGGAAGGTCGGGCGCGAACGCCTTTCCGTTCCAGGGGCCCGAGTCGACCCAGACGACCCGGTGGACGAGCTCGGGATGCCGATCCAGCGTGACGCTGACGGGAGCGTTGGCGCCGCTGTGCGCGACGAGGACAGCCGGCGCGTCGAGGCTCTCGAGGAGATCGACGATGGCGTCGGCCTGGTCGTAGATTGTCCTGCTCGTGCGGTCGCGATCATCGGGGTCGAGACCCGGCAGCGTCAGGGCCACGGAACGCGTGGAGGGGAGATGGGCGACGACATCGTCCCAGGCCCAGGCACCGAGCCAATGGCCGGCGAGGAGGACGAGGGGCGAGGTTCCGGTGGTGGTGTTCATGAACACAGCTTCGAGGGGGGTCCGGGCGGCGGTATGTCACTATTTCTGTCATGAATGTTCGAGGGGGCGGCCGATGAAGCGCGCGGAGCGACTGCACGCCTTGACGGAGATGCTGCGTCGTCACGGCGCTCGCGGGTGTTCGGCCGAGAAGATGGCGCGCGAGTTCTCCGTCTCGGTTCGGACGGTGAAGCGCGATCTCGCAGCGCTCGAGCGCAGCGGCGCGCCGGTCTGGTCGCGTCCCGGTCCGGGCGGCGGGTACGGACTCGCGGTGGGCTCGTCTCTCCCGCCGGTCACCCTGTCACCCGCGCAGGCGGTCGCCCTCCTGGCGGCGGTCGCCGCGAATCCCGACGCGCCGTACAACGATCTGGCGCGCGCGGGGGTGGCGAAGATCCTCGATGTCGTCGATCCCCGTACACGGGCGCGGGCGGAAGAGCTCGCCGGGCGCGTGTGGGTCGATGCTCCCGCGTCCGCGTCGCGCGCGGTGCGGTCGGCGCTCGAGGAGGCACTGGCAGACCAACGGGTTGTCCGGCTGAGGTACACGTCCGCTGTGGGTCAGACGACCACTCGCGATGTCGAACCTGTGCTGTTCGCGTCCAGAGGAGGTCGATGGTTCCTCATCGGGTGGTGCCGCCTGCGCGATGGCATGCGATGGTTCGACCTGACGCGGATCGAACGGGCCTCGCTCCTCGCCGGCACATGCAGCGGCCACACGATCGCGGAGGTGGGGGAGCCACCCCGGACGTCGCAATCGGTGAGTGGTGTGGGCTCGGCGCGGTGAAGGAAATCGGCTGCAGCGCCCCACCAGGCCGAACCCCGAAAATGCGGCGCCCGGATGCTGCAGCCGGTGTCGCCGTGGGGCTCTGTCCCCTTTTGCCCGCTCGGCGGAGGTGCAGAACCCGGCATCGTCTCAGCGCGCGCGGGACCCCGGCGACGCGGCCTGGCGCACCTCGTCGACGAGCGTGCGCCACGGGCCCGCGATCTGACCGTCCGTCAAGCGGGCCTGGCGAACCGCGGCGTCGCCTCGCCGCACCTCGATGCGCCAGTGGTAACGGTCGGCGCCGGACGCCGGTGCGAGGGGAGCGTCCCAGGGGCAGCTGTCGACGAGCTCCCGCCAGTGCGGGGCCCGTTCGGGATCGGGTTCGGCCCGCCACTGCTTCGACAGCCCGGCGATGCCGCCCGAGCGCACGACGACGATCGCGAAGCGCTCGTCGTTCGCGGTCTCAGGCTGCGGCATCCTCCTCGACGCCGACCCCGGCCCACGCGGCGCGGACGGCGGCGACCTCCTCCGACTCCTCACCGTACTCGCTGGCCGCGGCGACGAGGGTGGCACGGGCGAACGCGGGGAAGTCGGCCGTGGGCGAGAGCGTGCCCGCGGTGATCGTGCGATACCAGATGAGTCCGGCCCGCTCCCAGGCGTAGCCGCCGAGCTCCGTCGCGGCGAGGAAGAAGGCGCGGTTCGGGATTCCGGAGTTGATGTGCACGCCCCCGCTGTCGTCATCGGTGACGACGTAGTCACGCATGTGTCCCGGCTGCGGGTCTTTCCCGAGAACGTCGTCGTCGTACGCGGTGCCCGGGGCCTTCATCGACCGCAGTGCGTCGCCCTGCACGTCATCGGCGAAGATGCCCGCGCCGATCAGCCACGATGCCTCGTCGGCGCGCTGGCCGAGGTGGTGCTGCTCGGCGAGAGCACCGAACACGTCGGACAGCGATTCGTTCAGCGCGCCCGACTGTCCCTGGTACTCGAGGCCCCCGGCGGCCTCGGTCACCCCGTGGCCGAGCTCGTGCGCGATGACGCTGAGCGAGCGCGTGAACCCCACGAACACGACGCCGTCGCCGTCGCCGAAGACCATGCGCTCCCCGTTCCAGAACGCGTTGTCGTAATCGTCGCCGTAGTGCACGGTCGCGAGCAGGGATCCGCCGGTCGCGTCGATGCCGTCGCGCGAGAACGCATCCCAGAAGAAGTCGTAGGTGGCGCCGAGCCCGTCGTAGGCCTCGTCGACGGCATCGTCGCCCGTGGGCGGCTCGTCTTCGCTGCGCACGCGTCGCCCGGGCAGGTTCTCGGAGTTCTGCGCGTCGGAGATGATGCGGTCGGGAGCAGGCACGGCCTCGGCGACGAGCGCGTCTCCGTCGATCGACAGGCGCAGCCGGGTGCGGGTGGGGCGCGGGGGACGCGGCATCGCCAGCGTCTTCCGCGCGGCGGCGGCGGCACGCGCCAGACGCGGATCGTCGGTGGAGGCGAGTCGATCGAGCAGGAACGGGGGAACGATGCCGGGGATCATGCGCCGAGGTTAGCGCCGACCTCCGACATCGCGGCATCCCTTGTCCACAGCGTGAGAGTGTCGCGGCGGCTCACGCCTCCGGTGCGGTTATCGCGCGAAGCGCGGCGAGCCGCACCTGCCTCTCGTGAGACGAGGAGGGCGGGGCGGGAGCAGGGGCCGCCACGGTGACGGTTCCCGGAGTTCCCGCACCGGCATCGTCTCGGTGGCTGTTCACTGCTTTGCGCCAGCGAGGGTGGCAAGGAGCGCATCGACGTGTTCCTGTTCGGTGCGCCAGGATGAGAGGGAGATACGGAATGCGGGCTGGCCCTGCCAGGTCGTGCCGCCGAACCATGCTTCACCCGAGTTCTGGACGTGTTCGCGCGCTCTGGCCGTCTGCTCAGCGTCGTCGCCGCGGGCGAGGACTTGGTTGAGCACGACGCGGTTGAGGACGCTGTACCCGGCTTCGCGGAGACCGTTGGCGGCGTGTTGGGCGAGGGCGATTCGGCTGTCGATCAGACCCGCCAGCCCGGTACGGCCGAGGGTGCGTAGCGCCGCCCAGGTGGGGATGCCGCGAGGCCTGCGGGAGAACTCGAGAGTGAGGTTCTTCTGCGCGTCCGCCGTGGCGGTGGAGTACGCGGCATCGGCGTTGAGGGCATCAGCGAGATGCGTGCTGTCGCGGACGATGTGGATCGCGGCGTCGTAGGGCGTGTTCAACCACTTGTGCGCGTCGGTCGTCCAACTGTCTGCCTGGTCGACGCCCGCGACGAGGTGCTGATGTGTGCGCGAGGCGCGCGCCCAGAGCCCGAAGGCGCCGTCGACGTGTACCCAGGCGCCGGCCCTCTGCGCGGCAGGGACGAGGGTGATGAACGGGTCGGATTCTCCGGTGTTCACCTCTCCCGCTTGCAGGATCAGGATGGTGCGATCGTCCAGTTCCGGCAGCATGTCGGCAATGATGCGGCCGTGTTCGTCAACGGGAGCGCGGTGGAGGTTGTCGAGCCCGAATCCCAGCAGCCGGAGTGCTTTGAGGACGGTGATGTGCGCGAGCTCGGAGACGACGACCCGCACGTCGGGGGCACCAGAGAGCCCGCGGCGGTCGACGTCCCACCCGTGCCGGCTCAGCAGCACCCGCCTGGCGGTGACCAGAGCGGTGAGGGTTCCCGCGGTGGCGCTGGTGGAGAAGCCTACGCCCGCGTCGCGGGGCAGGTCGAGCGCATCGAGGACGAGCCTGGCGGCGTGGCGTTCGAGGAGATGCGCGGCGGGAGAGTTGTCGAACGAGGACGCGGCTTGGTCCCAGGCGAGGACCAGCCGGTCGGCGGCTGCGGCGATGGGAAGCGTCGCACCGATGACGAATCCGAAGTAGCGGGGATCGTTCGACGCGACGGTCGCAGCTCCGCCTACCTCGTCGAGCGCACGAAGCGTCTCGCTCGGAGCCCACCCTGTTTCATCGAACGGAGCATCGAGGGATCGGACCGCGTCGATGGCGGCACTGTCGGGGAAGACGCGCCGGGTGCCGATCCCGGTGAGATATCGCTGGGCACGCCCGTCCGCGTCTGCGATGAGAGCGGCCTCGGTCGCGGCGTCGAGTCCATGGTGGGGTTCGTGGCTGCTCATGGGGCGCTCTCCTTCTTCTGAGTTCTTTGTCGTGCTTCGGTGATGTTTCTGGGGCGGCCTGCGCCCCACACGATGAATGCGCAGGCGGCGAAGACTGCGCCGAGGACGCTGGGCGCGCTCCATCCAGCGGCGACGTAGAGGGCGGTGCTCGCTATCGCCCCGAGGGCGGAACCGAGCGAGTAGAAGACCATGTAGCCCCCGACGACGGCACTCGACCGTTCCGGGAAGGTCGAGGTGAGCAGATGCTGGTTGCCGACGTGCACGGCTTGCACGGCGAAGTCGAGCACTACGACACCCGCGACGAGCAGCCACAACGACCACGGCAACTGTCCGATCAGGACCCAGGACCCGGCGAGCAGCACGAGCGCGATCCCGCTCACTCGGCGGACGTGCCCGGCATCCGCCCACGAACCGGCGCGTGCCGCACCGAGTGCACCGGCCAACCCGGCCAGCCCGAACAGGCCGACCTGTGTTTCGCTCAGGTGCCACGGTGACGCATGAAGCGGCAGCGCCATGCCGCTCCACAGGGTGCCGAACGACGCGAACACGAAGAACGCGATCAGACCCCGCGACCAGAACACCCGTTCCCCGGTCAGAGCGACGAGCGAGCGAAGCGCCCGACCATACGAGGGCGAGTGGTTCTCGCGGACATCGGCGGGGAGGCCCACGAAGGCGATCACCGCCACCGCGGCGGCGAGCAGGCCGAGGATGAGGTAGACGCTCTGCCAGTCCCAGGCTTGCGTCAACGCTCCGGCCAGGAAGCGACCGCCCAGGATGCCGATCACCACCCCCGAGGTCACGACGCCGATGTTGCGGCCTCGCTCGCTCGCAGGCGACACCGCAGCGGTGTAGGCGACAGCGGTCTGCACGACCACCGCGAACACCCCTGCCAGAGCGAGCCCGGCGAACGCCACCCACGCCTCGGTGGCGACAGAGGTGATGAACATGCCCACGCCGGTGAGCGCGAGCTGCACCGCGATCACGCGGCGCCGATCGAGGACATCACCGAGCGGGACGAGGAGGATCAGGCCCGCGACGTACCCGATCTGCCCCACCGCGACGAGCCCACCCGACGCCCCCGCGTCGATACCCAGCCCGCGACTCATCGAATCGAGCATCGGCTGCGCGACATAGATGCTCGACACCGCGATCCCGCACGCGACCGCAAGGAGGAGCCGATGACCGACGCTCATGCCCGCTCCAATCGGTAGCACATTGCAACTCGCATGAGGCTACGGCAGAATGGTCTCGAATCGCAACCGAATCGGGAGGGGTCGCATGATCGAGGGCACGGCGCGATCACCGAAACCCGGATGGACCGACCCGGACTGTCCCGTAGCCCGGACCGTGGACGTGGTCGGCGACAAGTGGACGCTGCTTGTGATCCGCGACGCCATGGACGGGGCGCGTTCGTTCACCGAGCTCCAGAGGCGCACCGGCATCGCGCGCAACATCCTCACCGACCGGCTTCGCAAGCTCGTCGCCTCCGGCATCCTCACCCGACAGGCCGCGCCGTCCGGCAAGCGGCAGGAGTACCTGCTCACCGATGCCGGCCACGACTTGTTCCCTGTCATCGTCGGCCTGCGCCAGTGGGGCGAACGCCACGCCTTCCTGCCCCACGAAGATCACTCGGTGCTGCTCGACAGCGACGGCCGCTCCCTCGCTCGCCTCCTTCCCACGACCGTCGACGGCGCACCAGCCAGCGACACGACCACGACCGTGCACAAGGTGACGTAGCCCCTGATCGGAGGGCCGCCCCGCCGAGCTCAGGCTTCGATGGCTCCTCGGTGCGACCTCCGACATCCGGCGGATGGACGTTCCCGGGGGATTCCGCCCTCTCGGGAATCCCTCGCCCTGTCGTCTACCCGCGCGGCAGCGTGGGGATGGATGCCAGGAGCTGCCGCGTGTACGCGGCCTGGGGCTGCAGCAGCACCTTCTCGGTGGGTCCCTGTTCGACGATCCTGCCGTCCTTCATCACCACGACCTGGTCGCAGACGTTCTGCACCACGCCGATGTCGTGCGAGACCAGCACGAGGGTCAGATCCTCTTCGTCCCGCAGGCGCGCGACCAGACGCAGGATCTGCGCCCGCACCGTCACGTCGAGCGCCGACAGAGGCTCGTCGCCGACGAGGATGCGCGGTCGGTGCACGATGGCCCGCGCGAGCGCGATGCGTTGGCGCTGGCCGCCCGAGAACTCGTGCGGGAAGCGCGTGACCATATCGGCGTCGAGACCCACCTGCTCCAGAACCTCCCGCACCCGGGCGCGGCGATCGCCCTCGATTCCGAGCGCCCACAGCGGCTCGCCCACGATGCGTCCGATGCTCATCCGCGGGTCGAGCGAGGCGTAGGGGTCTTGGAACACGATCCCGGTCGTGCGGCGGAGCCAGTGCAGCGACCGAGCCGAGCCGCGCGCGTCCACCGCGCGACCATCGACCTCGACCGTGCCCGACGAGGGAACGTCGAGCCCGAGGAGGAGCCGCACGAGGGTGGATTTGCCCGATCCCGACTCCCCGATGATGCCGACCGCGGAACCCGCGAGCACGGACAGGTCGACGTCGTCGAGACCGACCGTGCGCTCGGGCCGGCCGAGGCCACGGCGGGGCGCGGGGTAGCTGCGCGTCAGACCGCGCGCGTGGATCAGCGTGTTCGTCACGGGGCCTCCTCTCCCGAGTCCGAGGTCGCGGCCTTCGAAGAGGGGGTCTGCGGATGCCACAGCGTCGCCGTCGCGTCCCGCAGCAGGGCGCGCGTGATGGGCGACGCGGGCGCGCTCAACAGGTCGCTCACCGCGCCCTCCTCGACCACGCGGCCGTGCTCGAGGACGACCGCGTGCGTCGCGACCTGCGCGAGGACCGCGAGGTCGTGCGTGATGAAGACGAGCGACATGCCGGCATCCTGGACCAGCTCTCGCAAGAGCGACAGCACCCCGGCCTGGATGGTCACGTCGAGCGCGGTGGTCGGCTCGTCGGCGATGAGCAGGCGGGGGCGGCACGCGAGCGCCATCGCGATCGCGACGCGCTGACGCTGGCCCCCGGAGAGCTGGTGCGGGTAGCGCGAGACGATCCGCTCGGGGTCGGGCAGGGCGACGCGCCCGGCCTCGATCACCGCGCGGCGGAGTGCCTCCCGCCGCGACACCCCCTCGTGGATCCGGACGGACTCGCCGATCTGCCGCCCCACTGTCCGGAGGGGGTTGAGGGCCGTGCGCGGCTCCTGGAAGACCATGCCGACGTCGTCGCCGCGCAGCGCCGCGAGCTCGCGGTCGGGGAGGCCGAGGATCTCGCGCCCGTTCCAGCGCACGCTCCCCGTGGCGCGTGCGCCGTCGGGGAGCAGCCCCAGCACGGCCAGGGCCGTGAGCGACTTCCCCGAGCCCGATTCGCCGATGAGTCCGACGCGGGCACCGTCGGGCACCTCGAACGACACCCCGTCGACCACGGTGCGCCCACCGATGTCGATCCGAAGGTCCTGCACGAGAAGGCTCACGCGACCACCCCCGGAACGTGGATGCGGGCGGAGGGCGCGCGCTCGGCGAGCGTGGGATCGGCGGCTTCGCGCAGGGCGTCGCCGAGGAGGTTGAGTCCGAGCACGGTGAAGGTGATCGCGAGCCCCGGCCAGATGACGGTCAGCGGGTGCACCGCGATGTATCTCTGCAGGTCGCTCAGCAGCACGCCCCACGACGGCTGGGTCACGGGGGCGCCGAAGCCGAGGTACGACAGGCCGGCCTCGGCGAGCACCGCCACCGCCATGCCCCACGACAACTGCACGATGAAGACGGGCGCGACGTTCGGCAGCAGGTGCCGGGTGAGGTTCTGCCACGAGGTGAGCCCGCTCGCCCGGCCCGCGAGCACGAAGTCGCTCTGGAGGACGCGGCGCAGCTCGGGGCGCGTGACACGCGCGATGTTGACGCCGAATCCGATTCCGACGGCCCAGATCACCACGGCCAGCGAGCCACCCCAGACCGCGGAGATCATCATCGCGATGAGCAGGACGGGGAAGGCGATGAGGATGTCGACGAGCACCGCCACGCTCTCGCGCACCCAGCGCGTCGCGAGCGAGCCGAGCGCCGCGAGGGCGAGACCCAGCACGGTGGCGACGACCCCGGCGCCCACGGCGACCGCGATCGTGGTGCGCGTTCCCGCCATGAGCAGACTCGCGATGTCGCGTCCGTTGTTGTCGGTGCCCAGCACGTGCGGCCACGACGGATCCGCCCAGCGCGCGCGGGCGTCGACGGCACCGGGGTCGAAAGGCGTCCAGACGAGCGATACCAGTGCCACGACGACGAGGAGAACGACGATCAGGATGCCGAATCGGCCGGTGCTCAGGCTCCACAGGCGCTTCAGGGTGCTCACGCGGCCTCCCGCTGTCGGGGGTCGATGAGGCGGTGCACGAGGTCGACGACGAAGCCGACGACGAGCACGAAGCCGGTCAGCGCGAGGAGCTCTCCCTGGACCTTCGGCAGGTCACGCGCTGCGACGTCGGCGACGAGCATGCGCCCCACGCCGGGAAGGGTGAACAGCTGCTCGATCACGACGGCGCCCACGATGATGCCGGCGATCTGCACCCCGAGGACGGTGATGATCGAAAGGCCGACGTTGGGCAGTCCGTGGCGCAGCAGCGCGCGCGTGCGGGTGAGGCCTTTCGCGGCGGCGGTGCGGACGTAGTCCTGACCGATCGCCTGCAGGGTCGCGCTTCGCACGAAGCGCAGGAGCATCGCGCCCTCGACGACGCCGATCGTCAGCGCGGGCAGGATCAGCGCCCGTACGGCCGCACCCGGGTCGTTCCAGCCGGCCCGGGGGAAACCCTGCGGGGGAAGCCACCCCAGCCACACCGCGAAGACGACGACGAGCATCATGCCCGCCCAGACCACGGGGACGGCGGCCAGCGCCTGCGCTGCGACGCTGAGCGCGGTTCCGCCGGCGCGGTGGCGCCCGAGCGCGGAGAGGATGCCGAGCGGGATGCCGACGACGAGCGCGACCGTCAGCGACATCGCCGCGAGGGGCACGGTGACCTGCGCCTTGTCGACCAGTTCGGTCGCGACGGACGTGCCGGTGAGCAGCGAGGTCCCGAGGTCGCCGCGGAACAGACCGCCGATCCACCCGAGGTACTGCTGCCAGAGCGGGACGTTCAGACCGAGGCTCTCGCGCAGCGCCTCGACCTGTTCGGGGGTGGCCTGTGTTCCGCCGACCAGCTGGGCGACGTCGCCGGGGAGGACCCGGAGCGCGAGGAAGATCAGCGCGCTGGCCACGGCCAGGCCCAGGACGAGCAGGCCCAGCCGTGTCAGCGCATAGCGGATCACTCCGACGAGACCGTCACACCCGCGAGCGGCAGGCGCACGTTGAGGGAGTTCTGGGGGAAGTTCGCGACGTCGGTGCCGACCGCTGTCAGCGGGGTCGACAGGAACAGCCAGTCGGCGGCATCCTGATCGTCCACGATGCGGGCGGCCTCGGCGAGCAGGTCGGACGACTGCTGCTCGTCGGTGGTCGCGAGCGCCTGCGCGTACAGGTTCTGCACCTCGGCGTTGTCGAAACCGAAGTAGTACGAGGGGTTCGCCCAGTTGCCGAAGTCGCGCGCCTCGACGTGGCGCACGAAGCTCAGGTCGTAGTCGTGGTTGGTGTACACGTCGGTCAGCCACGTCGAGAAGTCGACCTGATCGACCTGCAGCTTGACGCCCACGTCGGCGAACGATGACACGAGGAAAGTGGGAATCGAGTTCGGATAGACGTTCGGGATCGTCAGCGTCAGGTCGAGGTTCTCGGCCCCGGCCTCGGCGAGCAGTTCGCGTGCGCGGTCGGGGTTGTACGAGACGCTGCCGGTGAGGTCTTCGTACCCGGGGTCCAGCGGCGGGATCGGGCCGTTGAGCGTCTGCGCCGTGATCACGGTCTGGATGAGGGCGTCGTGGTCGATCGCCAGACGCAGCGCTTCGCGCACGCGCTGGTCGTTGAGGGGGGCGCGCTGGTTGTTGAACGCCAGCGTGGCCTTGTCGGTGGTCAGGCCCGACTCGATGGTGAAGGCGCCGGTGCCCTCCACCTGACTGCGCAGTTCGGGATCCAGTTCGAGCGCCGCGTCCAGCTCTCCGGCGACGGCCGCGTTCACGGCGGCGCTGCGGTCGGGGATGTAGTCGAGCACGACCTCGGCGACACCGGCCTTGTCGCCCCAGTACCCGTCGTAGCGCGAGAGCGTGAGGCTCTGGCCGGTGTTCCACGACGAGACCGTGAACGGGCCCGTGCCGTTGGTGGCCGTGAGGAAGTCGGTCGTGTCGTCCTTCTTGAAGACGAGGCCGGCCCGGCCGGTGAGCGTGAAGAGGAAGTCGATGTTCGGCGTCGCGAGGGTGAGGACGACGGTCGACGCGTCGGGGGAGGAGATGGATGCCACGTTCGCCAGGTCGGCGCTGCTCTGCACCGTCGCGTCGTCCTTCGCCGTCTGGAGCGAGGTGACGACGTCGTCGGCGGTGAGGGCGCTGCCGTCGTGGAAGGTCACGCCCTGGCGGAGCGTGAACGTGTACGTCAGCCCGTCGGGGGAGATGGTCCAGTCGGTGGCCAGGGCGGGGATGATCGCGTTGTTCTCGTCGCCGTCGCGGGTCACGAGTCCCTGGTACACGTTGTCGATGAGGGCCTGCTCGAGTGCGGCCCCGCTCGTGTGGCGGATGTCGAGGTTCGACGGCTCCAGGGACAGACCCACCGTGAGCGTGGCGTTCGGGTTCGCCTCTCCGGTGGTGTTCGGGCCGGGGGCGTTGTCGGAGCCGGAGCAGGAGGTCAACAGCAGCGCTCCGATCAGGAGCGCGCTCGTGGCGAGAGCAGTGCGGCGCAGCATTGCGGGGATGTCCTTTCGCAGGCCGAGGCATCGGGTGCTGTGGATGCCGTGCAGGGGTGCAAACAGCCTACTTTCACCCGTATTCCCCGCGCGCCTTTCATGACGGTGAGCGACGGCTTGTGACGCCGCGCGAAGTGCGGGTCAGCTGCTCGACGCCACCGTGCGGATGAGGTCGGCAAGACCCGCAGGGTCTTCCTCCTGCGCGTTGTGCCCGGTTGCGATCACGCGGAGGTCGGCCGCGGGTACCCGCCGCACGAATTCGTCTGCATCGTCGGAGGTGACGAAGCCGCGCTCACCGCGCACCAGCGTCACGGGGCGATCCACCTGGGACAGGTCGTCCCACCCTGTGCTCGCGAGCACCGCGCGCACGGCATCCGGGGTCGACGGATCGGAGCCCGCGTTCACCGCAGCGGCGGCGAGATGGGCGAAATGGTGCTTCCACTCCACCCGCCCGTCGGGGCGCACCCGGGAGTTGTGGAACACCCCGCGGGCCGCGGCCTCGCGCGATCCGCCGAGACCGAACGACAGTGCGCGGTCGACGAGATCGTCTCGGGATGCCCAGTCGGTCGGCCCGGCGAAGAAGGCGCGAAGCTGGGCGGGCCCCGCGCTCGCGTCGATCCCCGGTGTGATGTCGACGATGACGACCCGCTCGACCAGATCGGCTCGGGATGCCGTTGCAGCGGCGGCCGTGAGACCACCGAGCGAGTGGCCCACGAGCGTCTGCGGGCCCTCCGTCCATGCCTCGAGGGCGGTCACCACGTCGGGTGCGAGGACGCGCGCGACATAGGCTCCGTCGGCGCGCCAGGACGAGTCCCCGTGGCCGGGGAGGTCGAGAGCGAGCGCGGGGAGTCCGAGGTGCAGGAGCGTGGTGTCCCAGGTGTGCGCGTTCAACCCGGCACCGTGCAGCAGCGTCACCGCCGGGGGAGCGTCGCCCCAGCGCAGTCCGCTCAGCGTCCGCCCGTCGTGGAGGGTCAACTGCACGCGCCGCACGGAGGGCGTCGGGCGACCGGCCTCGGTGGCCTGGGCGGGCAGGAACGAGAATTCGTCGACCTCGGGCATGGGTCAACCCTGGCACCCTCGGACCGGCCGTCGCCACTGCTCCGCCTCGGAGCGTCACGCCCGCGCGACGCGCGGTCGTCGAGGCCTGCCGCGAGCCCGGGAGGCGGCTCCGAGGGCGGGCCCGAGCCCGCCCCCTCGCCGTAGGCTGTCGCCATGGGTGAGGAGAAGCGCGTCCATCTGTCCAAGAAGGCGCCCGAGGCGTACGCAGCCCTGCGATCGTTCTCGACGACTGTCGGACGCCTCGCCGCCGACGCGGGCATCGACGCGCGCCTGCGCGAGATCGTGCAGATCCACGCCTCGCAGCTCAACGGTTGCGCGTATTGCGTGCGGATCCACGTCGACGCGGCGGTCGCGGCGGGTCTCGACGCCGACGTCATCGCCCAGATCGCGACGTGGCGCGAGTCGGGGGTCTTCGACGAGCGCGAGCGCGCTGCGCTCGAGCTCACCGAGTCGTTCACCTTCATCCACGAGGACGGCATCCCCGATGAGGTCTACGACCGTGCCGGCGGCATCCTGAGCGAACAGGAGTACGTCGCCCTCAGCTGGGTGCTCGTCGCCATCAACTCCTTCAACCGCGTCGCGATCGCGGGACGATACCCCGTCCCTCGGCGCGGGGACGCGGCGCACTCTCACGGGGAGCACGCGTGATGGGCTCGCTCGTGTCGGGAGCGATGAACTTCCGCGACACCGGGGGACTGCCCGCGGGCGACCGTCGCACGCGTGACGGCGTCCTGTTCCGCTCGGGCAACCTCGTCGCCGTCGACGACGCCGGGGTCGAGACCCTGCGCGCGCTCGGCATCCGTCGGGTGATCGATCTGCGCGCCGACGACGAGGTCCGTCACTCACCCAGCCGCTTCGACGACCTGTCGATCGAGGTGCAGCGCGAGCCGCTCTTCCTCGGCTCCGTCGCATCGTTCTTCGCCCGCGACGTCAGCCTCGACGAGCTGTACTCCGCGATCGTCGACGATTCCGCCGACCGTGTCGTGGCGGTCGTGCGCGGCATCCTGAGCTCTCAGCCCGTGCTCGTGCACTGCACCGTCGGCAAGGACCGTACGGGTGTCACGGTGGCCATCGCGCTCGCCGCCGCGGGCGTCGACCGGGAGGCGGTGATCGCCGACTACGCCCGGACCGAGGCTCTGCTGCCCGCGGAACGCAACGCCCGTGTGGTCGCCGGGATCCGGTTGATGCATCCGGAGAACGTGCACGTCGAGGCCCTCGCGACGCGTTCGCCCGCGCCGGTGATGCGAGCGCTGCTGGAACGTCTGGATCGCGAGTACGGATCGCCCGCGGGGTATCTGCGGGCCCACGGGCTGGGCGATGACGAGCTCCGGAGGCTGCGCGAGGTGCTGGTCGACTGACCGATCTCTCGACATCGGGATACAAAGCCGGAACTCAGGTTAGGCAACCCTTCTCCACGGGTATAGTGGAGAGCATCATGACCACGTCCTCCGAGCACAACGACGCCGCGTGCCGCGCGTCGCGGCACACGCGCGTGCAGCACCTCGTCACCGCCGACGAGACCTCTCTCGTCGAGCTCGAGGCGCTGCTGTCGACCCTGCCGATCTGCTCGACGGGACGCGTGTTCGTCGAGGTCCCGGATGCATCGTGGATCGGCCACATCGCGGCCCCCGCGCGGATGACCTTCACGTGGCTCGACCGTTCGCGTCGTTCGGGTGCCCCCGGCACGGGGCGAGGCTGCGCGCCGGGTGAGGCCCTCGCGCGCGCCGTGTCCGGCTGGGCCGGCGAGATGCTGTGCTGCGACGACGACGCGACGCGCGTCTTCCTGCTGGGCGGGTACCTCGGTACCGCCGAGATCGTCGACGAGCTCGTCTCGCGTCACGGCGTCGATGCCGCCACGATTCACACGCCCGAGCGCTTCGGTCTCTCGACCGCCCGCTGACCGCGGCGTCGCCCGCTCCGGGTACCGGGTCAGCTGCCTCGAGGGAGGTAGTTGCCCTCGACCAGGCCGGCCTCGATCTCGAAGCGATTGCGCAACGGGTCACGGCCCGCGAGGGCGTACAGCACCGGCATGAGGAAGCCGTATCGACGCCATTGGCGCTGATGCACGGCCTCGTGCCGGAGCACGGTGTCGGTAGGGCGGGCGTCGCCGGTGAGGAAGCATCCCCCGACGCACACGCCCCCGCGCGGGAACGCCCACGCGGGGAGCCCGCGGAACACCCACAGCCCCTGTCGCTTCTCGATTCGGCCCGTGCTCCACAGCGACCCCCACACCCAGCCGACCGTGCAGCCGTACCAGTACCCGATGCGGCTCACGGGGGAGTCGAGCAGGATGCCGGGGATGAAGCGGTCCCACACGCGTCCGCGCGCCACGGCGCGGTCCGCGCGCTCGCGCCACCCCGCGGGAGGCCGGGGGATCGGGCTCACGCGAGCGCTCCGATCAGCCGCAGGATCGTCCCGAGGTCGTCCACGGCGGCGGCGGGGGACGACGGCGAGAACTCGGTGAGGGTGGCCCCGGCGAGTGGCAGCCGCTCCCGTAGACGACGAATGGATGCCGCGACATCGGCGCTGCGCGCCCCGAACGGTTCGGGCAGGGCGACGCCGGTCATCTCGGCGGGGTCGAGAACGTCGAGATCGACATGGATGTACACCCGCGATGCGCCGGTCGCGACCACGGCGTCGGCGAGGACGTCGGGGTCGCCGAGGTCGTCGGGAGCGATCACCCGCACGCCGTGGGCGTCGATGAACCTCTGCTCCTCGGCATCCAGCGCCCGGGTACCGGCGAGGACGATGCGCGTGGGCGCGACTCCCGGTTCGAGTCGGTGGGTCTCTTCGCCCTCGCCCGTGATCGCTCGCAGCACCATGCCGTGGAACGCGCCGCTCGGCGACGAGGCGGGGGTGTTCAGGTCGGCGTGGGCGTCGATCCACACCACCGCGAGATCGTCGCCCGACACCGCGGAGACCGAACCGAGGGCGACGCCGCAGTCGCCGCCGACGACGATCGCGGGCTCATCGGCCGCGCGCACGGCCTCCTCGATGCGCTGGCGCATCCGGACGAGGGCGCTCAGCCGGTGAACCGCCGTGCCGTGGGCGTCACCGGCCTCGGTCGGAACCTCGAGCACGGTGGTCGCGGCACGTGGCAGGTCGCCGGCGATGGCCTCGGCGCCGTCGACGAGCTGCATCGCTCGCGACGACGACGACCCCTGCCACTGCGGGGCGATGATGAAGCGGGTCATGGGTGGTCCCCTCGCCGGAAGACGCGAGTGCACCGCCCGGCGAGACGGACGGTGCACTCGCGATGTGGATCAGACCTGGTCGGGGCTGGGCGCGTCGATCGCCGCGCGCTGGGGGCCGCCGACCTTGAGGGCCGCGAGGCGAGCCTCGACCTCGGTCAGCTCACCCACGTCTTCCAGGGCGTTGAACTGCGCGTCGATGCTCGACGCGGCCAGCTCCTGCTTCCCGGCGGCGAGGGCCTCCTGGCGGCGGATCTTGTCTTCGAAGCGTCCGAGCTCGCTCGTGGGGTCGAGGACGTCGATCGACTTGACCGCGTCGTGCACCTTGTTCTGTGCTTCGGCGACCTTGGCGCGGGCGGTGAGCTCGTTGCGCTTGGCCTTCAGCTGGTCGAGCTTGCCCTTCATGCCGTTGAGACCGTCTTTGAGCTTGTCGACGACCTCGGTCTGCGCGGCGATCGTGGGCTCGGCGGCCTTGGCCTCGCCCTCGGCGGTGATCTGACGCTGGAGAGCGATCTTGGCGAGGTTGTCGAACTTGTCGGCTTCGGCGACGTTGCCCGAGGCGCGCAGCTCGTCGCCCTTCCGGCTGGCGGCGAGGGCCTTGTTGCCCCACTCCGCTGCCGCCTGGCGGTCTTCTTGGTGGTCGCGCTCGAGCAGGCGCAGGTTGCCGATGGTCTCGGCGATGGCCGATTCGGCGTCGGCGATCGAGTTGGAGTAGTCGCGGACGAGCTGATCCAGCATCTTCTGCGGGTCCTCGGCCTGGTCGAGGAGCGCGTTGACGTTCGCGCGGACGAGGGTCTGAATGCGACCGAAGATGGACTGCTTGGCCATGCGGGGGTTCCTTCCTAAGGCGACAGAGTCGAGTCTGGTGTCGAATGCTACGAGTTTTCTGTGACGGCCGAGAGCGGCTTGCGAGGGGCGTTCAGAAGCGTCCGCCTCCCCGGCGCGAGCGTCCGCCCCCGCTGCCGCGCGAGCCTCCCGAGCGCATACCGCCGCCTCCGGATCGCGACCGGGAACCGCCGGAGCGAGTGCCCCCGAAGCCTCCGCCGAAGCCGCCCAACCCGCCTCCGCCGAAGCCTCCACGTGATCGCGAGCCGCCCCCGCCCAGGAGGGAGTTGACGGCGATGCCGCCGAGGATGGCGCCGAGCACGTCGCTCCCGCCGCCTCCGGGCCCGCCGCCGAAGCTGCCGACGTCGTTCTGGGCCAGGGACCCCGCTTCGCTGGAGAGCTGCACGGCTCGCTGGGCGAGTGACGATGCGCCGACGGGATCGGTGGCGCGCAGGTGTTCCGCCTGGACGAGAGCCGCCCCGGCCTCGGCGAGACGCGTCCGCGCCGTGGGGCCGACAGCGCCCCGTCGCGCGGCGATGAAGCTCTCGGTCGATGACACCTGGGCGCGCGCCTGCATGAGCGCGGTGTCGAGCTGGGAGGCTGCGCGCCGCTGACGCTCGGCGGCGTCGCGTGCCTCGGCGATGACGCCGTCGATCGTCGTGTTCGCCTGCTCGAGAGTGGCGAGAGCGCCCAGGGGGTCGGACCGCTCGCCGCCCAGGGCGGCGCGGGCGGCATTCAGCTGGGCGCTCGCCGCGGCGACGGCGCCGGCGACGCGGCCGTCGGGGTCGGAGAGAGCGCCCGCCGCGGCGATGTCGCCGTCGATCTCGGCGACGAGCTCGCTCGAGCGTCTCTCCGCATCGGTCAGGTCGGTGCCGAGCGACGAGACGGCCTTCTCGAGCGTCTCGGCCTGCGTGACCGCGGCTTGCGCCGCCCGCAGGGCCACGGCGGCCGCTCCGGTGTCTCCGGCCGCGAGGGCACGCGAGGCGGCGGCGATCTGCTGGGCGGCGAGATCGAGCCGGGCGCGAGCCTGCGCGGCGTTGTCGGCGACGGGAGCGAGGGCCGTGTCGGCGTACTTCTCGCGCAACCGAGCGAGCTCGGCATCGGCGGTCGGCAGGGCGGCTGTGGCCGCGGCGTGCTGCTGCTGCAGGCGGGCGAGGGCTCCGGGCGCGTCGGCCTCGAGGGCGCGAAGCTCGTCGAACGCCGCCGCCTTGGCATCCAGGGCCTCGTCGGCCGACGCGCACAGCCGCAGGATCTCGGTGTAGCCGGCTCGCTGCTGGTCGGGGGTCTCGGGGGTCGCATCGTCGAGCTGCTGCGAGATCGTGAACGCGCGGTCGAGGTCGGCCTTCGCCTGCGCGAGCACCTCGACGAAGGGCGCGGCGGCGTCGTCGCCGAACTGCGCCCGCGCGAAGCCGAGCTCCTGCCCGCTGTTCTTGATCGCATCGTCGGTCGCGACCAGAGCCGATCCCGCGCGCCGCGAGAGTTCTTCGATGCTCTCCTGCGGTGCGGCCGAGCCCCCGGATGCCGTTCGCCGCCGCCGCAGACCGAACCACAGCAGCCCACCGCCGATCACGAGGACGAGAAGGACCACGAGAGCGATGAGACCGACGTCGGGACCGCTGCCGGCGGGGGTGGGGGCGGGCGCTGCGGGTGCGGCACGCTCCGCCGCCGTCAGCCCGTCGACGGCCTTCACCGCGGCCCCGGCCCAGTCTCCACTCGCGAGGGCGGGTTGAACGAGGTCCTGCTCGATCGCGGCGAGTTGCTGCGTCGTCAGGGCACCGTCGTCGACATCCCCGGAGAGGTAATAGGCGCGCCCGTCGACCGATACGGCCAGCAGGTACTGATGCGGACCGAGGTTGTTGCGGTTCGCCGTCTCGTTGGCCCACTCCTCGGCGGCTTCGGGCTGGGTGAACTCATCGACGTAGGCGACCCACATATCGAAGCCCGTGTCGGTGGTCAGTCGCACCAGGCGCGACTGGACCTCGGCCTCCTGGGCGTTGGTGAGGACGTCCGCCTGATCGAGCACGTAACTCGAGCCGAGCGACGGGGGTGGGACAGCAGCGGCGGACAGAGGCCACGCGAGCACCCCGGCGACCACCGCAAGCAGAACCGCCATCGCTCGCGCGGCGCTGGGCTTTCGCATGCCTCCCCCTTCGGCTGGCGGACCTGTCCACTCTATAAACGACCGCCGACACCCGGGTAGAACCGGCGCGTCCGCTGTGAGCGCACATCGACCCCGCCTAGGCTCGATCGCTCGGAGGTACGAATGGACGACCGCTACGGCACCGATGTGCTCGCCCGCGGCTGGCGTGATGCCGGACGCAAGAAGCCGGCCCACGTCGCGGCATCCGCAGACCTGGTGGTCGAGGTCGCCGGAGACGGCTACGTCGGTGCGGTGACCCGCGTCGAGGGCATGAACGTCGAGCTCGAAGACCGCTTCGGCAAGCGTCGGCTGTTCCCGCTCGGCGGCGGCTTCCTGGTCGACGGCGCTCCCGTGGTGCTCGAGGCGCCCACCGCTGCAGCGAAGGGCCGCACGCGCACGGCGTCTGGATCGTTCGCCGTCGCCGACCAGCGCGCCCGCACCGCCCGCGCGAGCCGCATCTTCGTCGAGGGCAAGCACGACGCCGAGCTCGTCGAGAAGGTCTGGGGCGCCGACCTGCGCGCCGAGGGCGTCGTCGTCGAGTTCCTCGAGGGCGTCGACCTTCTCGAACAGACCCTGGATGCCGAGCCTCCCACCGCCGAACGACGCTACGGCGTGCTCGTCGACCACCTCGTGCCGAACTCCAAGGAGTCGCGCATCGCGGAGAAGATCGCGCGCGGACGACACGGCGCGCACGTACGCATCGTCGGCCACCCGTTCGTCGACGTCTGGCAGTGCGTGACGCCGCGTGCCCTCGGCATCGCCGCGTGGCCTGAGGTGCCGCGCGGGATCGAGTGGAAGGTGGGCGTCTGCCGCGCCCTCGGCTGGCCCGCCGACGAGCAGGCCGACACCGCGCGCGCGTGGCAGCACATCCTGTCGAAGGTCACCACGTTCCGTGACCTCGAACCGGCCCTGCTCGGCCGCGTCGAGGAGCTCATCGACTTCGTGACCGTGCCGTGAGCGGCCGCAAGGTGCCCGTGCGCCACACCCCCGAAGGCTCGTCGCCTAGCCTGGAAGACATGGACGCCGCGCCCGTGTACCGCGACAAGCCGGTGTCGTTCGTGCGCCGCAGCGGCCGCATGTCGGAGGCGCAGGACCGGGCGTGGGCCGAGCTCTCGCCGTTCTACCTGCTTCCCGTGGAGCGTGCCGCCGCCGCCACGAGCGTCAAGGCGGGAACCGCCGTCGACCCCGCCGCGGTCTACGGCCGACAGGCCCGACTCGTCGTGGAGGTCGGCTCGGGCCAGGGTCATCAGATCGTCTCGGCCGCCGCCGCCCACCCCGACACCGATTTCCTCGCCGTCGAGGTCTTCACCGCGGGGCTGGCGCGCACCATGCTCGATGCCGATCGCGAGGGCGTCAGAAACCTGCGTCTCGTCGAGGCCAACGCGCCGGAGGCGCTCGAGCACCTCCTACCCGCGGCATCCGTCGACGAGCTGTGGGTGTTCTTCCCTGACCCGTGGCACAAGAACAAGCACACCAAGCGCCGCTTGGTCGCCCCCGACTTCGCACGTATCGCCGCGCAGGCGCTTCGCCCCGGTGCCACCCTGCGCCTCGCGACCGACTGGCAGGACTACGCCGACCAGATGCGCGACGTGCTCGACGAGGCGCCCGACTTCGAGCGGGCGTTCGTCGGGGAGTGGGCCGAGCGGTTCGAGGGACGTGTGCTCACCGCCTTCGAGCGCAAGGGCCTGCGCGTCGGCCGCGACATCCGCGACCTGACCTACACGCGGGTCTCGCCGTGACCGCGCACACCGCGGTGCCGGTCCGCGAGCGTTCCACCTGGACGCCGAAGCTCATCCCGGCGCTGTTGGTGTGTCTCGCCGCCCCGGTGCTGTTCGTCGTGCAGATCGTGTGGCTCGGCTGGATCCTGCTCGCGCTCGCCGTGGCATCCGGTGTCCTCGTCGACCGTCGCGCCGGCATCGCCCTCGTCCGGGGCGACGAGCCGAGCATCGCGCGCGACGTCTCTCTGGTGGCGGTCGGCCAGTTCATCGTCAGCCTGATCCCGCTGCACGCCGAACTCGACAATGCCGCGTTCCTCCGCTTCACCCTCGCCCTGGGCGGTGCGGTCGTCGTTCCCTATGTGATCTCGCGCTTCGTCTACCGCGATCGCGCGATCGCCTTCCCGTGGCGCGGGGGAGGCCGGTGGACGTGGTGGCAATGGGCGTGGCTGGCCGGCGTCATCGTGCTCGGCTATCTGATCCTGCCGTTCTACTTCATCACCTCCGGCGTCTACATGAACTGGCCGGTGGTGAACACGCCCGATCTCATTGCGCGGCTGTTCGTCGGCGTCGGCGCGGTGGGCATCTGGGACGAGCTGTTCTTCATCTGCACGGTCTTCGTTCTGCTGCGACGGCACTTCCCCGACCTCACCGCCAACCTGCTGCAGGCGATCGTCTTCATGTCGTTCCTGTGGGAGCTCGGTTACCAGGCGTGGGGACCCCTGCTCACCATCCCGTTCGTGATCGTGCAGGGCTTCCTCTTCCTCAAGACGCGCTCGCTCTGGTACGTCGTGACCGTGCACCTGCTCTTCGACGCCGTGGTCTTCGGCGTTCTGGTGCACGCACACAACCCCGGGGCGGCATCCGTCTTCCTGATCTGACCCCGGATGCCGGCACCCCGGCCGCCCTGTCCGATCGATGCGGCGTCGCCCTGACAGGCATAAACGCGATCGGCGCCCATAAACGCGAGCACAGCGCGTTTATGCGCGTGGAAAGCGTTTATGCGTGGTCTCGGAGGGGCAGCCGCCGCTGCACGGGCACTGCCCAGGTGGGCTCGATACTCTGGGTCTCGGACGCACGACCGCGCCCCCGGACGACGGATCAGTACCCGGACAGCGACAAGACTGGCCAAGGAGAGCAGCCATGTCGTGGATCGTCCTCATCCTGTCCGGCGTCCTCGAAGCCGTCTGGGCGACCGCCCTCGGCCGCTCGGAGGGGTTCACCAAGCTCTGGCCCAGCGTGATCTTCGGCGTCGCGATCCTGGCATCCATGGGCGGACTCGCCTTCGCCATGCGCGAGATCCCCACGGGAACGGCGTACGCGGTCTGGGTGGGCATCGGCGCAGCGCTGACCGTCGTGGTCGCCATGGTCACCGGTGCCGAGGCCGTCTCGGTGGTGAAGCTGCTGCTCGTCCTCGGTCTCGTCGCCTGCGTGATCGGCCTGAAGCTTGTCAGCGACACCCACTGACCAGGACATTTTCCTGGAAGTCAACCGGAGGGAACGTTCGGTTTGATCCGCTACGATCTGGCTTCACTGCACTTGTCCGGGCCCGACACCGTCGTCACTCGCCCACATCTTCCCCTGTGAAAGGTTCCGAGTGAGCGCACCGCCGAGCGAGCTTGCCTCCCCGACGCGTCCCTCGCGCGTCATCGAGCGCCCGAGCCGATACCGCCGACTCGATCGACTCCGTGGATCGCGGATCGGTCGCGCGTTGCGGCAGTACGGCGAAGACGTGCTGCGTCCCCCGCAGGGCGCGGTGCCCGTCGAGCGCGGCTCGTTCACCCGTGTCCTGCTGTTGTGGGCCATCGCCCGCGCCGTCAACTTCGGCTTCCTGTGGGGGTTCTACTCGATCGCCAAGGCCGCGCGTTGGGGCTTCGGCCCTGACAGCGAGCGCCTCGGCACCTTCTTCGACTACCTCACCGGCTGGGACGCCGACCGCTACGGTCAGATCGCCGCCGAGGGCTATCCGATGTCGCTCCCGATGAACGTGTCGGGCGACATCCTCCCCAACAACTGGGCGTTCCTGCCGGTCTTCCCCGGGATGGTCCGCGCCCTGTCGGATGCCACGGGCCTCGGCTGGCAGCCCATCGCGGTGCTGCTGAGCCTCGGTGCGAGCCTCGGCGCCACCTGGCTGCTGTTCCTGCTCCTGCGCACCGTCACGAAGCCGCAGGCGGCGTGGTGGGCGGTCGTGTTCTTCTCCTTCGCCCCGATGTCGTTCCTCTTCGTCATCGGCTACAGCGAGGGCCTCTTCATGGCGCTCATGTTCGGCGCGATGCTGCTGGCGATCAAGCGCAGGTACCTGTGGATCCTGCCGATCGGCCTCGTCACCGCCTACACGCGACCGGGGGTCCTCGCACTGGGGCTGGCGCTGGGCATCGTGTTCCTCGTGCGCTTCTTCCGCCGTCGCGTCGACCCGTTCCCGATGAAGGAATGGGCGTCGCTGATGGCGACCGGCCTCACGATCGCCGTCGCCGGATTGTCGTGGAACCACATCGCGCAGTACGTCACCGGCACGCACAACGCCTACATCCGCACCGAACTGGGCTGGTGGCTCGATTACGTCGGGAACGACGCCTTCACGCCGTTCACGCCGTGGTTCCGCCAGGCCGGCACACACCTCGGTGTGGTGGGCATCGTGCTCGTCGTCGCGCTGATCGTGGCGTTCCTCGCCCTCATGTGGTCGCGTCCCGTTCGCCGCCTCGGCCTGATGGTCGTGACCTACGGCTTCAGCTACGGCGTCTACATCCTCGCCGTGTTCCTCCCGCAGCAGAGTACGTTCCGACTGCTCATGCCGATGGCGCCGATGATGGCCGACGAGCGCTGGTCGTCCACGCCGCGGCGTCGCGCGGCGATCCTGACCGGATGCCTCGTGCTCCAGGTGGTGGCGATCCTCCTGCTGTGGACGCGCGGCAACCCGTGATCCGCTGATCCTGAACGATGACGGGGCGACGCCGAGATGGCGTCGCCCCGTCGTCGTCCGGTCAGGTCAGTCCGGGCGTCCGCCGGGGTCGACGGCGTCGATCATGTCTTCCTCGACCGCGTTGTCGGCATCCATCTCGGCGGAGCCGACCGCGTCGTCGTCATCCTCGGCGAAGGCTCCCGCGGAGTCATCGCTCGCGGGATCCGCGTCCGCCGCGCCCCCACCCCCGGCGGACGCGCTCGCGGGAGCCGGCGAGGTCTCGGGCGGCAGCGGGACGGTGGGCTCGGTGGGATTCGGGGCGAGCGGTTCGGCCGGAGTGGTCGGGGTGGCGGGCTCGGCGGGCGTCTGAGGGAACGGGGTCGAAGTGCTCATGCCGCCACTGTTCGGCGCCTCTCGCGAGAGCGCGACCCCCTTCCCCCTCGGCCCTCCCGGGTGTAACCGCACTAGGCTCGACGGAGGGGAGTACCACCAAGAGGGGACGATGTGTCCACGGCGCATGATGTGACGCGACGCGAGGCGATCGCGCAGTACCGGCTCGTCGGGGAGCCGTCCGAACCCGATCTGCAGGGGCTCGTCGAGCTCGCAGCCACCGCGTGCGGGGTTCCCACCGCGGTGATCAACATCATCGACGACCGCATGCAGCATCAGGTGGCGGCTGTCGGGATCCAGGCGGCGTCCTGCGCCCGCGAAGACTCGATGTGCGCCGCGGTCATCAGCACCCCGGGTCGTGTCGTCGTCCCGGACGCCCAGCTCGATCCGCGCTTCGCGCAGAATGCCTTCGTGACGGGGGAGATCGCCAACGTCCGCTTCTATGCCTCGAGTCCGCTCATCACGCCGGCCGGGGTCACGATCGGCACCCTGTGCGTGTTCGACGACGTCGTCGGCGAACTCTCGGATGCCGCCAGTCGGGCGCTCGACCTTCTCGCCCATCAGGTGATCGACGTTCTCGAACTGCGCCGCATCCAGCGAGACCTCGTGGAGTCCAACGCGCAGCTCGAGCAGTTCGCCGTGCAGGTGAGCCACGACCTCCGCAATCCGCTCACCGCTCTCGCCGGGTTCATCGAGCTCGCCGCCGACAGCCCGGAGATGGCGGCGGCCCCGCGGGCCGCGCAGTCGCTCGTGCGTGCGGAGGCGGCCGCCGGGCGGATGACGGCGATGGTCACCGACCTGCTCGATTTCGCCCGCATGGGGGGTACCCGCCCGCATCTCACCGACGTCGACGTCGCCGACACCGTCGACGCGGTGCTCGAAGATCTCGACGGTGCCGTGGTGAGCACGGGCGCCGAGGTGACGGTCGCCCAGTCTGAGCACGTGCGCGCCGACGACACCCTGCTGCGGGTGCTCCTGCAGAACCTCATCGCCAACGCGGTGAAGTTCACCGTCGCGGCCGAGAGGGTGCCCCGCGTCCGTGTCAGCGTCGAGACCCTGCCCGACGGCTGGCGGATCTTCGTCGACGACAACGGCGAGGCGATCGAGCCGGAGCTGCGCGACCGTGTCTTCGAGCCCATGGAGCGCGGTCACGGTGCCGAGGTCCCGGGGATCGGGATCGGGCTCGCGACCTGTCGGCGAATCGTCGATGCGCACCACGGTTCGATCGGTCTCGACGCGTCGCCCGAGGGGGGCACGCGCGTGTGGTTCGTGCTTCCCGCCGCCGCCTGACGGATACCCGGCGCACCGCCTTCGCGCAACCGTCGCGACGTCGGGGCGGGCGGGGCCGTAGCGTGGGGATCCACCGGTCGACGAGGAGGAGCGACGATGGCCCGCAATGTGCGTCTTCTGCGATGCGCCCCCGAAGATGTCTTCCGCGTCCTGGCCAACGGCTGGCTGTATCCCCTGTGGGTCGTCGGCGCCTCGCGGATGCGCGACGTGGCCGACGAGTGGCCCGCGGAAGGATCGACGCTGCACCACTCGTTCGGGTCGTGGCCGGCGCTGGTCAACGACTCGACCGTCATGCGGGTCTGGGACCCGCCGCGGCGCGCGGTGCTCGAACCGCACGGCGGCCCGATCGGCATCGCCCGCGTAGCCATCGATGTGAAGGCCCGCGGTGACATGTGCGTGGTCCGTCTGCAGGAAGAACCCGTCACGGGACCGACGAAGCTCCTGCCCGACGTCGTCTTCGACGCGATCACTCGCTGGCGCAACGCCGAGACCCTTCATCGCCTCGCATACCTCGCCGAAGGGGGAGCGCCCGGCACCTCCGAGGGATCCGCCGCGCGTGGCCACGAATCCACCGCCGAGCGGGAGCCGATCGACCGATGAGCGAGAGCTACGACGCGATCATCGTCGGTTCCGGACCCAACGGGCTCGCGGCGGCGGTCACCCTCGCGCGCTCCGGTCTCTCGGTGGCGGTGTACGAACGCGCCGACACCTTCGGGGGAGCGGCGTCGACCGCTGAACTGACGCTGCCCGGGTTCCGTCACGACGTCGGATCGGCGGTGCACCCGCTGGCGTTGGAGTCGTGGTTCTTCCGCGAGTTCGGACTCGAGCGGCGTGTGCCGCTGATCGTCCCCGAGGTGTCGTACGCCCATCCCCTCGACGGGGGCCGAGCGGGACTGGCCTACCGCGATCTGGAACGCGCCGCGGATGGGCTCGGGGTCGACGGGCCCGCCTATGCGCGCCTCATGCGTCCGCTCGTCGAGCATCTCCGCGGGGTCGCGGACTTCACCGGCAACGCCCTGTTGCGCATCCCCGGCGATCCGCTCGCGGCCGCGTTCTTCGGCATCCGCTCTCTCGAACAGGGTGGACCCTGGTGGAACACGCGCTTCCGTGAAGAGGTCGCGCCCGCACTCGTCACCGGCGTCTCGGCGCACACGATCCTGCACCAGCCGAGCCTGGCCGCCGGTGGTGCCGGTCTCGTCCTCGCCACCTACGGGCACGGTCGCGGCTGGCCGATCCCGGTCGGGGGCAGCCAGGCGATCGCCGACGCGATGATCGCGGATATCCGCGCCCACGGCGGGGTGCTGCACACCGGCGTCGAGATCACCTCGCTGGATGAGCTGCCGCCGTCGAAGGCCGTGCTGCTGGACACCACGCCGCGCGCGCTCATCCGCCTGGCGGGAGACCGGATGCCGGCGGCCTACCGCCGCGCCCTCGAGCGGTTCCGCTACGGCGGCGGTGTCGCCAAGGTCGACTTCGCGCTGAGCGAGCCGGTCCCGTGGGCGAACGCCGACATCGCCCGCACGGGCACGGTGCACATCGGCGGGACGCGCGAAGAGATCGCCGCGGCGGAGAACGCGGTGGCGCGGGGGGATCTGCCGGACGCGCCCTACGTCCTCGCCGCACAGCCGACGCTGTTCGACCCCACCCGCGCCCCCGAGGGAAAGCACGTCCTCTGGGCGTACACCCACGTGCCTTCCGCAAGCCCCGCGGACAGGGAAGAGGCGATGGTCCGGCAGATCGAGCGTTTCGCACCCGGCTTCAGAGACACCGTGCTCGCTTCGACCTCGCGCACGGCCGTCGACATCGAGGCGTGGAACCCGAACTTTCCGGGCGGTGACATCTCGGCGGGCGCTCCGACGTTCACGCAGCTGCTCGGACGGCCGATCTACAGTCCCGACCCGTGGCGCACACCGATGACGGGCGTGTACCTGTGCTCCTCGTCGACCAGCCCGGGCCCGGGGGTCCACGGGCTCGCCGGGTGGCAGGCCGCCCTCAGCGCACTGCGGCACGAGTTCGGTACGCGCCTGCGGCCCGACCTCGCTCCCCGCGACGACCAGCTCGTCCCGGCGCGCTAGCCGTGCCGGAGGGCGACAGCGTCTACCGCCTGCGCCGACGCCTCGATGCGGTGACGACCGGGCGGGAGGTCCGCGAGGGGGAGCTGCGTTCGGGGGCGGCGGCCGGCACGTCGCTGGCGGGACGGCGTATCCGGGGTTACGACACCCACGGCAAGCACCTCCTGACGCGTTTCGACGACGACACGACCCTGCACACGCATCTGCGGATGCAGGGCAGCTGGACCATCACGCGCCCCGGCCGTGCCCTCCCGACGGCCGCACGGGAGAAGGCGCGCGTGCGACTCCGCCTCGACGACGGGCGCGAGGTGTGGGGACTCGATGTGCCCGTGGTCGACCTCATCCCGACGATGCGCGAGGCCGACGTGATCGGATACCTCGGTCCGGACCCGCTGCGAGACGACTGGGATGCCGCGGAGGCTGTGCGACGCCTGTCGGCCCGGCCCGAGCGTCGCTTCGTCGCGGCACTGCTCGACCAGACGCGCATCGCCGGGCTCGGCAACCTCTGGGTGAACGAACTCGCGTTTCTGCGCGGCATCCATCCCTTCGCGCCCATCGGTGCGACCGACCTCGATGCTCTGGTCGCGCTCGCGGCACGCGCCCTGCGGATCTCGGCGACCGTGCCGGGGATGTATCAGGTGACGACCGGGAATCAGCGCAAAGGATCGTCGCACTGGGTGGCCGGCCGGGCGGGGAGGCCGTGTCTGCGCTGCGGCACGCGCGTCCTGGTGCGCGACGAGGTGGCGAACGATCCCGAGCAGCGACGCACGTGGTGGTGCCCGCGCTGCCAGCCGGTACCGGCCGGAGCGGATGTCGGAACCCCCGGGTAGAACGGAACGATGGCCGTCCTTCGCGAGAACCTGCTGCGCGTGACCCGCATCTATGCGGAAGACGCCGCGCTCGAGCTCGAGCGCGGGCGGGAGATCGTCGCGCGCTGGCCCGACGCCCACATCGTGCCCATCGCGTCGCACTGGCAGATCCCCGAGGTGCACGGCGACGAGACGAACGTCGCACGCTGGGTGCGCATCAAGACCGAGGCGCTCGTGCTCGGCGTCAAGAAGAGCGTCGCGACGCGGGTGAACGGCCGCTCGGCGGATTTCATCGCGCCGTCGCTGTCCAACGGGTGCGCCATGGCCTGCGCGTACTGCTACGTCCCGCGACGGAAGGGCTACAGCAACCCGATCACCGTGTTCGCGAACATCGATCAGATCACGCGCCACCTCGCGCGGCATGTCGCGGTGCGCGGGCAGAAGACCGAGCCCAACCAGTGCGACCCCGAGGCGTGGGTGTACGACATCGGTGAGAACGGCGACTGCTCGGTCGACGCGATGATCAGCGAGAACGTGCGCGACGTGTGCGATCTGTTCCGCATGATGCCGACGGCCAAGGCGTCATTCGCGACGAAGTTCGTCAATCGCGACCTGCTCGAGTGGGATCCGGCCGGCCGGACCCGCATCCGGTTCTCGCTCATGCCCGCGGCGACGGCCCGCGTCACCGATCTGCGCACTTCTCCGATGTCGGAGCGCATCGCCGCGATCAACGACTTCGTCGACGCGGGATTCGAGGTTCACGTCAACTTCTCCCCGGTGATTCTCACTCCGACGTGGCTCGCCGATTGGGAAGCTCTCTTCGACGAGATCGACGCGGTCCTCCACGCGCGGGCGAAGGCGCAACTCGCGTGCGAGATCATCTTCCTCACGCACAACGAGGGCCTGCACGAGGTCAATCTCGGATGGCATCCCACGGGCGAAGAGCTGTTGTGGACGCCTGCCGCACAAGAAGAGAAGCGCTCGCAGAACGGCGCGGTGAACGTTCGCTACCGACACCCGCTGAAGGCGCAGAGTGTGGCGGCACTCACCGCGCTCATCGATCGGAGACTCCCGTACTGCCGTGTGCGGTACGCCTTCTGAAGAGTCTTACGAGATGTCGCCGACCGGCGACTCCGAGGTCGTGGCGGCTTCGTCGGCGTCTTGCTGGGCGGCAGCGCCCTCCTCGGGGGACTCGCTCCCCGCGCCGTTCGAATCCTGATCGGGGGCGTCGTCGGCGCGACCGTTGGTGCTCGTCATGCTGTCTCCATTCATCCGGGGCCGGAACCGTGACCCGCGAGCGACGTTCGCACGCGGCCGCGACGGTGTCCAGGGGGTCGACGCGCTCAGATCGGGGTGACGCCGTACCTCTCGGTGAACGCCGCCATCGCGGCATCCTCGAAATCGTCGGCGTCGTCGCGCAGGTCGATGTCGTCCATGTCGTTCACAGCAGCGGGGCGATCGCGCCGGCGGTCAATGCGAAAGCGAGGGC
Organism: Microbacterium enclense; assembly: GCA_038182865.1. NCBI lineage: Bacteria > Bacillati > Actinomycetota > Actinomycetes > Micrococcales > Microbacteriaceae > Microbacterium > Microbacterium enclense. Next base: position 34,625 of record CP116226.1, on the reverse strand, counting down.
GGTCCCGCCGATCGCGGTGGCCGCGGCGACGGATGCGCGTTCCAGACGCATGCGTCGCGTGGTGTTGACCGGGTGCGTCGTGCTGCGCAACGACGACCTCGCCTCGGCGAGAGCGTCATAGCGGCCGATGGGGATGCCGTGCGCATCGCGCGACACGAAGCCGCCGGCGACCTGGTCGACGCATCCGAAGTACTCGCCGCCACGATGCGCGACCCAGAATCCGGTGTCGACCTTCGCCCAGGTCGTGCGCGTCGACGTCGCCGGGGTGGTCCGGGGGAGAACGGCGATGTCCATGTCAGGCGGCCACCGACACGAGGGTGCGACGGCGTGCGACCGCGGTGCGCGCCGGGGCCGGAGACGCCGCGTCGTGCGCGGGGATCTCGGCAGAGAGGTCGACGACGAGGCCGGCGGAGGAGTTCGCCATGTCCGCCATGTTCTTCAGCACGGTTGCGTTGAGGGTCTCGGGCTCGGCCGAGTCGAACGCGAACCGGAGGGGGATGGAGGGCTGCAGCCAGAGCGTGGACCGGCCGGCGTCACCGTCGACATGCGTCCAGCTGAGGGTGAAGCTCTCGCTCCGGCGGAGTTTGGTCGTGACGACCACCTTCAGGTGGGCGAGGACCCGATCCGGAATCTCGATCGATTCCGTCGAGGTGGCGTAGAACAGCTGGCCCATGAGTGACTCCTTCCGTCAGCAGTTAGCTTGCCTCAGAACATAGTCGTTTAGTAACTAGTTCGTTTAACTATTATTTTGGGGTATAGTCGCCCCAGACGGAGGGGGGAGTGTGCCGTGACCGACGTCGATACCGCGAACCGCAGTGCCACGAGCGCCGAGCCCACCTATTGGTACGGGGACGAGCCTGCAGATCGCCGCAAACGCCACAAGGCGGTCCTCGAGGCTCTGCGCATCTACCGCGCCGCCGAAGTGGCCATGCGTCGCCGAACGCGCGACTCGATGTCGATGGGGGAGAACGAGCTTCTCGTCCTGAGATTCCTCCTCCGCGACTCGACCAAACAGGTTCGGCCGGGGGAGTTGACGAGGTACCTCGGACTCTCCACGGCGTCGACGACCGCCCTGCTCGACCGGCTGGAGCGCTCCGGCCACATCATCCGGGTCGCCAACCCCGACGACCGGCGCAGCATCTTCATCCAGTCGACGCCTCGTGCCGACGCCGAGGTGCGCCAGACGCTGGGCAACATGCACGACCGCATGCTCTCGGCTGTGATCGACATGTCGCCGGAAGAGGCCGCCACCGTCGTGACCTTCCTGCATCGCATGAGCGACGCCGTCGACGGTGTCGCCGCCGAGACCACGCCGGTCGACTCCCCGTGATCTACGTGCTCGTCGGCGGTCCCCGCGACGGACAGCACGTGGACGATCTCCCTCGCGGCTATCGCCTCTCCCTGAGCGACCCGCCCCCGGAGCGGTTCGGAGAGTTCGAAACCGTGCGTGCCGTGTGGTTCGAGCTCGACGACGCGATGTTCCGGTCCGCGCAGCGCCGGGACTGAGGCGTACCGCACGCTTCGCGTCGAGGCAACCCACCCCCGCTCGATACCCGCGCACCTCACGCTGAATTCATGCGCTGCGTGACATATGCCGGAGAAACCGTCCTCACCACCGACGATGTGGCCTCGTCGCTCGTCGAGCTCACCGCCGCCGTGGCCAAGGAGGGGCAGTCCGAGGCGGTCAGCATCCCGATCGTCACCAGCGACAACAAGGTCGCCCAGGCCGAGTTGGTCATCGGGGTCGGCAACGACGTGCTCTCGGCACCCGTGGAGTGGGACGACGAAGAACCCGACTTCTCGCACGCGGCGAAAGAACTCAAGGACCACCGCCTGTTCCCGCAGACGCAGCTGCGCGCCGTCGAGCCCGATGCCGGCGCAGACGATGACGGCGGCATCGACTGGGACTTCGATCAGCCCACCCGGGCGTGATCGTCGGCCCGGCTGAGGGACGGGCTTCGACGGACGACGGGATGCCGCGACTCTTGCGCCGAGTCCGCGGCATCCGTTATGTTCGCAAGCCTGTGTCATTCGGCACAGGGAGCCGAGAGAGGACGAAACGATGACCGCGAAGCGCGATCTGCGCCGTGAGCAGCTTTCGTCGTACCTCTCGGCGCTGGCCGCGTAGACCCTGTTCTTCCGCGCCCCGCACCGACAGGTCGGGGCGTTTTCCTTTCCCTCGTGGTGGGGGAGTGTCCCGACTCCCGGCTCACCGTCGCGCTCTCGCGCACCACACGAAGGAAAGGAATCATGCAGAAGCTCACCGAACGACTGGTGTCGTGGGCGAGCCTGATCGATGACAAGACCATCGAGCAGGCCCGTACCTCGTCGCGCATGCCGTTCATCCACCCCCACCTGGCCCTGATGCCCGACGCCCACCTGGGCTTGGGCGCCACGGTCGGCTCGGTGATCCCGACGCTCGGCGCCATCATGCCCGCGGCCGTCGGCGTCGACATCGGCTGCGGAATGATCGCCGTCAAGACGCAGTTCCACGCCGACGACCTGGACGGTCGTGACCTCGCGGAGCTGCGGCAGCAGATCGAACGCGCCATCCCGCTGTCGGCCGGTCGCGACAACCGCAAGATCGTCACGACCGCTGAGCCGCGCGTTGCCGAGCTCGAGGCTCTCGCCGAGAAGGCCGAGTTCGATCCGGCGAACTACGCGGGGCACTGGCGGAACCAGCTGGGGTCGCTGGGAAGCGGCAACCACTTCATCGAGATCTCGCTCGACGAGAACGATGACGTGTGGATGTTCCTGCACTCCGGCTCCCGGGGCGTCGGCAATCGCATCGCGCAGCACCACATCACGGTCGCACAGCGTCTGGCGAAGCAGTGGTGGATCGAGCTTCCGCATCCCGACCTGGCCTACCTCGTCGAGGGGTCGCCGGAGTTCACCCGGTACATTCGGGAGCTCCGGTGGGCACAGCACTTCGCCCTGCTCAACCGCGAGGAGATGATGGATCGCGTCGCGAACCAGCTCGGTCGCTTCCTCGACACGCCTGTCGAAGAGCGGGAGCGGATCAACTGCCACCACAACTTCACCGAGTCCGAGAGGCACTTCGGCAAGCAGGTGTGGGTGTCGCGCAAGGGGGCGATCATGGCCGACGCCGGTCGGCCGGGGCTGATCCCGGGGTCGATGGGTACCGCGTCGTACGTGGTCGAGGGCCTCGGCAACCCCGTTGCGCTCAACTCGTCGCCGCACGGTGCGGGCCGGGAGTACTCCCGCTCCGCCGCCCGCAAGACCTTCACGCACGAGCAGTTGCGCGAGGCGATGGCGGGCATCGAGTACCGCGACACCGATGCCTTCATCGACGAGATCCCGCAGGCCTATAAGCCGATCGACCGGGTGATGGCGGATGCCGCCGACCTCGTCACGGTGCGGCACACGCTGCGCCAGATCGTCAACGTGAAGGGTGACTGACCGGATGCCACGGGCGCGAACACGCGTCCGTGGCATCCGTGCGTGCGGGCACCGCCCCGTAGCCTGGAGAGATGCGCGAAAGAACGAGAACGTGGCGGATCGGTGGCATTCTGCTCGCCGTCTCCGGGCTCCTGACGCTTCTCGCGGGGCAGTACACGATGAATCCGTTCGCCGCTCGCGCGGCGATCGACATCGCCTGGGCGGCCGGCGTGATGGTCTTCGCCGTGGGTCTCTCCCGCTCCGCGAGCGTCGTCGCGCGGCGCCCGTTGGGCGTGAGCGCGCTCGCCGTCGTGGCGTTCGCACCGCTGGTGGCGGGAGTGGTCGTCGGGCTGCTCCCGGAGGTCCGCGCCGCCGATGACCCGGCGGTGGTCGTCATGTCGAGCATCTCGGTCGCAGAGTTCCTCCTCATGATCGCGGCCGGGCTGGTTGCGACGGTGCAGATCGCGCGGCTGGGTGCCGTGCCGCGCCGGTGGAGACGGATGCCCCTGTGGGCGCTGTGCGTGAGCGTCGGGGCCGCCGCGGTGCAGTACGCCCTCGTCGCCCTTCTCTTCCATTCCGGAGCGGGGCAGGACGTGCTCGTCCCCGTCACCTCGATCGGGCTCATCTCGCTTCTCGTGCCGACCCTCGGTCTCGGGATCCTCGCCCTGATCGCCGCGGCGTCGGAGCGTCCCGACAGCATCGACGTCTACCGCCCCGCGTAGCAGACTCGCGGCGTTCGGCGTCTCGCCGTTGCCTGGGATCGGCGTCTCGCCGTTTCCGTCTGATCGGCGTCTCCGCCGTACCCCTGCGATCGGCGTCTCCGCCGTACCCCTGCGATCGGCGTCTCCGCCGATCAGCGGGGAGGAATACACCTTTGGGTGGATGCTCTCGTTCACCTTCTTCCGCGAGCATGAGGTATCGCCCGCCGCACCGCGCCGGCGATGATCGTCCCCCGGAGCAGAGACCCATGCCTTCGACCCTCGCCGCGGCACCGACGCGGCTCACCGATCCCGTCCGCGACCCGGCGGCACCCGCCCGCCGGACTCGTCGTTTCGCGGTGCCGTTCGCCACTCTCGCGCTCGCCGCGCTCGTCACGATCGTGAGCCTGTCGCCGCTGGGCGAGGCACCGTTCACCGACAACCCGCTCGACCTCCGCGGCCTGCTGGTGGCGCTCTTCCTGGTGGACGACGGCCGAGTCCTGCCGATCCTCGTCGCGGTCGCTCTGATCGTCGGTGCCTGCGCGGAGCGCGTGATGGGCACCCGTCGCGTGCTCCTCGCCTATGTCGGGGGTGGCGTGGTCACCTCGGTGGTGGGGCTCGTCATCGGGGCGATCGAGACGTCGTTCCTGCCCGCGGTCCCCTTGAACTCACCGCCGTTCGCCGGCGCCCCGCCGATCGCCGCACTTCTGGTGGTGGCCATGGCGGCGAGCTGCTTCTCCGGTGCCCTGTGGCGCCGACGAGTGCGTTTGGCGAGCGTCTTCCTGGCACTCACGCTCTTCCTCTACTCCGCTTCGGCGAGCGACCTGTATTCCCTCGTCGCCCTGCCCGTCGGTCTCGCGGTCGGGATGCTCGCGGGCGGCCGCCGCGCGACGTTGCGCGTGCAGCGCAGTTCTCACCACGAGACGCGGGTGCTGCTGGCCGCCCTCACCGCCGTGACCGCGATCGGCCCGGTCATCGCCACCGTGTGGGGGAGCGGCGCCGGCCTGCTCTCCGTCTACGGCTGGCTCTCCTACGACCCGCTCACCGTGGCCGACGGGGTGGTCTGCGTCGTGGGGTCGACGGTGGCGCCGTGCCCGGCGGCGATGACCTACGACGAGTTGCAGACGCACGCCGGGTGGATCGCCGTCCTCCCGCTGGTCGTGTTGCTGGTGGCATCCTGGGGCATCCTGCGGGGGCGCCGGGGTGCGCTGGGACTGGCGATCGCGGTGAACCTCCTCGTGTTCGCCGGAATGGCGTACGTCTTCCTCGCCACCGAACCCTCGACCCTGGCCGACCTCGCGGAGCTGCGCGCGGCCGACATGGCATCGGTCTGGCAGACGCTCGTCGGTCTCGGGGTCAGCGCCCTCGTTCCTCTCGCCGTCGCGGTGACGTTGTTCGCCTTCCGTCGTGCCACGCCTGTCCCGTCGGCGCGCGGGGCGCGCACGGCGTTCGTCGTCACGATCGCGATCGCCGCCACGGGCACGCTCGCGGTCGCGCTCGCCGGAACCCTCGCCATTGCGGATCAGTTCGGTCCGCGCCCGGAGCCGGGTCGTCTGGTGCAGACGCTGCTCCTCCACCTGCTTCCGCCGTCGTTGCTCCCCGTCGAGGCGGTCGAGTACGTTCCCCTCACTCCGGCGGCCCAGGCCCTCTGGTATCTGCCGGCGGCGGTGTTCTGGACGGTCTGTGTCGTCGCCGCGGCACGTCTGATCCTCCGCTCCCGCGCCGCCCACGTCACGGGCGACCGCGCGCGAGCCCGGGCCATGCTCGAGCGCGGGGGCGGCGGCTCGCTCGCGTTCATGACGACATGGGGCGGCAACGCGTACTGGTTCGCTCCGGATGCGGACGCGGGCATCGCCTATCGGGTGTACGGCGGAGTCGCCGTGACCCTCGGTGGCGCGTTCGGCGCCGACAGGTCGCGCCGCGACATCGGTCGCGCGTTCGTCGACTACTGCGGCGAGAACGGGTGGACCCCGGTGTTCTACAGCGTCGACGACGCCTCCCGCGAGGCCCTGTCCGGCCTCGGGTGGCAGCAGACCCGTGTCGCCGATGAGGCGCTGCTCGACCCGCAGACCTGGACGCCCGCGGGCAAGAAGCGTCAAGACGTGCGCACCGCTACCAACCGCGCCGCGCGCGAGGGAGTCACGACGCAGTGGACGCGGTGGGGCGACCTGTCGTTCCTCGACCGCGCTCAGCTCCGGGAGATCTCCGAGGCGTGGGTCGCCGACAAGACGATCCCCGAGATGGGCTTCACCCTCGGGGGACTGGATGAGGCGGCCGATCCCGCCGTCCGGCTCATGCTCGCCCGCGACGCCGAGGGGCGCATCGTCGCGGTGACGAGCTGGCTGCCGATCTTCGGCGACCCCGGTGTCACCGGCTACGCGCTCGACGTGATGCGCCGACGCGATGACGCGATGAACGGCGTCATGGAGTTCGTCATCGGCGCTGTCGTCGAACAGACGCGGGCCGACGGCTGCGCCGTGCTCAGCCTCTCCGGTTCGCCGTTGGCATCCCATCGGGAGGGGGATGCCAACGACCTGCCCGCCGTGGATCGGCTGCTCGAGCAGCTCAGCGCCCTGCTGGAGCCGGCGTACGGGTTCCGCTCCCTCGCCACCTTCAAGAAGAAGTTCCAGCCGGACTTCGCCTCGATGTGGATGCTCTACCCCGACGCCGTGCACCTGCCGTCCATCGGTCTTGCGTTGCTGCGCTGCTACGTGCCGGGGCTGACTCTCGCCGGCGCGGCGCGTCTCGGTGCCCGACTGCGCCCCGCGCGCGAGACGTCGGGAACGGAGGTACCGGCGTGAGCGCCCTCGATGCGATCGAACGCCAGCGCGCGTCCATCCGGGCGGCCCAGGCGCGTGTCGCGGCGTTCCTTGCGAGTACGGCGGCCGACGTCGAGGTCGCCGCGCACGACGCCGAGGCGGCTCTTCGCAACGCCGTGTCATCGGGAGCGGGGCTCGAGCGCGTCTCGGCCGAGCTCGAACTCAGCCCGCGAGCCCTGCGGGCCATCGTGGAGGGATCGGTGCGGCTGCGCAGTCTGCACCCCGACGATCGCCTGCGGCCGGCGTGAGGGGATTTCACGCGGAAGGCCCCGGCGGGTGCACGCTCGCGCTCGCCGGGGCCTTCGGATTCCGGCCGTCGGATCGAGGTCAGATCCGCTCGGCGCGGTAGGTGTCGCTGCTGAACGCCAGGATGAGGTAGCCGATGATGTGCAGCAGGACCAGCAGCACGATCGAGAAGAACCACCCGTGGCCGAAGGCGCGGCCGACACGGATCGACACGATGATGTAGAACACGAACCCGACGACCGGGATCAGGTACAGCAGTGCGAACCACCCCGAGAACCCGGCGATCTTCGTCAGGAAGACGAGGTTCACGATGGGGATGATCGCCAGCCAGCCGGGGTAGCCGGCCTTGGTGAAGACGCGCCACAGCGCGACGACCAGGAGGACGTACACGGCGAGGCCGATGAGGGAGTTGGTCGCGCTGAGCGCGAAGATCGAGGTCTGCTCGGTGATGGAGTACGGGCTCGAAGTCAGCATGCGCTCATCGTAGAGGTCTCTCAGCTGACGTTCAGGTTCGGACCCCGGATGCCGAGCTCCCGCGCCATGCCGGGGGAGCCGGGGTTACGCTCGGGGAACGCGACGGAGAGGTGCCATGAGCGAGCGCAGATTCGAGTGGGGCGGCTTGAGCGCCGACCGCGCGGGGTACGTCACCGCTGCCGAGGCACTCGCCATGCTTGAGGTGCTCGCGGTGGCCCGAGCCGACCTCGAGGTCACGACGGAGCTGCGGGACGGGGCGGCGCGTGCCCGATTCGCGCGGGGCGACCGCTGGGCGGTCGTGTCGACGCCCGGATCGCGCTGGTTCTCGGTCGACGTCGACACCGGGCACCGTACCCAGCTCGTCGACGCCACGTCGTCCAAAGACGAGAGCGCTCGGCTCTTGGCCGTCTACGTCGAGGTCGCCGAGGCGTACGTGCGCGGCGATGCGGCCCCGACCCGCGGGGGAGCGTTCGGGGGAAGCTCCGTGACCGTCGAGGTCAACGGGCGCGCCGTCGTTCTCACGCCGCCGTTCCGGCGTCGGATGCGGGCGCTGTTCGGACGGTAGGTGCGCCCCTCGTTCCGGTCAAGCCGTTGGGATCGCCCGATGCTCCTTGCGAGGCTGGACACGTCCGCGACGAGAGGAACCCCATGAGCGATCCGCAGAATTCCGCCCCGGCCGACGACGCCGCCGATCTCGGCGACGACCCCACGGTCACGCCGAGCCAGGAGAACGACCCCGACCAGGGGTCGAAGGCGCCCACGAAAGACGACCCGAACGCCGACCACCAGGCGACCGGCATCGGCGTCATCGGCGAGGAGTGATCCGGATGCCGCGGGCCCGCCGTCGCACCGGTCGGCGGCGCCCCGCGGCGTCGGGCATCGTCGCGCCGCGATGCTAACCTTGACCGTCCGCCTCCGTAGCTCAGGGGATAGAGCGTTGGTTTCCGGTACCAAAGGTCGCAGGTTCGATTCCTGTCGGGGGCACCGATCCGGAGGAGGGGTCGCGGGTCACTCTGACCGCGCGGCCCCTTTTTTCGTGCGTCTGCACCGCACCACTCACCGAGTCGGGAGTCCGGGGAACGAACGTCCGGCGGAGATCAGCGCTCCGCGTCCGTGCGTTCTTGGAGGTACGCGCACAGTCGCCCTGCGGCCGTGACCTCTTCTCCGAGGCCGATGAGATCAAGTGACGTGCCGGTCAGCTCGTCGGCCCGCTCCGTGAGCGTCGCGGACCATCGTCCGTCCGCCGTGAGCTGGAGGTATACGGACGCGGGAGCGTGCTTCAAGTAGACGAGAACGATCCCCAGACCGTCCTGCTCAGGATCGCCGTGCGCGACCACTCGAGCCGATGAGGGAGCGATGCGCTCGTCATAGTCGTGCACCCACCGCGCGACGTCCGCGAGATTTGGTCTCTGGCGCGCGGTCATGTACCGATACTAGGTGGACCCGGTCCAACCTGCGCGGGGCCTCACCCCTCGCCATCTCGCGTTGGATGCCTCGTTGTCAAGACCCAGTCGGACGAGTTCCTCCGGCTGAGATGCTGTCGTCACCTTCGAAAGGGGACCCACATGAGTATCGGAGCCGGCATCGCGCTGTTCGTCATCGGGGCCATCCTCGCCTTCGCGGTGAACCTTCCCAACGACTACGTCAGCCTCAGCCTCGTCGGCTACATCATGATGGGTGCGGGCGTCGTCGTCTTCGTCATCGGCCTCGTCCTGCTGATGCGGCGTCGCCAGACCGACACCGTCACCCGTACCGAGGGTGCCGGGGGAGCGCAGGTCACGCGCTCCACCACGCGCAGCTCGAACGACGACCTCGTGTGAGATCCTCTCGGGGTCACCGGCCCCGAGAAAGCGATCATGACTGAACCGATCTCCACCGTTGCGTTCGACGCGTCCGCCGAAGACCTCTTCGACGGACGATATCGGCTCGGACGCGTGCTCGGGCAGGGTGGATATGCCCGCGTATACGAAGCGGTGGACACGTCGCTCGGTCGCACCGTCGCCCTCAAAGTCATCGACGGAGACGGCGCCGATCCGGCGGATGCGGCGCGCGTCCGATCCGAGATCCGACTGCTGGCGTCCCTCTCTCATCCTTCGCTCGTCACGCTGTACGACGCACGTCTCGCGGCGAACCCGGCCTACCTGTCGATGGAGCTCATCGCGGGTCCCACCCTCACCGACCTGATCGCCCGCGGTCCGATTCCCGGGCCGGATGTCGCGCGCGTCGGCCGCGAGATCGCCGAGGCCCTTGCGGTCATCCACTCCCGCGGGATCGTTCACCGCGACGTGAAGCCCTCGAACATCCTCATCCGCCCGCCCGCGCACGCGGGTGAGGCGCCGCGCGCGACGCTGGCCGACTTCGGCATCGCCTCCCTCGTGGGGGCCACGCGCGTCACGCGGGCCGAGACGGTCGTCGGCACCGCCGCATACCTCAGTCCCGAACAGGCCCGAGGGATGCCGGCCGCCCCCGCGAGCGACGTCTACTCGCTCGGGCTCGTCCTGCTGGAGGCCCTCACCGGAACGCGCCCGTTCGACGGCCGAACCCCGCACGAAGCGCTCGCGGCGCGTCTGGTGACGCCGCCGGAGATCCCCGCCCCGATTCCGCCCGCGTGGCGCGAGGTCCTCGAACGGATGACGGCCGTGGACCCCGCCGAGCGACCGGATGCCGCGGGCCTCATCGCCGCATTCCGGCCGCTGTCCGACGTGTCGGTGCCGACCGAGTCCGTCGGGGCCACGACGGCCGTGCTCCCGGGTGCGGCGCAGACGCAGACCCGTGTGCTCCCCGGGTCGGCCGATCCGGGTGACGCCCCGACCCGGGTCTTCGAGAAGCAGCGCCCGCGCCGATCTCGCCGCGTCCTGCTCGTGGCATCCCTGCTGGGCCTCCTGCTCCTCGGCGGAGGTATCGCTGTCGCGGTCGGGGTCTCCGGTGCCTCCACGAGTGTGTCACCCGACCTGCCGACTCTTCCCGCCCCCCTCGACCAGCATCTGGACGATCTGTGGAAGGAGGTCGGACCGTGAGCCGGCGGACCCCCCTGCTTTCGGGAGTCCTTCTCGTCGCCGTCCTCGCGCTCGCCGGGTGCGCCGCCCCCGCGACGGCGCCGACGGCGTGGCAGAGTACCGTCGAGACGGTCGCCGATCAGGCGTCGACGGGCGACTACGCCTCGGCGCTCGCAACCCTCGATGCTCTCGACGCCGACGTCGTCGCGCGCCGCGATTCCGGCGAGCTCTCGGCGACCGAGGCGGACGCCATCCTCGGTCGCATCGCCACCGTGCGGGCCGATCTGTCGGCGCTCGCCCCGACACCCACTCCCACTCCGGAGCCCGTCACCACCACCGATCCCGAACCCGCACCGACGACGCCCGACGAATCGACCGACGAGGGCGACGACGAGTCCATCGATCCCGGCGATCAAGCCCCCAACGGCCCCGATGGCAAGGGGCCGGGCGACAACGGGAAAGACAAGGGCGACCAGGGCCCGGGCGACGACAAGGGCCCGGGCAAGAAGCACAATTGAGGCCCCCGACCGCCTCAGCCCGAGCCTGTTCCCGCCCCGCGGACCGAGGGGGCCTCACAGCGTGCGAGGATTACCCGGTGCCGCGCCGGGTGACCGCTGAACTCGACCTCGATCTGGGGGCGTCCGTCGACCTCATCTTCCAGATCACCGCCGCCCAGGGCGTGCCCCTGGCCAGCGAAACGCTGACCTTCTCGCAGGGGGATCGTCTGTACACCCCGACGGAGATTGTCGACCAATCCGGGAGCCGTCTGCACCGGCTGAGTGCCGAGCAGGGGCCTTTGACCGTTCGCTACGACGCGCTCGTGCAGGGCGCGTCCCAGACCCCGCACACGAGCGATCTCGAGACGATCACCTACCTCCGTCCGAGCCGGTACTGCCAGTCCGACGAGGTCTTCGCTCAGGCCCGCCGACAGTTCCGGGGTCTCGCCGGAGCCGACCTCCTGGCCGCGGTCTCGACCTTCGTCGCCTCGACGGTGACGTACACACCTGGCCTCAGCCTCGGCACCGACAGTGCCGTCACGACCCTGATGACGGGTCAGGGCGTCTGCCGCGACTACGCCCACGTCGTCATCGCTCTCCTGCGGGCGATGGACATGCCCGCGCGCTACGCGGCCTGCTTCGCGCCAGGGCTCGAACCCATGGACTTCCACGCGGTCGCCGAGGCGTACCTCGACGGTGCCTGGTACGTCGTGGATGCGACCCGGCTTGCCGACCGCCGCTCGCTCGTGCGCATCGCGACCGGTCGCGATGCCGCCGACTGCGCGTTCCTCAGCTACCACGGAGGCTACGTCGGTCTCGAGCGCCTACACGTCGACGCGGTCCTCGAAGCGGAGGCGTTCACCGCTCCCGACGATCACGAGGCCCTCGTCCAGATCGCCTGACGCAGCCTCCCCGGCGCCGCGCCCTAGACTTGACGGGCTATGGATCCCGCTGCCCTCTCCGCCGCCCTGCTCGCCGTCATCGCCCCGCTCGCGGAGGCGCGACGAGAGGGCTCTTCAGAGGGTCTGAGCGTCGCCGATCTGCCGCTCGAACGGCCGAAGAACCGCGACCACGGCGACTGGGCGTCCAACGCTGCGATGAAGCTCGCGAAGGTCGTCGGCGCGAACCCCCGCGAGTTCGCCGCGGAGATCGCCGCGGGCCTCGAGACCGTCGACGGCATCGCGAGCGTCGAGGTCGCCGGCCCCGGCTTCATCAACATCCGCCTCGACGCGGCTGCCGCGGGTGCCCTCGCCAAGACGATCGTCGACCAGGGTGCGGCGTTCGGCACGAACGATTCTCGCGCCGACGAGATCATCAACCTCGAGTTCGTCAGCGCCAACCCCACCGGTCCGATCCACCTCGGCGGGACCCGCTGGGCCGCCCTGGGCGATGCCCTCGCCCGGATCCTGTCGTCGCAGGGCGCCAAGGTCACCCGCGAGTACTACTTCAACGATCACGGCGCGCAGATCGACCGCTTCGCGCGCAGCCTCCTGGCGGCGCACCAGGGCGACCCGACCCCCGACGACGGGTACGGCGGTGCCTACATCGGCGACATCGCCCGACGCGTCGCCGAGGCGTACGACGGCGACATCGACGCCCTCGACACGGATGCCAAGCAGGAGGCCTTCCGCGAGCTCGGCGTGAACTTCATGTTCACCGAGATCAAAGACTCCCTGCACGAGTTCGGCGTGGACTTCGACGTCTACTTCCACGAGAACGACCTGCACGACTCGGGCGCCGTGGAACGTGCCGTGGCCCGTCTGCGTGAACTCGGTCACATCTTCGAGGCCGACGGCGCCACGTGGCTGCGCTCGACCGAATTCGGTGACGACAAAGACCGCGTCATCATCAAATCCGACGGGCAGCCCGCCTACATCTCGGGCGACCTCGCCTACTACCTCGACAAGCGCGAGCGCGGGTTCAACCGCTGCATCATCATGCTCGGTGCCGACCACCACGGCTACGTGCAGCGGTTGATGGCGATGTGCGCCGCTTTCGGTGACGAACCCAACGTCAACCTGCAGGTGCTCATCGGCCAGATGGTCAACCTCGTCAAGGACGGCCAGCCGATGCGCATGTCCAAGCGCGCGGGCACCGTGGTCACCCTGGAGGATCTCGTCGAGATCGTCGGAGTGGATGCCGCCCGCTACGCCCTCACGCGCAGTTCCGCCGACTCCAACCTCGACATCGACCTCGACGTGCTGCAGAAGCGCACGAACGACAACCCGGTGTTCTACGTGCAGTACGCGCACGCGCGGACGCACAACGTCGCGCGCAACGCGCACGCCTCCGGGGTCGACCGGTCGGAGTTCGCACCCGAGCTGCTCGACCACGAGACCGAGTCCGCGCTCCTGGGAGCGCTTCAGGAATTCCCGCGTGTCGTCGCGCACGCCGCCGACGTCCGCGAGCCGCACCGGGTCGCCCGCTACCTCGAAGAGGTCGCCGGGCTCTACCACCGCTGGTACGACAACTGCCGGGTCATCCCGCTCGGTGACGCCCCCGTCGAGCCCGTGCACCGCACGCGACTCTGGCTGAACGACGCCACCGGTCAGGTCCTTCGCAACGGGCTGACCCTGTTGGGCGTGAGCGCGCCGGAGCGGATGTAACCGATGGCGGATGCCACGACGGCCCCCCGGAAGAGCCGGCGATGGATCGCGATCCTCGCGGTGGTCATCGTGGTGGCGGTCGGCGCGGTGGTCGCCGCGGAGTTCATCGCGCGGTCCGTCGTCACCAGCACCGTGCGCTCGCTCGTGGTGAAGAACGTCGGTCTGCCCGATGACCAGGAGCTCGACGTCCAGGTCCCCGGGGTCGTGCTCCCGCAGCTGATCACCGGGCGCCTCGACGAGGTGACGATCACCTCTGACGACGTCACTCTCGGCCCCATCACGGGCGACGTGTTCGTCGACATGCGCGGTGTTCCCGTCTCGGGTGGAGCCGCCGCGGAGGGGGGAACGGCCTCCGTCCGCCTCGACGAGGCTCAGGTGCGCACGCTCCTCGCTCAGATCCCCGACTTCCCGTCCGGGACGGTCACCATGGCGGCTCCCGATCTGACGTTCACGAACGACCTGTCGGTGTTCGGCATTGCGATCCCCGTGGGCGTCTCCGTCGTGCCCGGAGCGGCGGGCGGCGATCTCACGTTGACCCCCTCGGCCTTCGAACTCGGGGGCAACAACATCGACGCCGACACGTTGCGAGCGCAGTTCGGTGGCGTGGCCGACGCTCTCCTGCGTACGCAGAGCCTCTGCATCGCCGACCGGCTGCCCGCGGCCCTCACGCTCACGACAGCGACGGTGCAGGATCAGACCTTCGTGGCCGTGTTCGATGTCGCGGGCGGGGTCTTGAACGACCCGGCCCTGCAGGGAGACGGCTCGTGCTCCTGAGCCGCGCTGCGCGCGGGAACGGTGCGGCATACGCGGTGCTCTAGACTGCAAGGACTGCCCGCCGCGTGACTCTCCGCGCGGGTGGGAGCCGTGATCCGCGGCCATCGCGTCGCCGCAAAACCCGATTGGTTCCTCTGTGTCCGCCTCGCACTCCGCGCTCGTGCCCGAGTGGCTCACCGCCCCGGACGAAGCGAACGAGCTCGTCGCCCCCGTCTGGCCCTCGTCCGCGCACCGCGTCGATGACGGGTCCGTCGAGATCGGCGGCGTGTCGGTGTTCGATCTGCGTGACCGCTTCGGCACACCGCTCTACGTCCTCGACGAGGACGAGGTGCGCGACCACGCCCGCCGTGCCCGCGACGCGTTCGACGACGCGGCGGCCCGTCACGGCGTCCGGGCTCGCGTGTACTACGCGGGCAAGGCGTTCCTCTCGACCGAGGTGGTGCGCTGGGTCGTCGACGAGGGCCTCGCCGTCGACGTGTGCACGCGCGGCGAGCTCGAAGTCGCTCTCGCCGCCGGAGCCGACCCGGCGCGCCTCGGCTTCCACGGCAACAACAAGAGCGTCGGCGAACTCGAGCGCGCCGTCGAGGTCGGCATCGGCTCTGTCGTCGTCGACAGCCCGATCGAGATCGAGCGCCTCGCCGCGATCGCCGACCGCCGTGGCGCCGTGCAGTCGGTGCTCGTGCGCGTACGCACCGGTGTCCACGCCGAGACCCACGCTTTTCTGGCCACCGCCCACGAGGACCAGAAGTTCGGCTTCTCCCTCGAGGGGGCGGCCGAGGCGGTCGCTCGTATCCGCGACCTGCCGAGCTTGCGCTTCGTCGGGCTCCACGCGCACATCGGCTCGCAGATCTTCGACTCGTCCGGCTTCCGCGAATCCGCCGCGCGGTTGGTCGACCTCCACGCCGAGCTCCTCGCCGGGGGAGAGATCCCCGTGCTCAATGTCGGCGGCGGATTCGGCATCTCCTACACCTCCGTCGACGACCCGAAGCCGATCGAGGAGATCGCCGACGGCATCCTGGATGCCATCGCCGACGAGTGCGCGGTGCGCGGCATCCCGATGCCCGACGTCGCCACCGAGCCCGGCCGCGTCATCGTGGGGCAAGCCGGCGTCACCCTGTACGAGGTCGGAACCGTCAAGACCGTCACGGCCGCGGAGAACCTCGAGCGCACGTACGTGAGCGTCGACGGCGGGATGAGCGACAACGCCCGCCCCGCGCTGTACGGCGCCGACTTCTCGGCGCGTATCGTCTCGCGCGTCAGCCATGCGGTCCCGGCGCTGTCGCGCGTCGTCGGGCGGCACTGCGAGTCGGGTGACATCGTCGTGGATGCCGAGTACCTCCCCGCCGACGTCACGCCCGGCGACCTTCTCGCCGTCCCCGCGACCGGCGCCTACTGCTTCTCGCTCGCGAGCAACTACAACTACACCCCGCGTCCGCCGGTCGTCGCCGTGCGCGACGGACGGGCGCGCGTCATCGTCCGCGGAGAGAGCGTCGACGACCTTCTCTTCCGCGACGTCGGCGTCGCGGCATCCGCTGACTCATCCCGCACCGCACCACCCCACGGAGACACCGAATGACCGACTACCGCACGCTCCGCGTGGCGCTCCTCGGCGCCGGCGCCGTCGGCTCGCAGGTCGCCGACCTGCTGCTCAAGCACGGCGACGAGCTCGCCGACCGCGCGGGCGCGAAGCTCGAGCTCGCCGGCATCGCCGTGCGCAATCTCGAGGCGAAGCGCGACGCCGACCTGCCGCAGGAACTGTTCACCACCGACGCCGAGACCCTCATCGTCGGCAGCGACATCGTCATCGAGCTGATGGGCGGCATCGAGCCCGCCCGCACGCAGGTGCTGCACGCGATCGCCTCGGGCGCCGACGTCGTCACAGCCAACAAGGCGCTGCTGGCGACGCACGGCTCGGAAGTCTTCGAAGCCGCCGATCAGGTGGGTGCGGAGGTCTATTACGAGGCGGCCGCTGCCGGCGCGATCCCGATCATCCGGCCGCTGCGCGACTCGCTGGCCGGTGACCGCGTCGTGCGGATCATGGGCATCGTGAACGGCACGACGAACTACATCCTCGACCGCATGGACACCGAGGGTGCGGACTTCGCCGACGTCCTGGCCCAGGCGCAGGAGCTCGGTTACGCCGAGGCCGACCCGACGGCCGACGTCGAGGGCTACGACGCGGCGCAGAAGGCCGCGATCCTCGCGAGCCTCGCGTTCCACACGACGGTGCCTCTGGATGCCGTGCACCGCGAGGGCATCACCTCCGTCGATGCCGCGATGATCGAATCCGCGCGCCACGCGGGTTACGTCATCAAGCTCCTCGCGGTCTGCGAGCGACTCGCCGCCGAGGACGGCGGCACGGAGTCGATCTCGGTGCGCGTGTACCCCGCGTTGGTGGAGCGCACTCACCCCCTCGCGAGCGTGCACGGCGCGAACAACGCCGTCTTCGTGCAGGCCGAGGCCGCGGGCGACCTCATGTTCTACGGCGCCGGCGCCGGGGGTGTGCAGACCGCGTCCGCCGTGCTCGGCGACGTCGTGTCGGCGGCGCGCCGCCACATCGCCGGGGGAGTGGGCGTGGGTGAGTCGACCCGCGCGAACCTCCCCGCCGTCCCGATCGGTCGCGTCATCACGCGCTACCAGATCACGCTCGAGGTCGACGACAAGCCGGGCGTGCTCGCCACCGTCGCCGGCATCCTGAGCGAGGGTCGCGTGTCGATCGCGACCGTCGAGCAGACCGTCATCGAGGCGTACGAGAAGACCTCGACCAGCGGCTCGGCCCGCCTGGTCATCGGAACACACAAGGCCCGCGAGCAGGACCTGAGCGAGACCGTCGAGCGTCTCGCCGCGAGCGGCGTCGTCGAGCGCGTGGTCTCCGTGCTGCGCGTGGAAGGGAACTGAGCATGGCACACCTCTGGCGCGGAGTCCTCCGCGAATACGCCGATCGACTGGGCGTCACCGACGCCTCCACCGTCGTCACCCTCGGCGAGGGCGGCACGCCCCTGCTGCCCGCACCCTCGCTGTCGCGCCGCACGGGCGCCAACGTGTGGGTGAAGTTCGAGGGCATGAACCCCACCGGCTCCTTCAAGGACCGCGGCATGACGGTCGCCCTGTCGCGCGCGGTCGAGCACGGCGCGAAGGCCGTCATCTGCGCCTCGACCGGTAACACCTCGGCCTCCGCGGCGGCCTACGCCGCCCACGCCGGCATCACCGCTGCCGTGCTCGTTCCCGAGGGCAAGATCGCCATGGGCAAGCTCAGCCAGGCGGTCGCGCACAACGGCCGTCTCATCCAGATCCGCGGCAACTTCGACGACTGCCTCGAGATCGCCCGCGAGCTCGCCGACCACTACCCGGTTCACCTCGTCAACTCGGTCAACCCCGACCGCATCGAGGGTCAGAAGACCGCCGCGTACGAGGTCGTCGAGGTGCTCGGCGACGCCCCCGACTTCCACTTCATCCCCGTCGGCAACGCCGGCAACTACACCGCCTACTCACGTGGCTACCGCGAAGAGGCCGCGCGCGGCGTCGCCACCACGGTGCCGCGCATGTTCGGCTTCCAAGCCGCCGGCTCCGCCCCGCTCGTGCGTGGCGAGGTCGTGAAGAACCCCGAGACCATCGCGAGCGCGATCCGTATCGGCAACCCCGCCTCGTGGGAGCTCGCGCTCGAAGCGCGGGACGCGACCGACGGCTACTTCGGCGCGATCGACGACGCCGGCATCCTCGAGGCGCAGAAGATCCTCGCCGGTGAGGTCGGCATCTTCGTCGAGCCCGCCTCGGCGATCAGCGTCGCGGGTCTGCTCGACCGGGCCGAGGCCGGGGTCGTTCCCGCCGGAGCGCGCGTCGTGCTCACCGTCACCGGTCACGGTCTGAAGGACCCGCAGTGGGCCCTCCGCCAGGCAGACGGGACCGACGTCCAGCCCACCGTCGTCGACGCGACCACCTCGGAGGTCGCCTCGGTTCTCGACCTGCAGCCGGTGACCGCGTGACCGAAGGCCCCGGCCGTCGGGTCGCGGTCCGCGTTCCCGCCACGAGCGCGAACCTCGGACCCGGCTTCGACACCCTCGGTCTCGCGCTGAGCGTCTACGACGAGCTCGTCGTCGAGCAGCTCGACACCGACCGCCTCGAGATCGAGGTCGAGGGGGAGGGCACAGCCGACGTCCCCCGCGACGCCTCTCATCTGGTGGTCCGCGCGATGGCGCACACGTACGCCTCGGTCGGCCGCACCCTTCCCGGGGTGCGGCTGACTGCGCACAACGTCATCCCGCACGGCCGCGGCATGGGGTCCTCGGGTGCGGCGGTGGTGGCCGGCATCCTGGCGGCCAAGGGTCTGCTCGAGGGCGAGGTCGCGTTCAGCGACGTCGACCTGCTTCGCCTGGCCACCGAGATGGAGGGCCACCCCGACAACGTCGCTCCCGGTCTCTTCGGCGGTCTGACCATCGCGTGGATGGATGCCGAGGGCCCCCAGCACAAGCAGTTGATCGTGCACCGCGGCGTCTCGCCGCTCGTCTTCGTGCCGAGTTTCACGATGTCGACCGCCGTGGCGCGGAGCCTGCAGCCGCTCCAGGTGCCGCGCGAGGACGCCGTTTTCAACGTCTCGCGCTCGGCGCTGCTGATCGCGGCGATGACGCAGAGCCCGGAGCTGCTCATGGCGGCGACCGAAGACAAGCTGCACCAGAACTACCGTGCGCAGGCGATGCCCGAGACCGACCGCCTCGTGCGTGCGCTCCGGGCCGAAGGATATGCCGCCGTCGTCTCCGGTGCAGGCCCGAGCGTGCTGGTGCTCGCCGACGGGCCGGGGCAGCGTCTTGCCGCGGCTGATCTCATGGCATCCGTCGTCGACACCCCGTGGCAGGCGCTCATGCTCGCCGTCGACGTCAAGGGTGGTACAGTGAAAAGCGCAGAGGGTTCCGCATAAGTCGCGAATCTGAGCCTCTGCACCACCTGCGAAATCCGCAACACATCGCGAACCCGGTATCGGCTGCAGTCTCCCGAACCGCTGGTGTCTCTTCGTCTGCGTTCTGCATGGCGAAGCGCGATCTGATCACGTTTCATTTTCTGAGGAGCACTCGTGGAGTCCATCTCCGAGACCCAGCCCGTCGACGCGCCCGAGGGCGCCGAGATCACCGCCGACGACCAGTCGACGGCCGTGGCACAGGGCACCGACACCGACCAGGTCGACACGACCACCGAGACCCCGGATGCCGAGGGCACTGACGCCTCGGGCGCCGAGGCGCCGGCTGAAGAGGCGCCGGCCGCCGACACCGCCTCGGACGACGCCCCCGCCGCCGATGACGCGCAGCCCGAGGCGTTGTTCACCGACGACACGCTCGCCGCCGATGCGCCGGCAGCCGATGCGCCGGCAGCCGAGGCGCCGGTCGCCGATGCGCCGGCTCCCGCCGAGGCTGCTGCCGCGGCTCCTGTCGAGGAGCCCGTCGCCGAGGAGAAGCCGGTCAAGGCCCCGCGCAAGCGCGCGCCGCGCCGCGCGACCACCGCTTCCGCCAAGGAGAAGGCGGCCGCCGAAGCAGCTGCTGCCGAGGCCGCTGCTGCCGAGGCTGCTGCTGCCGAGGCTGCTACTGACGTCGCTGCCCCCGACGAGGCCGCACCGACCGCCGAAGCCGCCGTCGAGACTCCCGCTGTCGAGGCTCCCGCCGAGCCCGAGGCGGAGACCGCCGCGACGACCCCCGTCACCACCGCCGCCGACGTCGCGGACGATGCGGCTGCCGCCGAGGCGACGCCCGCGGTCGACGGTGCTGCCGTTGCGAGCGAGGCAGCGACAGACGAGAACACCGCTTCCGAGACGACCGCCGCGGACGACGCCTCCGACGAGACGCCCGCGCGAGGTCGTGGCCGCAATCGTTCCCGCAACCGCAACCGCAACAAGCCCGACGCCGCCGAGAAGACCGAGACGCCCACGGGCGCCCCGGAGAGCGGTGACGAGGCCGAGGCTCCCCAGCAGGGTGGCCAGCGCGAGGGCAACGCACAGAACGCGCAGAACGGGCAGCAGGGCGCCACCGGCAACCGCAACCGTCAGCGCAACAAGCGTCGTGGTCAGAACACCACGGGCGACGAGTTCGACTCCGAGATCGGTGAGGACGACGTGCTCGTCCCGATCGCCGGCATCCTCGACGTGCTCGACAACTACGCGTTCGTGCGCACCACCGGCTACCTGCCCGGCCCCAGCGACGTCTACGTCTCGCTCGGCCAGGTCAAGAAGTACAACCTGCGCAAGGGTGACGCGGTCGTCGGCTCGATCAAGCAGCCGCGCGAGAACGAGCAGTCCACCCGCCAGAAGTACAACGCACTCGTCAAGGTCGACTCGATCAACGGCCTGTCCGTCGACGACGCCGCCACCCGCGTCGACTTCGGCAAGCTCACGCCGCTCTACCCGCAGGAGCGCCTGCGCCTGGAGACCGCGCCCGAGAAGCTGACCCAGCGGATCATCGACCTCGTCGCGCCCGTGGGCAAGGGTCAGCGCGGGCTGATCGTCGCCCCGCCCAAGGCGGGCAAGACGATCGTGCTGCAGCAGATCGCGAACGCGATCGCGCACAACAACCCCGAGGTCCACCTCATGGTCGTGCTCGTCGACGAGCGCCCCGAAGAGGTCACCGACATGCAGCGCACGGTGAAGGGCGAGGTCATCGCCTCGACGTTCGACCGTCCCGCGGAAGACCACACCACGGTCGCCGAGCTCGCCATCGAGCGCGCCAAGCGTCTCGTCGAGCTCGGTCGCGACGTCGTCGTGCTCCTCGACTCGATCACCCGCCTGGGTCGTGCCTACAACCTGTCGGCGCCCACCTCGGGCCGCGTGCTCACCGGTGGCGTCGACGCGTCGGCACTGTACCCGCCCAAGCGTTTCTTCGGCGCCGCCCGCAACATCGAGAACGGCGGATCGCTCACGATCCTCGCGACCGCGCTGGTCGAGACCGGCTCGAAGATAGACGACGTGATCTTCGAGGAGTTCAAGGGCACGGGCAACAGCGAGCTGCGTCTGAGCCGTCAGCTCGCCGACAAGCGCATCTTCCCCGCGGTCGACGTCAACGCGTCCAGCACCCGCCGTGAAGAGATGCTGCTCTCGCCCGACGAGGTCAAGATCACCTGGAAGCTCCGCCGCGCCCTGGCCGGCCTCGAGCCCCAGCAGGCTCTCGAAGTCGTGCTCGGCAAGCTCAAGGAGACGCAGTCGAACGTCGAGTTCCTCGTGCAGATGCAGAAGTCGATCCCGGCGCCCTCGCGCGGCGGTGACGACAACAGCATCCGCTGATCCGGGAGCCGCGCGCGATGTCGGTCCCCGCGATGTTCGAGTCGGTCCGTGGCCTGCTCGACGAGCACAAGGCCGTCGAGCTCGAGCTCAACGATCCGGCGGTCCACGCCGACGCGGCACGCGCCAAACGGGTGAATCGGCGATACGCCGAGCTCAGCCGCATCGTGCACGCGTACGACGCGTGGACAGCGGCATCCGATGATCTGGATGCTGCGCGCGAGCTCGCCCGTGAGGATGAGGCGTTCGCGGACGAGGTGCCGGCGCTGGAAGAGCGGCTCGCTGAGACGCAGGAGCGCCTGCGGCGCCTGCTCATCCCGCGCGACCCCGACGACGCGCGCGACGTGATCATGGAGATCAAGGGCGGCGAGGGCGGGGCAGAGAGCGCCCTGTTCGCCGCCGACCTGCTACGGATGTATCTGCAGTACGCCGCATCCATGGGGTGGAAGACCGAGCTGTTGGAGCGCACCGAATCCGACCTCGGCGGCTACAAAGACGTCCAGGTCGCGATCAAGGGCTCATCGAGCGACCCCGCCCAGGGCGTGTGGGCGCACCTGAAGTACGAGGGCGGCGTGCACCGCGTGCAGCGCGTTCCCGCGACCGAGTCGCAGGGGCGTATCCACACGTCGACGACCGGGGTGCTCGTGTTCCCCGAGGTCGACGAGCCCGAAGAGGTCGCGATCGATCCCAACGACCTGAAGATCGACGTCTTCCGCTCCTCGGGCCCCGGCGGGCAGTCGGTCAACACGACCGACTCCGCCGTGCGCATCACGCACGTGCCGACGGGCATCGTCGTCTCGATGCAGAACGAGAAGTCGCAGCTGCAGAACCGCGAGGCCGGCATGCGCGTGCTGCGCGCCCGCCTGCTCGCGAAGCAGCAGGAGGAGCGCGACGCCGTCGCCGCCGACGCGCGGCGGTCGCAGATCCGCGGCATGGACCGCTCGGAGCGCATCCGCACCTACAACTTCCCCGAGAATCGCATCGCCGATCACCGCACGGGATACAAGGCGTACAACCTCGACCAGGTGATGGACGGTGCCCTCGGCCCGATCATCGAGTCGGCGATCGCCGCCGACGAAGAGGCGCGTCTGGCGGCTTTGGCCGGCGAGTGACCCCGGCGCGCTCGACACCGTCGTCCGCCATCGCTCATCCGCCTCGGTCTCGCCCGGTTCGCCGTGTGCGGAACTCCTGAGAAATCACCGTTCAGCCGCGCTGTCGCATGGTGCGGGTCCCGGACGCCCCGGAGATTCAGGAGTTTCGCCCGGGGGCGGTCGCGGCCTCTGCCCGTGATCGTTCCGCGGGCGGCCGGGCGATGGGGGCCGAAATCCTGAGAGATGAGCCATTCGACCATCGGCTGGTGCGTCGTGGGGCGCGAGGAGCAAGAACTCAGGAGTTTCGCCCGGGGGCGGTCCACGCGCGGTCGCTCACGCGTCCCAGACGGGCGGGTGGGCGAGCGGACCGCGACGGTGTTCCAGCTGCGCGGCCAGCGACAACAGGGTCGCCTCGCCGCCCGGGCGTCCGACGAGCTGCACCGAGACGGGATGGCCCGTGGTATCCGGCGTCACCGGAAGCGTCACCGCGGGCAGCCCCGAGACGTTGACGAAGCTGGAGTAGGGCGCGTACTCGACCTGCATCGCGAAAGTCCGCTCGGGGCTGTGCCCGGCGTAGGCCCCCACCGGCTGCGGAGGCTGCGCGAGGGCGGGGGTGAGTACCGCGTCGAAGGGCGCGAAGTCGGCGATGGTTCGTCGCTCGAAGGCGCGGGCCGCAGACAGACCCTCCAGGAGGTCCCGAGCCGATAGTCCGCGGCCCTCGGCGACGAGCCATGCGGTCAGCGGTTCGACGAGCGCCATGTCGTCGTCGCTCAGGGGGATCCGCGCCGCGCTCGCGCGCCAGAGCACGTGGAACAACGACGCGTAGCCGACCGGATGCCACGCGGCATCCGTCACCTCGTGCCCCGCGTCGGAGAACCATGCGGTGGCTGTGTCGAAAGCCTCGTGGGCGTCGGAGTCGAGGCGGATGTCCTCGTCGTCGTCCCACGGAGACACCGTCGTGACACCGATGCGGAGATGTCCGGGCTCCCCGCGTGCGGCATCGACGAACGGGGCATGACCGGGGGCGGCCGTGGCATATGTGAACGGCGCGAGCCCCACGAGGGCGTCGAGCAGCAGACCGGCGTCCTCGGCCGACCGCGCGATGGGGCCCGTGACCGAGAGGCCGTCGGGGGAGTCGAAGCCCGATCCGATAGGGAGGCGACCGCGGGAAGGCTTCAGGCCCACGACGCCGACAGTGGCGGAGGGGATGCGGATGGACCCGCCTCCGTCGGAGCCGACCGCCGCAGGTAGGAGCCCTGCGGCGACGGCGACCGCGGCGCCTCCGCTGGAGCCGCCCGCTCCGGCGGACAGTCGCCACGGGTCGCGGGCGGGCGCGTGGATGAGAGGCTCCGTGAAACCGGTCAGACCGAACTCCGACGTGCTCGTCTTGCCGATGTTGATGGCCCCGGCGGCGTCGAGCGCCTCCGCGAGGGGATCGGATGCCACGGGCACGAGGTGGGCGCGGGAGCGCGAGCCGTAGCGCGTGGGGACGCCCGCGCGGGCGACGAGGTCCTTATCGGCCAGAGGGATGCCCCAGAGCGCGCCATCGGCGGGTCCGTCGGCGAGATCCGCGGCGCGGTGGCGTGCGGCATCCGGGGTGATCGCGGCGAAGGCTCCGAGGTCGGGGGCCCGTCCGATGCGGGCGAGGTAGTGGTCGGTGAGGTCGACGGGGGACAGCGTGCCGGCGCGCAGCGCGGCGACCTGCTCGACGAGGGAGAGATCGTGCAGGCCGGGCATGCGTCGAGCCTACGGTCTCCGCCCCGACGGTCAGGTAGAGCGTTCCCATCCGGGGGCCTCGGTCACGCGCCGGCCGAGCACGTCGCGCGGTGACTGCCCGAAGTCGTGCCGGCGGCGATGGCGGGTCCGCACGGGGCTTTCGGATGCCGCCTCGCGTGCGAACGGCATCCCCACCGCGGAACCGCCGGCCCGACGACGGGTCACCGTCTCCGCCGCGGCGCGCGCCCGCCGTGGGCTCAGATGGAGTACTCGGGTGCCATCAGCAGCGCACGCGTGTCTTCGCCCGTGCGGCGCGAGCGTGCCTTCGCGGGAACGCCGACGAGAACACTGTCCGCGGGAGCGTCGCGGGTGACCACCGCGTTCGCGCCCACCACGGCCCGCGCTCCGATGGTGATCGGCCCGAGGATCTTCGCTCCCGCACCGACCGCCACGCCGTCGAGGAGAGTCGGGTGCCGCTTGCCGCCCTCGCGCTGACGACCGCCGAGGGTGACACCGTGGTACAGCATGACGTCGTCGCCCACCTCGGCCGTCTCGCCGATGACGACGCCCATGCCGTGGTCGATGAAGAAGCGGCGACCGATCGTCGCGCCGGGGTGGATCTCGATGCCCGTGACCCACCGGCCCACCTGCGACAGCGCCCGCGCGGGGAAGCGGAGGCCGCGTCGCCACAACCGGTGCGAGACGCGGTGCAGCCACACCGCGTGCAGTCCCGGGTACAGCAGGGCGATCTCGAGCCCGCCGCGCGCGGCCGGGTCGCGGAGCTTCGCCGCGGCGATGTCCTCGCGGATGTGGGAGAGAGCCCCCACGTCAGTCTTCGCGCAGGTGCTCGTACAGGGCCGTGGAGAGGTAGCGCTCGCCGTACGAGGGGATGATCACGACGATGTTCTTACCGGCTGCCTCCGGTCGACGCGCGACCTCGAGGGCGGCCCAGATCGCCGCGCCCGACGACATGCCGACCAGGATGCCGTCCTTGGCCGCGGTCTCCCGCGCGAGACGGATCGCGTCGTCGAACTCGACGTCGATGACCTCGTCGATGATGTCGCGATCGAGGATCGCGGGGACGAAGTTCGGACCGATGCCCTGGATCTTGTGAGGTCCGGGGTGACCCTTGGTGAGGATGGGGGAGTCGGCCGGCTCGACCGCGACGATCTTCACACCGGGGACGCGCTCCTTCAGCACCTGACCGACACCGGTGATCGTGCCGCCCGTGCCGATGCCGGCCACGAAGTAGTCGACCTTGCCGTCGGTGTCACGGAGGATCTCTTCCGCCGTCGTCTTGCGGTGGATGGCCGGGTTCGCCTCATTCTCGAACTGACGGGCCCACACCGCGCCAGGAGTCTCGGCGACGATGCGCTTGGCCTCGTCGACCGCGTACGACATGCCCTTGGTGGGGTCGGTGAGCACGAGTTCGGCGCCGAACGCCTTCAGCAGGATGCGGCGCTCCTTCGACATCGAGGCGGGCATCGTGAGGATGACCTTGTAGCCCCGAGCGGCGCCCACCATGGCGAGGGCGATGCCGGTGTTTCCGCTGGTGGACTCGACGATCGTTCCGCCGGGCTGGAGCTCGCCGGAGGCTTCGGCCGCGTCGACGATCGCGATACCGAGGCGGTCCTTGACGCTGGAGGCGGGGTTGTAGAACTCGAGCTTGGCCAGGATCTGCGCCTCGGTCCCCTCCGCGACGCGGTTCAGGCGCACCAGCGGAGTGTCGCCGAACGCAGAGGTGATGTCGGAATGGATGCCGGGCATGGCTTACCTTTCGCCGTCGATGAGAACGCGATCATCCTAGGCGAGTCGTCCGTCACCGACGCGTGTGTGACGACGGGCGACTAGGCTCGGACCCCGTCATGCGTGAGACCGCACCGCCCCCCGCCCCCACGGCCGCCCCCGTCGCCGAGGTCGTTCGCGACCTGTCCGCCCGATTCGCGATTGCGGGCATCGCCGACCCGCAGGTCGATGCGGAGCTGCTCGTCGGTCATGTGCTGCAGACCTCGCGCGGAGGAGTTCAGGCCGCATCGATCCGCGGGGACCGGATGCCGCCGGCGGCGCACGCGGCGCTTCTCCCGCTCGCTGATCGACGGTGCTCTCGCGAACCCCTGCAGCACCTCACCGGCGTCGCTCCCTTCCGATCCCTCGAACTCGCTGTCGGCCCGGGCGTCTTCGTCCCACGCCCCGAGACCGAGATGGTCGCGCAGCTCGCCATCGACGCACTGGGTGCGGTCGCCTCGCCGTCGCCGATCGCCGTCGACCTCGGGACGGGAAGCGGTGCGATCGCACTCGCGATGGCGACCGAGGTGCCGCATGCGCGGGTGTTCGCCGCGGAGAACAGTGTCGAGGCGTTCGTCTGGACGAAGGAGAACGTCGCCCGCGTCGGTGCGACGAATGTGACGCTGGCCTTCATCGACCTCGCGGACGCCTTCCCCGACCTCGACGGCACCGTCTCGGTGGTGGCATCCAACCCCCCGTACGTCCCCGATGACGCGATCCCGCGCGATCCCGAGGTGCGTCTGTTCGATCCGCCCGCGGCGCTGTACGGCGGACCGGACGGACTGGATGCCGTGCGGCAGCTCTCCCGCGTGGGGCTCCGGCTCGCTCATCCGGGAGCGACGATCGTCATCGAGCACGGCGAGTGGCAGGGACCCCCGATCCGCGATCTCCTCACCGCCGACGGGTGGCGCGCCGCCGCCACGCACCGCGATCTCACCGGACGGGATCGCGCGACCACGGCCGTGCGTCCCTGACACGACGCCAGCGGCGCGCCAGTAGACTGGCGCGCGATATGTCACCCGTCTACGACTGCCGAGACGAGTCGCAGCTGCTGTCTGGAATGCGCCACGCGCGACAGGCCATCGGCCGCGGCGAACTCGTCGTGCTCCCCACCGACACGGTCTACGGAATCGCCGCGGACGCGTTCAACGCGCGCGCGGTCGCCGGTCTCCTCGAGGCGAAGGGACGAGGCCGCCAGCAGCCGCCTCCCGTCCTCGTGCCCGGCGTGGGAACGCTCCGCGCGCTCGTGGCCGAGATCCCTCCCGCGGTCGACGACCTCGTCCGCGAGTTCTGGCCGGGAGGGCTCACGATCGTTCTGCCCGCGCAGCCGTCGCTGTCGTGGGACCTGGGTGACACGCACGGCACCGTGGCCGTGCGCATGCCCGCTCACCATCTGACCCTCGAACTGCTCGAGGAGACCGGGCCTCTGGCGGTATCCAGCGCCAATCGCACCGGCATGGCCGCGGCTGTGGCGATAGACGACGCCCGCGACATGCTCGGCGACAGCGTCGCCGCCTACCTCGACTCCGGCCCCAGCGAGACCGGGATCGCGTCGACCATCGTCGATGCCACCACCCTCGTCGGCGGCGCCGAGCCGCGCGTGCGCGTGCTCCGCGAGGGTGCCGTCTCGCGCGAGCGGCTCCGCGAGGTGCTCGGCGACCTCCTCGAACCCGACCCCGAACTCGACACGCCCACGGCGGTGGGTGGCGCGGCTCCCGCGGTCGACGCCTCGACGGACGGCACGGCGAGCGGCACGGATGCCGAGGCGCCGGGTCCGTGACCCAGTACCTCCTCACCATCCTGTTCACGGCGGCGGTCACCCTCGCGCTGTCGTGGGTGGTGTGGAAGCTCGCCCTGCGCTTCAAGCTGTATCCCGGCATCCGGGACCGCGACGTCCACAAGACGCCGACACCGCGGTTGGGGGGCGTCGCGATGTTCCTCGGCGTCGTCGCCGCGTTCGCGCTGTCCAGTCGGAACCCGTACTTCTCGATCTTCTGGACCGACCCGGTGCCCGTGCTGTGGCTGCTCGGCGCGGTTCTCCTCATCGTGCTGGTGGGTGTCGCCGACGATCTGTGGGACCTCGACTGGATGATCAAGCTCGGTGCCCAGTTCATCGCCGCGGGCATCATCGCGTGGTTCGGGCAACTGCAGATCCTCTCGCTCCCGATCGGGGCGCTCACCGTCGGGTCGAGCTGGGTGAGCTTCCTGCTCACGGTCTTCGCGCTCGTGGTCGTGATGAACGCCGTGAACTTCATCGACGGACTGAACGGCCTGGTCGCGGGTGTCTGCCTCATCGCGAACGGCGTGTTCTTCGCCTACTCGTACCTCCTCGTGCGCGACACGGGGGCGAGCACCTACTTCAACCTCGCCTCGTTCATCGCCGCCGTCCTGGTGGGGGCGTGCCTCGGGTTCCTCCCCATGAACTGGACGCCGGCCAAGCTCTTCATGGGAGACGCGGGCGCGCTGATGCTCGGACTGCTCATGGCAAGCTCGGCGATCGCGATCACCGGCCAGCTCGATCCGGCGGTCCTCGACCCCGAGAAGATCGGGCGGTCGCAGTTGCTGGGTGCGTTCATCCCGATCCTGCTGCCGGTCGTGATCGTGTTGCTCCCCCTGCTCGACTTCGGCTTGGCCGTGATCCGACGTCAGTGGGCGGGGCGTTCCCCCTTCTCGCCCGATCGCAAGCACCTGCACCACCGCATGCTCGACATGGGGCACACCGACACCGGTGCCGTCCTGATCTTCTACAGCTGGACCGCCGTGGTGAGTCTGGCGTTCCTGCTGATGTACATCGGTACTCAGCAGAGTTGGCCGGGCGACTACCTCTTCGGCATCCTCTTCGGCATCGTCGGCGTGATCGCCTGCGCGGTGCTCACCATCCTGCCCTCACCGCACCGCCTGCGACGGCTGTCGTCGCGACGCGCGCGTCCCACCCCACCGGAGTCCTCCTCATGACCAGCACCACACCCGCCCGCCGACGCCCGTCCAGCACGCCGGTCCTGCGCACCGCCCTGGTGTGGGGAGGGATCGTCACCGCGGTCTTGCTCGTCGTGGGGGCGGTCGTCGGCTTCGCGGTCGGAGGAGCGGGCGGCCTCGGGAGCGCCCTCGCGGGGGTCGCTGTCAGCGCCGTCTTCCTCGCCGTCACCGCGACGAGCATCCTCGTGGCCAACCGGTGGTTCGGCGACCCCCTCTACGTCCCCATCTTCTTCGGCATCGTCCTCGGGGGATGGTTGCTCAAGCTCGTCCTCTTCATCGTGGCCATCGTCGTGCTGCGCGAGCAGGGGTGGGTGGACCCGAAGATCTTCTACGTCGCCCTCGTGGTGAGCGTGGTGGCCTCTCTCGTGGTGGATGTCGTGGTGCTGCTGCGCATGCGCATTCCCAGCGCGAGCGACGTCACCCTGCCCACCGACCCCGATGAGGGCGACCGTCGTTCCTGACCCGGGGGCGGTCCGGTCGTATCGTTCCGCCGCACGTCTTGCAAGCCGGATACCCCGGTGCCGAGAGGATCGGCCGCACTCGCCGCATGGATCCGCTGGGAGTTTGATAGGGTGGGGTAAGTACCCGCCCGCACCAGGGTTATCCCTCCAGGTCTGCATTCTGGGTGCTCTCACCGACCATCGTCGCAACGGTTCACACCGATGCCCCGAAGCTGGAGCCAGCGCTGACTACTCAAGCTGCGACCCTGATCACGAACCTCGCGTCTGCGGGTCCGGAGTTCCACCCGCCGTCCATCGGCGAGTTCTTCCCCGACGCGGTGCTCTTCGAGGGCACGATCTTCGCGATCACCCGCATCAACCTGATCCAGATGCTGGCGACCGTCGTCCTCGTGACGCTGCTGGTTCTCGGGACCCGCCGTATGACCGTCGTCCCCGGCCGCTTCCAGAGCATCGTCGAGATGGGCCTGGACTTCGTCCGGGTGAACATCGCCGAAGACATCCTCGGCCGCAAGGACGGGCGTCGGTTCCTCCCCATCCTCACCACGATCTTCTTCATGGTGCTGTTCATGAACATCACGGGCGTCATCCCGTTCCTGAACATCGCCGGAACCAGCGTCATCGCGGTGCCGATGCTCCTGGCGATCGTCGCGTACGTGACGTTCATCTACGCCGGTATCAAGAAGAGCCCCGGCGGCTTCTTCAAGAACGCCCTGCTGCCGTCGGGTGTCCCGTGGCCGCTGTACATCATCATCGTTCCGCTCGAGTTCCTCTCGACCTTCATCATCCGCCCCGTCACGCTGACGCTGCGACTGCTGATGAACATGGTCGTCGGACACCTCATGCTCGTCCTCTTCTTCTCGGCGACCCAGTTCTTCGTGGTCGACCTCAGCGGATGGTGGACGGCACTCGGTGCGGGATCCCTCGCCTTCGGCTTCGCCTTCACCCTGTTCGAAATCTTCGTCGCCTTCCTCCAGGCGTACGTCTTCGCGATCCTCACCGCGGTCTACATCCAGCTCGCGGTCGCAGAAGAGCACTGAGCGGCCCGGCGCACGCTGAGCCACCCAACCGAAAGGAAAAATCCGTGGACGCAACTACGGTTCTCGCCCAGGTCACCGGTAACGTCGCCACGATCGGCTACGGCCTCGCGGCGATCGGCCCCGCCATCGGCGTGGGTATCGTCGTCGGCAAGACGATCGAGGGTGTCGCCCGTCAGCCCGAGCTCGCCGGCCGCCTGCAGGTGCTGATGTTCATCGGTATCGCCTTCACCGAGGCGCTCGCCTTCATCGGCATCGCGACCGGCTTCATCTTCACCTGATCCGGCCGCTCTCGACTCACTGTAAGGAGACAGGATGCTGAACGCTCTTGTCACTCTCGCCGCGGAACCCGCGGGCGAGGCGGCGCACAACCCGCTGATTCCGGCGTGGTACGACATCATCTGGTCGGCCGTGTGCTTCCTCGTCATCGTGTTCGTGGTGTGGCGCGTCGCTCTGCCGCGCATGGCGAAGCTGCTCGACGAGCGCAGTGCTGCCATCGAGGGCAACATCGCCAAGGCCGACGAGGCCCAGCGCCAGGCCGAGGCGGCGCTCGAGCAGTACACCGCGCAGCTCGCCGAGGCGCGCCGCGAAGCCGGTGAGATCCGCGAGACCGCGAACCAGGACGGGCGCAAGATCGTCGCCGAGGCCAAGGAGAACGCGTCGGCCGAGGCCGCGCGCATCACCGCCGCCGCGCACGCGCAGATCGAGGCCGAGCGTCAGACCGCTCTGGTGCAGCTGCGCTCCGAGGTCGGTACCCTCGCGGTCGACCTCGCCGGCAATGTGATCGGCGAGACCCTGACGGACGACGCGCGTGCGAACGCCGTGGTCGACCGCTTCCTTGCCGAGCTCGAGGCATCCGAGAAGGCGGCCAAGTAATGGGCAGCGCGACCACTCAGGCGCGGACCGCGACCGCGGAGGCCCTGGCCTCCACCTCGGGCGTCGATCTCGACGTCGCGCGCGAACTGTTCGCGGCCGTCGGTGCCGTGAGCGGATCGTCGCAGCTGAGCGGCGCGCTGTCCGACTCCTCGGCGCCGGCCGCCGCGCGTGCGGGGTTGGTCTCGGCCGTCTTCGGTTCCTCCTACCGCCCCGCCACGGTGGCGCTGCTCAACAGCGCGGCCCAGCAGCGGTGGTCGAACTCCTCGGAGTTCATCGAAGGTCTCGAGGAGCTCGCGGTGCGCGCCACCGCCGTCGCCGAGTCGGCCGACATCGAGCCCGAGTTGTTCTCGTTCTCGCGGACTGTCGCCGCCAACGGCGAGCTCGAGCTCGCCCTCGGCGGTCGCCTCGGAGACGCCTCCGCCAAGGGCGCCCTCGTCTCGAAGCTGCTCGATGGCCGCGTGAGCGCCGGAACGGCACTCATCGTGTCGTCGCTGGTGCAGAACGCCCGGGGCCGTCGGGTTCGCGCCCTTCTGCGTCGCGCCGAGAGCATCGTCGCCGACCAGCGGGCCCGGATCGTCGCGACCGTCTCCGCGGCCGCCCCCCTGAGCGCAGAGCAGCAGACGCGTCTGCAGAACGCGCTCAGCGCACGGTACGGATCAGCGGTCACGCTGAACACCGTCATCGACCCGACGGTGGTCGGCGGACTGCGCGTGCAGGTCGCGGACGACGTCATCGACGCGAGCGTGTCCGCACGTCTCGCTGACCTCCGCCAGCGGATCGCAGGCTAAGACTTTCCGCCCGAGCGGGCGTGGATCTGGGGGCCGTGAGCCCCACGAACGAAGGAAGACAATGGCAGATCTCTCTATCAGCCCCGACGTCATTCGTGACGCGCTGAAAGACTTCGTCACCGCCTACGAGCCCACCGGCGCTGCGGCGACCGAGGTCGGCGCCGTCGTCGACGCGGCCGACGGCATCGCACACGTCGAGGGCCTTCCCGGCGTCATGGCCAACGAGCTCATCCGCTTCGCGGACGGCACGCTGGGCCTCGCCCAGAACCTCGACGAGAACGAGGTCGGTGTCGTCGTCCTCGGTGACTTCGCCGGCATCGAAGAAGGCCAGAGCGTCACCCGTACGGGCGAGGTGCTCTCGGTCGGCGTGGGCGACGGTTACCTGGGTCGCGTGGTCGACCCGCTGGGCAACCCGATCGACGGTCTCGGCGAGATCGCGACCGAGGGTCGCCGTGCCCTCGAGCTCCAGGCCCCCGGCGTCATGCAGCGCAAGAGCGTGCACGAGCCGCTGCAGACCGGCATCAAGGCCATCGACGCCATGATCCCCGTCGGTCGCGGGCAGCGCCAGCTCATCATCGGTGACCGCCAGACCGGTAAGACGGCCATCGCGATCGACACGATCATCAACCAGAAGGCCAACTGGGAGTCGGGCGACGTCAACAAGCAGGTGCGCTGCATCTACGTCGCCATCGGCCAGAAGGGCTCGACCACCGCCTCGGTGAAGGGCGCGCTCGAGGACGCCGGTGCGATGGAGTACACCACCATCGTCGCCGCCCCCGCCTCCGACCCCGCGGGCTTCAAGTACCTGGCTCCCTACACCGGTTCGGCCATCGGTCAGCACTGGATGTACGGCGGCAAGCACGTCCTGATCATCTTCGACGACCTGTCGAAGCAGGCTGAGGCCTACCGCGCCGTGTCGCTCCTCCTGCGTCGCCCGCCGGGCCGCGAGGCCTACCCCGGCGACGTCTTCTACCTGCACTCGCGTCTGCTCGAGCGTTGCGCGAAGCTGTCCGACGAGCTCGGCGCAGGTTCGATGACGGGTCTGCCCATCATCGAGACCAAGGCCAACGACGTCTCGGCGTACATCCCGACCAACGTGATCTCGATCACCGACGGCCAGATCTTCCTGCAGTCCGACCTCTTCAACGCCAACCAGCGTCCGGCGGTCGACGTGGGTATCTCGGTGTCGCGCGTCGGTGGTGACGCCCAGGTCAAGTCGATTAAGAAGGTGTCCGGAACGCTCAAGCTCGAGCTTGCGCAGTACCGTTCGCTCGAGGCCTTCGCGATGTTCGCGAGCGACCTCGACGCCGCGTCGCGTCGTCAGCTCGCCCGCGGTGCGCGTCTGACCGAGCTGCTGAAGCAGCCGCAGTACTCGCCGTACCCGGTCGAGGAGCAGGTCGTCTCGATCTGGGCCGGCACGAACGGAAAGCTCGACACTGTCGAGGTCTCCGACGTGCTGCGCTTCGAGCGCGAGCTGCTCGACTACCTCCGTCGCAACTCGACGGTGCTCGACACGCTGCGCGAGACCAACGTCCTCGACGACGACACCCTCGCCGAGCTGGACAAGAAGGTCGATGCGTTCGCCCTCGAGTTCCAGCCCGGAAACGACCAGGGCGTCGTCGGTGCGGAGAAGGTCGATGCGGCCGAGGCCGAAGACGTCAACCAGGAGCGGATCGTCAAGGGCCGTCGCTAAGAGCGACGACACGAGAACGTAAATCATGGGCGCACAACTGCGGGTCTACAAGCAGAAGATCAGTTCTGCTCAGACGACCAAGAAGATCACCAAAGCGATGGAACTCATCGCGGCCTCGCGCATTCAGAAGGCGATGGCGCGTGTGCGCGCCGGCATCGCCCTTCGCGCGGGCCGTGACGAACGCCGTCTCCGCGGTGGCCACGTACTCGTCCGTCGACCACCCGCTCACGACCGAGCGCGAGAACATCCGCCGCTCGGCCGTGGTCATCTTCACCTCCGACCGCGGTCTTGCCGGTGCCTTCAACTCGCAGATCCTCCGCGAGGGTCTCGAGCTGGCCGAGTTGCTCCGGTCGCAGGGGAAAGAGGTCGTCTTCTACCTCGTCGGGCGCAAGGCCGTCGGGTACTTCCAGTTCCGCCGTATGCCGAGCATCGAGCAGTGGGTCG